>NZ_QDAH01000031.1 GCF_003075415.1 Microvirga sp. KLBC 81
CTTGAACACGCTACCCTCCTTCGCTGAGCTCAAGGAGGATTAGCTGAAACTCTGAAACAAATTGTTGCGACAGATCCTCTCGAGCTTGTACCGGACCAGGATGTGAGCTGGATAGGTGATCTCGTCCGCCTCCACCCGGATGAAGCCCGGCTCCACCTGGGTCAGGATCCGGTGGAGATTCTCCGGGCTCCAGGCCGGCCCCTCTCCCTGGAAAGCCTCCCGTACGAGGGGAGCGAGATAGGTGACGAACTCCCGGCTCTGGCAGGCCTGCATCTCGATGAGCAGCGATTGGCTTTCATGCAGGCTCATGCTGCGCGCCAGCCCGACCGGCTGACGGCGCCACGCCTCCGGGCGGCCCTGCTCGTAGAGCGCGTGACCGGTCTCATGCAGCACTCCCATGAGCGCGCTCATGAAGTTTGCCTCGCTGTAGCGGGTGGTGATCCGGACGTCGCCCGTGGATCCGCCGCAGAACGGATGCAAGCTCACATCAAACCGCCCCCGGTTGAAATCGAACCCGACCGCCTTCATCAACTGCTCGCCGATGCGCCGCTGATCATCGACAGGGAAGGGGCCGTCGAGAGGCAGGATGGCAGGACGGCCCTTCTGGCGCTCCTGCGCCTCGTGGATCAGGGCCGGCAGTTCGGCGCCGAGTTCGGCAAAGAGAGGGTCGATGGTGGTCTGGCGCAGACCGGGGTCGTAGCTGTCGAGGAGAGCGTCGTAAGGGGACAGCCCCAACGCCTCGCCCTTGGCCTGGCCGATCTGCCGCTGAAGCGTGAGGACCTGTGTCAGGTGCGGGAGGAGCAGGGCGAAATCGCCGTTCTGCCGGGCTTCGCGCCACACCAGCTCCGCCCGGGAGACGGCTCTGGAACTAGCCTCGACGAGGTCCGCCGGAACCGCGGCGGCATGGACATAGATCCGGCGCATCTCACGCAGGTTGGCGCGCTGCCACTCGTCGAGATGGCCGCTGTCCTGATCCGCTTGGTCCAGGAGGTCGCCCGTGTCACGTGCGGTAAGCAGCTCATGGGCAATGCCCTTGAGGGTTGCGAGCTGGTCGGAGCGACTGTCGGCGGCACCCTCCGGCATCAGGGTTTCGGCATCCCATTGCAGAATGCCGATCGCGTCCTCGATCGAGCTGATGCGGGCAAATCGTGCTTCCAGCGTCTTGTAGGCTTGCATGTGGGCGTGAATTCCGTCCTCGGGTTGATCTTGCGGGCTACCGGGCCGGCAGCGTGAACCCACAGCCGGTCCGATAGGGCATCGCACTGCTGTTGAGCCTGTCTCTGGGGCGCTGTCCTGCCTCTATTCGGGCTGCTTGTGGATCGGGTCGACCCAGTAAACCTCCTCCGGCTGTTCGACCGGATCCACGTCGGTGATGTTCACCACGACGGCTTCATTGTCGCTGCGCACCAGGACGCATTCGAGGGGCTCGTCGGGACTGGGGTTGATCTCCTGATGGGGCACGAAGGGCGGCACATAGATGAAGTCCCCGGGTCCAGCCTCTGCGACGAACTCCAGCCGCTCGCCCCAGCGCATGCGGGCCTTGCCTCGCACGACATAGATGACGCTCTCCAGCTCACCATGGTGGTGTACCCCGGTCTTGGCGTTCGGCTGGATCGAAACCGTGCCCGCCCAGATCTTCTGCGCGCCCACCCGCGCATGATTGATCGCGGCCTGGCGAAACATGCCCGGGGTCTGGGCCGTGTTCGGATCGAGACGGTCGCCCTTGATCACCTGGACGCCATGGTGCTTCCAGTGCTCGTGCTGATCGTGGGCGTTGTCCTGGTTGTGGTCTGTCATGGTGCTCTCCGCCACGGTTTTGATGTGTGTCCTTACTGAAGATCATGAGCAAGGAGACTAGGGGTGAAGAAGGTGGGCGCAAGCCTTCAGTGTGCCGCTGTACTGCTCGCCAGTCACATGCTCGATCTGGCGACGTGGGATCCGTCTCGCCATAGACTTCTTGTCAAAATTCTTATTCAACGAAATTCGCGCTCTGTAGGCCTATAATTATTCACCCTGCGGGAGGACATCGCACGGCATCTCAGGGTTTGGCTGATCAGTCATTGCCTGCAGCTCGACGCTGCAACGATCTCGGCGAGCCATCCCGAGACGAAACCCAAGCGTGATCGGTGCAGGCTGGAACAAATCAACAACGAAGATGATAGGCCCGGCTTGCACCAGCGGATTTCGTGACCCTATTCTGTCCTTTATTCCTCTGACACTGGAAGTCAGAGGCGGGTGCGCTCAGGCTGGAGGTCGTCGGTTATTGGTGCCGTCTTCACCGCCACCTGTGCCGACTACTCGGTGCTGATCTGGTTTTCGAGGAGAATGCCCATTGACCACTCTCAAGGAGTTTGAGGCCGCCCTGCGGGAGCAGGGCATGATCATGGCTCTTGCGATCTTGGAGAAACTCAAAGAACGCGACCAGGCTACCCGCACGATCAGGGCGGGGCGGCGGATCGCCGGCAAGAAGATGACCCCTGAGCTGGCGCGACAGATCATCGAACTCAACCAGACGACTGAGATGACTCAGCAGGAGATTGCGTTTCAGCTCGGGGTCAATCAGGGGCGGGTCAATGAGGTGCTCAAACACGGCAAGTGGCTGACCGAGGATCCGAAGTCTGAGGAAGCCGTGGCGCGGGACCAAGCCAAGGCTCGGATGAAGAAGGCGAAGGCGGAGAGTGTTGCAGTACGCCAACGGAAGACCATCGCTGTGCCGGAGGAGACGCCTGGCCGCCCCAAGCCAAAGTCCCGGAACTCGGGACAGCTTTCAATTGACGATTATCTGAACGCGACTGCGCCCTCAGACCGGCAATAAAAGCATCGCAATGACCTATCCTGGCTCGGGTGCTTGAGCGAGTACGCCGCTTGGGGACTGTTGCGGGAAGCAAGGAAGGCAAAGGGGCAAATCAGAGCTGCGTTAAGGGCCTCGATACCGATCATAAGATCCCGCTAGCCTCCTTGAGCTTACAGGGGAGCATCATCCCAATTCTTTGGGTGTGCGCCAGACTGACCTGCCTATATCCGGCCCGGCAGGAATGCGATGCGGCATGAATAGGAGACGGCTCTCCCCGGCGAAGACAGATTGCCAGTTGGCTGCGGAAATCGCGCCAGAGTCGATCCCAAATATTGAAGGCGGGCATTCCTCTCCACTGTAGATTTCACCGCCCCACGAAGAGGCTGGTAGAGTCAAACGCTTAAACGCGAGTCGGAGAACCGGCTTTAGAACTGCAAGTGCAGAATCGAGTGCGTAACTTTGAGCGATGCGGAACCTGATTTTTACCTGCGAATTGATTCGGCCGTTCCGTCTAACTGATTCAGCCCAAAGAAGTTTTCCAATGGAGAATCCAGTTAGTGTGAATGGATTCTTGCGCTCCGACTCCACAGCCAACTCAGAATCGGGCATTTCTCGAAATGCTACGAGTGTGACAGGTGAGCGCCATGCCAGCTGTGAAGGGAACCGATGCCGTACAACGTCTCCGAAAAGCCCGCCGTGAGCGGGGCGATCGGGAAATGAACGTATGGGTTTCCCAGATGATCGGGGCCGCGATCGATGAAGCTGTCGAGAGTGGTCGCTTCCGGTCTCGACAGGAGGCGATCAACCACGCCCTCGCAGCCACCTTTGTTCGGAAGGAGCCAAACACGGTGACGTAACCAGGCAAAGCAAAAGGCCCCGAAGCTGGTAACTTCGAGGCCTTTGGAGTCCACCGAGGGGTGGGCATCTGGAATGTCTTGCAGCTTCCTTATGCCATCCCGAAAAGCTGTGTGTCAAGAGCATCGGTTTCGGTGAACGTTCCTGCTTTGCCCTCAATATGGAGGGTACGATGCAACTTGCATCGTCTGGAGGCCGGCGGCTGAGACATGCCGCTTTGGCCGCAAGGAAGCTTGCGCTCGACACCGGGCGCACAGTGACACGAAAAGAACTCTCAGCCGCCGCCCGGGAGGCCGGCAAGGCGCTCGACCTCAGACCAGCCCAGCGGGCGGTCCTCTCGGAGCTGGTGGCCTGCTGGGGCGAGCAGGAATGGGAGCGGCTGCTGGTGTGGCCGTCCAACGACTACCTGATGAGCCGCACCGGCCTGACCGAGCGGGCGATCCGGCGCATCCTGCGCCAGCTGATCGACCTGCAGCTGCTTGCCCCCAAGGACTCGCCCAACGGCAAGCGCTATGCGGTCAAGGACCTCGCCGGGCAGGTGGTGGATGCCTTCGGGTTTGATCTGACCCCGATCTACGCCCGCCGGGGCGACTGGGCCGTGATGCTCATGGAGCAGAAGCAGCTGCGCGAGGTACAGAAGCGGGCCTTTGATGAGGTCACCATCTGCCGGCGGGCCGCGGAAGAAGCTCTGGCGGCCCTGGCGGAGCATTTCCCCAAGGCCGATCGCAGTGAGTTCGAAGGTGAGCTGAAGGCCTTGCAGGCTCGTACGCCCGCCCGGTCCCATGTCACCCTGCCGGCCGACCTCCTGGACGCCTGGCAGCTGTTGAGAACCCGGGTTGAGGAAGCCTTCTATGAAGCGGGCAATGCCGGACTCGGAGTCCGTCACACTAATAACAACAACGGATCTCCTAGTGAGCCTTGTAACAAGGGCTTTCCGAGGAAAGCTGAGGCGGTTCGTTCAACCGAACAAACCTCGGAGCACCTATCACCGGAATTGATCCTTGAGGCTTGCCCCACCATTGGCGATTACGGTCAACCGGTGCGGGACCTAGCTGACATCGTCTCAGCCGGCCGGTACCTGCGGGCCGCGCTCGGGGCTCATGAAAGCGCCTGGGCCGAGGCGGTGGAAGACATCGGCACCGTCAGGGCGGCCATCGCCGTGATCTACGTCCTGCAACTCTACGAGGACGACGCAGCCAAGAACGGCGGCGAGAGCCGGATCAAGAACCCGGGTGGTTACTTCCGCGCCCTCACGCGCATGGTCAAAGCCGGCAAGATCGACCTCGCCGTCGAACTCCTCGCCATGAGGAGGCGAAGAATGTCGTAGGGGAGGAACCTTGCGCGTCGAGATGACGACTGGCAAGCGTGCCGGGTGTCACAGAGGGCGGGAATGGAGAACGAGGAGTGAAAAGTATGGTGTTGATTTCAACCGTCGTGGGCGGGATCTTCCTCTACGTGATCTTCGAGCGGTATCTGAAGAAGGCTCTGCATCGGACGCATGACCAGCGCAAAGCCATCGAGATTGGCACGCTGGCAATCGCGATCGCTGCCGTGGTGCTGGCGGCGATCGACGCTCTTGAGGAGCGTGTCATGGCACTTGAGAAGGCTTCGCAGAGTCTCCCTCAGGGAAGACAATAGCTGACGCTGTGAGAGTAGGGGGAGAAGCAGGTCTCGACGAGCGGTTAGGGCTTGTGAGTTGCTAAACCGACATGTCGAAGGCGGAGTGCATCACTGTTGTGAATCGTTGAGGCTTGATGGATTCAAGACTTTGATTGGACCTCAGCACATGGCTTGATCAACATGAAGGCATGTCCCAAGACACGATCCAGTACCTGGTCCTCGACAGGCTCGATGCGAGTTGCAACATGGCTCGCTACTATGTGCTGTCGATCGAACCCAGCCTGTTCGGTGACGCCACTTTGATCCGCGAGTGGGGCCGCATCGGCCAGCCGGGGCAGAGGAGGATCGAGCTCTACGAAAACCAATCACGTGCTGTGAAAGCCCTCGAAACCTGGCTCCGGCGCAAGCGTCGACGCGGATATCTGCTCAGAGGCGTGTAGGAACATGAGCAAAGGTGAACCCGGATTGTTCTCAGGCAGGATCCTGTTCTTCGACGGTTTCAGCTTCTTTGATGCTGCCTATCAGGAGATTGCCCACTAGCTTGGCCTAAGGTCCTACTTTTGACGATCCTTCCTGCGGCCCGGGGAGTTCTGGCCTCCCTTACGGCCGGCTTCGGAGGCAAATGCAGTGTTCTGAGCGAAATACCGCTTTTCAGCCGGCACGCTCTTGCCGCCTTTGCTTGCAATCTCGCGACGCCGTTCCTCACTCATTGAAGCAAAGCCGCGTTTTGGCGAACTCTCATCAGGGCCCATAACCGTTCTCCGAAAACCTGATCCTAGGCCGAGAACAGCTGGCTCAGGTAGAAGTTCGGGCGCTGCACAAACTAATCTGGATGCGCCACAATCGGCCGCCGCTCGGCTAAGATCGCGCTATTCGTGCTGTGGGGCGTTTGGTTCATCAAACAGGATCCTGATAAGGCGCCACAGTTCGCGGTGCCCGGCGGTCTGCCCGCCCTGGAGCATATACTCAGATATCTCGACTGCTGCCGAGCCAGGCAGGCGGCGGGAGTGCGACCCCGGTCGGGCCACGAGGCCTGGCAGATGGCGAGGGGCTCACGCGAACCCATCGCCCTCAAACCCACGCACCAGGCGCAGCACCCCTTCACGGTCGCCAGCCTTCAGCGCCTCCAGTAGCGTCCGGCCTGCTAGGATCGTGTCAGGGGCGAGGAGGAAGTCCAGGGCCACCCCGGCAAACTCGGCGGTGAAACCGGCCTCGGCCACCTCGTGCAATGCGCCGCGCATCAGCCCGTCACCTCGCCGTCTTTAGGGGCAGCCAGAGGTCGAGAAAGCGTCGGCCTCGTCAATCACCCGCTCGATGCGTTCCTGGAGGTAGTCATCGACCTCGTCATAAACCGTCTGCAGACGTTCGATGAAGCGGTCGACGGCACGATGCTTGTTCTGCACTGTCTCCAGGACCTGACGCATGACAGGCCAGAGCGGGCGAGACTGCAAGATCGCAGGCCGCTGTGCTTCCACATGAGGGGTGTCAAACCGCCACTGGTCCTGTTCATCGGCAGGGGGGTGGATGGCTTTCAAGTTCGGATCTGACAGAACCTCGACCGCCGCCTTGAAGACATCTTTCTGCGCTTGGGCCAGCATTTTGGACTTGCGCTCCAGGTCCGCGGCAAGCTCTTCCACCCGCCTTTCCCGTTCGGTCAGTGCAGCTTCGCGAAGCTCGAGTTCTTCCTGCCTTTTCCGAAGGTCTTCCTCGGCCTTCAGATGGTCCTGCTCACGCTTGTACTCCGCCACGCTCAGGTGCTCCCGTTTGGTTTTCGTCTTCGGCTCGCCTCGCTGCAGCTCCGGATCCAGGTGTTCCTGCGCCCATGCGTGCCACGAGGTCTGGAGCGCCTCATAGGAGCACTCAGCCGTAACATCCGATTGAAGTTTGCTCAGGGCCTTGTTGACGCTGACGACCCGTTTGGTGGCACCGGACTTGTGCTTCTGCTCCGCGACCGGAGCGCAGAAGACGTCGACCACACCGCCACCAGCTTCATCGAGATCAAGGCGTGCACCAAAGACCGCGTCCTCGCCAGCCCAGGATTGCACCCATGTAACCGCCTTGTCGAGGAGCTGCTGATTGCGGGGGTTTTGGGGATCATGCAGCTCACCGGCAGCCATGATCCACGACGGCGAAACGCCAATGAGGAGTTGCATGCCAATTGCGGCTCCCTGCCGCTCTGAAAAACGGAGGCGTCTCTTCGAGGAGAGATAGAGGGCACGATAATCTTTTGGATCTCCTCCGACAGGCAGCTGAGGCGGGGACCAGACCAGAGCAGTTCCGGGCACCACACCCGGTCGGACTTCGCTCGTTGTGTCTGTGCGGTGTGCGTGACGCCGCTGCTTTGTGAGATATTGCGTGTTTTTGATCTTCAGGGATCGAACGTGAGCCTTTGCCATTTTTGCCATGAGAGATCCTCCTCATGGCAGAGGCTATGGATAACGATGCAAGCAACAACGATGAACGCGTCAATCTCTAACCCACTAGAGGTTGGCGCAACGGATTGAGGCGTGCTCCTTCTGAAATCTGCCTCGAAGACGCTGCAAATCAAATCGACCTGCTTCACATCCGGTGAGAGCCTCGCATTCGTAGTAGACAGAGTTTGGATACGCGTCCGGCGGACGCTTGGCTCACAAGACTGGATCCCTCAACATCTAGGCCGCGAAGCGCTCAATGAATGGCAACCTATGTCTTTCTAACGCGCGACATGGTCCGAGTGAATGAAGTATGTGTACAACCTTGTAGATCATTTTGATCTACTGGCGACCTGTCGGCAACCTACCCACGACCTGCCGACAGGTTAATTTGACCTGTCGGCAGGTCATCATGATCTACACAGGGTGGCACAAGCTCTCTTTTTGTCGCACTTAGGACGCAAAATTTGGTGACATGTGTCAGCGATGGAAATCGAAGGCTCTGATTTCCTCGCTTGGCCGCCTTGAGATTCACCTCAACTCTTGTTCCACTCAGATCCGGCTTTGTGCGCTCTCTCTCACATCTCCTCCAGCGACGCGCCGCCTTGTTGCACGAATAGGTGAGTTGGTAACCGAAACTGGCTGACATAGGAGGCCTGTGCCTTTCATGTCGGATGTCTCCCGTGCCGTTCAAAGCCAATGCCGCTCGCCGGCACCGTATTCCCAAGCAGCGGCATAGGGTGACGAACTGGGCCGAGTACGACGCCAGCCTGCGTCAGCGGGGCAGTCTCACGGTCTGGTTGACTGAAGAGGCGATTGCCGCCTGGCGGGCCGAGCCCCGCACCACTCGAGGCGGTCAGCCCCACTATTCTGCCCTCGCCATCGCAACGGCCTTGACGCTGCGGTCAGTGTTCCGGCTGGCGCTGCGCCAAACCGAAGGTCTGATCGGCTCGATCCTGAGGCTCCTGGGGCGGGATCTTGCCGTACCAGATCACTCGACCCTGAGCCGCCGCGCCGAAACGCTGGAGGTCCCACGGTTGCAGTCCCGCACCGGGCCCATTCACCTGCTGGTGGACAGCACAGGCTTGCGGCTGTGCGGGCCCGGCGAGTGGCTGATCGAAAAGCATGGCACCCAAAGGCGCCGCGCTTGGCGAAAGCTGCACATTGGCGTCGATGCCGAGACTGGAGAGATCCTTACCTCGGAGCTGACCAGGAGCGATGTTGATGATGGCTCGCAGGTCGAGCCCTTGCTCGACCAGATCACAGACCCACTTGCCTCCTTCATCGGTGACGGAGCCTATGATCAAGCCGACATCTATCGCACTGTCGCCGAGCGCCATCCTGATGCTGACGTGATCATCCCACCCCGATCAACGGCAGTGCTGAGCGAGATGGCAGAGAGCGCTCCGACCCAGCGTGATCGGCACCTCCAAAGCATGGCCGAGCATGGGC
The DNA here is from genome assembly GCF_003075415.1 of Microvirga sp. KLBC 81. GTDB lineage: Bacteria > Pseudomonadota > Alphaproteobacteria > Rhizobiales > Beijerinckiaceae > Microvirga. Next base: position 9,133 of record NZ_QDAH01000031.1, read on the forward strand.
GCGTGGGCTGGCAGAAGAGGTCCGGGTACACGCGTCGGGCTCTGGTGGAGTCAGTTATCAGCCGCTTCAAACGAGTGATTGGAGATGCGCTGCGCTCGCGAACGGCCCGGCGTCGCACGACCGAGGTCGCCATCGCCGTTCATGCCTTGAACCGCATGCTTGAGCTTGGATGCCCGAAGTCCGTCCGCATCGCTTAAGCAGAGGCTTGGGGTGGGCTCAGTACGTCCACTAACCGATCCGTGCAACACAGCCGTCTGTATCCGGAAGGACACAGAGCCCTCCATAGTTCTTGCCCATCGCGGGCTGTCGTGTTCCGTCAGTCACGTGGTCGACGAGCCCATGTATGCGCGGTACGCACCACCTGGTGAGACGGATCTCAGTGGTGGCGATGAAGCGTCATTCTGTGAATGGAAAAAGCTGCCGTAGCGAGTGGCATTGTCGAGCAACCTGACGGGCCTACATCCACAATGTGCGTCATTCCCTTGGCACACGAGCGCCCTGGTTGAGGTCTGGATAGTGCCTCGGCCGGGGCGCTTCCTGTCAGGGCCCGGCCTGTCGAGCCGTGCGCCACGCTGCCGCGCCTCGTTTGAGCCGCTTGTCACCTCCGGCAAATCAGCTCAATCTCACCTCAGCTGCCTCTCAACGACAGCTGTCGACGAGCCCCGGGAGAGGCACGGATGGACTGCCTTCCCGGGCTCCTCGTCGGATCTCACCGCATGAACGCCTCACAAAACTCCTGCTACTCTCTCGTCCCTACTCCGGATTTGCGACGGAGCCATTCGAACCTTCCGCTTGCGGAGCAGTTCGAGCGGCTCGCCGCATGAAGCAGAGTGACGTTCGTTTCCATCTCTTCAACCCCGGTCCAGATTTGCGACAGAACCAGCCTTGAAGCCTTGCTGCTCAGTGTCGTGCTTTCTGGCTCCACCAGTTTCAGGATACGGTGCTGTGCACGGCTTTATTGCCTCTTTTCCCGAAAATGCCTCCAGCGCCCGACATAATGCGGCCCTTAGCTCATATGGCGAGAACGGCTTGAGCAGGAGCTCGCTGTCGATCCTTTCACCGCTCTCCAATCTCTCACTGTAACCGGTCATCAGAACGACGGCCAGCTTCGGTGCAGCAGCTTTCGCGGCCTTCACCAAGGCGATCCCATCCATTTCTCCGGGCATGACGATATCCGTCAGCAGAACGTCGAATGAGGCTTCGCGCAGAATTTCCATCGCTTCCGCAGCTGAGGGTGCCTGTCGGGTCATGCAGCCCTGTTCCTCAAGAGCTGCCGTAGTCAAAGCTGCTATCTCGGGATTGTCGTCCACGACGAGGACGCGCAGTCCTGCAGGCGTCTGTGGCAGGGTTTCATCCTTAGCGGCTGAGAGTTCCAGCGGGTCATGTGAGCGTGGGAAAAGAAGCGATATCGATGTGCCATGCCCAGGAGTGCTATCAAGGGCCAGCCTGCCTCCCAGCTGGAGCATAAAGCCGTGGACTTGCGCGAGGCCAAGCCCAGTTCCTTTGCCCACTTCCTTTGTGGTGAAGAAGGGTTCAAATACCCTCGCTGCCACATCCGGGCTCATGCCAGCGCCGGTGTCGCTGACGGTCAGGCAAACCTCGTCAGTGGAGGGAATGTTGTGACTCTGGATGCGCAGCACACCGCCATTGGGCATCGCGTCCCGAGCGTTCACCGCAAGATTGATGAGCGCGATTTGGAGCTGGTCGGTATCAACTTTCACTGGCCAAAGCTGAGGGGCGAGATCGAACTCCACGACAATGTTCTCGCGCAGCGAGTGGGTAAGCATTCCTCCCATCTCGATAATCAGGCGGTTTAGGTCTGAGACAGTAGGGGAGAGGGTCTGACGACGGCTGAAGGCGAGGAGCTGCTGGGTAAGCGCCTTGGCGCGCTCAGCCGCGAACAGGGCGTTATCGATGTAGCGCGCCCGCCGATCCTCCTTGGCCCGACGCAACATATCGAGACTGCCCATGACGATCATGAGCAGGTTGTTGAAGTCGTGAGCGATGCCTCCGGTGAGCCTGCCCAGCGCCTCGAGGCGTTGCGTGTGATAGAGGCGCGCTGCGGCCGCTGTTTCACGACCCACCACCCAGACGGCTCCAGCCACAGCGAGGGTCAACACAAGCGCCAAGCCGAGCAAAGAGGCAATGATGGGCAGTTGTAGGGGCGCAAGCCGGCGATCCAGGTAGGCTTGGTCGAAGGCTACTAACGAAAAAAATGGGTAGCGATCTGATGTTGTGAAGAAGCCAACGCGCGCAACTCGGTCGACAACGCTTTCGCCGTCGAACCGGCCGGTGCGATTCGCAACAATCTGATGGAACCGCGGCGAGGCCGAGATGTCCTGTCCGTGGCCAACTTCCGCAGCGCTGCGAACGCGCACAATTCCATCAAGGCCGGTTAGTGCGGTCATTCCCTGGTTGCTGATGTTAAGGCCACTGTAGAATGAAACAAAGTCTCTCAGGTCATAGGAGGCCACTAGAATTGCTCGGAGCTTGCCTTCGCTGTTGCGAACCGCCCGCGTGAATTGAATCGTCCAGAGATTCGAGAGCCGGCCGAAAATAGGAACGCTGATGTAGAGACCATCCACGCGGTTCTCCCGATGCACCCGAATGTGCATACGGTCGGAGACATCAACTCGCTCTGCATCAAGACCGACACTGCTCACAAACGTTCGTCCGTCGGGGCCGACTACCGCTAGCTGAACGATTGAACTTGGTAGGTTGAGGCTTTGGATCTGCTCAAAAAGCTCGCCTCGCGTCCACTCGGAGGAGAATCCCGCAGCGAAATTTGTCAGGAAGCCGTCAATTGCGTCCGCAGTGCGCTCGAAGTTAGCGATTAGTAGACGGGATACTCGTTCGGCGTTTGCCACCGCATCGTTGGCGGCCTGCCTCTCGAGTTGACGCAGAGTATTTGCTCCAACTAAGGTGATTCCGATACAAAGTATCACCCAGGCGCAAACAATCCAAAGAATGGCACGCCTTCCGCTCAGGATCTTTGCGAAGTTGCGCAACTTGAAGTGCCCCTGGGTCGTGCTTGCTAAACAGTATTCTTGGATGCCGGCAGGATAGGAGCGATCGCTATAGTGAACTCCGGCTCACATCCTGGAGCTTCTAGCTTTAGAGTTTAGACGTGAGTTGCCAAAAGATGATAGCAGAATCGAGGCGAGCGCAAGAAGGTTCTGTCGCAAACTCGCTTTGTACTTGCCAATACCAACCGCCCCCCGACCGGCTCCTGCAGAATCAAGGGGTTAATGCCCCTGCCATCGCCGCGACGTGGCGCGGAAAATCCCTATACTTCGAATTTGCGACAGAACCTCCGGATGTTCCGCTTTCAGAGCTTCGCCTTCGACTAGGTACGCGCTTCCGCTATTAGCTTCAGGGCTTGTGGGCTTCCGGCAAGCCCTGAAGCCGCTCGGCTTACTTCGTGACTTGGCCGCGCACTTCACCTTGCGGGTTCGCGGCGGTGTGAATGTTGAAATAGGTCTGCCCAGCCATGAGAGCCTTGGCCTGGTCATCGGTCAAAGTGGCCGAGCCCTCGAAGGCGCCGGTCTTCACGCCCGGTGCTGGCACCAACACGCCCGCATTCTTGCCAGGCTCGGCCGGACCATGGAAGTGCGCCGCTGTGGCATCACCGGTCAGGCCGGACACCGTCCCTTTCCAGGAGAGCCTCTTAGAGGCCGTATCATAGGTGGCGGTTAGACTGCCCTTGCCAGGGGTGTTCACCGCCGGTACCTCGCTGGCGCCGGTCAGGTCAGCCTTCATGTTGATTGTCTCAGCGAACGCAGGCGAGCCGATCAGAGCGGCGGCTACCGCAAACAGAGTGCATTTGTTCATCCAACATCCTCCACAATGCGACCTGCTCTCTGGTGAGCGAGCTTGGAGCACAGGCGTGCTCCAAGCCAAGAGACACTTTTGGACGAGTGTTTATTCCATAGCTCTGGCAAAATTCTTGATCGGCAGTCCAAGCCCTCGCGCAGGTGATATCTGCCCTAGAGGTGGAGCAGACGTTCTTCAGTCGCGAATCGCCACTTGGCCTGAGAGTTCCCACACGAGCAATTGAAGTCGTTTGGACGATCTTGCAGGCGCGGGATCTTTGAGCAGAAGGTGGTTCAAGCCCTGGGCAGAGTGTGGGAGCTAAAGACGCTCTGACTTTTCATCAGAGGGTCCTGGGTTCGAGTCCCAGCGCGCTCACCAACTTTGTCAAAGGGTTACCGGCATCTGCCCTTTGAATCGCTCTGCCCCGTGCGCACCACGTGCGCACCGGTGAAATGGCTCAACTATCAGAGCAGAGGAATCGTCATCCTTGTGTCGGGGGTTCAAATCCCTCCTCCGCTACCATAGGCCCAAGGCGTTTTAGGCACTTTCCCCGCGTTTCCGACCAGAGCCGGTACCAAGCTGGTACCAACTGGCTCGCCACGAACGGCCGAAAATTCCCCTGGCTGAACACCGCCCCGAAGGATTGGGCACTCAATTCCTGTTCGGGTGATTCTCAATTCTTTCGGCGAGCTTGGCTGGTAGCAAAGGATCAGCCCCGAAATCCATGATCAGCCTTTGCATCCAAGCTGCTGTACCTATTCCCTGTTCCTGACGTCGTTTCGCGGCGCCTAATCCTTCCGGCTGGTGCTTCGGCCGATCTCCAGCACCTCCCGATCCTACGATACGAAGGTTTGCCACGCGTTCGTGAGTATTGTGCCCTCCTTCCTTTGTGCTCACCTGGCATCTCTTCTGCGGGGCTTGAAACTGCTAAACACTGCCGATGTAGACCTCTGTCATGCGTGAGGGCATTCGGACCTTTGTTCCGCCGCATCCGGCTCCGGCCCCGGAGAGCCTTTCGCCGCGTCAGCTCGCTTCGCTGATGCGCACTAATAACCTGCGGGTCTGGTCGCAGTGGGCCTATGAGGAGGAGGTCGTCATCCGCCGCTTCTTCGGACGCTCCTCGCTCTTATTCAATGCCCCTGAAGCAATCCGCCATGTTCTGGTCGATCATCCGAAGGCCTATGGCCGAACCCGGGCTACCCTCCGGATCCTCAAACCGCTGCTCGGGGAGGACCTGTTCACCAGCGAGGGACCTGCAATGGATGCCGCAATCTCTGGCAAACCCTCTTGAGGGGTGGCTCGATCATACTTGTGGAGTCGACGATAGGAGATCCAGGGAGTCCGACACCACGTTCCAGGAGGTCAAAACCGGCCAGTTATAGGAGTTAGGTTTTTTCGACATACCAATATGTACGGGAAAATAAATTCGGGAAATTTCTCTCGCACGCGCGATAGTAGGGCCCAAAACGTAACTTAGCTAACTGAGCACCCCAGTCACGCCCTTTTGTGCATCACCCCCCTGGAGGGAAGCTAACAAAGCTAACTTCCGAGGGTGTTGTGGCTGCCCGCCGCCTGGGAAAACTAACAACGCTAACCGGGAGTTCGGGTTTGATGTGGGCGCCTGGGTGCATCATCTAAAACCTAACCGAAGACCTCGTGGAAGGTGATCGCCGCGAAGATCAGCGGGACTATAACCGCGAAGATCCAGAGTGCGATTGACACGATGAACGTCGCGACGATGTCGTAGGTGGCGTACCCGTAGCCACGGAAGATGCCGGCCGCCCGTTGCGCCTTGTACTCCTGTATCCGGCCGATTGGCGCGAGGACTGGGCTGACGGCGACATACCCCCAACGCTGGAAGAAGGTCTTCAGACCCGAGGCGAGCGCGCCGGGGATCGAGCGGTAGTGCTTCTTCAGTCCGCTCCAAGCGTAGAGGACCAGGAAAAGCGGCATGAGGACGTACCAGACCTGGCCGGCCACTTCGGTGTACTCGCGGATGTCGGCCATGCCCCACTTGTGGAGCAGCATGCCGGCGACCCACGCCATGCCGAACGGTAGCCCGACACCGAGGACCGCGCCGGCGAGCCAGGGCCCGCCCTGGGCCTTCTCCTTCTTAATGTCGGAGATGTATTCCGCAGGGACGTCGTAGAAGAAAGCCTTCCCGAACGCCCAGGCGATCCAGCCCACCACAAACAGGGCACCAAGGCCGAGGACGACCCAGAAGCCGCCCTGCAGCGAGCTCATGACGGCGTCGCGGCCGAACAGGAGGACCAGGAGGATGCCTCCCAGGAGGAACTTGATGATGTTGGCGTCTCTAGATGACATCTCAGGTCCTCAGTCCGCCAGCCACTTGGCATAGGCGCGCATGTCGATCATCGGGACGGTCGCGCTCGCCTGGAGCCGGGCGATCAGCTCGAACAGGAACGCCGTTGCCGGCTTGCCCTCGTACGTGATGGCGTAGGTGCCATCCTGGTTGCGCGCGTAGTGGCCCTTCGCCGCCACGCACCCCAGGTCGAGCACTCCGTCAGCGTCCCCTGCGGCGAGCGCCTTGGTCAGGGAGTCCCCAAAAGCCGGGCTCCAGTCGCTCTCGAACGTCAGCAGGCCCCCGAGGATGTGAGGCGGCTTCTTCGGCTCGGCCGTGCCGCTAACGTGGGGGACGGGCAGGCTGGTCCGATGGAGCTTGCGGACGCTGGCGACCTTCGTCTGCGCGTAGGCGACCTGGCCAGCGTTGATGGACTGCTTGGCCTCGAAGACGGCGTAGACGCTCTCGGCCGGGATCACCTTCTCCCCCTGCATCGTGAGGATGAAGGGGCTGTACTGCCGGTCGAACACCACGACGTCGATCTGCTGGCTGAAGTTTCCGAGGCTGTCCACCACGGTCGCCTTATCGGCGCTGTACCGCTTGGGCAGGTAGTTCCCCAGGAGCTCGAGCCAGACGGATTCGGAGACATCGCCCTTGGAGACCGGATGGCCGAACAGCGACCGCGCGTGATCGAGCTTCCGCTGGATGTCGTTCTGAAGTCCAGCCAGGAGGTTTGACAGGTTCCACTCGGTCATCGGACGACCTGGCTCCAGGAGGAAGCGGAGAGGGCTTCTTTGGCGGCCCTCTGGATCATAGCCTTTTGCATAGTGCCGAGCTCGTCTGAAAGGATGTTGTTGGTGTTGGCGGGATCGACGACCCGGGCGATTGGGAAGCGGTCGCGCAAGTACGTCAGGCAGGTCACCACGTTGCCGCTGAGACCGATGCTGTAGGTGTTTCTGAGAGCCTCGATGGCGGTGAGCTCGAGGTAGAAGGATGGAAAATCGAGCTGCTTCTGGTTCCGCCAGAGCTTGAGGATCCGGATCTCGTCCCGGCGGCCGCAGTTGGCCACGATGTCGATGTGGCGGGCCACGTTGGTCTTCGTCCAGGTGTCGGCCTTGCTCCGGTAGAGGCTGTGATCCTGGCTGTAGGTGTCCTGGCGCTTGGCCGGCACGACGTCGACGTCGAAGCCATTGACCTTGATGCCGAGAGACACGTTCTGGCGGCGCGGCTTGAAGCCCTTCTGGACCAGGCGGGCGTGCAGCTTGTTATAGACCTCTTTCAGCGGCTCTCGGGTGTCCGATCTCAGGGACACGAAGATGTCGATGTCGGTCCCGCTGTTGTTGGCCGTTCCCTTGGCCCACGAACCGCTCGGCGTGATGTCGGCCAGGAATTCGCCCGCCCATTCCTTCAGGATAGGCACGAGCGTCGTCCGGCAGGCGTTGAGCGGGGTGTAGAGACCGGTGGAGACGGCCTCTCGGATCAGGATGTTACGAAGATACTCGTCAGGGGAAATCATTGGGAAAATAAGGCAGGAAGGAGGCCCAAAGCTACCTGAGACCGTGCCGCTTTCAAGAGCGACATCTTGGTTGTCCCCGCCTAGGGCATGGAAAAGGCCACTCGCGGCGGCCTTTCCGGTCTTGATCCTTCAGTTTCCCCTCAGCCGATGAAGTCGTCCAGGTCGTCGACCTGCGGGACCTCCACCTTCTTCGGCTCCGCCGGCTTAGCCACTTCGTCGAAATAGCTCGTGGCCTTCTGGGCGTTATTGGCCGCCAGCAGCTTGAGGCCGCGGAAGGTGATGACGTTCCCTGGGGCGTACCGGCTGATGCCGGGCATCGCCTCGAGTTCGTCGAAGAAGGTGTTCTTGCCCCACTTGCCGCCCTCTGCGGCCTTCAACCTGGTCGTCGATGCCCTGCGCCATCGGAGCTGACGCGATGGTGGCCCATCGTTCAACTTCAGGTGAGATTGATGAGCTGAGCTCATAGCGGCATGCGGCGCAGCTCCGCTAATCGCCTGCTTTCGCACTTGCTACTGTCCAATCGGGGTCGGCATCGGCCTGAGCGGGAAAGGACATGGATCGGTATGAAGAGCAGGGTTTTGCGTCTTGGGCTATCATCAGTGGCCGTGGTAACGGCTGCGGTTTGTGCTCTCCTGGTGCTACCTGAGGGCAGAGGGCCGGCGCCAGCCCATGCCGAAGTCAACGCGGTTACGTTCCCGCCGCTCGACCAACTCGAGCATTACACGACGGTCCGGCGTGGCGTGACCCGGGAGCACATGCTCACCAGCCGCGCGGCCCTCGACGCCATCCAGGCGGGCCAGCCGGTGCCGACGGGAACACATGTCGTCCTCGTGGACTACCAGAGCGACGTCCTGCATCGCTACCTCGTCGCCCAAAAGATGGGAGAAGGCATTGACGACTGGCAGTACCAGTGGTTCTGGCCCGACCGCTCGGTCAAGGCCGACGAGAACACGGCGCGATGCTACTCGTGTCACCAGCGCTCCCGGCGCGAACGGCAGTTCATGTTCACCTTCACCGACGCACTCAGCTTCAAGTGATGACGCCCCAATTCCCCTCGAAAGCAGGCTGGCGATCATGAAAGCCATCGTTCTCAAGCGTCTTGGGTTGCCCGCCGCGATGGCGATCCTCTTGCTGCTCGCGCTCGCCTACTGGTGGTCCGAGAACCTGCCGCACGAGATCTTCGGCACGGCGCTGTTCGCGTTGCTTGGCTGGCACATCGCCGTAAACCGGATCTGGTTCGCCAACCTGTCCCGGGGATACTACGATGCGCGCCGAACCTTTACGCTCGTGCTCCATCTGCTGCTGATCGCCAACATGGCGGCTCTGCTCGTGACGAGCATCGTCATCTCGCAGTCGGTGTTCGCGCTCCTTCCCATCCTGGACAGCATCTACCTGCGTGATGTGCACTGGTTCGCGGCCTACTGGATCATGATCATCGTCGGCGTCCATCTCGGCCTGCACTGGATGCGCGTTATGGCGATGGTGCGCACGACCCTGAGCCTCACGCCGGGGAACCCGGCGAGAGCGTTGGCGCTTCGCGTCGCTGCGGTGGTCCTGGCAGGCTTCGGCCTGTGGGGCTGCTTCGTTCTGGGCGTATGGGGCAAGCTGACCTTCACCTACAGCTTGGACTTCTGGGACTTCAACGCCTCGGTCACGCCGTTCTTCGGCCATTGGGCAGGGGTCGTCTGCCTGCGGTTGTGACCCACTACATCATGGTGTGGTGGCGGGGCCGGTGTACTGTGACCGTCGCCGGGCAGCAAACCCGGGTCGTGAGCAACGCGTCTGAGGATGCGGCCCGTGCGTGAGCAGGTGCGCCCGGCCGTCGGACGGCCCGGGCTCACCCCCGATGGCGCAGCGCCTCCACCACGGCGACGAAGGCGGGTGACGCCTGTCGGCGGGACGGATAATAGAGGTAATAAGGATCCCAGTAGGGACAGTACTCCTCGAGGACGCGCACGAGCCGTCCCTGCTCAAGGTATGGTCGGACGATCTCCTCCGCCATGTAGGACAGTCCGAAGCCATCGAGTGTCGCTTCCAGGACATCGAAGCTGTTGGTGAAGGCCAGTTGACCCTCGACGCGGATTCTCATCTCGCGGCCATTCTGCTCGAATTCCCACGCGTACAATGCGCCGGATGTCTGAAGGCGGAAGTTGATGCACTGATGGCCGACGAGGTCCTTGGGGTGAAGCGGTGTTGGATGGTTGGCCAAGTAGGATGGTGCGCCGACGACCGCCATGCGGAAGTCCGGACTGATCCGCGCGGAGATCATGTCTTTGGCGAGATGCTCGCCCATGCGTACGCCGGCATCGAAACGCCCAGTGACAATGTCGGTCAGCCCATTGTCCTGAACGAGCTCGATCTTGATGTCCGGGTAGTTCGGGAGGAACTTCCGCAACTTCGGCCAGAGGACGTACCTGATCGCATAATCGGACGCGGCAATGCGGATGGTCCCGGCGGGTTTGTCGCGCAACTCGCTGAGGGCTTCCACCTGAGCCTCGATTTCATCGAAGTGTGGCCCGATGCTCTCGAGCAGGCGTGCGCCGGCCTCGGTGACGGAGACCGCGCGAGTCGTGCGTGTGAGGAGGCGGATGCCGAGCCGGGCCTCGAGAAGGCGGATGGTATGGCTCAAGGCCGACTGGGAAACGCCCATCTTGGCCGCAGCCCGCGTGAAGCTGCGCTCTCGGGCGACGGCTAGGAAGGCGAGCAGGTCATTCACGTTGTCGCGCGGCACGCATGGATCCTTCTCTCGTAGGGCATGACGATCATAGGACCTCCTCGCACCTGGACATAGGAGCGGCCGCTCGTGTCCGGCGGTGGAAGAGCCTGTCCAGAGCGAGCGCGGCACCAACATGATCCGTGGCCACAGAGGAAGGTCGATGACCGAGGCCTTGTGGGCGGGAATACCGCCTGTCCTGCAACTCCCAACGGTGTTTCGCTTCGCTATCGGACGCGAGATGCTCCGGACGAAGGCCGACCCGATCGACCTCCTCTCGAAAGTAGCTGTCTTCGGTTGATAATGCCGGTGCTAGTTTGGGAGCAGTTCCTGTACCGGCTCCAACGTCAACCCGGCTCAGTTCGAGAGGCTGACCAGATAGCTACCAAACCGATCTCGCCAAAAGTGGAGCAAGACCATTGCTTACTTGATCTCTCATGAAATGCTCTGTCGTTCCATGCCGGGAGGCTCACGGAAATGGCCGCACCCGTCTGGCTGGATGGGTGTGGCCAAGAAATAGGCGCTCGATTGAAGTCAGGCCATCAGATGGCGCACACTCAAGCCAGATGCTGTTTGAAGAACGACGTCAGCTTATCAAACGGAATCTTGTCCATTTGGTCATAAAGATCAACGTGGTCTGCATTTGGCACAATCACCAATTCCTTAGGATCGGAAGCCACCTTGTAGACATCTTCAGAGTAATAGCGTGAGTGGGCGTTTTCTCCCGCCAGCAGCAGAATCGGGCGCGGGGAAATCATTTCGATGTTTGCATACATCGGAAAGCTGAAGAACGACATGGGGGTCGTGGCGGTCCACGCCGTTGTCGAGTTGATGCCCCTTGGATGGAATCCGCGCGGAGTTCTGTAGTAGTTAAAGAAAGCGGCCAGAACCGGGTCAGGATTGGCGGGCAAGCTTTCAGGAAGTACACGCTGCCCTTTTACGATTTGGCCCTTCTCGTCGAACGGGACCTCGTGATAACCCAGCGCATATTTGCCGCTTTCCGCATCGATCCAGCGCTGCTGGCTGATGTAGTCAATGACCTTGTGGCGCTGCTCCATCGTATAACTGTCTTTATGGCTGCGGCTCATGCTGCGGGACATGTCATACATGGAAGCCGTGGCGACCGCCTTGATGCGCGAATCGCCCGTGGCGGCAGTCAGTGCCATGCCGCTGAAACCACAAATGCCAATGGCACCGATGCTGTCGCGGTCAACGTTCGGCTGGAGGCCAAGAAAGTCCACAGCGGCGCTGAAATCCTCGGTGTTGACGTCCGGCGAAGCCATGTTGCGCGTTTCGCCACTGCTTTCCCCGGTGTAGGAAGGATCGAACGCCAGCGTGACGAAGCCCCGCTCGGCCATGGTTTGCGCATAAAGGCCCGAGGCTTGTTCTTTCACCGCACCAAAGGGGCCGCTGACAGCAATCGCCGCCAGCTTGCCGCTGGCGTTCTTCGGCTGGTACAGGTCTGCCGCCAGGATGATGCCGAAGCGGTTCTTGAAGGTGACTTTCCTGTGGTCAACCTTATCGCTTTTGGCAAAGGTCTTGTCCCACGTGTCATTGAGTTTCGCTGGTGACTGCGCGATGGCTTGACCCGAGGCAGCCATCCCAACGCTCAAGGCGGCCATACCGGTCCCCGTCATCTTTAGGAGGTTACGCCGGTCGAGGGCGAAGCCCACATGCTCGTCCACCGCACGTTCATCCGCATTCTGCCTATTCATTACCGTGCCTCCGTACATGCCCTGGGGTTTCCCCGCGGGATAAGTTCTTCATGGCGGGAAACTAGATGATACGAAGCGTCAACATTAGATCGGATGTTTCGCATGTGGTTATGAACTTGGCTCATCAATGGAGCGGGTCGGCGCGTATCGCTCCGAATGATTCAGGGCTCATGACACATGCAGCCTTGGGCAATGTTACATTAACCTTGGCGGTATCGAGAGGGTGGCTATATGAGGAGCCTCCTGTTGCATCTGTTCCGCGCCGCCCCTTTCCAGTTGAGATCATCCTGCTGTGCATGCGCTCACTGCATCACTTCCTGGTATCGGAGGGAGCCGCCTAAGTCCTCGGTCAGAACATCTGCGTCGATGGCGGCGTGACGCGGGCGGTGTAACCCCAATGAAGAAGACGCCCTTGAGTGCTGACGCGTAATAGAAGCCGCCCGACGCTGCATTGGCGCGTGCGGTCGCGCCAAGCAAGGGAAGCGATCCCAGGGTTTGAATAGGGCGTCTGCGGGATAACAAGGTCGCTCCTGGATCGATCCGGCAGAGAGGAAAAGCTAGGCCATTGGCAGGCCTGCGCAATCAAGATGCATCGTCTCCACGCGATCATGACGAGCGCCTACGTTCCTCGTCCAACTAGGATGCGGGGCGCGCCTCCACCCGGTAGTGCAGCCAGACCATGCCGCCTTCCAGGGTTTCGGTGGTGAGATGACGAAGGGATTGGCCAGCCGCTGGCTTCTCCCTGACTTCGCCGGAATACTCGAAAATGCTCGGCACCCCGGCCAATCCATCGATGCCTGGATACATGAGGACGCTGATCTCGTCGATCAGCCCGGCCTTCAGGAAGGCACCGTTGATCGTGCCGCCGCCCTCGAGGAGGAGTGTCTTGACGCCGAAACTCTCGGCGAGGGTTTCTATCGCGCGGTGCAGGTCATGCCCATCCGAACCCGCGAACAGGTAGGAGACGCCGTCCTCTCACAGTTCGGCCAGGTACTCGTCCGCCACCTGCTCCCCGAGAACTGCCACGATGTGGTCGCCGCCGGCATCGTCCCGTCCATAGTGCAACCGTCCGTGCGGGTCGACAGCGACAGCAACATCGCGGCCCCTGCGGTCGGCGACATGTGGCGCACGAAGATCGTCCGGAATGGTTCCCGGAATACGCGCTCTGCCCTTGGCATCCCCCTCGTAGCCCTCCATGGACTTGCGGCCCACAACCCAACCGTCGGCCATGAACCGCGCCGCCAATCGATCATAGGTTTCATGGACAATGGTCGGGTCGGTCCCAGAGGCAGGGGGTGTCCACCGCTCGACGAGGAGACGCCCGTCGATCGAGCTGATCATGTGACAGATGATTCTGGGACGCATGCGGGTTCCTTCCCTTGGTCGGCGTCGATACAGCCAACCGAGTTTGGGTCGATCCGCTGCCTTCCGGTAATGGTGTCTCAGGTGTGGAAATGTTCGGCTGCGGGCCTACCGCGCTGAGGCACTGCGTGACGTTGCACGTCGCTGACTTTTCCCATCCAGTCTACGACTCTTTCCTTGTGCGACGCCTAGATGGCGATGTGAGTCATGGCCGTAGTGGCAGTGTCGGTGCGCCAGTGCTTCCCGCTGGGCTGTAACCATACTATGCGCCAAGCTGGATCTCCTCGATTGGCCTACCCTCACGCCGAGCCCAGCCGAAGCTGATAGAACGATTAGCGTCTGATCAAGAGGGTGCGCGTGCTATTGCAGTGCCTGCATCCGGCTCGAATGTTACGCTCTCCGTGATGAGTGCCGGCTCGCCTGTCTAGAGCAGAGCAAGGGCGATCTGCTCTTCCGAAAACGGCCTTCCGTATGGCCCGACCCTCCTCAGGGGGGCAGAACTATTCATTGAACGATAATGTGGGCGGACCACTCGCGTTGAGCAGGTCAGCTTCGACACAGTTCCGGGTTCGAAGCTTTATTGCGATGCTCTCCTCGCCTTCCTCTTGTCAGTACTGATGTACCCGATGCGTTCTGAAATGCCTTTGGCTGCTTCCAATACCAAAGCGCCCATCTTCACAGCTTCCTTATCGCCAATTCTGGTAACAGGACCGGAGAGAGCAATTGCACCGACTTCTATGCCATTCGCGTCGCGGATAGGAGCTGCGACCGACTGGACTCCCTCGCGGTAGCGTCCGTAATCCCGCGCGTAGCCTTGCTTGATAGCATTAGTAATTTCGTCTGACAGCTTTGCGGGGTAGGCGTTCGAGCCGAGGCGGGCATATCTAGCTGCCAGGATAGCCGTTCCCACGGCACTACCGACTAGAGGCCAAGAGTCACCCATCTCTGTCCATACTCTTAGCGTTCGGTCCGCCACCCGTCGGCCCACGCAAACGACTCTGTCATCGCGCAACTCCCCCAGAAACACAGACTCGCCTGTTTCCTTGGCAAGCTCGTTCAAGAACGGCTGTGCATGCTCAGCAAGGTCAAGCTTTTGGATATAGATTGCACCAAGTCGTATGACGCGTGCCGATAAAGAGTAGGAACCGTCGTCTCCCACGGGCATCAGCCACCCGTCTTCGACCATCGCGCTAATCATGCGATGCGTTTGTCCAGGATCCATCTGAACCGCAGCCGCAATCTCACGCAGCCGAGCACCTCGCGGGTTCATCGCCAGATACTCTGCAATCTGAAGTCCCGTGACAGCTGTCGGCTTTCGCTGTCGATCCTTCAAATCGCTGACCGAGGCGTCGATTTTGGCCTTTGTACTTTTCATCTGTTAACTTCGTGTCCTTGATCACAAGCGCGGTGACATCAACTGATTGCAGATGCCCCCTCCGGCCGGCATTCCGATCGGTGCCACCGGATTCCCCCTGCGCATCAAGGGGCGTCTTCGGCGGCATCAGCCCTATCTAACATTGCCCCAAATAGCATTCCAGCGCCAGCCAGCAGATGGCTGAAGATCTCGTATTGTGCAATCTCCGCAGCTAGCATGAAGCAGTTTGGATACCATCTTCTCAAACGCGACGCTTAGGCGAATTGAGCCACTGTCAGAAGACTGGGGAGCTTGAGCAAGGCCGCTGGCCATCCCGAACGGAGATCATGAACCTCTGGGCACGTTGCGAGGAATAGCGCTAACAAGCGTGCCGTTCGGAGACCGGAACATTGCAACCATCCGCTTGCCGAGCTCGCCGAGCTGACCCTCGTACGGACCTCTGAAGGGCGTGATCCCCTGTCGATCAAGGTGGGCGAGAAGTTTGTCGAGATCCTCGACCATGAAGGAAACGTGACCGATACCTCCAGGATGCGGCTTAGGCAGATAATTGTCGTAGGATAGCGCTGGAAAAAGAAAAAATTTGACACCGCCAATCTCGACCGCATCGATCTCTTTCGGGCCAAACTGAACTTTGTAGACCTTGTCAGGGTTGAAAGCGGAGAGGAACCTCAACTCTTCCTCAACGTTCGGGGCCTTTACTCCGATATTAAAGAGCGCATCTAGGCGTGGCTCGCCTTCCCGTTGCATCGTTTTTTCCATCGTTATCGTTCCTTTGTAGAAGTGTCATGAGCCGCTTTGCCCGCGAGTGCATACTCGTGTTGCGGAAAGTTCCGGGCACCAGGGACTGTAAGTGACGACTTGGCAAATCCTACATCACCAGCTTGGGCTAAGTCAATGCCGATGACTTATCTTGCATGTTCTGCGTAATCTGCGAAACTCTGGACGTACCGGAATGGGTAAATCCAAACGCAGTGGCTTCATCGCTATCGTGCTGGGCGTTTCGAGGTGCCTATCCGCAGTTGCGTAGTCGCGCGCCGAGCTGGGGCCACGGACCAACACTGATCCAGGTCAAGCTCTCGCATATCGTCATCTAAGGGCAATTCAATGTTCACGAACAAGCTAAGAAGAGTCTGGGCCAATGGCCGTCCCGTGTTGAACGGCTGGCTCTCCATCGGCAATTCGTTCACTGCTGAGATTATGGCAACTCAAGGCTATGACGCGATCACGATCGATCTGCAGCATGGAGCGCTTGATTTCGCCGCAGCGCTGCCAATGCTACAGGCAATGCGCGGCTACGACGTTACCCCAATGGTGCGCGTCCCCTGGCGAGAGCCCGGTATCATTATGAAGTCGCTGGATGCCGGCGCCCAGGGCATCATTTGCCCGATGGTCAACTCCGCGAGCGAGGCGGCCGAGTTCGTCAAATACATGCACTACCCGCCGAAGGGGGAACGGAGCTATGGTCCGACACGTGCGGCCTTCGCCTACGGCGGCTACGACCTCAAAGCAAATGACGAAGTCCTTGCTTTCGCAATGATCGAAACTCGCGAAGGAGTAGACAATTTAGAAGCGATTGCCGCCACTGATGGGCTTGCCGGCATCTATATAGGGCCGTCGGATCTGACCCTTGGAACGCAGCAAGGGCAGTTACCCCCCGGCTTCGACCGCGAAGAACCTGAGATGATTGAGCTCATCCGCCGCGTTCTTGCAGTGTGCAAGGAACGCGGCATTCGCGTCTGCCTGCATTGCGGCACGGCGGAATACGCCGCGCGCGCGGTTGGCTGGGGGTTCGACCTGACAACAGTTTCGGGGGATTCCCGCCTTCTGGCGGCGGCGGCGTCGGCATCCATCGGCAAATGGCGTGAGCTCGTTGGCTCGGAAGCCTCAAAGGGCAGTGTAGCGACCTATTGACTGGGGCTGCCCGTCAGATAGGGCGTGCTAACCGCCGCCGATTCCCGCGTACGTTGCAAACGTCACGACGGACGCGGGAATCGGTACAATTCCAATGCATTGACGTCGATTTGCTGACGGATGCCTTCGTCTGGAACCCACTCCGCGAGCCAATCCACCGCCTGGCTATAACGGAGGTGGCCATTGAGTTTGACGAATGGCCAGTCGCTACCCCAAAGCAGCCGCGTCGAGCCGGCTTCCGCAAGGAACCGGGACGTGAGCTCGCGATGGTCAAGACTGTCAGACAAGTAAGGTCCTGACAATTTCACCCAGGTCCGGCCATTCTTCATAGTGGAAAGAATCGCCCTGAAGCTCTCGGAATCGATGCCGGACTGGTTGTCGCGAGCGCCGAAGTGATCGACGACAATTTTCACGCCCGATGTGTCGAGTGCCGAAAGTAGTTCCGGTAGGTGCTCGCGCCGCCCATAGACGTGCACATGCCAATCCAGATCGGCGATGGCCCGCAACAGCTTCTTGTACTCAGCTGAACGAAGGTCCGGAGGCGCTGCCATGTTGCCTGTTGCGAAGCGGATCCCAATGATGCCGGCGCGGTCCAGTTCGCGCAGGTGGGCTTGGCTGACATCGGGGTCGACGACAACAGTAGCGCGCAGTCGGCTGTGCCGTTCGAGCGCGGATAGCGTATAGTCATGGTAGGTGCCCAGAAAGCTTGCCGCCGCGACCACGCCGTAACGGACGCCTGCGGCGTCGAGCTCGGCCAGATAGTCTTCTGTCGTGAAGTCGCGCTTGAAGTCCTGGCGGACGCCCGGAATGAAAGGCAAGTCGCGCCGGAATATGTGAGCGTGCGTGTCCACGACCGGCGTTAAGATTCGGTCAGTTCGTTCCATCGGGTCCTCCCAATCCAGCGACCGTTTGCACGGCTGCCCTTATCTCCGGCGCCTCACTTCGAGTGGCCGATCGACGTGCGAATAATTCGGTCTCCACCATACTTCGCTCCTTCGGCCACATTCGTCCGATCCTTCACGGCTTCCCAAGTTTCGACCAACCGTTGTAAGTCAATGCCATTGACATAAGTCTAGAGTTGGGTCAATCTCTTGGTAATGCGGTGGGTTCCGCAAGATCATCAGGGAGGCTCTTCGCCCAATGAAACTCAAGATCCAACATGTTGCCGTTATGGCAGACGACGCCAAGGAACTTTCGAAGTTCTATCGCGAGGTCCTCGAACTTGAGCCGATGCATACGCCTGCCGCCACCGAGATCGACGTCGACACCTACAGGTGGTTGAAAGCCGGTGACAGCGAGATCCACATCGTGCAGCGTGATGACACCGTAGCTCCGCGCCTTGGCCTCAGCATCGACCCGATGAAGGCGCACTATGCCTTCGAATGTGAAAGCGTCGAGCAGATCCGAGAGATCACCGAGCGCCTGACCAAAGCCGGGGTCAAGTGGATGGACTGGTCGCCGCACGGCATCCCCGGCAAGCACCAGGTGTTCATGATCGATCCAGGTGGCAATCTGGTTGAGTTCCAACTCGGAGGATCTTACGCGTCATGACGCGTCGCGCCGCCTTCATCATCGGCGGTGCGACGGCGGACTGGACGGTTTCCCCGTCTATTCCCTACATTCTTCGCCGCACGCGATGTCTGACTGGCACGAGCCGAAGGCTCCGCGAGCGCAAGTTCAACTTTAGCATTCAGCATACGGGCGGTTCTGAAACTATATCGCCAACGCCAAAATAGGTTGGAGGGAAGTACATGAAGACGAAGCTCAAGACACGGTTTATGACTTGGCTGCTCGCAGCGGGCGTCACAGGAATTATGGCGACCTCGTTGCCGTCGAACGCGCAGGCGCAGGAAGCGGTTCGCGATTTCAAGGGAGAGGAACTGGTTGTCCAGACCCTGACCGGCACCGCCGGCAAGTTCTTCCGCGACATCGCCAAGCCGTTCGAGAAGAAGTTCAACGCCAAGCTCGTCCATATCGAGAGCCTGTCGTCGGATACGGTCGCCAAGATGCGCGCCAATGCCGGTAACCAGGAATCCGATGTCTGGATGGTCGCCGAGAGCTGGGCGACGGTCCTCGAGAAGGAAGGCCTCCTGGAACCGCTGACAGTCAAGGGCGTGCCTGCGCTCGAGACGCTGATGCCGACAGGCCGGCGCAAAAATGACGCGTTCATGCTCATGTCGCTCGCGGCCATGAACATCACCTACAACAAGAATAAGCTCTCGGAAGCCGATCTTCCGAAGTCTTGGGCTGATCTCGCCAATCCCAAGTACAAGGGCCGCCTTATCCTGCCGGCTGCGAACAGCACCTTCGCCGTGATGCTAATCCAGCAGCTGAATAAGGCGGGCGGAGGCACCGTCACCAATATTGACCCGGCGATTGCTGAATTGAAAAAGATCGCCCCCAACGTCATGACCTACTGGACGAGCTTCGACCAGAACTTCAACCTGATGAACACCGGTCAGGCTTGGCTCGCGGTTTCCTCGTCCGATCGCACGGTCGACCAGGCGCTGAAGGGCGCGCCGGTCAGCGCGACCTATCCGGAAAGCGGCACCGTCCTCATCGGAAACGCAGTCGGCGTCAGCAAGGGAACTCAGCACAAGGACCTCGCCGAAGCCTACGTCAACTACCTCTTGTCCAAGGAAGTGCAGAAGCTGACGGCCGATCAGATCGGCCAGATCCCGACTGTCAAAGACGTCGATGTCTCGCCAGCCGTGCAGGCGCTCCTGCCGCAGGGCGAGGCGATGAAGAACTCGGAGTCGCCGGACTGGGGTGAGATCGCCGCGAACCAAGCCCAGTGGATCGAGCGCTACACAAAAGAGATCGTGAGCAGGTAGCTCGGCCCAGTACCTCTCAGTGTCCGGCGGCAGTGCCTGCTGCCGGACATTTTCATTGTAGGTGACGTCCATTTCGGGGAGCGCCGGAATCCAGTCCGGTAGAGCCACGAGCATGCAGTCGCCGCGCTCCCAGTCGTCTCGTTCATGGTCATTACTCAAATTGCAGCACGGAGGTCTCCTTGGAAAGACGCACTCTCGGCAGGACCGGCCTGAAAATTTCTCCGCTGGTGTTCGGCGGAAACGTCCTCGGCTGGACCGTCGATCAGAAAACCAGCTTCGATATTCTCGACGCTTTCCTCGATCATGGCTTCAACGCCATTGACACGGCGGACGTCTATACGGCCTGGGTGCCCGGCAATCGGGGCGGCGAGTCCGAGACGATCATCGGCAACTGGCTGAAGGCGCGGCCTGCTGCGCGCGACAAGGTTGTCATCTTCACCAAGGTGGGCTCCGCCCCTGACGGGACACCACAGAAGGGTGGGCTTTCGCAGAAATGGATCTTGGAGGCGGCAGACCGCTCGCTTGCCCGGCTCGGCGTAGATGCCATCGACGTCTATTTTTCGCACTGGCCTGACGACTCGGTGCCGGTTTCCGAAACGCTTGGGGCGTACGAGATTCTGCTGAAGGCGGGCAAGATCAGGTCAATCGGTGCCTCCAACGTAAATGCGGAGCAGCTGACCTCGGCGCTTGCGACGGCAAGGAACGAGAACCTGCCTGGCTACCAAGTGGTGCAGCCGGAATACAATCTCTACAGCCGGGCGACTTATGAGGGTCCACTGCGCGACCTCTGCATTGCAGAGAGCTTGGGCGTCGTGACCTATTACAGCCTCGCCGCGGGCTTCCTGTCGGGCAAATACCGGTCGAACAACGATTTCGGGCAGTCGGTACGCGGCACAAGGATGGGACGGTATCTCAATCCCCGTGGTACAGCGATCCTGGAGGCGCTCGACCGCGTCGCGGAGGCGCACTCCGCAACGCCCGCCGAAATCGCGCTCGCCTGGCTCATAGCGAAGGAAGGCGTGACTGCGCCGATCGCCAGCGCGACGCGGGTCGCGCAGGTCGAGAGCTTTGCGAAAGCCGCTGGCATGAAGCTGACGCCAGATGAAATGGCCGTATTGGACGCGGCCGGCGCTTAACCTGATCTCGGACTGGGCGCGCGTGAAGGCGCGAGGGCGCCTCCACTTCCTGTAAGAGGCTCTGGGCATGCTGACGATACCCACGCCTAGACCGCTGAAGCCATCGGCTCTGTACAAAACAACGGCCGCGAATTGCTGGCCTCGGGTGGGCTTATCGTCATACCTCCAGTTGTGACGAGCCTGATTGAACTATCTCTCTCGCGCTCACAGAGATACGTGCGGCTCGCTGCGAGTGAGCTGAACACAACGCCTGCTGGGTTCCTACCTGCACAACGGAGGTGCTGTCGCAAGCCGCGATGTAGGTCAATCAGAAACCGGATGAGGGCTCCTAAGTCGAGCTAGCCCATAAAAGGA
Source organism: Microvirga sp. KLBC 81 (assembly GCF_003075415.1). GTDB lineage: Bacteria > Pseudomonadota > Alphaproteobacteria > Rhizobiales > Beijerinckiaceae > Microvirga. The sequence goes on from NZ_QDAH01000031.1 coordinate 30,164, forward strand.
GGATGCTTGGAGAGCGTTCTGGTTTCGGATCAATAAGACCTTCCTGTTCGAGCAGCTCTCGCACTTCCTTGTCATCAACATAGTCCCCCGTGTTTTCAGAATAAGCGAAATGTCTCAAGACGCTAAGCGCGCGCGCCACCAAACCAGCTGTATGATCTAAAACTTGCCCAAGAAATCCCTCGGGATGAGAGAGAACAGCCATTATCGCCTCCATATTTTTGTTATGGAAGCATGGCAACTAGGTTTGATCGTTGCTCTGGCGCAAGCTGAAGCGATCGTGGTCTTAGTGAGAGGCATAACCGGCGTGCCTCATCCAGCCGCGGGCATCCTGCTCGGTGATGGTGTCGAGGGCGGGCTTGAGTTGTGCGTCCAAGACCTCCGACCTGCGCACGGCTTTGGCCTTGAGCCACTCTTTCGTCTTGGACAAGATGGGCTTGATCGGGCTGAACTCGGGCGATCCTGTGCTTCGTCAGCGTGTTCGTCTGGACCAAGTGAATGTCATCGCGCTCTAGGCCCATGGAGCAAATCAGTCTGCCGGGCCGGTGACACACCATCGTGGACGAGACGGCGGAGGTGAATGTCAAAAGACGGCATCAGGTGGATGTACGCACTCCCAAAGGGAACGGGAGCCCTACGGTTACCACCGGATCCATGTTCTGCCCTCGATCGGCAAGCAGAAACGCTATCCGGCTCTGACCCGGACAGTGATCCACGCGCAGGAGCGCCACAATCTACACGACTGGGTGCGGATTGATTGGAAGCTGGTCACGGATCTTCCGACGCAACCCAGATGCTCAACTGGTATGCCATGCGTTGGAAGGCGGAGCTGTTCCACAAGACCCTGAAATCCGGCTGCCGGGCGGAGGCAACCAAACTCAGAACAGCCGAACGGTCATGTAGAGGGGACTATCGCGCCTGTTGGATCTCGAAATTGGCGCCAGGATTAGAGCGCCAATCTATGAGTAATAGCAAGTCTCAGTACCCTCTTGTCGTAGCTCAGCCAGGGCAAGCTTCAAAGCTGCAACAGAACCCAACGGGGTGCAGATGATCCTATCGCGCAGAATGGCCGCGCCACCTTGAGCGATTTGTCAGAGGCCGATGATCCATCGTGCGTGCCATCCTGGGCACACAGAGTTTATTTAGAATCTCGACAGCGAAGCGCATCGACAACGAACGAAACGGGGTTGAGGGCTGGAGGCTCGGGTAGCAGAGGGAGCATAGGGCTCCGGGCGAGTTCAGCCAGCCCTGGCGATCAGAGTCTCTGCCCGCAAGATGTCGAACGCTTCAATGGGATCGCCATCGATGAGCCTGAGCGACACGTCCTCGTGCGCTGCCGCCGCGAGCACCTCACGCGCCCAGGTGAGCTCTTTGGGAGTCGGCACGAAGGCGCGATGAATTCCGGGGATCTGATCGGCCGAGAGCGCATTCTTGCCGGTGAAGCCCATCCGCGCGCTGAACTGCGCGTCCGCATCGCTGCTCTCGATGTCATTGCGGTTCATGAATGCAGCGTCGATAATGTCGATCTTCGCCAGCCGGCCGGCCAGTACCATCCTGCTCCGGATATACAGGGTTTCATGATCGACCCCGACGATCCCCGTCCGTCGATAGCCGAAGTCCAGCGACATGTCGTTTGCGCCAAACATAATGGCGCCCATACGGGGGCTGGCCGCGGCGATGGCCTCGACATTGCTGAGCGCCTCGATCCGCTCGATGACTGCGCCGATTTGAGTCGAGCCCGGTTCTATGCCGTTCTCGTCCTCGCCGCGCGACACGGCCTCGTCGAGACGCAGGATGTCGTCGACCGACTTCACCTTTGCGCAGTAGACTAAGTGGGGCCGCCCGCCGAGCACGTAGGCAAGATGGGTCTTTGTCTCGGGCGCGTCGATGTGGGGAAATCTGACCCAGGCTTCCTTGCCCGACCAGTCCATCTCGGTGAGGGCCATGCGCGTGGTTTCGACCGCAGCAGCCCGGGCCTCGGGCGGGAAACCCGACTCGAGCTCGATGTGAACGATATCGGCCGCCGAAGCGTTGGCTGCCGCGATGGCCTTCCACGTTCCTCCCTTGGCCACCAGCTTCGATCGCCTGAGACCGCGTTTGCGGATCGCCGTGGTCATAAAAGTCTCTCCAAGTGTTGAGCCTGCCTCTTGCAGCGCAGATTGCCAGCCCCGGTCACCGCATGAGAACGAGAGAATGTTCAAGGGATTTGCACGCCACTGGCAGCTTGTCATGTCAACTTATGAGGCTCTCCTTAACAAGTCAACAGAATTGACTTGATAGTCGCTCCTCGTTCTGGCATCTGGATCCATGATCTAAACCGCATTCAACGGCAGGTTCGCATGGCTTTATTATCGATCCTCGACATCGTGCCGGTTCCGGAAGGCGCCACGCCTAAGGATGCGCTGCACAATTCGCTGAACCTTGCGCGCAGCGCGGAACGGTGGGGCTATCACCGGTATTGGATTGCGGAGCACCATAACATGGTCGGCGCGGCCGGCGCGGCCACCGGCACGGTGGTCGGCTTCATCGCAGCGGGAACGAGCACGATCCGCGTCGGCGCAGGCGGCATCATGCTACCCAACCACGCGCCACTGGTGGTCGCCGAGCAGTTCGGCACGCTTGAATGCCTGTATCCAGGGCGCATCGACCTGGGCCTCGGCCGCGCTCCCGGCACCGATCAGTTCACCGCGCGCGCGCTCAGGCGCGACGCGATGCGAGCACAGGAGTTCCCACAGGAGGTGATCGAGCTGCAGCACTTCTTCGCCCAGCCGCAGCCGCAGCAGATCGTGCAGGCTGTGCCGGGAGCGGGCCTCGATGTGCCGATCTGGGTTCTAGGCTCGGGCGAGACCGGCGCAAGTGTCGCGGCCTCCCTGGGCCTGCCCTTCGCGTTTGCATCCCACTTCGCGCCGTCGGCGCTGACGAACGCACTGGAAGTGTACCGAAGCGGCTTCTCGCCCTCCGCCCAGCTCGCCGCGCCCTATGTCATGCTCGGCGTCAACGTTGTCATCGCCGACACGCAGGAGGAGGCAGAGCGCATTTTCACTTCCGTGCAGCAGCGCTTCATCAACATCGTGCGGGGAGAGCCGCGAAAACTGCCGCCGCCGGTTGACAACATGGCTGGGCTTTGGTCGCCCGAGGAGAAGGCACGCGTCTCCAGCATGCTCACATATTCGTTCGTCGGCACGGCGGAGGTGGTGAAGGATGGGCTCGACGGTTTCCTGGAGATGACAAAGGCGGACGAGCTAATCGTTTCCGCCACCGTGTTCGACCCTGCAGCGCGGCTTCGTTCCTACGAACTTCTGGCCGACCTGTGGTGAAGCCAGCCGGTTACCGGCACTGCCGCTAACGGCTCCGCGTCAGGGTGCTGGCAGCTCTATCGACCCGGGCCTAAGGGGAACGGCTCTTTCGCTCCCATGGCGACGTAATGCGCCAATACCCGGCGCAGGTCACACCAGCGGTGTGGTCCGGTCAGACTGAAGGCGCAAGTGTCCGTCAGCAGGATGTCCTTCAGACCTAACCATTTGAGGCGAGATCTTCCGGTCTCCGTTTCGACCGTACCACCAGTGCGGTTATGCGCTCAAGTCATCGGCCTGGTCTCGGGCTGTCTTCGGCAGAACGATCTACCAGCCCTGAACTACTCTAAGCCGACGGCGCCACAGGGCCGAGCATTTCCGAGAGCGCCTCGGGAGATATCTTGCGCTCGGACCGAAGGATCTTTCTGGCCAGCATGTGATCCGTCGGCCGATTAACAGACTCGACGCTGACGAGGACCTGGTCGTGGAAATGGAAGATCGAGAAGGCGCCAGCCTGTAGATCGCCGCGCACGATGGTCGGGTCTGCAGTAGATGAGATGCCAGCAATCTGGAGCTTCATCCCGGCCTGCTCGGTCCAGAACCACGGCAAGCTGCGATAAGTTTGGGCTTCACCGACGACGCCGGACGCGACGCAGTTTGCCTGATCGACCGCGTTCTGCACTGATTCCAGGCGAACCGTTGCGCCGCAATACGGATTTGGATGTGCCGCACAGTCGCCAATGGCATATATCGAGGGATCTGTGGTGCGCAGATAGCCGTCGGTTAGAATGCCGTTTCCGGTTGAAAGGCCAGCCTCTGCGGCCAATTCGGTATTCGCAATTATGCCGATACAGGTTAGCACGAGATTCGTCTTGAGCAGTTGTCCGTCCGCCTCCACCCCGACGACCCGTCTGCCGTCCAGACGGAGCCCGAGCCCCGCAACGCCGAGCATAAAGCGCACGCCGCGCTCTTCGAGGCGCTGCTGGAACACCTGCGACACCGTCTCGGACACCCCACGCGCCATCAGTCGTGGCATCGCTTCGACGACGCACACGGACACGCCCAGGTCGGCGCAAACGGAAGCGACTTCAAGGCCGAGGAAGCCGCCGCCGACAATGACAATGTTGCCCTCGCTGAGCAGCCGCTCCCGCAGTTCCATTGCATCCGCCAGAGTCCGCAGCGACAGGACGCCCGCGACATCCTCGAAGCCGGACATCCGGCGGTTCCGCGCGCCGGTCGCGAGGACCAACCGATCGTATCCGAGCTCAGCATTCGAGGCGAGCCGGATGGTCCGGCGCGCCGGATCGATCGCGACGGCTCGATCTTCGATGACGTCAATTGATTCGTCGCGGTAAAACTCGGCCGTCGCGAAGGACAACTCGTCGGCGAAAACCTCGCCGCTCAGAAACGCCTTGGAGAGTGGAGGGCGTTGATAAGGCAGGCTGGGTTCGTCGCAGACCAGCCGGACCGCGCCGTCGAATCCATGCGCACGCAGCGAACTCACGAGTTGGAACCCGGCTTGCCCGCCACCGACCACCACAATTTCCGAGCAAATGGACATTGGTTAATCCCCGTCCTTCGTCTGCGTCGCCGTCTCGGGGACCGCTGTTGATTTTGCTTCAAGTATGGCTCGGGCCGGGCAAAGCCGGATCGCAGAGCGAACGCTTGCCGCCTTCTCAGCCGGCGGCGTCTCGTCCAGCAGGACCACCATTCCATCGTCCTCGTTCTGAGCGAAAACCGTCGGTGCGGCGTTCACGCACTGTCCCGCGCCAATGCACTTCTCGACATCAACCTTGATACGCATTTCACTTCCTCCCTATTCTTGCTGCGCTACGTCGCAGCTACCATTCAACCAAAAAGGAATGAGGTCCGTAGGCCAAACTGAATGTCATGAACTCGATATCGCTCAACGGCTGGGCAAGCCGCAGGTTGGGAAAGCGTTTCAAGAGCGTGGCGAACACGATTTGGAGCTCAAGCCTGGCGAGCGACTGCCCGAGGCACTGATGTATCCCGAACGAAAAGGCGAGGTGATGCGCGGCGTCTCGATCAATATCAAACTTGTCCGGATCGGGAAATTCCTTGGGATCGCGGTTTGCGCCATGCAGCAGCGCGAGTACGCCTTCTCCCGCCTTGATGAGCTGCCCCCCAATCTCCACGTCTTCCTTGGCGGCCCGTGACGAGTGGAACTGAAGCACCGTCGCGTATCGCAGGATCTCGTGCACGGCATTCTCGACCTTTGAAGGGTCGGACCTCAGCTTCTCGAACTGGTCAGGATTCTGGAGCAATGCCAGCGTTCCTATCGCGATTGTGCTCGCCGTCGTGTCGAAGCCGGCGACCAGCAGCTGGTTAATGACGAGAAGCGCTTCGTCACGGGTGAATTTGCCGGGCACGATCGCATCGACGACCAGACGGGTGATAACCTCGTCTCCGTCGCCGGGATTGCGCTCCTGCTGCGCCAGCAGATCATCCAGATAGTTCCACAGCGCCTCGCCCGAGTTGTGCGACAGACTGGGGTCGGCGCTGAGATCGAAGCGATCCTTTCCGGCTTGGAGGAAGAGTTCCTGGCCCTCAGGCGGTATGCCGACGAGATTGGCCAGCACCCTCACCGGCACCTCAAGCGCGAAGCTGTTGACGAAGTCCGCGGGCGGGCCCTTCTCCTCCATGTCGTCGAGCAGATCGTCGACGATCTTCTGAATGAACGGCCGCTCTCGCGAGAACCGCTCAACAGTGAACATACGCGCGAGTGTGCGACGGAACTTCGTGTGCTCGGGCGGGTCCATGAAGGTGAAGTTCGGCCGCCCGTTGATCAGAATGTCCTGCCGCTGGGCACTGACGAAAGGATAGCCCTTTCTTGTGGTCACAGTGCTGAAGGCCGGGTTGCCGAGAATCTCGCGGACGTCCTCGTAATGCGTCGCTACCCAGGTTTCGGAGCCGTCCCACAGCCTGACCTTGGATGGGCCGGGTCTTTCGCGCAGCTCTTTCAGCTGCTCGGGCGGGTTCAGGGGATGCTCGCGCACAATTGCAAAGTCTGGCGCGGTCGCTTCCTGAGTGTTCGTGTGCGAGTGGAATGGACAGCCTCGCAGGTCGTCAGATTTCAAGTCATTAGACATGGTCCAGCTTTCGATAATTGGCGCGAAAGTTTGGCCGGGCTCATAGGCGGCATCCGGCACGATCCAGCGGTCGCCATCATGCGTCCGACTAATTACGATACTAACAGTACCATAAATTATTGCAAGCTGGTTTTCTGCTGCTAAGCTGCCAAATATTGTTGAGGGAATGGCAAGGTACGCCTGAATGTCCGAGCAAGTGGCACCTCATGGTGCGCAACGGGCGATTGGTCTCGTCGCAGCCGTCGCCTTTGCGCCTACCTTAGCGATCCCTCATAGGGCGACGACCCCGCAGAATCAGGATTTGCCGAACAATGCCTACCAGTAGCGCGCCCAAAAAATCTCTTGAAACAAAGCTGCCAGAAGGGGGAGGCGACCAGAGGCGTCGTGGAAGGCCACGCTCGAGCCGCTCCCATGAAGCTATCCTGGCGGCTGTCGGCCGACTGCTGAGGAAGCACGGATTACCCGGTCTAACAGTGGATGCCGTGGTCGCGGATGCACGCGTCAGCAAGGGCACCGTTTATCGCTGGTGGGTGTCGAAGCACTCCGTCGCAATGGATGCGATCCTGCGGATCTTCAACTCCGAGCTGAAGGTACCGGACACTGGCTCGACAATTGAGGATCTCCGATCGCTGATGAAACAGTTCGCCACTGTCCTTCAGAACGGCGGCCTCGGATACACCTATGTCACACTGCTTGTCGAAGCGCAGCAGAACCAGCGAATCGAGGAATTTCACCAACGCTTCTTCGTCGAGCGGCGGGAGGTACTCTACGAGATTATCCGCAAGGGCATCAAGAAGGGGGAAATAACTGCGCAGGCTGACCCCGACCTGATCGTGGATGTCTTGTTTGGCCCAATCATCTTCCGGCTTCTCACCGGGTTGCGTACAATAGATGATCGTATGATCAACGATATCCTTGCCACAGCATTCCACGGTCTGACGCCGTCGGCGCGCGATCCAGGCAAATGAGCCTGAGCGGAGATCGCTTGCATCCGTCCAGGCGACTGAATCTCTCTGGGGCGGGATAGTGGCCGCTGCGTCCGACGCAAATTCCAGCTGAGCTTTCGACTCCATTGCAGGATAGCCCGCAGTTCTTTTGTCGTTCCTCAATAAGTCAACGGCATTGACATAGGTCCGAAAATGCGTAAATCTCCTGGCAATGCGGTGGGTTCCGCAAGATCATCAGGGAGGCTCTTCGCCCAATGAAACTCAAGATCCAACATGTTGCCGTTATGGCAGACGACGCCAAGGAACTTTCGAAGTTCTATCGCGAGGTCCTCGAACTTGAGCCGATGCATACGCCTGCCGCCACCGAGATCGACGTCGACACCTACAGGTGGTTGAAAGCCGGTGACAGCGAGATCCACATCGTGCAGCGTGATGACACCGTAGCTCCGCGCCTTGGCCTCAGCATCGACCCGATGAAGGCGCACTATGCCTTCGAATGTGAAAGCGTCGAGCAGATCCGAGAGATCACCGAGCGCCTGACCAAAGCCGGGGTCAAGTGGATGGACTGGTCGCCGCACGGCATCCCCGGCAAGCACCAGGTGTTCATGATCGATCCAGGTGGCAATCTGGTTGAGTTCCAACTCGGCGGAGGGAAGGCGTGATGGTTCGGCGGGTTGCCTTTATCACTGGCGGAGGCTCAGGCATCGGCCGGGCTAGCGCGCAAGCCCTTGCGCGAGCTGGTATGAATGTCGTTGTGGCAGACATTAACGAAGCGGCTGCACACACGGTCGCTGCCGAGGTAGCGGAACTCGGCACAGAGGGACTGCCGCTGCGCTGCGATGTAACCAATGAGGACTCCGTTCGTTCGGCCATCGAGCAGACCGAGGCCCGGTTCGGTCGGCTCGACGTGCTGGTCACTTCAGCTGGCGTCGATCTCCATAAGGAGCTTGGCGACATTGAGCTCGAGGACTGGCGGCGGGTGATGGATATCAACGTCACCGGGACCTTTCTGTGCATGAAGCACGCGCGGAGGCTGATGCTGCTCAACAGCTACGGTCGTATCATCTGCCTTGGATCTTCGTCGGGCATCTATGGCATGGGTTGGCCGGCCTACTCGGCAGCGAAGGCTGCGCTTAACGGCCTAGCGCTGTCGGCGGCGCGCGAACTCGCGCTCAACGGAATAACCGTCAACGTAGTCGCTCCGGGCCCTACCGAGACGCCGCTATCACTCGACCTTTGGGCCAACAATCCCGGCCGACGCGAACGACTGGAATCGACCGTGCCGGTAGGCCGTGTCGCAAAGCCGGAGGAGATCGCGGCCGCAATCGCCTATCTGGCATCCGAGGATTCAGGTTTCGTAACGGGTTCGACCCTGGTGATCGATGGCGGGCTGACCTCGCTCATGCGTCGGCCGTTGCCTCAAGCCATGCCTTGAGCAGTGCATACAAATTCATTCTGCCCGCAGGGCAGGTTCGCAACAGGATACAACATGACAGAGATTGCTCAACGCACGGGGGAACCCCGGCTCAAGGAAATCTTCAACTTGGGTGTCAAGGCGCCCAACGTGGAGGCGGAGAAGGATTTTTTCGCGGCCTTCAATCCGGACCGTACCTTCATAATGGACCGATCCAATTCCCCGTCCGGCCCGATGCAGGTCCCGGCCGTTGAAATCGGCGGTGTCAAGTTCTTCTTTTTCTCGACCCTTGCCTATGATGGTGAGCTGGCCGAGCCGCATCCGGGTGGCATCAGCCACGTCTCTTTCATGGTCGACGATCTTGACGAATTAGTTGCCAACCTTTCGCAGCAGGGAATTGAGCCATTCAGAGGCCCCTACGAAGTAGATGTCGGTGACCTCGGTCGCCGCAAGGTCGTGTTTTACCGATCTCCGAACGGTACAATTCTCGAACCGCAGGAACTCTTGGAGTAAAATACCTCAGGCCCACGCATGGGGCACAGCGTGGTACAAACTTACCCAGGAAAGCCGGCGTAAATCAACGGAAAGGGGTCCGAATAGAAGGCCCCCATCCATCAATTGCATGAGGGAGGAGACTTAAAGTGCATGACCATTCCAAATTCCAGCATAACAATACAGTCCTGCAACTCTCAGGAGTTCAGAAGTATTTCGGCACGGTTCCCGCCGTCGAGAATGTCGACCTGACCGTCGGGAAAAATCAGCTCGTTACGCTTCTTGGGCCTAGCGGGTGCGGAAAAACAACGACTTTGCGTATGATCGCCGGCTTTGAGTTTCCGACAAGTGGGCAAATCATCATCGATGGCAAGGACGTTACATACCTGGCGCCGAACAAGCGCGAGATTGGCATTGTATTCCAGAGCTACAGCCTCTTTCCCCACCTGCGAGTATCCGACAACGTCGCTTACGGGCTGAAACGCCGGGGCGTTGAGAAGGAAGAGCGCATGCAAAGGGTTCGCGAGGCTCTAGAGCTTGTCGATCTTGGCAAGTACGGCGACCGTTTCCCGAGCGAATTGTCCGGTGGGCAGCAGCAACGCGTCGCGCTTGCTCGTGCGATCGTCATTCGTCCGAAAATCCTCCTGCTCGATGAACCGCTTTCCGCGCTCGATGCAAAGCTGCGCCAGCGAATGCGGTTCGAGATTAGGCACCTTCAGCGCCAAATTGGGATGACCACGGTGCTCGTAACGCACGACCAGGAAGAAGCCTTGTCGATGTCCGACCATATCGTCGTCATGAACAAGGGGAATGTCGAGCAGGAGGGAACGCCCGCAAGTATCTATCAGAAGCCGAGAACGTCTTTTGTCGCGAGTTTCATCGGTGAGACGAACCTCTTTCATGGGCATATTCACAAGCCCGCCCATGCCGAGGGATTCATGTTGTTCAAAGCCGACTGCGGGTTCGAAGCATGCATCCGTAATAACGACAGGCTGGAGCCTGGCCGGAGGGTTCTGCTCAGCTTGCGCCCTGAAACACTTTCGATTTCGGCGAGGGAGGCAATCCGACCCGACGCGCCGAACGTCCTTGGAGGGACGATTCTGGGCATAAACTATCTCGGTGCGCGAACGGTCTTCGAGATCAAGACGGCCACGGGCGAGCTTCTCGTTTCCGTCCAGAACGATGCCGGTTCCGCCCGTGAGGTACACAACACCTTCACCGAAGGGCAGGAAATCAACCTGTCGTGGACGCCGGATTCGTGCCAAATCGTCGAGGCTGACTGATGGTCAATCGAGTTGAAGCTATTGCCAGTCCATCATCGCTGACTCCGCCGGCTACGGCCGCTGCTCCGAGAAAGCCACCAAAAACCCGCTACGGCATTCTGCTGATGCCGAGCATTGGAACGCTCCTTGCGTTCTTCATCGTTCCGCTGACGATCATGCTCGCCTACAGCTTCCGGAAGTTCACCGGACCCGCGCAGGTTGGGCAGGTCCAGTATGTATTCGAGAACTATACAAAGTTCTTTGCCGATTTATTTTACTGGGAAGTTCTCGGGCGGACTTTGATCGTTGCGGCAATCGTCGCGACGATATCCGTCATCATCGCCTACCCTGTGGCATACACGCTTGCCCGGTCGAAGTCCCGGTGGAAGGGACTGATGATTGTCATTGTCGTTCTTCCGCTTATTACCAATCTCGTCGTGAGAAACTACGGCTGGATGGTGATCCTTTCGGACAATGGCCTTCTCAACACGTTTCTTTCATCGATTGGCCTGCCGACATTCACTCTGATGTTCACAACGACCGGTGTCATCATCGCCCTAACACAGGTGCTGACTCCGTTCGCGGTGTTTTCGCTGTACGGCGTCATCCAGCAGATCAATCCTCAGCTCGAAGAAAGTGTGCGGGGATTGGGTGGCACGAGCTGGCACGTCGTCAAGGATGTCCTGATACCGCTGAGCTGGGCCGGGCTGCTGGCTGGATGGCTTCTCATCTTCGTACAGGCGGTGGCTGCCTTCGCAACGCCGTTGTTGATCGGCGGTGGTGGAAAAGCGGGCCAGCTCCTCGCAACTCTCGTGTTCACCGACGCGACATCGACGCTAAACTGGCCTTTCGCTGCCGCAACCAGCTTCATTATCACCGCGATCGTCCTGATGCTGATCGCTGTACAGGGATGGATGCTCCGTGGAAAACGTTAACAAACCGACACGTTCGCCCGCTGCAATTCCAGCACGGAGTTCGCGGCCGATCTTCCACACTGGCCAACTGCTCATGTTGGCAAATGTGATCGTCTGTATGTTCCTTCTGGCGCCGATCCTGATCGTGATCATCACGTCGTTCAGCGCTGACCAGTTCATGCAGTTCCCGCCGAGCGGGTGGTCCCTGCGCTGGTACGTCACCTTCTTCGAGGACGAGAGATTGATGAACGGTCTGCTGCTCAGCACCGGTCTGGCGCTGGTGACAGCTGCCGTGGCAGGCACTGTTGGGAGCATGGCGGCCTTCGCTTTGACCAGGATGAAATCCCGGTACGGCGAGCTGATCCGCTCCCTGCACACAGCGCCTTTGATCACGCCGGGCGTGGTCACGGGGTTAGCGATGTTAATTTTCTTCAGCACGCTGGGATTGCGCGGCTCGTTCCTCGCGCTCGTGGTCGGCCACGTCGTCCTATCAATTCCCTTCGTTGTGCTGATCGTCGTGGCGGGGCTGCAATCTTTCGACAAATCGATCGAGGAGGCTGCCGTGAGTCTTGGTGCGAGCAGGCCGGTCGCCTTCATCACGGTAACCATTCCCGCAGTGAAGACTTCAGTGATCAGCGCTGCCGTCTTCGCGTTCCTCAACTCGTTCGACGAAGTGGTGGTCACGCTGTTCCTTCCCGGCCCTCGCACGAAGACTCTTCCCGTGGCGATGTTCGAATATATCCAGCACAATCTCGATCCCCTGCCGGCGGCTATATCGACCGTGCTTATCGGCATCGCGATGCTGGTCGTTTTCGCCACGGCCCGCTTCGGGACGATCGGACGACTCATGGGGCAGCGTGTATAGCCCGGTTCGCGCTCGCTCAACTCGGGTGAGGGTTGTCGCGTCTGCGACGTGCCTCACTCGAGAGCGCGCTCGTTCAGCTATCCTACATATCTCAGTGTCGACGGCAGGTTGTTACGTGTGAGTTCCACGACATGATAGAAGATGCGGGCGAATACGATTTTATTGTAGTTGGCGCCGGCTCCGCAGGTTGCGTTGTCGCCGCGCGCCTCAGCGAGTCTGGTCGTCACAAGGTCTTGTTAGTCGAGGCCGGACCCGAGGACAAGCATTTCTGGATCCATGTTCCACTCGGCTACGCCAATGTCTTTGCCGATCCGCGGATCAACTGGATGTTTGAAAGTGAGCCGGAGCCGGCGCTTTATAATCGGACGATGTACCAGCCTCGTGGCAAGGTCCTAGGAGGTACGAGTTCGATAAACGGTATGATCTACATTCGCGGCAATCGCGAGGACTACAATGGCTGGCGCGCGAGTGGGTGCGACGGGTGGGGATGGGACGATGTCCTGCCCTACTTCAAGAAAGCGGAAGGTTCTGATGGATTGAAGGTCGCGCCGAACCCCGTCAAGCACGAACTCGCCGAAGCGGTGCTACGTGCCGCACAGCACGCTGGATTGCCATACACTCCCGACTTCAACGGCGATCAACAGGAGGGGGTTGGTTACTACCGCTTCAATATCTTCAAGGGTCGCCGGTGGAGCACCGCCAAGGCCTATCTGGAGCCGGCGCGCACGCGAAAGAACCTGCGTATAGTCACCGGCGCTCATGTTTCTCGCGTATCGGCGCACGAAGGCAGGGCAACCGGCGTCGTGTACGACAAGGACGGAGTGACCTTCGAAGCCAAGGCGAAAGCGGAGGTCATCGTGTCCAGTGGCGCCTTCGGCTCGCCGAAGCTGCTGGAGCTTTCCGGGATTGGAGATGCCAGGCGTCTCAGCAGCCTCGGCATCGAGCCGAAGCTCGACCTTCCGTCAGTGGGCGAAAACCTGCAGGACCATTTCTACACGCAGCTGATGTTCAGGTGCACAAAGCCAATAACAATCAACGACTTTGCCAATAGCTGGCCTCAGAAGATTATTGAAGGTGTGAAGTACCTAGTATCGAGGAGAGGAAAGCTAGCCTCAAATCACCTCTACGTCGGCGGCTTCACGCGAAGCACCTCGGGACTGGATAAGCCAGACATACAGTTCAACATGACCGCCTGGAGCGTGGCTGAACGGACTGCTGCGGGCGCGAAGCCCCATCCATTCTCCGGCTTTTCGTTAAGTCCCGTTCATATTAACCCGGATGCTCGCGGCGCCGTGCACATCTCGACTTCGGACTCGCGCAGACCGGCCTCAATCCGGTTTAACTTCCTGGAGAGCGAATACGATATGCAAGCAATGATCTACGGCGTCCGGCTGATGCGAACCATAGCCGAGCAAGCCGAACTGCGGCCCTATGTGGCGGAGGAGATCCAGCCTGGTCCGAGCGTGAAAACTGACGAGGAGATCGTCGAGTTCCTGCGCCGCAAGGCAGTATCTAATCTCCATGCAGTCGGGTCATGTCGAATGGGACCGGACAGGATCAACAGCGTGGTCGATCCGCAGTTGCGTGTGCACGGCATTGAAGGTTTGCGGGTAGTGGACGGTTCGATCATGCCCCGCATCGTGTGCGGCAACACGCATGCAGCGACTGTCATGATCGCGGAGAAGGCCTCGGACATGATCCTTTCTGCGGTTAGGTAGCCCAAGTGCTCGGAGGACGGTGGCCAGCAGCGATGCGGAACTGCTGCGCGATGGCGCGCCGCGTCCGCGCTCTCGGCCTTTGGGGCAAGTTATGCGTTCTTTCGAAACAGATGAAGCATGCGCTCGCAAGTTTCTGCCCTAACGCGGACGAGGTTGCCTGGGCGCGAAAGGTCTTGGCCAGCGGAGAGGTGGCGGCCATGGTCGAAGATGCCACGGTGGATGAGCCAGTGCGCCTGCCGGCGCTGCAGATCACGGGGCTAGCCACAGGGGAAATTTGCCTGATCCCAAATGTGCCTGATGCCAAATGGCGTCAGGTCCTTTCAGCCTAACAGAGAAGAGCCATGACCGAGTTCAGGAAGATCCTCGTCGCGAACCGTGGGGAGATCGCGATCCGCGTGATGCGGGCGGCAAACGAACTGGGCAAGAAGACCGTCGCCGTCTATGCCGAGGAGGACAAGCTGGGCTTGCACCGCTTCAAGGCAGATGAGGCCTATCGTATCGGTGCTGGGCTTTCTCCCGTGGGTGCTTATCTCTCGATCCCCGAGGTCATCCGGGTAGCGAAGATGTCAGGGGCGGACGCGATCCATCCCGGCTATGGGCTTCTGTCGGAAAATCCCGAATTCGTTGAGGCCTGCAATGCGGCCGGAATCGCCTTTATCGGTCCGAAGGTCGAGACGATGCGGGCGCTCGGCGACAAGGCATCGGCGCGACGCGTCGCCATCGCGGCGGGCGTGCCGGTGATCCCGGCGACCGAGGTCTTGGGCGATGATTTCGACGCGATCCGGAAAGAGGCGGCGGAGATCGGCTATCCGCTGATGCTGAAGGCCAGCTGGGGCGGTGGCGGGAGGGGCATGCGCCCGATCTACGGGCCGGACGAGCTCGAAGCCAAGGTGCGCGAGGGGCGGCGCGAAGCGGAAGCCGCCTTCGGCAATGGCGAGGGCTATCTGGAAAAGATGATCCAGCGCGCCCGTCACGTCGAGGTGCAGATCCTGGGCGACAGGCACGGCCACATCTATCACCTGTTTGAGCGCGACTGCACCGTCCAGCGCCGCAACCAGAAGGTCGTCGAGCGCGCCCCGGCCCCGTATCTGTCGCCCGAGCAGCGCGCCGAAGTCTGCGAGATGGGCAAGCGCATCTGTGCCCATGTCAATTACGAGTGCGCCGGCACCGTCGAGTTCCTGATGGATATGGATACGGGGCAATTCTACTTCATTGAGGTGAATCCCCGCGTGCAGGTCGAGCATACCGTGACCGAGGAGGTCACCGGCATCGACATCGTTCAGACGCAGATCAGGATTGCGGAGGGTGCGACGCTGGCCGAGGCAACGGGCGCGGTACGCCAGGAGGACATCACGCTTTCCGGCCACGCACTGCAATGCCGCATCACGACGGAGGACCCGCAGAACAACTTCATTCCCGACTACGGGCGCATCACCGCCTACCGCTCGGCCACCGGCATGGGCATCCGGCTCGACGGCGGCACCGCCTATTCGGGGTCGGTCGTGACGCGCTATTACGACTCGCTCTTGGTGAAGGTCACCGCCTGGGCGCCGACACCGGACCAGGCCATCGCGCGGATGGACCGGGCGCTGCGGGAGTTCCGCATCCGGGGCGTCAGCACGAACATCGACTTCGTGATCAACCTGCTGAAACACCCGACCTTCCTCGACAACACCTACACCACCAAATTCATCGACACGACGCCCGACCTGTTCCAGTTCCAGAGGCGCCAGGACCGGGCGACGAAGATCCTGACCTATGTCGCCGACATCACCGTGAACGGGCACCCCGAAACGGCGGGGCGACCGAAACCCGCAGCGGAGGTGAAGACGCCGAAGGCCCCTGCGCCGAAGGGCGAGGTCCAGCCTGGGACCCGGCAGCTTCTGGACGAGAAGGGGCCAAAGGCCGTCGCCGACTGGATGAAGGCGCAGAAGCGGTTGCTGATCACCGACACGACAATGCGCGACGGGCACCAGTCGCTGCTGGCGACGCGCATGCGATCCATCGACATGGTCCGCGTCGCGCCGACCTATGCGGCGGATATGTCGGGCCTCTTCTCGGTGGAATGCTGGGGCGGAGCCACCTTCGACGTAGCCTACCGCTTCCTTCAGGAATGCCCATGGCAGCGTCTGCGCAGCATCCGCGCGGCAATGCCGAACATCATGACGCAGATGTTGCTGCGTGGTTCGAACGCTGTGGGCTACACGAACTATCCCGACAACGTGGTGCAGGCCTTCGTCGCTCAGGCCGCGAAGTCGGGGGTGGACGTGTTCCGCGTCTTCGACTCGCTGAACTGGGTCGAGAACATGCGCGTCGCCATGGATGCGGTGATCGAGGCGAATAAGGTCTGCGAGGCGGCGATCTGTTATACTGGCGATTTACTGGATCCCGCGCGCGCCAAGTATGACCTCAAATACTATGTCGGCATGGCGAAGGAACTGGAGAGAGCCGGTGCCCATGTGCTCGGACTCAAGGACATGGCGGGCCTTCTGAAGGTGCCCGCCGCCAAGGCCCTGTTCAAGGCGCTGAAGGAAGAGGTCGGGCTGCCGATCCATTTCCACACCCACGATACGTCGGGCGCGGCGGCGGCGACGGTGCTGGCGGCGGCCGAGGCCGGGGTGGATGCGGTGGACGCGGCGATGGACGCCTTCGCGGGCGGCACCTCACAGCCCGCTCTTGGGTCGATTGTTGAGGCGCTCCGCTTCACCGAGCGGGATACCGGGCTCGACATGGCGACCATCCGCCAGATTTCCATCTACTGGGAGCATGTGCGCGCGCAATATGCAGCGTTCGAAAGTGGCCTTCAGGCCCCCGCGTCCGAGGTTTACCTGCACGAGATGCCGGGCGGGCAGTTCACTAACCTCAAGGCGCAGGCCCGCAGCCTCGGGCTGGAAGAACGGTGGCACGAGGTGGCTCAGGCCTATGCCGATGCGAACCGGATGTTCGGTGACATCGTGAAGGTCACGCCGTCCTCGAAGGTCGTGGGCGACATGGCGCTGATGATGGTCGCGCAGGGACTGACCCGCGAACAGGTCGAGGACCCGAATGTCGAGGTTGCCTTTCCCGAGTCGGTCGTGGACATGATGAAAGGCAACCTCGGCCAGCCCCCGGGCGGATGGCCGGAGGGGATCCTGAAAAAGGTGCTGAAGGGCGAAGTGCCCTCAACCGCACGGCCGGGCAAGGACCTGCCACCCGTCGATCTGGAAGCGGCGCGCAAGAAGGCCGCCGACGTCACGGGGACCGAGATCGATGACGAGGACCTGAACGGCTATCTGATGTATCCCAAGGTCTTCACCGACTATGCCAGCCGCCACAGGACGTATGGCCCGGTCCGCGCCCTGCCCACGAAGACCTTCTTCTACGGGATGGAACCGGGCGAGGAGATCTCGGTCGAGATCACCCCAGGCAAGACGCTGGAAGTGCGTCTGTTGACGGTGGGCGAGACCACCGACGAGGGCGACGTAAAAGTCTTCTTCGAGCTGAACGGGCAGCCGCGGGTCATCCGCGTGCCCAACCGTCTGGCCAAGGCCAAGACTGCCGCCCGGCCCAAGGCGCAGGAGGGCAATCCCGCCCATGTCGGCGCGCCAATGCCGGGCTCCATCGCCTCGGTCGCCGTGACTACAGGTCAGAAGGTCAATGCAGGCGATTTGCTGCTGACCATCGAGGCTATGAAAATGGAAACCGGCCTCCATGCCGACCGCGCCGCGACCGTCAAGGCAATCCACGTCACACCCGGCGCGCAAGTCGACGCAAAGGACCTGCTCATCGAATTGAAGTGAAGATACGTAAGAGCTGAGAGCACAGAGAAAAGTTCATGGACAACAAGGATCTGTGCCATCAAGTACCGCGAGCTGCACGGCATTCCGGCCAGTTGGGGCACGGCTGCGAGGGCTCCAGCGGGCGCCTCGGAACGTTCATGTCGGATTCGACAGAGCGCCCGTCATTGTCACAACGGCGAGCGAGCCGTCCCATTCGCTAAGTCCGTCAGCACAGATATTGGAGAAGTGATATGTTACCTGCGTCAGGCTCTTCGCTGGAGTTCAGTTTTCTCGGTCAGCGCATGCAGATGGGATTTGTCGTCAAAGACCTGGACGCCGCGCTTCGATACTGGACAGAAGTGCTCAACGTGGGGCCTTTTGTCGTAATCGGGAATGCGATCGCAGGACGCCGGGTTGTCTACCGCGGAAGCGAGACGAACATGGAGTTGACGCTCGCGTTTGCCTATATGGGAGACGTGCAGATCGAACTGGTCTATCCTAGCAACGATGCCGCCTCCCAGTACAAGGAGTACATCGAGAGCGGTCGTGAGGGACTTCATCACGTCGCCTACTGGCCAGAAAGGTTTGAGAGCGTTTGCTCCCGACTTGAGGCGTCTGGCTTCTCGGAGGTTTGCTCAGTTTATGGAGCAGATGGTAAGCGCGCCGTCGTGCATTATGATCCTCCGGGTCACATTGGGGTAATGATCGAACTGGTTCCGTCATCGCCAGCCAGGCTCGCGTATTTCTCACGAATGCAACGCTTGGCGGCCGAATGGGATGGAGCTCGCCCGATTCGGCGATACGACAGCCTAGATGCCTTTCTCGCTTCCGGCGAGGGCGCCGACGGATGATATCCGGATCTGTCGCAAACCCATCTGTAACTGGACTCGGCACACGCCTCGAAGGCTTGGGGTGCGTAATGTTCAAGGGTCGGCATTTTGATCAATCAGCGATCTTGCTCTGTGTCCGCTGGTATCTGGACTACAATCTGAGCCAGAGGAATCTTGAAGAGATGGTGGCCGAGCGCGGCATCTCGGTCGATCACGGGGCCGTCCATAGATGGAGCATCCGCTACTCGCCCAAACTCCTTGAAAGGTTCAACCGCGAAAGGTTCAACCGCTGCAAACGCACTTTCACCGGCAGGTGGCCCGTGATGGAACGTATAATCGCCCCTGTCCGCTTCACGTGAAATATGTGGAGGCCGGCTGGCTCGGCCGGAAGACACAGCGCGGCTTCTACGATTATCGCGGCGAGCACCCGGTTCCAACCCGATAGGACGTGGGGAGGGATGAATAACATCGCAAAGCTGTCGCTACACCGATGCGGCGCCTCTTTGCACAATTCACGCAGGTTTCTGTACGAGTGGAATTGGAGATTCGAGTGCTGGGTCTTCATGTGGTGGCGAAATCGAACGAGAAGATCAGCCGGGCTGTGCCAAAACAATGGATCTCAGGGCCTACTGAACGGGGAGATCTGTCCATGCTGTCGTCGCCTATAAAGGCATCCGCCTTGCCGCCCGAGCTGCCCTTGGCTCACGACCAGAAGCACTGTCTATTTCAGATCACGAGAGTTGAGAAATGCAGGCAAAAGAACTGTGCCGCCATCCGTCATATGATCAACGAACACGATCTCTATTTGGCTAACGCGGAAGCACTGTTTTTTGTCCATGGAATAGCAAGATCTTCTATCACTGAGCAGAAATATGGAAATTAGAACTCTTGCAAGAGCCGTTCCCGTTCAGCTAAGCAACAGTGCAATCACAGATGCTTCATTTCGGATATTTGAGCGCTGTTTGGAAGTGCATTGTAGCCGCGGTCGCGTGCGATGCAGCCCTTGTTCAGGCGTGAGGAGAAGAATTGTGATCAACTCGCTCCGCCACGCCATCAAGACTCATGACGTCCTGCTGCCGGTTCTGAAGAACGTACGAGCCTTGAAGAAGGTGTCCCACGTTCAGGCAAGGCCGGATTGATGCCTAGGTCCTGCTGATCGAACTGGAGTAGTACAATGAAAATCGGAGCGCCAAAGGAGATCTTCGAAGGTGAAGCACGCGTTGCAATGACGCCGGAATCTGCGCTGCAGCTGCAAAAAAACGGGCACGAGTGCTTTGTCGAATCCGGAGCCGGTCTTGCGGCCGGTTTTTCCGATGCAGCCTATGAAGCAGCCGGCGTGACACTCATTAATTCCGCAGCCGAACTGTTCGATACGGTCGACGTCGTCACCAAAGTGCGCCCGCCGACGGAGGACGAGGTCAGCCGCCTGTGCCCGGGGCAGACGCTGATCTCCTTCTTCTGGCCGGCCCAGAACCCGGAGCTCCTCGAGCTCTGCCGGGACAAGGGCGCCACTGTCATCGCGATGGACATGGTGCCGCGCATCTCGCGGGCCCAGAAGATGGACGCGCTCTCGTCCATGGCCAACATCGCCGGCTACCGCGCCGTGATCGAGGCTGGCAACGCCTTCGGTCGCTTCTTCACCGGCCAGGTCACCGCCGCCGGCAAGGTGCCGCCGGCCAAGGTCCTGGTGGTGGGCGCAGGGGTGGCAGGCCTCGCCGCCATCGGCACCGCCACCAGCCTTGGCGCGGTCACCTATGCCTTCGATGTCCGGCCGGAGGTGGCCGAGCAGATCGAGTCCATGGGGGCCCAGTTCGTCTTCCTCGAGTTCGATCAGACCCAGGACGGCGCCGCCACCGGCGGCTATGCCGCGCCGTCCAGCCCGGAGTTCCGCGAGAAGCAGCTCGCCAAGTTCCGGGAACTGGCCCCGGAGATGGACATCGTCATCACGACCGCCCTGATCCCAGGCCGGCCCGCGCCGAAGCTGTGGACGGACGACATGGTGCAGGCGATGAAGCCGGGCTCCGTGATCGTCGATCTCGCGGCCGAACGGGGCGGCAACTGCGAGCTGACGGTGCCGGACCAGACGATCGTGACGGAGAACGGCGTCACCATCATCGGCACCACCGACTTCCCCAGCCGCATGGCCGCCCAGGCCTCGACGCTGTACGCCAACAACATCCGCCACTTCCTGGCCGACCTGACCCCCAACAAGGATGGCGTCATCCACCACAACATGGAGGATGATGTCATCCGCGGCGCCACCGTCACGCACCAGAGCGCGATCACCTATCCGCCACCGCCGCCGAAGGTGCAGGCGATCGCCGCGGCCAAACCGAAGGAGAAGCCGAAGGAGCTGACGCCGGAGGAGAAGCGGGCGCAGGAGGCGGCTGCCTTCAAGGCCCAGACCCGCACGCAGGTGGGGCTGCTCGTGGCCGGCGGCGTGCTGATCGCCCTGGTGGGTGCCTCTGCACCGGCCAGCTTCATGGCTCACTTCATCGTCTTTGCCTTGGCGTGCTTCGTCGGCTTCCAGGTGATCTGGAGTGTCAGCCACTCGCTGCACACGCCGCTCATGGCGGTGACCAACGCCATCTCCGGCATCGTGGTGCTGGGCGCCCTGCTGCAGGTCGGCTCCGGCCATAGGCTGATGGTGGCCCTCGCCTCGCTCTCCTTCCTGATCGCCACCATCAACATCGTCGGCGGCTTCCTGGTCACGCGCCGGATGCTGGCCATGTTCCAGAAGTCGTGAGGATCCCCCGATGAGCTTTGGTCTTGTCTCTGCCGCCTATGTGGCGGCCGCCATCCTGTTCATCCTGTCGCTGGGTGGCCTCTCCGGCCAGGAGAGCGCCAAGCGCGCTGTCTGGTACGGCATTGCCGGCATGGTGCTCGCCGTGGGTGCCACCGTGTTTGGCCCCGGCGTCGGCAACTACGCGGTGATTGCCGCCATGCTGGTGATCGGCTCCGCCATCGGCTGGTATGTGGCGAAAAAGGTCGCGATGACCGCGATGCCGCAGCTGGTGGCGGCGCTGCACTCGTTCGTGGGTCTCGCGGCGGTGTTCATCGGCTTCAATGCCGATCTCGAGCTCACCCGCGTGCTGGCCCTGGACGAGGCGTCGCGGAGTGCGCTCACCGGCTTTGCCGGGGTGCTGGCGCACAAGAGCGGCGTGGAGATCGCGATCCTGAAGGTCGAGGTCTTCCTCGGGGTGTTCATCGGCGCGGTGACGTTTACCGGCTCGGTGATCGCCTTCGGCAAGCTGGCCGGCAAGGTCGATGGCAAGGCCAGGAAGCTGCCGGGCGGGCACGCCCTCAATGCCGGGGCGGCGCTGCTCTCGCTCGTCCTCCTGGTGCTGTACGTGCAGGGGGCGGGGATCTGGGCGCTGGTGGCGATGACGCTCTTGGCGTTCTTCATCGGCTACCACCTGATCTTAGGGATCGGCGGCGCGGACATGCCCGTGGTGGTCTCCATGCTCAACTCCTACTCGGGCTGGGCGGCCGCGGCGATCGGCTTCACGCTCGGCAACGACCTCCTGATCGTCACCGGCGCGCTGGTCGGCTCCTCGGGTGCGATCCTCAGCTACATCATGTGCCAGGCGATGAACCGGAGCTTCATCAGCGTGATCCTCGGCGGGTTTGGCACCAGCACAGGCCCGGTGATGGCGATTGCCGGCGAGCAGGTCGCCATCGATGCCGATGGGGTCGCCACAGCCCTGGAGGAGGCGGACAGCATCGTGATCGTGCCGGGCTACGGCATGGCGGTGGCGCAGGCGCAGCAGTCGGTGTCGGAGCTGACCCGTCGCCTGCGGGCCAAGGGCAAGGACGTGCGCTTTGCCATCCACCCCGTTGCAGGCCGCCTGCCGGGGCACATGAACGTGCTGCTGGCCGAGGCGAAGGTGCCGTACGACATCGTGCTGGAGATGGACGAGATCAACGAGGACTTTGCCGACACCGACGTGGTGATCGTCATCGGCTCGAACGACATCGTCAACCCAGCCGCGCAGGAGGATCCGAACAGCCCGATCGCCGGCATGCCGGTGCTGGAGGTGTGGAGGGCCAAGCAGGTGTTCGTCTCCAAGCGGGGTCAAGGCACCGGCTATTCCGGGATCGAGAACCCGCTGTTCTACAAGGAGAACACCCGCATGTTCTACGGCGATGCCAAAGCCAGCATCGATCTGCTCGTGCAGGCGATCTGAAGCGGCTGACGCGGAGCATTCGACTGAGCACTTTTCCGCCTCTTGCACCACATGGAACGAGAGAACTGCCATGAGCCATTTGCCTCCGCCTGACAGGCCAGCCACCACCATCCCGTTGCTTCAGCAGTGGGCCCGGGACAGCCGGCGGCTGGTGATGACCACAGCCTATGATGCGGTCACGGCCCGCTTGGCTGATCCCATCGTCGACATGATCCTGGTGGGCGACAGCGTCGGCAATGTGTGCCTCGGCTTCGACAACACGCTGCCGGTCAGCATGGCGATGATGAACCATCACCTTGAGGCGGTAGCCCGCACCAGGCCCCGCGCCCTGCTCGTCGCCGACATGCCGTATCTCAGCTATCACCTCAGCCCCGAAGAGACCCTGCGCAACGCGGGCGGCTTTCTCCAGCGCGGGGCGGCGGCGGTGAAGCTGGAGGGCGGCGCCAAGCGTCTGGCGATCGTTCGCGCGCTCATCGATTGCGAGATCCCGGTGATGGGTCATCTCGGCCTGACGCCGCAGAGCGTGCACGCCATGGGCGGCTTCAAGGTGCAGGGCAGGGGAACCCACGACGCGGTCCAGATCCTGGAGGACGCCCATCGGCTCCAGGAGGCCGGCTGCTTTGCGCTCGTGCTCGAGGGCATCCCCTCCGAGCTCGCGGCAAAGATCACCCAGACCCTGAGCATCCCCACCATCGGCATTGGGGCCGGCCCGCACTGCTCCGGCCAGGTGCTGGTCCTGCACGACGTGCTCGGGCTGACACAGGGGCATCGGCCCAAGTTCGTGCGCACCTATGTCGATGGCTTTGACCTGCTGCAGCAGGCCCTCTCACACTGGGCCGAGGACGTGCGCCGCAGCGTGTTCCCGTCAGCCGCAGAGTCCTATTCGCTGCCTGCTGCCTCCCAGAAGGCAGTCTGCACCTGGGTGAAGCCGCAATCCGGCGACCAGTCAGAGGCCAGATGATGCAAACCTTCCGCACGATCAAGTCCCTGACCCAGTGCCTGAAAGCCTACCGCGCCTCAGGCCTGCGGGTCGGCTTTGTGCCCACCATGGGTTTCCTGCACGAGGGCCATCGCGCGCTCATCCAGGAGAGCGTCGCGTGCTGCGACATCACCGTGGTGAGCATCTTCGTCAATCCGACCCAGTTCGGCCCTAACGAGGACCTCGACCGCTATCCCCGAGCGCTGGAGCGGGATCACGAACTCTGCCGCACCGCCGGCGTGAGCCTGATCTTCGCCCCCGACGCCGGCGAGATCTACCCGCCCGGCTTCCAGACCTCTGTCGAGCCTGGGCCTGTGGCCGAACCGCTGTGCGGCGCCGTCCGACCGGGACATTTTCGGGGTGTGGCCACCGTGGTCACCAAGCTGTTCCACATCGTCCAGCCGGATGTGGCGTTCTTCGGCCAGAAGGACTTTCAGCAATGCGCCGTGATCCGGCAGCTGGTGCAAGACCTGAACCTGCCGGTGGAGATCGTGACGGTGCCCACCGTGCGCGAGGCCGACGGGCTGGCGCTCAGCAGCCGCAACAGCTATCTGAGCCCTGCCGATCGCGAGCGTGCCCGCTGCCTCAGCCAGGGCCTGTTCGCCGCTCAGGCGGCCTTCCAGGCCGGAGAGCGCGATAGCCAGAGGCTGGTCGAGACGGCCCGGGCCCACCTGACGGAAGTCGACCAGCTGCAGTACCTTGAGCTGCGGGATGCCAACACGCTGGAATCCATCCAAGGCTCGGTGGAACAACCCGCCGCGCTGTGTGTCGCCGCCTATATCGGATCCACGCGCCTGATCGACAACGTGCTCCTGACCCCTCCGCCGACAGCTCTGTCCGATCACGAGCTAGAGTTGGTCTCGCATGCAATCAATCGGCAGGACACGGTCGCCGCGGAAGGACTGTGACCGTCATGACGGCACGATCTCAGACCGATGCTCTCATTCAGGACCTGAGCACCCGTCTGATTGCTGGAGCGACGGCCACCGAAACACTCCTGGCTTGGTGCGATGAGCATGGCCTCTCGCAGGGACCGATCAGCGTCGCGTGCCGTCAGCGGCACGTGCTTGCAGCCGTGCCGGACGATGTCCGTGCAGCTTTGAGACCCGCCGCAGGCGAAACGGTCCATTTCCGGCAGGTTCAGATCATGCGTGGCCCTCTGCCGCTCGCGACGGCGGAGAACTGGTTCGTGCCCCAACGCCTGACGGCCGGCATGAACGATGTTCTGCAAACGACCGATGTGCCGTTTGGGACCGTTGTTGCTCCACTCCGTCCCTCGCGTCGCACCCTCGCTGCCCGTGCTCAGCCTCCCGCTGTTGATCCGTCTGAGGATCCGTCGCGGCTCAGCGCCTCAGCGCACCCGTCCCAACCTGCTATCATCCTGGAGCATAAAGCGCTGATCTGCAGCGGGACCGGGACGGCACTGGCGCTCGTGAAGGAGAAGTTTTTCGCCGAACTCGTCTCATTGGCGGCCGCAAAGCCATTTTTGAGCCGAGATCTCGATGGGAGAGCGCGAGCCGGATCAGCGCCGCAGCATGTGAGGCTGAGCGATGACAACCCAACCGGACCTGACGTTTCACGCCTTCCAGGATCCTGGCACGATTGAGGAGATCCAGGAGCTGGATCACCGGATCCGGTTTGGACCGACGCACACCGGGTGGGTGTCCTTTGTGGCGCGTCGAGGCCAACGTCCGGCCATCGTTCTCGCGACTGATCGCGAAACCCTGCTCGCGCAGTCGCACAAGCTGGTCGAGCAACGGATTGAGAGGAGGAGGTGAGGTGAAGGGCTATCATCTTCGGCAGCTGGCGTCCGGCAGCTATGACCTTTTTCTGGGAGAGGAGATCATCGGCAGCGTTGTCCGCTGCGGCACGAACGGCAAGAACACCACATGGATTGTTGAGCTTCTGGATGACAGCCCGTCGGCTCCGCGTCCCTCTCCCTTTACAGCGGTCGAGGAGGAATTCGAAACCTCGGACGAGGTGTGCCGGTGGCTGGGAGGCGCTTCGGTCCGGCCTCTCCGCAAAGGCGATGAAGTGTCGGCACTGCCCGTTCAGCGATGAGATCACCATCGCATCTCATCGGCCCGTCTCGAATGGCTGCGCCTTAGGCGAAGGGGACTTAAACTGTGCTGGAGGTCATCGTAGCTACAAGCTGTGCTTGCAAGAGTGCGCACGAGATGTGGAGCGACATCCAAGTCGCGCCGCATGCTAGCACTTGCTAGCTGGGCGATAGGCTCCCCCGAGAGGGCGTCCACTTAGCCTTTATGTTTTGAACGATGTCATGTTGAGCCACATTGTGAAAGATCGATCCGGAACGATCATTGATCTTCTTCTCGTGGTCTCTGCCTCTTCATCTGCGCTCACTGTCGTCTACTTATGCTCTCAACTGCCATAGGTATCACCGGAGCAGGCTAGCATCTCATGTCAGAGGCATGAGGTGGGGTGGGGCAGCGGCGTTTCGTCAGCCGGCGCATGAAATGGCCGTGCTGGTGCTGTAGCATGTGCAGCGTCTGACAAGGCTCCCGTGTAGCCAGATGCTGCCGAGCACTGGGGTCCAATAGGACTCTGACGCCGTCATGCTTCGTGACAGATGAGAATGTGCGTCACCGCCACAGCTGCTGCAGGGATGAGTGTGTGAAACCGATGAAACATATTCTTCTACCTGCAGTACGCTGTGTCGGAAGCATGCATCCAATGCAGCCCTTTCATGAGGCATGTTGCATTGCAAATAGGTCGAATGCAGCCAATATGGGCATTGGCTGATTTCAACGCGGCACCGCTTTTCTTCCTCCCGGCGCTGCCGTGTCGGCCGTTCCCTCTGGAAGGTTTTGACGTTTTGTCGGACCTCACTTTATGCCGGGCCTTTGGCCCGGCTTTTTTATTATCTGCCGTACGTGGCCGTGGGCGCGTCTTAGCGAAAAGCTGGACACCAGGCATCGCAACTTTAGTCTCGCTTCGATCGGCAGGTGCTCACCAGCCCGAACTAACGAGCATGGCTGAACTTGTGCTCGCAACATCGTGGGGCACGTTGGCGTGCATGAGCATGATGCATCGGACCACTGTCTCACTGATAGAACCGCGCTGATCATGATCAGAGGCTCGCAGTGTCACGACTGCAACGTCAACTGAAGAGTTTGCGCCATTTCGGCGGAATTACTGTCTTGCTGTGTCGGCTTCCAGACAGACGCAGAAAAGTTTTCCGATAGAAATCCGGGTATTCCAAGGTACGACACTAGCGGGAAGGCTCATGACCTCGAGAGACTCTGTCATTCATTGTGAACCAAGACCTCTCCTTGCAGTCATTTCCCAGCCATCCGGTCGCCTGGCCACCTCGTTCTGCCCTGTGTCAGACGCATCATGATCAATGGCGTCGCGGTTGCTCAGACGTTCGAAGAGCGGGCGAGATCATCCACCTGCAGATCAAGCTCAGGACATAACACTGTCATCCGCTCATGCTCACGGTGGCGCGGCGCTAATGCATAATCCACTCCGCATCAGGGCGAACAGAGACTTGCCTTGGATCCAGTCATCACCGTCGACAGGAGCTGACTATGACCACTGACGGACAATCTGAGACTTTGGCGAACTCTGGGCTTGCGGTGACAGATCCCTACCGCTTTGCCACCAACATGGCTCGTCTGGTGGCTGAGGCCGGCAAAGCCGCAACAGCCTACATCCAGCCGCAGATCGGTACCTTGCCTCTGGCGCGGGCCGGTGACATCACGCCAGCTCTGAATACCTTTGCTCAAGTGCAGCAGGCCTGGCTCACACAGCCGCGAACGGTCCTCGAGGCCCAGTCCAAACTCTGGCAGGCCTATGTCGATCTCTGGAACTCATCCATGCGCCAGACGCTGGGCATGGAGGGGGTTGAGGTTACTCCGTCCACTCTCAAGG
This sequence comes from Microvirga sp. KLBC 81, assembly GCF_003075415.1. GTDB lineage: Bacteria > Pseudomonadota > Alphaproteobacteria > Rhizobiales > Beijerinckiaceae > Microvirga. The sequence continues at coordinate 57,824 of NZ_QDAH01000031.1, forward strand.
ATACACGCTTCAAGGATCCGGCCTGGACCGAGCACCAGTTCTTCGATGCCCTCAGGCAGTCCTATCTCATCACCTCGCATTGGGCCGAGCAGCTGGTCGATGCAACGGAAGGTCTTGATCCGGAGATTCAGCACAAGGCCCGCTTTTATACCAAGCAGATCATCAACGCGCTGGCGCCCTCGAATTGGATCTTCACCAATCCCGAACTCCTGCGCGAGACCTTCGCGTCGGACGGCGAGAACCTCGTGCGCGGTATGCAGTTGTTGGCTGAAGACATCGAGCGCGGAGGCGGGCAGCTCAAGATCCGCCAGACCGATCCAACCCAGTTCGAGGTCGGCCGCAATCTCGCCGTCACCCCGGGCAAGGTGATCTATCAGAATGCCCTCATGCAGCTGATCCAGTATGCGCCGACGACGCAGAAGGTGCTTAAGCGGCCGCTGCTGATCGTGCCACCCTGGATCAACAAGTTCTACATTCTCGACCTCAACCCGGAGAAGTCGTTCATCCGCTGGGCCGTTGACCAGGGGCACACCGTCTTCATCATCTCCTGGGTCAACCCGGATGAAAGCCTCGCGACGAAGTCGTTCGAGGACTACATGCGCGAGGGTATCTTCGCGGCCCTGGACGCCGTCGAGCAGGCCACGGGCGAGAAGGCCGTGAATGCCGTCGGCTACTGCGTCGGCGGGACGTTGCTCTCGGCAACGCTGGCCTACATGGCAGCAACGGGCGACACGCGCATCAAGAGTGCAACGTTCTTCACCACGCAGGTGGATTTCCGGCAGGCCGGCGATCTGAAGGTGTTCTCGGACGAGGATCAGATCCGAGCGATCGAGCGCGACATGGCCCAGCGCGGCTATCTCGACAGCAGCAAGATGGCGAGCGTCTTCAACCTGCTGCGCTCGAACGATCTGATCTGGCCCTACATCATCAACGTCTACCAGAAGGGGCAGGAGCCGCTGCCCTTCGATCTGCTGTACTGGAATTCGGATTCGACCCGCATGCCGGCCGCCAACCACAGCTTCTATCTCCGGCGCTGCTATCTGCAGAATGACCTATCGGAGGGCCGGATGGAGTTTGGCGATACCAGGCTCGATCTGTCGGCGGTGACTATCCCGATCTATCATCTCGCCGCCCGCGAGGATCATATCGCACCACCGCATTCGGTGTTTGCCGGGGCAGGGCGCCTCGGCGGGCCGGTGACCTTCGTGCTGGCCGGCTCCGGGCACATCGCCGGCGTCATCAACCCTCCATCTCGCGGGCGCTATCAGTACTGGACCGGCGGAGCGCCGGAGGGATCGCTTGAGACGTGGCTCGACAAGGCCGAGGAGCATCCCGGCTCGTGGTGGCCGCACTGGCGGACTTGGGTGGAGGGGCAGGATCGCAGGCGGGTCAAGGCACGGGTGATTGGCGCTGGCGACCTCAAGCCGATCGAAGATGCGCCAGGCAGCTATGTCCGGGCGCAGTAAAACAACACGTCAACCCAGCATGGAGAGGAAACAGCATGGCGCGCGTTGCATTGGTCACCGGAGGCACTCGCGGCATCGGCGCCGCGATCTCGTCGTCCTTGAAACAGGCCGGCTACAAGGTTGCCGCGAATTATGCCGGCAATGACGAGGCGGCAAACCAGTTCAAGTCAGAAACCGATATTCCCGTTTTCAAATTCGACGTTTCCGATCCGGCAGCTTGTGAAGCCGGCATCCGGGCCGTGGAAGCAGAACTCGGACCCATCGACGTTCTGGTCAACAACGCGGGCATCACCCGCGACGGCATGTTCCACAAGATGACCTTCGATCAGTGGTCCGCCGTGATCCGCACCAATCTCGATTCCATGTTCACCTGCACGCGTCCCGTGATCGAGGGCATGCGCGAGCGCGGGTTCGGGCGCATCATCGTCATCTCGTCCGTCAACGGTCAGAAGGGCCAGATGGGCCAGGCAAATTACTCCGCCGCGAAAGCCGGTGTGATCGGGTTCGCGAAAGCGCTCGCGCAGGAGAACGCCAACAAGGGCGTCACCGTCAACGTGATCGCGCCCGGCTACATCGCCACCGAGATGGTGAAGGCCGTTCCGGAAGAGGTGCTGAAATCCAAGATCCTGCCGCTCATTCCGGTGGGTCGCCTCGGCGAGGCGGAGGAGATTGCGCGCGGTGTGCTGTTCCTCGCCAGCGACGAGGCAGGCTTCGTGACCGGCTCGACTCTCACCATCAACGGCGGCCAGTACATGGCCTGACCGGATTCGCCGCGTTGCCTGAAAGGGTGCCTCTGATGATCAGATTGCCCCGACGGGAGCTAGGCCCTGCCCGACAGCAAAACGCCCGGCGTCATAGCCGGGCGTGCAAAGCAGGGAGCCGAAGCCTGTCCTTACTTGGCGCGGGTCGTGGGCTTCGCAGGGGCGAAGGTCGACTGCGCGGCAGAGTAGAGGGCACCGAACGGCGCAAAGCTGTCCTGCGCCAGCTTCGTATAGAGATCACGGGTCTTCGTCGATTGAGCAACGAACCCCGCGTAGGCGTTCTTGACGTAGTCGGTCTGGATCTCGATCGCCTTGTCGAGCGACCTGACGCCCACGAGCTTCTCGAAGGTGGCGGCGTTCTGCTCCAACGACTTCTTGGCGTAGTCGGCCGTCTCGAAAGCGATCACCTTCGTGCCCGTGGCGGCGACCTCAATCGCCTTCACGGTCGCGTCGAAACTGTCTTTGCCGAGCTTCTGAACGGCGTCAAACTGCTGGTTCATGGGAGTTCTCCAAAACGGGCATGGGCCCTCTAACACGTAGCCGTTCACAAGTTCGGCTGATCTCTTATTGTGCAGAGCACAATGAATGTCAACGGACATTGTGCAGCGCACAATACCCGCATTCGGGTCTTAATGCGCCGTTTGTTCGGTCAGCCCGCGATGGCGCTTGCGCCTTCATGCTGCACTGCGATATGAATTGTAGCGCTTCGTGACCGCAGCGACGCCCTTCCAGATGCAAGCCTCACGAAGCCTGCCTAGTTCAGCGTATCTGTCCAGCGTTCTTTCACCACCCGTGGAGAGATCCAAGCCCGTTGCCGCTGCAGGCTCTGTGCGGTCGATGGTGCCGGATCCTCCGCCCTTTCTGCGAGGAATGATGACCAACCGAACCATCGGCCAAACTCCGCCTGATAAAGCCAACGAACTCTTTGCCCAGCTGCTTGGCACAGCCAACGATGCCGTTGAGGCCCGCGAACAGCTGCTCGCGAGCCTGGCACAGGAGCTGGATCTTCTGGCCACTCTGCAGGAGCAGCACCTCTTTCCGGTGCTGGAGAACCACCCGGAGACTGCCGAACTCGTCCGTGGGGCGCGAGACGACAACCGGCAGACCAGGGCTCTGCTGGACAAACTCGGGGCCATGCCGAAGGACAGCGATGCGTTCCTGGCGAAGGTCGAGGAGCTGAGAAAGGTGTTCCAGCAGCACATCCGCAACGACAAGAACGAACTGCTGCCGGTGGTGCTGAAGGTCTTGAACGAGGATGAGGTCGAGGCCGTGGTCGAGAAGGTCGAGGAGGAGATCGCCGAGGCTGCGCGAGCCGCTAGCGACCAGCCGCCGGCGCGGCGCAGGAAGGCCACACGGGCACAGCGCACAAGCGGCAACAACCTGCTGGCTGCAGTTGAGGCTGCCCCCGAAGCCGTCCAGGACCTGGAGCAGGAGGTCCAAGCGATGGCTCAGGCCAGCCGGCGTGCCGGCTCCGAGATCGTCGACCGCGCCACCGAGGTCACTGATCGTCAGGGGCAAGCGGCATCCAACCTGCTGGATCATGCGCCCGAATACCTTCAGGCGATCGCCCGCTCCAACAGGATCCTGGCCGGTGGGGCCGGCACGATTGCACTGGAATGGTTCGGCCTCAGGCAGGAGCGCCTGCTGAAGAACCTGGATGGCATGAATGATCTCCTGGCCTGCCGCTCTTTGCCGGATCTCGTGAGCCTCCAGAGTTCTCTCCTGCGTCAGAACGCCGAGAGCATGATCCGGAACACGCAGCGTCTTGCGCAGATCTCGGCCCAGATTGCGCAAGAGGCCACTCGGACCATCATGGCTCCCGGGGCTGAGCGGCCCACCGCCTGAAGGCTCTGCATCGAAAGCACTCCCGGCTCTGGCGCCGGGAGTGGGGCAGGCCTCGTCAGAAGACAAACCCTCTCTTGGCCCGCCATGTCCGTGTTGGTATAGCCGAAGTGCCGACGATCCGGCGTGGTGCCTCGGATCAGGGCCTGTAGCTCAATGGTTAGAGCTGGCCGCTCATAACGGTCTGATTGGGGGTTCAAGTCCCTCCAGGCCCACCACTCACTGGTCCATCCAAGCACGAGGCGGAGACGACAGTCCGGTGTATGCCGTTTGAGAGCCAAGACCTGCTATCACGACCATGACTGACCCGCATCACCTTCAGCAAGCCGAGCTTGTGGAACACAAGGGCTATCAGATCCGCCTCAGCCCGAGTAGCTTGGAATGGATGGCGTTCGTGGCCCGGCCCAAGCAGCGCCCGACCCTGATCATGGCTCCGGATCGGGCGGCGGCTCTTGCGAAGGCCTACGCATGGATTGAGGCGCAGCTCGCCTCCGCCAAGGATGCACAGTGACCTACAGCCTGATCCAGCTCGCACCCGGCGCCTATGATCTGCTCCTGGACGGGGAGATCGTGGCTAGCGTCGTCAGGAGTGGCTTGCGGCAACCCTACACCTGGACCGCCGAGCTGCTGGAGGATCTGCCACGGAGCAAGAGGCCTTCTCCGTTCCAGGACCTTGAGCACGATTTCCCGTCCCTGGAAGAGCTGTGTGCCTGGCTCGGCTCCCCGAAGGTCAAGACCAACAATCGGCGTAGTGGCGCTCAGGGCTTGTGAGAGTGCGGCGACAGTTGCGCTGCGAGCACCTTGGTCACGCGGGAAGCGGTTCATCCGTGCACACCACCTTGTGAAAGCGCCCCGGCTGAGGTGCTGTCCGAACCTCAACCAGGGCGCTCGTGTGCCAAGGGAATGACACACATCTTCGATGTAGGCCCATCAGGTTGCTCGACAATGCCATCGCAATGGCAGCTTTTCCATTCACAGAATGACGCCTCATCGCCACCACTGAGATCCGTCTCACCAGGTGGTGCGTACCGCGCATACATGGGCTTGCCGACCATGTGACGGGCGGAACACGACAGCCCGCCATGGGCAAGAACTAGGGCGGGCTGTGTGTCCTTCCGGGTACAGACAGGACCCGGCCAATCGAGCATATGACGTCTGCATTAGCGCTGCTCATCGCAGCGAACTTCCATTGCCCAGACCAAGTTCATCCTGAAGGTATTTTGCCATGCGTCAGACCGATGTCGCAGCCCATGACCTTGATCTCATGCTCGGCGCCAGGCTCACCCAAGCGGCCCTCCGCTTTGTCGCTAGCCTCGGAGTTTTGATCGGCGTGAGCCTCCTGCTGGCGAGCCTGTAAAGGGCGTCTCCCGAGGCCCGTGCTCCTCGGCAGGCCAGACCATCATCAGCAGCATCAGCTTTCCCTCTCAAGAGCGTGCCCTAGCTTCAGGGCAGGGCAAAAGCCCGTCAACCAGCTTGTGAGAGAGGCCCACCGCGTGCCGATGCAGCGCCTGTTCATCATCGCTCCGTCTCTGGCGCGCCTGATCCGGAAGGAGAGGGGAAGCGAGCGCGTGCAGGAGGGCTACTTCCCCGACCAGCCCGACCGCAGTGCCTTCGTGCAGATCGAGGAGACCCGCAGCAGCCTGATCCTCGAGGCTGGTGGTGACGCGGCGGCTGAGGAGCGGGCGGACCTTCCTTTAGCCCATGCGCAGGCCCTGCTGGCGGTCAGCCAGGGCCAGGTGGAGTATGTGCGCACCCGGCTCTCGATTGGCGCGGGCGAGATCCAGGCACTGCATTTCGTCAGGCCCGGTTCGCTTGATCTCGTCATGGTGACTGGTGCGCCGGAGGACGAGCAGGACTTGCAGCCGCTGCTCTGGTTCGGGCCGGAGGTCAGCGCCGAGCCCGCCTACCAGCGCCGGCGCTTGGCTCTGGATGGTACTCCGGACGCTTCAGAGGTGGACCTCACGGATGCAGCCCTCCACAGCATGCTCGACCTGCTGGAGAACCGGTTCACAACTTGGCCGCTGCCGCACGAAACCGGGGTGTCAGACGAGCCGACTGTGGATGCCTCTCCGCCTTCGGATGCTCTTGCGCCCGAGCCAGAGACCGAGGCAGATCAGGAGGCTGATGATCTTGGCATCGAGGACACGGTCATTCGCGAACTCGCCCGCTCTCTGCAGCCGCGGCGGGGCTGATGGAGTGCAGCACCTCCAGGAAGTGTCAAACACGGGCACCACATTCCCACAAGCCTTGCGCAAAGCGATCTCTGGTGAGCGTTGGTAGGGGATTACCCAACCGGCTGATCTCGTGTTTCTGCGGGACAAGAGCAACACTTCAGAAGGTATTCTGACAATATCCCAAGCGCACGCAGGCTGCACAGCCAAACCTGAGGTCGGCAATGACTCCTGCTGTTGACGTCGGCCATCCAAGCTCCTAGGTCAGCAGCTTTCCAAGCTCATGATCGGCCCATAAGATGAACCGCGCCGAATTTTCCGGAGGCTGATTGGCTTGGATTTTACGCGGCCATCGGCATGACCTCAAGCTGGGCACA
>NZ_QDAH01000032.1 GCF_003075415.1 Microvirga sp. KLBC 81
CGAGCGAGAGCAGCGGATATCGTGGGGAGCGCAGGATGGAGGTCTTGTATTGCGGCGTGAAAGCCGGCGGGTGCCAGTTCCTGTCCCGTTGATAGAATGGTCCGTCGTCCGACATGACTGCTCTCCCTGCAGAAGCCGTTATTGTTGTGCTTTAGGCTTTTTCCATTTCCTCATAAGCTCTCTTCACGATCTTGAAGGCGTGATTGGCGGCGGGGACGCCTGCATAGACCGCCACATGCAAGAGAGCTTCACGAATATCGTCCTTGGTCGCGCCGGTGTTGCGTGTGGCGCGCACATGCATGGCGACCTCCTCGTCATGCCCCAGCGCCGCCAGCAGCGCGATGGTGACGATGGAGCGCTCGCGCTTGGTGAAATGGGGCCGCGCCCACACCGAGCCCCAGGCGCCCTCAGTGATGAAGGTTTGAAAGTCCGCGTCAAACTCGGTCATCTGAGCGCTGGCGCGGTCCACATGCGCATCGCCGAGAACCTGGCGGCGGACCGCCATGCCCGCCTTGTAGCGTTCGCTGTGAGAATCGTCAGACAAGGCCTGCCTCCTGAAGATGCTGTTGGATCAACCGGGTCAGAACATCCGGCTTCTCGACACAGGGAATGTGCCCACACCCGTCGACCAGTGCGAAGCGTGCGCCGGGAATGAGGCTTGCGGTGTTGCGCACCACGTCGGCTGGCGTGGAGCCATCCTGATCGCCCGCGACACAGAGGGTTGGAACCTCGATCCGGCGTGCATCGGGCGTCAGATCAGCGTCGCGGATGGCCGCGCAGGTTCCGGCATAGCCGTGGGCAGGCATGCGAACCAGCATGTTGCGCCAGCCCGCCACCTCGTCCTCGCGCCTTTCGCGGAAGTCGGATGTGAACCAGCGTTGCAGAACGTTCTCGACGATGGGCTCAATGCCGCCAATCTCGACGGCTGCAATCCTCTCGCTCCACAGTTCCGACGTGCCGATCTTCGCTGCAGTACAGCAGAGCACCAGCGCCTTCACCCGCTGAGGCGAACGCACGGCGGCGCGCTGTGCAACCATGCCTCCGACGGAGAGGCCGACCAGGGCTGCGCTATCGATCTTCAGGTGATCGAGCAGCGCGAAGAGATCGTCCGTGTGATCATCCATCGTATAGGGAGCAGGCGGCGCGTCGGAGAGGCCGTGCCCGCGCTTGTCATAGAGAACGACGCGGAAACGATCGGTGAAAGCAGGCGCGACCTCCTGCCAGATGCGAAAATCGCTGCCGAGCGAGTTGTTGAAGACGAGCGCGGGCCCGTCAGGCCTTCCGATGACCTGATAGTGAAGAACGATGCCGTTTGCGCGAGTGAATGCCATGCCCCACCTCAATGCAGCGAGCCGACGCCGATATAGTGTTCGACCAGGCCATGATCGGCCCGCAGCGCCTCGCTCGTGCCCTGCCAGACGATGCGGCCTCGCTCCAGGATCAGCACGGACTCGGCAAAATCGAGCGCGCTCTCCAGGCGCTGCTCCACGAGCAGGATCGTCATCTCGCCGCTGGAGGCGAGACGCGTGAAGGCCGCCATCAGCTCCTCGCAGATCACCGGCGCCAAGCCTTCGAGCGGTTCGTCGAGAAGAAGCACGGAGGGACGCCCCAGGATCGTGCGGGCGGTCGAGAGCATCTGCTGCTCGCCGCCGGACAATTGCCAGCCGAGATTGTTCCGGCGCTCATGGAGGCGCGGGAACATGTCGTAGGCTTCCTGGATGACGCTGCGCGGGCGATCCTTGATGCCGACGATCAGGTTTTCCTCCACCGTCAGCGAGCGGAAGATGTCGCGCGTCTGCGGCACGAGACCGATGCCCAACCGGGCGCGTTCGGAGCTTTTCAAGGACGACAGGTCCTTGCCACCGACCAGGATCTCTCCGCCATAGCGGCGGTTCATGCCCATGAGCGTCGAGAGCAATGTGGTCTTCCCCATGCCGTTGCGGCCGAGGATCGACAGGCGCGCGCCGGGCGGCACGGAGAAAGACACGTCCTCCAGCACGATCGTCGGGCCATAGCCCGCGCTCAGGTTTTTGACGTCAAGCGACGCTGCGGGCATTGGCATAGTTCCCCAAGTAAGCTTCGCGCACCTTCGGATCGGCAGCGACCTCCGACGGCAATCCTTCGAAGATGATCTCGCCGGCCGCCAGCACCACCACGCGCTTGGCGAAGCGGAAAACCAGATCCATGTCGTGCTCGATCATGAGTACGGCGAGGCTCGGCGGAAGGCGCTCCAGCGCCTGTTCGATGCGCGGCGTGTCGACGGAGGGGACGCCGGCTGCAGGCTCGTCGAGCAGGAGCACCTTCGGCCTGAGGGCGAGCGCAATGGCGATTTCCAGAAGGCGCTGCTGGCCATAGGCGGTCTCGCCCACTTTCCGGCGCGCGACCTCGAGCAGGCCGAGGGTGCCCAGAATATCATGCACCTCATCCGCGACAGTGGAATTGCCACGGAAACGGCTCAGGATCCGCGAGGCCCTTCCTTCCCGCTGCAATATGGTGAGTGTGACATGTTCCTCGGGCGTCAGCTCCGAGAAGAGTCGCGTGACCTGGAAGGTCCGCACCAGTCCCTTTCGCACACGCTGCACAGCGCCGATTTGCGTCACGTCTTCCCCGTTGAGGATGACGCGTCCGGCGCTGGGCTTGAGCTGGCCTGTGACCAGGTTGACGAACGTGGTCTTGCCGGCACCGTTCGGACCGATGAGAGCCAGACGCTCGCCCGCCGGCATCGACAGGGAGATGTTACGGCTCACTGCGAGGCCGCCGAAGGATTTCGACAGGTTCTCGACGCGGAAGAGATCGCTCATGCCTTCCCTCCCCTCGATCCGGAGAACTTCTCGACCAGGCTGCTCAAGCCTCCGGGAGCAGCCAGCACGACAGCGATCAGCAGCGCACCCACCATCGTCATCCAATGGAACGGGTTGATGGCGGAGACCACATGCTCGAAGCCCATGAAGATCGCGGTTCCGATCAGCGCGCCATAGAGTGTGCCAAGGCCACCGAGAACCAGCATGACGAGCGCATTGGCCGAAAGCTCGAAGCTGACGCTGTCGAGGCCGACGACCTGCGTGGAGATGGCAGCAAGAGCCCCGCCCAGGCCAGCCACCGCCCCCGAGATCACGAACATCTTCAAGAGCACCGGGAACACGAAGGCCCCCATGGCACGGATGCGCACCGGATCCTGCTTGATGCCGCGGCACAGCATGCCGAAAGGCGACGCCACGATGAATTTCAGCGCGATGAAGACGCTGAGCAGAAGGGCGAGGCCCATGATATAGGCCGTCTTGCCCCACAAATCGAATTCGAACGTTCCGAAGAGCGGGCTCACCATCAGCCCCGCCAATCCATCGCTGCCGCCCGTATATGCGGAGGCCTTGTTCGCGGCCTCATGGAAGAGCTGCACGATGGCGATGGAGAGAACGAGCTGCGCGAGCCCGTGGGCTCGGAGCATGATCGCACCCATGACAAGCCCGGCCGCCGCGCCTGCTACCGCGCCAATGGCAAGCAGCGTCATCGGCTCCGTGACACCGTTCACGCAGGCAATGCCCGCCGCATAAGCGCCAGCGCCGAACAAGGCTGCCTGTCCGAGGGTGGCCACACCGCAATAGCCGACGATCAGATCGATCGACAGCACCAGAAGCGCAACCGCGATGATCCGGGTGAGCAGCGCGAGATTGTCGGGGAACAGCCAGTAGGCCGCCGCTCCGAAAGCCACGATCGACACGATCCCAATCACGTCGTGCCACCACGGGCTCTTCGCCTTGGGAGCCGCCGATACCGTTCCTGCCTGAGCCATGAGCTGCATGTTACTGAGCCCTTCCCAGGAAGCCGCGCGGGAACAGGCAGACGATGAGAATGACCGCCGCATAGAAGAAGAAATTGCCGAATTCAGGCATGAGATAACGCCCTGTCGTATCGACCAGTCCCAGCACGAGACACGCAATGACGGCGCCGAGGATGGAGCCTGCCCCGCCGACTGACACAACGACGAGGAACATCACCATGTAGCGCAGCGCATAATAAGGCTCGATGGGCAGAAACTCCGCGCCGACCACGCCACCCAGTGCGGCAAGGCCGATGGCGATGGCAAAGCTCACGGCATAAACGACTTGGGTGCGGACGCCGAGCGCATCGCTCATGGCGGCATTATCAACCGTTGCCCGCAGCCTGATGCCGAAGCTCGTGCGTTCGATGAGATACCACAGGCCACCGGCCACGACCGCGCCGCAGGCGATCACGAAGAGACGATGCGCGGCAATCGTGCGAAAGCCCACGTCCACCGGCTGGCTCAAGGCTTGAGGCAGAGGAATGGTCTTCAGGGTCGGGCCGAAGAAATAATTGGTGATGCCGATCACGCAGAAGGTGATGCCGATCGTCATCAGCACCTGGGTCAGCTCAGGACTGCCATAGATGCGCCGATAGAGAAAACGCTCCAGCGGAATGGAGATGATGATGGTGCCGATGATCGCGAGAAAGATCGCAACCGCATAGCCAAGCCCGAGATCCCGCGCGGCGTAGGATGCGATATAGCCTGCGATCATCGCGAACGCGCCGTGAGCGAGATTGACGACCCGCATCAGGCCCATCGTGAGCGACAGGCCGATGCAGATGATGAACAACACCATGCCAAAGGCCACGGCGTCGGTCGCAATGCTTAAGATCGTCTGCATCTGTCTTGTTCCGCTCGTGCGCGCCATGGTCTGAAGGGGACGTGATGGACACAAATCTCAAGCGGTTGCGTCCATCTCAACGTTTCATCGCCTTACTGCGTGGCGAGGCCGGGATCCTTCTGGTCCGGGAAGGTCTGGATTTCCTTGTTGAAGTACTTTCCGTCGGCGCCCTTCGCGACCTCGCGCAGATAGATGTTCTGCGTGATGTGGCGCGTCTCGGGCTCGATGCGCACCGGCCCGCGCGGGCTGGTCCAGGACAGGCCCTTCACGGCATCGACCGCCTTCTTGGCGTCCTGCTTGCCGTCGGTGGCTTCGATCATCTTGTAGATGACGTGCATGCCATCATAAGCACCGACCGACGGGAAGGAGAGTTGCTCCGCCGAGCCGATGGCCTTGGTGGCCGCCTCGACGAACTTCTTGTTCTCCGGGCTGTCATGGGCCACTGCATAATGGAAGCTGGTCTTCAAGCCTTCAGCCGCTTCGCCGAGCGCCGGCAGGTCGGATTCCTGGGTGAGGTCCCCCGGCGCGTAGAATTTGATGCCTGCCTTCTTCAGGCCCGTCTCGTTGAACGCCTTCACGAAGCCGAGGGTGGGCGGGCCGGATGGCAGGAAGGCGAACACACCGGCGGCTCCGGAGTCACGCACGCGCTGCATGATCGGGCTGAAATCGGCGGTGTTCATCGGCATCCGGATGGCCTCGATCACTTGGCCGCCGGCTGCCTCGAAAGCCTTCTTGAAGGCATTTTCCGCATCGACGCCCGGGCCGTAATCGCTGACCACGGTAATCGCCTTCTTGACCCCTTCATCGACAGCCACCTTGCCGAGAGGAGTCGTGGTCTGGGCGGTCGTGAACGACGTGCGGACCACGAGCGGTGAAGTGGTCATGATGGCAGAGGTCGCCGCATTGAAGATGACGAGTGGCGTGTTGGCCTGTGCGAGCAAGGGCGTGATCGCCATGGCGTCGGGCGTGAAGTAGACGCCGCCGAGATACTGCACCTTCTCCTTCACCACCAGTTCCTGCGCCAGGGCGCGGGATTGCGCAGGGTTTGCAGCCGGAAGGTCGCGATAGATGACTTCGACATCATGGCCTTTCACGGATTTTCCGTTCAGGGCCATGTAGGCTTCGACACCCGCCTGGAAGTTCTTGCCCTGTAGAGCGAATGGACCCGAGAACGGGCCGATGATGCCGACCTTGATGGTCTCGGCGTATGCGGAGACGGAGCTCATCAGCAATGCGCCGATGGCCGCACCCAGAATTTTCTTCCCTGCTGTCATCCTCGTTTCCTTCCCTCCAAGCCGCGGATCTCTTTTGGTGGATCGCGGTCCCCTGGTTCTATGGCGTTATCAGCTTGTGCGCATTGCGAACATTGATTACCATACCGAACATCAAGGACGATTCAGGGGCACGGTGTCAAGTCCACATGAGTCGAACACCCCTCTTTGGAGAGCAGCATGGCTCAGGAGATCGACAGCCAGAGCAGCGAGGACCGCGATTTCGTCGCGAGCCTCGAGAAAGGACTGCTGGTGATCGAAGCCTTCGATGCCAGCCGTCCCCGCCTGACTCTGTCGGATGTGGCCAAGATCACGGGCATTACCCGCGCGGCTGCCCGCCGCTATCTTCGCACCCTTACCCGGCTCAACTATGCGGATTTCGACGGGCGGTACTTCTCCTTGAGCCCGCGCATTCTCAGGCTTGGCTATGCCTATCTCTCCTCCACGGCGCTTTCCACACGTCTGCAGCCCTTCCTGGAGCGGATCTCGGAGGAGACGGGCGAGTCGAGCTCCGCGGCCATTCTGGATGGCGACGATATCGTCTACATCGCCCGCTCGGCCACCCGCCGCATCATGTCCATCGGCTTAGGCGTGGGTAGCCGCCTGCCCGCCTATTGCACGTCGCTCGGGCGGGCGATCCTGGCCAACCAGCCCCCTGAAACCATCGAGGCCTATCTCAACCGGGTGCGCCTGGAGCCTCGAACCCCGAAAACCATCACGGACAAGAACGAATTCCGCGCCATCCTGGAGACGGCCCGACAGCAAGGCTATGCCTTCGTCGACGAGGAGCTGGAATTCGGCCTCCGCTCCATTGCCGTGCCGCTGGTCCAGGAGAACGGCCAGGTCACCATTGCCCTCAACATCAGCGCTCAGGCCGCGCGCGTGCCGGCCTCCGAGATGGAGGAGCGTTTCCTGCCGTCCCTGCGATCCGCCAGCGAGGCCCTGCACTACACGCTGTAGGCTTCTTGAAACTCAGCCGAATTGATCGAAACGCCCAGATGCGCGTTAGGCAAAGAGACCAGCTTGCGCGATGAAGGACATGCCATGGTTACCCTGGAGATTGCCGGCAAGGCGGTTGCCGTGACCAATGCCGATCAGGAGCAGGCCGAGGAACTCTTTTTGAGCGAGAGCTTTAAAGATGACCTGAAGTCGTTTAAGAGCGAGGGCCGCTTCCTTTGGGACGGCTCAGCTGCCTTGACAACCAGACCCGCATCCGAGGACGAAATCGATGCGTTTTATGAGGTTCTGGACGAAGAGGATGAGGACGAGGTCGAAGACGACGAAGACTCTGACGGCATCAACATCGATGTCGTTTTCCTGGTGTCCATCGACGAAATAGACGACGGCGCCACCTCCGGCTGATCACATTTATCGGAGCCTTTGAGCTCTCTCGAACCGGTTCAGCCCCATTCCCATGCCTTTTCCCAAGACCAATCCCAGCCTCGAACGCGCCCTCACCGATCGAGGTTATAACGACCCCACTCCCGTCCAGGCCGCCGTTCTTGAGCAGGATGCTCTCGACCGCGATCTTCTCGTGTCAGCCCAGACCGGCTCCGGCAAGACGGTGGCCTACGGCTTGGCCATGGCCTCGACCCTGCTCGGCGATGCGGAGCGCTTCGGGGCTCCGCGCGAGCCGCTGGCGCTGATCATCGCGCCGACCCGTGAGCTGGCACTTCAGGTCAATCGCGAGCTGATCTGGCTCTATGGCCCGGCCGGCGCACGTGTTGCGTCGTGCGTCGGCGGCATGGATGTGCGCCGCGAGCAGCGGGCCCTGGAAGACGGCTGCCACATCGTCGTCGGCACGCCGGGCCGCCTGCGCGACCACCTGGAGCGTGGACGCCTCGATACATCGAGGATGAAAGTCGTGGTGCTCGACGAAGCGGATGAGATGCTCGATCTCGGCTTCCGCGAGGACCTCGAGTTCATCCTCGACGCCACGCCCGAGGAGCGCCGCACGTTGCTCTTCTCCGCCACCTTGCCGAAGAACATCGTGACGCTGGCGCGCCGCTATCAGCGCGATGCGCACCGCATCGACACACTGGTCGAGAATGAGCCGCACGGCGACATCGAATATCGCGCCATCCGCTGCGCGCCGAACGAGACAGAGCTCGCCACCGTGAATGTGCTGCGCTTCTATGAAAGCCGCGGCGCGATGGTGTTCTGCCATACCCGTGAAGCCGTGCGCCACTTGCATGCGAGCCTCGTCGAGCGCGGTTTCGCAGCGGTTGCTCTGTCGGGTGAACTCAGCCAGAGCGAACGCAGCCATGCTCTTCAGGCCCTGCGCGATGGACGCGCCCGCGTGTGCGTTGCGACCGACGTTGCCGCTCGCGGCATCGACCTGCCCGATCTCGGTCTGGTCATTCACGTCGACTTGCCGAACGATCACGAAACGCTCCTGCACCGCAGCGGCCGCACTGGCCGCGCCGGTCGCAAGGGCGTATGCGTGATGCTCGTGCCCTATACGCGGCGCCGCAAGGCGGAGCGCCTGATCGACATGGCCGGCATCGACGTGGCTTGGGCCGGCCCTCCTTCGGCTGACGACATCCGCACGCTCGACCGCGAGCGCCTGATGCAGGATCCCATGTTCTCCGAGGAGACGACGGAAGAAGATCTTGCCATGGCTCGCGTTCTGCTCGCCGAGAAGTCGGCCGAGGAAATCGCCAATGCCCTGGCGCGCTTCCATCGTTCACGCCTGCCCGCACCTGAAGAGGTTTTCGATCCCGGCGAAGATCGTGGATCGCGTCAGCGCAAGGACAAGCGCGAACGCCAGGAAGAGCGCGCGCGCGGCGGCAGGGAATGGGGCCGCGGCGCTTCAGAAGATGGCGCTTACGGCGCGTCGGAAGACATGGTGTGGTTCCGCATGAGCGTGGGGCGCCGCAACAATGCCGATCCCCGTTGGCTTCTGCCCATTATCTGCCGTCTCGGTCATGTGACCAAGAAGGAGATCGGGTCGATCAAGATCTTCGACAGGGAGTCGAAATTCCAGATCGCGAAGTCACATGCGCCGAAATTCGCCGCCGCTGTGCGCAAGGCCAATGACGAGGACATCCGCATCGAGCCCGCCGACGCGCCGCATGGAAAGACCTGGGATGCGCCCAAGCACAAGGGTCCGAAGGAGAGAGGCGAATTTTCCGAGCGTAAGGGCCCGCGAGAAGGCAAGCGCGTCCATGAATCCAAACCGCCTCGTGCGCACAAGGACACGAAACCTCACAAGCCCCCAAAGGACAAGAAACAGGACAAGAAGCGTTCGTCCGACAAACGCCGCTGAGAATCCAATCAGGCCGGAGCGAGAAGCACTCCGGCCTGATGCTTTTACCGATGCCGCCGCCTTCAGGACTCGTTTGCGGCAGGCTTTTTAAGGTTCTTGATCACAGCCCCCGCCAGCGGCACGAGCATCGACGGCAGAACGGCGTCGATCGGCTGCCGCACGAAGCCGAGGACGGCTTGCTTCATGCCGCGCACTTCATCGCGCAGCTCCGTGAGCTGCTCCTGAATGGCTTCTGCATCGGCCTCCAGAGCCTGGATCGCCGAGTTGCGCACTTCGAGCGCCAGCTCCATCTCCCGCCCCGGCCTCGACTTTTCTGCGACCACCAGCAGGATGATGGCGACGAGGACGTTACCGAGGGCGATGACGGCGGCGGCCCAGATGGAACCCCACGCCTGATCGAGCGCGAAGAACACTGCCAAATTTCCCATGAAAAACGCGAAAAGCCCGAGAAGAACCGCCGCTCCCCTCAAGGAGGAACGGGTCATCATCTGGCGGAAGCGGATGTCGGCAATGATCGACTCGGCGCGCCAGAGGACGCGAAGATTGCGAACGATGCTGTCCATCATGATTTTCAGGCCCTTCCCACCATCTGCCCGATCGCCACGCCTAAGACGAAAGCGCCCAGCACGGACGCCAGCGGATGCTCGGCGATGAAATCTTCAACGTTGCCGGAATACTCGGACAACGCCTTGCTCAATTCCTTCAGCTGCTCTTCGAGATCGGCAGCGAAGGATGCATTGGCTTCTTCGGCTGCATTGGTTGTCCTCTCATGCTTCGCGGCATGCGATTTCGCCTTGGCGGCGGCACGTGACGGCTTGTTCAGGTCCGCGTGCAGAGAGGCAAGCTCATGATGAATATGAGAAGCGCGCGCCATGATCAGAGCGCCCGCCGAATGCGCGTATAGGCGTCTTTCAGCTCGGAGGCGAGGATCTTCAAGGCATCGCCCACATCCCTGGTGCTCTTGTCAAGCTCAGCCCTGCTCTCGAAGGAACTCCAACGCTGCTCGAGTTCGGACCACTCGTCCTGCACCTCTCTCGAGCCGAGATGGATCTTCAGCCGGATCTCATCACGGGTGCGCTTGAGGTCCTCGGCGAGTTTTACGAGATCCGGCATGGTTCTGTTCCCTCTCAAAAGCAGACGAACGGCAGGCCCAATGAGCAACTTGAAGCCCTTGTACCCGGCTCCAACACAAGCAGCCTTGATCTTCATCAAGTATGGCCAAGCTGCAGGTCGCTCTGCACTTTGGAGAACAATTTTCCTGCGATATCAGCGATGTAACACAATCCACTCTCTGGCCGGAGAGCAGACAAGGCGTGGGAAGTTCGGTAGGTTCTGGTCAACAACACCGTAGGGGCAGAACAATGAAACCTGACATGGACCTGATTGGCGCGCTCACCAGCTTCTCGGTTGGCACGCTCGATGGCCGCGATGCGATGATGGTGATCGAGATGGCCACCACGCTGGAGGAGTACGAGCGCGGCGTGCGCCGGCAGCTGCCGGTGGCGATGACGCCCGAGCATGCGCGCGAGCTCGGCGAGGCGCTGCTCCTGGCCGCCAAGGCCGCGCTGATGGGCGACACTCCCTCCTACGCCGTCAACTGAAGCAGCAGCTTCTCCTTGAAGCTCCGCTGCGAGATGTTAGATGACGTTACGGCATGGTTTTGCGGCAACAATCCTACGCTCATCGGAATATTTTGCTGCACCGCAAAATATTTTTTTGCATTGCAACGAGAGCTTCTTTAAAGCGTTATCTGACATTCAGCAGTCCTGAAGGATAAGCCTGATGCAGCGCCTAGGAAGCATGATCCACCAATTGGCTCGCTACCGGAGGCAATGGGAAGGATTGATGAAGGCCTCGGCCGAGAGCGCAGCCTCGCTGGAGCCTTCCTCGACGGCTCCGAGCCGCCTGACGGAAACGCAAAATTTCGGCCCTAACCCCGGCAATCTGCGCATGTTCACCTATGCGCCGCCGGAGATCGGCGCCTCCCCCGCCCTCGTCGTGGTTCTCCACGGCTGCACACAGAGCGCTGCGGGCTATGATTACGGCTCCGGATGGTCGGTTCTGGCCGAGCGTTACGGCTTTGTCGTGCTCTTCCCCGAGCAGCAGGATGCAAATAACCCGAAACGCTGCTTCAACTGGTTCCAAGCCGGGGACATCGAACGCGACAGCGGCGAAGCCGCCTCGATCCGCCAGATGGTGGAGCGCGCCGTTCGCGATCACGGCGTTGATCGTGACCGCATTTACGTAACCGGACTGTCGGCCGGCGGCGCCATGACGGCGACCATGCTGGCCGCTTACCCAGAGGTTTTCGCCGGCGGGGCCATCATCGCCGGCCTTCCCTATCGATGCGCCACGAGCGTCTCGGAAGCGTTCGAGTGCATGTTTCAAGGGCAGACACGCCCGGCCGAGGAATGGGGCGATCTGGTACGCCAGGCCTCTCCGCATCGCGGGCCCTGGCCCAAGGTGTCCGTCTGGCATGGCAGCGCCGATGCCACCGTGAAGCCCCTCAATGCAGGCGAGATCATCAAGCAATGGACGAATGTCCATGGCTTGTCGGCGGCTTCCAGCAGGAACGAAACCGTGGATGGTTATCCGCGTCGCGTCTGGACGAACGATGTCGGCGAGGAAGTGGTCGAGGAATACGTCATCACCGGCATGGCCCATGGCACGCCGCTCGCCACGGGCGATGGCGAGAACAATTACGGCGTTGCAGGCCCGTTCCTGCTCGAAGCCGGGATCTCATCGAGCTATCACATCGCGCGGTTTTGGGGCCTCACCGGGCGCGGTGCATCGAAGAAGTCTGCAAGCACCACGCCGAGACCTACTTCAATCGAAAAGACTTCGCCATCAACCACCGCTTCGCAGGAGCGCAGGAAGCAAGCGCCTGTCTCCATCCCGGATGTCGGCGCTATCATTACAAGAGCGTTGAGGGCTGCCGGCCTCATGCGCTGAAGGCACTCACGGGCCTTTCTTGACGCTGAGATCGTCTTCGCTTTTCTTCTCGCCAGTCACGCAATTCATACGCGACTGAGCCGGAAGGACTTGTGGAGGCCGATCCTCACGCCCGGCGATCTCGCGCATGATCTTGGTGCGAATGACCATGGCGAATTGCTCCGAGTCGTGCAGAGGGATCACGAAGGATCCGACGCCGCCGATGACGCATTCCCGATAATACACGTCCAGCCCGTCCATCTCGGGGCTGTTCGAGGCTCGCCCGAACATGATCGGCAAGCCATTGATCGTGATGCTTTCCGCGATCGCCTCATCCCGCGCGAGTTCAACCTTGCGCCCATCATTGTTGGGACCATCCCCCGAGATATCGATGACTCGGCGCGCCGAGATTCTGCCGAGATCCGTGAACAGATTGCGGCTGAAGTCGATCACCCCGGAGATCGACGTCATGCCTGCTTGGCGTATCGGCTTGCTGGCGAGATGGTTGGAGAAGGCATTCGCTTTCTCCGGACCATCGATGACTGTCCAGGGAACGAGCACCACCTGATCCTTGGCCCCAGACCACTCGACATAGGTTACGGCGATCCGGCCTGCTACGCCGTTCTGGATGGCCTCATGAACAGCCGAGGATCGAAAGGCCTCCACGAAGCCTGTGCGCTGCAGGCCTTGTTCCTCCGCTTCCATCGAGGAGGACACGTCAACAGCGATGACGAGAGCCAAATCGAGCGGAGGCTCAGCGGAGGCTGGCGCTCCTCCGAGAAAGCCGCCCGCGAGAATAAGGCACGCGAGAGTACACCAGAAACGACGAAGCATGACGACCTCCGTCTCTGCCCTCGGTCAGTTGACCAACGCCCAAGTTACCTCTTTCTCAACGCACCAAGCTGGACTTTGATACGCTGAGCCGCGCATAAAAAGCTGAACCTCTTCTCAATGAGCCGGAGAAGTCACCTGCCGAACGGATGCTCAGGCAGAGCCTCAGGGACGAACTTGTCCTTTAAAGGGCAATGGGAGCATGGGGCCCGGCAAGCTGCCATCGAGGCCTCCACGAAGAGAACACTGCTACTATGATGGCATTCGCGCTGGAGCCTTTTTCGGTGAAGCGGCTCCGGTTCACCATCAAAAAATGCGGCCCGGCAAACAAGAGGGCTGATTCCAGGCCAACGGAAACAGCTCTACTTCGTGATTTCACAATTGCGCAGGGCCTGAGCCTGGCTGGCGATTTTCCTGCAATATCAGCGATGTAACACAATCCACTCTCTGGCCGGAGAGCAGACAGGGCGTGGGAAGTTCGGTAGGTTCTGGTCAACAACACCGTAGGGGCAGAACAATGAAACCTGACATGGACCTGATTGGCGCGCTCACCAGCTTCTCGGTTGGCACGCTCGATGGCCGCGATGCGATGATGGTGATCGAGATGGCCACCACGCTGGAGGAGTACGAGCGCGGCGTGCGCCGGCAGCTGCCGGTGGCGATGACGCCCGAGCATGCGCGCGAGCTCGGCGAGGCGCTGCTCCTGGCCGCCAAGGCCGCGCTGATGGGCGACACTCCCTCCTACGCCGTCAACTGAAGCAGCGTCTGACGCGGGAAAACCGGGTTTCCTTTTCCGTACGACGCGAAGGGCGACGAAGCTCCTCTCATCGGCAGGCGCGATACGTGCCCATGTCGAAATGGAAGTGATCACGATGGGCCCCGTTGTAATCGGGGCTGAGCACGACGTCGAAGAGCCCGCAGGCGCCATCCCGGATGTCCCGCAGAAAAGCCGCGCGGCGGGGATCTCTTCCCGTCCAGTCGCTTCTCACCGTGATCTGCTGTCCATCGGCCAGCACGAAGCCGGCGAGATCAATAGCATTGGCGGTCGCATGTTCGCTGCGCCGGCCTTCAGTGCGGTGGTTGATGTTGCGACAGGCGTAAGTGCCGAAGCGGACGACGCGCACCACATCCTGTCCGAGATGCCTGCGAGCCGCCGGTCCGACGACGTGGCGGTCAAAGAGCGCCCAGGCCACTGCCAGAGAACATGAAGCCGTAAAGCTCCGGCTCAAGGCGCGCGAAGCCTCCGTCACCTCGACGGCATTGGACAAGCCGCAGCCATCCCTGTCCGTACGATCCGAAGCGGGTCTGTAGGAAACATCCGACTCCGCCAACACTCGAAGGCATTGCGGCCCGTTCCTCTCGAGACGCGAGAGCTTTATCCGGGTCAGCCAGTTCACCTCATCCGCCACCTGCAGGGGCGCGAAGGGATCAAGATGGCTCGGAACGACGATGACTCTGCCCCAGACCAGTCCCGCCAGGATCGCAAGCCCAAGTGCAGCAGTGAGGGCGAGCCGGCCCAGAATGGTCGGGAGAAGTCTCGTACGCCGACGCGTCGGAAAAAGTTCATCCTGCACACCATGGATTTAGGGCAGACCATGCAGGGAGCGAGCCCTCAGGACTGTCGGTGCGGCCGAACCAATCGAGACTTGTATTCAAAAAGGTCCAGGGCCTTGATTGAGGAGCCCCATGATGACCTGGAGCGGCTGGGGGCGACCTAGACAATAACCCTGGCCTTCCTGGCATCCGAGTTCCTGGAGCACGCGGATCTGATCCGGTGTTTCCAGCCCCTCGGCGATCAAGCGAATTCCAAGGCTCCGACCGAGGGCAACAATGGCCTGCACGATTGCCATCGCTTCCACATCGTTCGGAACGCCGAAGACGAATGAACGATCGATCTTGATGGCGTCGATAGGGAACTTCCGCAGATAGCTGAGGGCGGAGTAGCCTGTTCCGAAATCATCGAGAGCAAAGCCAACGCCGGAAGACTTCAGCTCATCGATGGCCCTGCGGACCGCACCGCTCTCCTGAATGAAGAGCGACTCGGTAAGCTCAAGCATCAGCCGATCTGCTGGCAAGCCCGTATCAGCCAGCACCTTCGTGACAGATGCGACGAGATTGCCGCGTGTGAATTGAACTGGCGATACATTAACCGAAAGCTTGATGGGCTGCGGCCAGCGAACGACCTCGCGGCATGCCTCGTGCAGAACCCACTCGCCAAGGATTTCCATCATGCCGACCTCCTCGGCAACGGGAATAAACTCGTCAGGTGGCACCATTCCACGCTCCGGATGAGGCCAGCGCAGAAGCGCCTCCACACCAACGAGCGTTCGGCTGCCGAGGTCGAATTGCGGCTGATAGACCACCTGGAATTCCTGCCGCGCCAGGGCATCCCAAAGCTCCATCTCCAGCTTTTGCCTGACCCGCAGCTCCGCTTCAATCGAAGATTCGTAGAAGCAATGCAGCCCGCGTCCAGCCTTCTTTGCCCTGTAGAGCGCCGCATCCGCCTGTTTCATGATGAGATCGGGCTCGCTTGCCGTCTCATCGATCATTGCAATGCCGACGCTGACGCCAATCGTCAGACGATTGCCGTTGATTTCGTAAGGATCGCCAATTTGTTCGATCAGGCGCCACGCGAGGATTTGGAGATCCTCCTTCCCAATCGGCTCACGCCAGAGCACGGCGAACTCATCTCCGCCGAGCCGCGCGAAGAGATGCGGAGACGGAACGAGCTCCAATCCGCGACGACCAACGGCCTGCAGCAGGAGGTCCCCGGTCCCATGGCCGAAGGTATCGTTGACGGTCTTGAAGCGGTCGAGATCGAAATAGAGAACAGCCCCAGAGGGCGCTCCCGCAGTACTCGCTTTCAATACCTCGCGCAGGCGCTCCGTGAAGTGGTTGCGGTTGGGCAGCCCGGTCAGCGTGTCATAGTGAGCAAGATAGGCCAGACGCTGCTCGGCACGCCTTCGTTCGGTGACATCCCTGAAGCTCAGACAAACGACGAAACGATCCGCAGGTCTGCCACGGCTCGTGTCCACGTTCTCCTGGAGACGTGAGGGGGTGACGACATATTCGAGCACCCGCTCGTCAGCACCGTCACCCTGCATGCATAGCTCACGCGGCGCAGCTCCGCGCCATTCGCCCTGAGCACAGTCGGAAATAGCGTTTCTCATCGCCATCAGCATTTCAACCGGTGCCAGTTCCTTGACGGGAAGCCCGATCCAGTTGCGGCGGGCCCCCGGCTTGAGAATCTGTGCTGCGGCGCGGCTGATCGATTGGATGGTTCCTTCGTCATCGACCACGATGATGCCGTCGAAATTATCTGAGACGACCTGATCGAGCACAATCTTCAGGTTATGACGCTCTGTGTCTGACAGAACGAGGAGAATACGACGCAGGTCGATCTCCCGTCCGACCGTAAGAGCCATGAAGCCTAGAACAGCAACGTGCCAAGCTGAGGTATCGAGCACAATCGTGTGCAGAACCTGCAGGGCCCAGGCGCAGATTTCCACCAGAACGGCACAGCCAATCAGCGCGAGGACAACGTGGTGCCATTTGGAGCACCTTGCCGCCCAAACCAGAACCGCCAGCACGATCAAGCCGATAATTGAGATTTCTTGCGCCGCTTCGTCAAGCGCCCGTCCCTGCACGATGGCCTCCGCACTGACGGCCTGGAGGAGAGAACCGGAGATCAGACCATAATGAGGCACCTGGAAGACGTCGCGCAGCTCGATTGCGCCGGCGCCGACGATGACTTTCTTACCTCTCAGGCGCTGAGCCTCGACACGCCCTTGCAGAAGATCGATGACCGAGATGCGATCAATCTCACTTGCCGAAATGCTGAAGTCGATGATGAACGACTCAGTGCTCGGGGAAACGCCTCCGTAGAGCGTGGCAAGCGACGGCAGAAGCTTCCCGTCGATCAAGGCGCCATAGGGATAGCGCCGAACGTGCCCGTCGGAATCCGGCTCTATATTGACGCTTGCAAGCCAAGCATGATCCCGAAAGCGGGCGAGCGGCTGGCTGGCGATGGTGCGGCGATCCTGGATGTCCGACGACGCAGGCTGGTTGAACGTGGCGAGGATGACCGAGCTTTTCGCAGCTCGCAAAGCGGCTTCGAGAGCGCTGTCATCCGCCTCGTTCGACCGCGCGCTGAAATCGATGTCGAGTGCAATTTCGGAAGGCTCGAAGCGATCGATGGACTTGATCAGATCGGCATGAATGCGCCTGGGCCAAGGCCATTCACCGATCTCGGCAATGCTCTTGGCGTCGATCTCCACCAGCACGATCCCGCCGGTTGGATCCCGGGAAGCGGCAGCAAAGCGGAGTTCTGTCAGCCTATCCTTCAGCGGCTTGAGTGCGCCTTCGTTGTGAAGCAAGCCCGCAAAGAGAGCGATGAGACTGATGACGATCGCGTATCGGAACACGAGTCCCTCACAAGGGAAAGAGGATAAGCCGCGGACGTCAGCAACCTGACGCGCTGTGGAGTGCCTTAACGTTTTCCGCTGCCCTCGGAGGAACCGCCTCCCCGACCGTTGCCTTCGCCGTTACCGCCGGCATTGCTACTGCCATTGCCGTTGCCTCCACCAGCGCCACCGCCATTGCCGTTGTTACCACCGTTGTTGGAGCTGCCCTTATCTGCACCTTTGCCACCACCGTTCCCGTTGCCGCCGGCATTGCTGCCCGAACCGGTAGACCCGGAGCCGCCTTTGCCACCGCCACTGCTTCCGGTGCCTGTGCCGCCAGAGTTGCTCGATGTCTTGCCTGTTCCGGCTTTGCTGCCTGACTGCCCCTTCGTTCCGGCATCCTCGTCATCAGAGCTCTGGGGGTGCCCTTTCCGGACATCCAGAGTATCGCTTGCACCAGTCACTCGAAGACCGCGTCCTTCCGGCCCACCGACGATGGCTTTCTGACCGGGGCCGATTTCTGCCGATGCGCCGGTCTTCAGATCGGAAACCTCCACCAATCCACGCGCAACCTGCACGTCCGCGCCGACCCTGGACACGGACACCGTGAAGTGCGTTCCTTTCACGACAGCTGCCAGAAGCGGGGTTTTCACCGAGAAATGCCTGACGTTGCGTTTCTCAACTTCAAGTTCGATCCGTCCCACCTGCTGCTGGATCGTCGTGCTCGTGCCGAAGAACGTGTAGGATTGCGGTGAGATCACCGTATTGGGGCTGACCAGAATGCTCTCAGCTCCTCGCTCCAGTTGAGCGCGGGCATTGTGGCTCGTCGAGAAAGTCGCCCCATCCGGCACGGTCATTCCAGCCGTCGCTCTGGCAACCGGTGCATTCGGGTTGGAGATCCAAGCCTCACCCGAGACTTTAACAATCACCCAATCTCCTGCCAGGGCGGGAGCCGCACTCAAGAGCAGAAGAAGGGGAAACATGAACAGGCGGCGCAGCGGGATCAGCATCATGGCAGGTGCGGCAATCGTTATTGGCAGGATGAAGGCAATATCTCAGACCCCATTTAAAACACTATAACATATTCCCTTTCCTGTCGATTGTGAATTCCGCAGGCTGCGAGCGCTTCGGAATGCGTCCTCGCTCACGCAAATCGCGCCGCTACGATACCTACATGCCCCAAGGTAAGTAAGAGGATAAGATTGAATTACAGGAAGCCTACCCAATACGCTGTGCATGCCGCTGCACCACGTCTGGTTCGCCAGATTTCAGCGCCGGAGCAAAATAAGAACCGACCGGTTCAGCGACATCGGTGAACGGGTCGGCGCTGGAATGGAGAGAAACGACGGGATGGAGGATCCGCAGAGTCAGCTGGCCTGAGCGATGCCGCGGCAGTGAAAGCCGATCACGCGCGGAGCTCCACCCAGATAATACTCCTCCATATCCTGGATGGAAAAACCGGCTTGCTGGAGCAGTTCCACTACTGGCCTCGTGAGATTGCAGCCAACTGCGAGGGATCGCCAGATCGGATTGAGCCGATGCTGCCAGCGCGCCACATCCGCTTCCGGCGACAGCCCATGCTCAAGGAAGAGCACCCTGCCCTCGGGCTTGAGAACGCGCCGGATCTCCTTGAGCGCCTGCACGGGATCGTCGACCGAACACAGCGTGTAGGTGATCACGGCCGTATCGATGGATGCATCCCTCAAGGGTAGCGCCTCGGCTGGAGCACGGACGATCTCCAGAGGAACCGGGCTGTTGCGATGCCGCGCCTCACCGAGGTGAAGGAAGGCATCGTTGGGATCGACTCCGATGACCTTCCTCACCTTGAGGGGATCGTAGAACGGCAGGTTCAGACCAGGCCCCATGCCGATTTCGAGGACCACACCGCCTGCGAGAGGAACAAC
This sequence comes from Microvirga sp. KLBC 81, assembly GCF_003075415.1. Classification (GTDB taxonomy): domain Bacteria; phylum Pseudomonadota; class Alphaproteobacteria; order Rhizobiales; family Beijerinckiaceae; genus Microvirga. Next base: position 19,273 of record NZ_QDAH01000032.1, read on the forward strand.
CCGCTCCCGCTCCGCCGTTATGTCATCCATCGCGCAGAGGCAGCTGACGATCTTTGGTCCGATATAGCGAGAATACAGGCTCATTTTCGTTCTTCCGTGAGAGGGTGCGTCTGGAAACGGTTGCGAGCACTAATGCCCTGAGCCGCGCCAGCCGTAATAGAGGTCGAAGGGCTCGAGCCCGATGTCCTGCAGCATGCGCTCGTCGAGCTGCCGGCGATCCCGCTCATGGGCAGCGGCCTCGTTCATCAGCGTAACGAAATAGCGGATGGACTTGGTGGCGCTCTCAATGATGGCTCGCGCAATCCAACCTGACTGCGCGATCATTGAACTGTTCGGTGAAGCAGTGTTCTGCATCATGGCATGCCTCCCAGCACTTTTGATGCTAGACTGGACCAGATCGAGGTTCGATCCATGACGATGAAGGCAAGGCACTCCTGGCCGTCATCGCTACGGTTGATGATGCGCGGCTCGGGGTCTCTCTTCTGTGACCTTGATCACATTGCAGTCGATGCCCCGTCATCCTTGACGAAAGGCCTCTTCATGGCTGGACCGCACAACCTGGCGCTTCTGCTCAAGGCCAATCCCTTCTTCGCAGGCCTGGGGGACGACGCCATTGAGGCCATCGCAGTGTTGTGCGTGTCGCGGCACCTCGATCCAGGAGAGACGCTTTTTCTCAAAGGGGATCCGGGCGATGCGCTCTATGCCGTGCGTCGCGGGCAAATCCGCATTGCGACGGGGAGTTCCTCCGGTAAGCGTCTGACGCTCAATCTCCTCGGTCCAGGCGACGTTTTCGGTGAGGTTGCCCTTCTTGACGGCCGTCCACGAACCGCCGATGCCGTGGCGGTGGAGCCGACGGAGCTCTATACGGTCCTTCGGCGCGACTTCTTCGACCTTCTCGAAAAACGCCCCTCCGTCGCGATCCGGATCATCGAACTCCTGTGCGAGCGCATTCGCTGGATGAGCGCGCAAATGGAGGAACGTGCGCTGCTGCCGCTGGGAACCCGGCTTGCCCATCGTCTCGTTGCGCTCAGCGAAGATTACGGCTGCGAGCTGCATGTGAGCCAGGAGGAACTCGCCATCTTCGTCGGTGCAAGCCGCGAAAGCGTGAACCGGCAGCTTCAGGATTGGCGCCGTCGCGGCTGGGTGGAATTGAGCCGTAACCGCATTCGCGTGCTCCATCCATCCTATCTGCATCGTTCGCATGGGAACGACGGGAGCATGGCGACGCGTGATCCCGTGTGATCCGCATCACAGAACGGAACGCCTTCCTCATTCAAAGTCCCGGCATGGTTTTGAGGGGGAGAAGAAGCATGGCCTCGTATCGATCGAACCTGCCGCAACTATCCGGCGGAGACTTCCTGACCGATGGCGGCCTGGAAACAACCCTGGTCTTTCATCGCGGCATCGATCTGCCCTGCTTTGCCGCCTTTCCTCTCGTGATGAGCGAGGACGGGCGCGAGACGCTGAGAGCCTACTTCAAGCCCTATCTCGAAACCGCCAGAGAGCGCGGCGTTGGGTTCATTCTCGATACTGTGACATGGCGCACCAATGCCGATTGGGGCAAGAAGCTCGGCTATTCGGCAGACGATCTCGCCGATGTTCAGCGCAGATCCGTAGCCTTTGCCTGCGAACTGTGCGAGGCATACGCCACGGACCGCACACCTGTCGTCATCAACGGTGTCCTGGGGCCTCGCGGCGACGGCTACAAGGCCGACAGCCGCATGAGCGCCCGGGAAGCAGAGCGTTACCATGCGCCTCAGATCGAGGTCTTTCACGATACACCGGCCGATATGGTGAGTGCGATAACACTGACCTATCCGGAGGAGGCCATCGGAATCGTACGGGCAGCGCAAAGCCGTGGCCTTCCTGTGGTCATCTCCTTTACACTGGAAACAGATGGCCGCCTGCCCTCCGGAGATACGCTGCAGAAGGCGATCGAACGAGTGGACGCCGCCACCGGTTCGGGCCCGATCTACTATATGATCAACTGTGCGCACCCGACGCATTTCGAAAGCACCGTGGCGACAGAGGGGACGTGGCTTAATCGGGTCAAGGGCATCAGGGCCAATGCCTCCACCCTGAGCCATGCCGAGCTCGACGCTGCCACCGAGCTGGACGCTGGCGATCCGGCTGCGCTCGCGCGTCACTATCAATCGCTGCGCCAGAGGATGACGCAGCTTTGTGTCCTGGGAGGATGCTGCGGCACGGACCACCGCCACATCGTTGCCATTTGCGAGGCCTGCAATCCGCGCTCCGGGTTCGCCTCAAGCCATGCACAAGAACTGCAAAGGGTTTCGTAAGTCCTGATGCTCCGTTCAGCTCCGATTCCAAGCAGGAACCGCTATATCAAAACTACCTCTTAAGAGGTGTGATCACGCAAAAGAGTTGGGAGCAGCGGTTTCGGGGAATAGTATGGTTTGAGAAGCGAAACTCACAAGCAAGGCATAAGCCCGCGGCACAATGTGAGAAGGACAAGTGTCCGCCAACGGCAGTCGAACGTTCACGCGATCGGATTATGCCATGTCACGACGTTTCGAACATGCGGGATTTCGGGTGCGGAGAGCAGCGCTCGTCCGCATCCTTGTCTGCGCCTTGGCTGTTCTTCCTGCAACCGAAGGCGCTCAAGCGCAGGAAGCGTCGAAGAAGGTGCTGCATATCGATTCCTACCACGCAGGCAACGAGTGGAACGACCGGATCGTGGCGGCGCTCCGGGAGACGCTGACGGGCAAGGATATCGAGCTGCGCGTGTTCCATATGGACACGAAGCGACGCCCGTCCGACAGCGACATCCGAGCCTCGGCCCTGGAGGCCAAGCGGATCATCGACGAGTTCAATCCCGATGTCGTCACGACCAGTGACGACCCCGCCGCGCAGCACCTCGTGCAGCCCTATTTGCGCGACTCCTCGATCCCAGTCGTCTTCTGCGGCTTGAACTGGGACGCCTCCACCTATGGCCTGCCCTTCCGCAATACCACGGGCATGGTCGAGGTCTCGCCGATTCCACAGATTGTGAAGCTGCTGCGGAGGCACGCGCGCGGCCCAAGGCTCGGCTTTCTGTCTGAGGATACGCAGGTCAAGCGCAAGGAGCTGGCCTATCACGAGAGGCTCTTCGGGATCACCTACGACAAGACTTACTTCGTGAAAACGCATGCGGCCTGGAAGGAGGCCTTCCTGCGGGCTCAGAAGGAGGTCGACATGCTGATGATCCTCGGCGTCGGAGCTCTGCCCGACTGGAACATCGCCGATGCCACCCGCCTTGCGGAGGAGAAGAGCGAAATCCCGAGCGGGACGGATTTCGAGTGGCTCACCTCCGTCAGCCTCATCGGAGTGGTGAAGAGCCCGCAGGAACAGGGGCGCTGGGTGGGCCAAGCAACGCTTCGCATTCTCGAAGGTGTTCAGCCCAGCGACATTCCTCTTTCATACAATCGCGAAGGCGAGTTGTTCTTTAATGACAGGATTGCCCGAAGGCTTGGCATCAAGGACTTCCCTCCCCTCGCCAGAGCCGTACCATGACAAGCCTTGAGTCTGTTGAACCTCGAAAGGTCACGAGCCCGAAGCGCTCCCTTACCCTGCTGACGCTCCGCAAGATCGCGATCCGCATCAGCCTCGTCGTCGCGGCCGCTACGATCATGAGCTACTGGCACGTGAAGACGGGCTTCGAGCAGCAGGCCGTTGAGAACCTTGAGCGGTATGTCGAACAGAGGCGCGTTCGTGAAAGCGCGATCTTCGACCTCGCCAGCAGCAATATTCGTACATTCTCGGATGCCTATCTGCGCGAGATCAGCCAGATGGACCCGCAGGGAGCGGAGCAGCGCTTTGCAAGCCTGTTCGAGCAGCATCCCGACGGAACCACGCGGCTGACGGAAAATGTCTTCAAGACCTATGGCGTCACAGGCTTCATCGGCAAGCACGTGATGATCGAGCGGGATCTCAAGCGGCGACTTGTCGTCGCCTTCGATCTGATCACGCAATTCGGCCCTGCGTGGAAAAGCCAGTTCGCCAATCTCTATGTGATGACGCCGGAAGGCGCCGTCATCATGTACTGGCCGGATCAGCCCTGGGCTTTGCGTGCGGGGGATTGGGAGATCTCGGGCAAGCTGAATCTGCTCTCCGACAACAAGGACGACGTGCTCGTCGCGAACACCGGCTCGATCGCCGACTCTGCCAAGGAGCGCTGGTCCGAACTCTACTTCGACTATGGTATCAACGATTGGCTCGTATCGGTCACCCGCCCGGCTCTTCTGGACGGACGCCCGGCCATCCAGATCGGCCAGGATATCCTCGTCCATGACCTGATCGGCCGCGCCGTCAGCACGGATCTGGGCGGCACATATAACATCCTCTTCTCCGAAGAAGGAAGGATCATCGCCCATCCCCGCTTCATGGATGCCATCCAGGCACGCAGCGGCTCCTTGCCGATTTCCGAAACCGGTGACCCCAAACTTGAGAAAATTCACCGATTGACGCTGGAGCGTTCTCCGCAGCAGACCGTCATTCGTGACCAAAGCGACAATCAGGTGATTGCCGTCACGAAGCTCAGCGGTCCGGCCTGGACCCTGGCTACGGTCTATCCTCTGGATCTTGCATCCGAGAGCGCGTGGCAGACGGCTCGCCTTATTCTCCTCATGGGCGCCCTGGCGCTGATTCTCGAAATCGCAATCTTAAGCTCGACGCTCAGGAGCCAGATTGCCGTTCCATTGCGTCTCCTGGTGCGTGCCACGAGCTCTGTCGCCAAGGGAGAGTTCAAGACACACCTCAATCTTCGCCGCGATGACGAAATCGGCGAGCTGGCGGACGCTTTCACCACCATGGCCCGGCAGATCGACGCCCGTGAATCAGCGCTGAACGAGCGCAGCGCGAGCCTCGCCAAGCTCAATGACGAATTGGCCCACGAGCTTGCGGAGCGTGAGAAAGCCGAACGGGAGCTGGCGCGCCACCGGGAGCTCAATGCGCTGCTCGATACCATCGATTACGGCATTCTGTTCTTGAGCCCCGACCTGAAGATCCGCCTCGCCAACCGGGCCTACAAGGAAATGTGGGCCGTGCCCGAGGCGCAGATCGCCAAGGGAACACCAATCCGCAACGTGGTTGCCCATCACAGCCAGGCCCTCGGCATCGAACACGAGTACGAAGACGCCTTCATCGAGCGCAACATGGAGGATATCCGACGCTGCGATCAGGCTCCGATCGAGATCCAGTCCCCGAACAACCGTGTGCTCCGCTACCATTGCGTCGCCCTGCCGGATGGCGGACGCATGCTCACCTATGTGGATATCACCGAGCAGAAGCGGGCCCTCGATGCCATCGCGCTCGCCGAGCAGCGCCAGCGACGCCTTCTGGAACTGGCGCCCTTCCCGCTGGTCGTGACCCGGATGTCGGACGGGCGGATTCTGTATGCCAATGCCCGCACGGCAGAGGCCATCGGCCTCAAACCCGAGGAGTTGCGGGGAACGCCCGCGCCGAACTATTACGCAAACCCGACGGATCGCGAGCGCATCCTCAAGATTCTATCGCAGGAAGGCCGCGTTCAGGACGTGGAAGTTCTCCTTCAGCGCCACGACGGCAAGCAGTTCTGGGCCTTGGTGAACGCGAGCTTCGCCGATTATGAATCCACCCCTGCCCTTCTGTTCGCCTTCAACGACATCACCGAGTTGAAACAGAGGGAAGCGCAGCTCAAGCAGGCCAAGAAGGAAACCGAAGCGGCGTTGCGCGACCTCAACGCCGTTCTCGACACCATTCAGTACGGCATCCTGTTTCTCGACCCCGATTTTCGCATCCGCCTCGCCAACCGGGCTTATCGCGAGATCTGGGAGATGCCCGCGAGCTATTATGAGAAGCCCCGATCCCTGGAAGAGGACATGGAGAAGAGCCGGTCACTCGGCAGCTACGATGTCTCGGATGAAGAATGGGGGGCCTACAAGGCACGACGCATCGGCGAGATCAGAAGCGGTGCTCCCGTTATGACCGAGATGCGCCTGAAGAACGGGCGCGTTCTTCAGTACCGTATTATTGCACTGCCGGATGGCGGGCGCATGCTCACCTATTTCGACATCACCGACATGAAGCGGTTCGAGGATGTCCTGCGCCGCCATCTGGCCGCCATGGAAGCGGCCATGGACGGCATGGCGATCCTCGATGCCGACTATCGCTACCAGTACCTCAACGAAGCTCATCTGAAGATCTTCGGCTATGACCGCCCGGAGGAGCTTGTCGGGAAAAGCTGGAAGCAGCTCTACACGGACGAGGAGCGCGCATATTTGGAGGCCGTCGCCTTCCCCAAGGTCTTCCAGGACGGTCACTGGAACGGCGAGGCTGTGGGCCTGAAGCGCGACGGCACGCTCTTCCCGCAGGATGTCTCGCTCACCATCATCCAGGACGGCGGGCTCATCTGCGTGGTGCGCGACATCACCGAACGCCATGCCCGCGACGAAGCCTTGCGTCAGGCCAAGGAGCACGCCGAGGAAGCAAGCCAGGCCAAGTCCCGGTTCCTGGCGAATGTGAGCCATGAGCTTCGCACGCCGCTCAATGCCGTCCTTGGCTATACCGAGCTTCTCATCGACGGTCTCTACGGTGATCTTCCCGACAAGGCGCACGGCGTGCTCACGCGCGTGCAGGTGAATGGCCGCCATCTTCTCGCTCTCATCAACGATATCCTCGACCTCTCGAAGATCGAGGCCGGAGAGCTTCTGATCGCGGCAGAGCCCTATTCGATTTCCGATCTCATCCATGCCGTCGTCACCACGGCGGAGCCGCTCGCCAAGGCGAAGGGGCTTTCCCTTCGAGTTTCGGTTCCGGAGGAACTTCCCTGTGGCAGCGGCGACGAGCGCCGGTTGACCCAGGTGCTCGTCAACCTCGTCGGCAACGCCATCAAGTTCACGGATCAGGGCTCCGTCGATGTCTCGGCCGAGGTGGTGAGCGGACGTCTGAAGATTGCCATCCGGGACACTGGCATCGGTATCGCGCCGAAGGATCAGAAACTCATCTTCGAGGCCTTCCAGCAAGGCTCCAATGCCGTGAATGGCGGCACCGGAACAGGGCTCGGCCTCGCTATCTCGAAGCGGATCGTGCAGATGCACGGCGGCACGATTCATGTCCACTCAGCCGAGGGACAAGGCTCCACCTTCACCATCGACCTCCCGCTTGAGACCCGCCCTGTGACGGAGGCTGCCTGATGAGCAAGCGGATCCTGATCGTCGAGGACACTGAGGACAATCGACGGATCCTGCGCGATCTCTTGACCAATGCGGGATTTGAAATCTGCGAGGCGCATGACGGCCAGGCGGCGATCACGGCTGCGGCGGAATTCAAGCCCGATCTGATCCTGATGGATATCCAGTTGCCCATTCTCGATGGGTATGAGGCGATCCGGCATATCAAGGCCAATCAATCCATCCAGCCGCCCCCGATCATTGCCGTGACGTCCTATGCGCTTTCCGGAGATGAGGAGAAGGCCTGGGCTGCCGGATGCGACGGTTACATCGCGAAACCCTTCAGCCCGCGCCAAATCCTCGCGAAGGTGCGCGAACTTCTGGAATGACGGGCCATGCGTGATCGCCCTCTCATCCTGGTTGTCGACGATATCGAGGAAAACATCGAGATCGTCCGCGTGCGCCTGGAGGCTCAGGGCTATGAGATCGAGACGGCCAGCAATGGACGCGAGGCGCTCGAGAAAGCGGATCGACTGCGCCCCGATCTGATCCTGCTCGATATCATGATGCCGGAGATGGACGGCATCGAAGTCACGCAGCAGCTCAAGGGCAATGAAGCCCTTCGCGCCACTCCCATCATTCTGCTGACGGCGAAATCCAGCATCAAGGACGTGGTCGCGGGCCTCGACGCTGGAGGTGATGACTATCTCACCAAACCTTTCGAGCCTGCGACGCTCGTTGCACGGGTACGCTCGCTGCTGCGGATAAAAACCCTTTACGACACTGTCCAGGCACAGGCCTCGGAACTTGCAGCCCTGAACCAACATCTGGAAGAGCGTGTCGAGCAGCAGGTGCAGGAGCTCGAGCGGTTACGCGATCTCAGGCGCTTCCTGCCGCCTCAGATCGCGGACATGATCGCCTCGAAGGGCGGCCAGGCCGAAATCCTTCAGCATCACCGCCGGGAGATCGTGGTGCTCTTCTGCGATCTGCGCGGCTTCACGAGCTTTGCCGAGATCGCTGCGCCCGAGGAGGTGATGGACCTTCTGAATGCCTATCACTCGACTCTCGGACCGCTGATCCACGAGGCTGCGGGAACGCTTGAGCGGTTCACGGGCGACGGCATGATGATCTTCTTCAACGATCCCATTCCCTGTCCCGATCCCGCCGCTCGTGCCGTCAAGCTTGCGATCGCCATGCGCGATCACATTCAGATGCTGGCGCATGACTGGCGGCTTCGGGGCTATTCCATCGGATTTGGCATCGGCATCTCGCAAGGCTACGCGACCATGGGCCGGATCGGCTTCGAAGGGCGGTTCGATTACGCCGCCATCGGCACCGTGACGAATGTGGCCGCGCGCCTGTGTTCGGAAGCACGCGACAGCCAGATCCTGGTCACGCAGCGCATCGCTGCGGAGGTGGAGAATCTGGCGGCCTTAACCTCTCTTGGCGACTTCAATCTGAAGGGTCTGAGCCGCCCGATTCAAATTTATAATATCGAAGGGCTCAGACCTGAGAGCGCGAGCGCCTAACCCATCTTCACCATGACGTGGCGCACGGCCGTATAATCCTCCAGCGCGTACATGCTCATATCCTTGCCGTAGCCGGACTGCTTCAGGCCGCCATGGGGCATCTCGTTGACCAGCATGAAGTGGCAGTTCACCCATGTGCAGCCATACTGCAGGCGCGAGGCCGTGCTCATGGCCTTCGACACGTCCTTGGACCACACGGACGAGGCGAGGCCGTAATCGGAATCGTTCGCCCAGGCGACCGCCTGATCCACATCGTCGAAGCGCGTCACGGAGACGACAGGGCCGAACACTTCACGGCGAACGATCTCGTCCTCCTGGAGGGCCCCGGCCACGACGGTGGGTTCGTAGAAGAAGCCGCCGCCGCTTCCCTCCTTGCCGCCGGCCGTGATCTCGATGTGCTTGAGATCCGCAGCACGTTCCACAAACGAGGCCACGCGCGAGCGCTGGCGCGGTGATATCAGCGGGCCAATGTCGTTCTCATCGTCATTCTCGCGGCCAAGTCGCAGGCCTGAAACGGCGGAGGAGAGATCCGCGACAAAACGGTCGTAGATCTTGGAGCCCGCATAGATGCGGCAGGCTGCCGTGCAATCCTGGCCGGCATTATAGTAGCCGAAGACCTTAATACCCTCGACCACCTCGGCGAGATCCGCATCATCGAACACGATGACCGGCGCCTTGCCGCCGAGCTCCAGATGCGTGCGTTTCACCGAATTTGCGGCAGCGGCGAGAATCTTCTTGCCCGTGGCGACGTCGCCGGTGAGGGAGATCATCGAGACCTTCGGATGGGAGATGAGTGTCTGGCCGACAGTTTCGCCACGTCCCACCACCACGTTGACGACGCCTTGAGGGAAGATATCGGCGATGATCCTGGCGAGCTTCAGCGTCGTCAGCGGCGTCTGCTCGGAGGGTTTGATCACCACCGTATTGCCGCCAGCCAGGGCCGGAGCGAGCTTCCACGCCGCCATCATCAGCGGATAATTCCACGGCGCGATCGATGCCACGACGCCAATGGGATCGCGCCGGATCATGGAGGTATGGCCCGCCAGATATTCCCCGGCGACTGCGCCCTGCATGGTGCGCACCGCACCGGCGAAGAAGCGGAAGCAATCGACGATTGCCGGGATCTCGTCACGCAGCACGAGATAGCGCGGCTTGCCGCAATTGAGCGCTTCGAGGCTCGCGAAGGACTCCGCTTCCGCTTCGATGCGATCAGCGAGCTTCAGCAGAAGTCCTGAGCGCTCGGCAGGCGTGGTGCGTGACCAGAAGGCGAAGGCGGCTTCTGCTGCCGAGACCGCATCATTGATCTGGTCGGAAGATGCTTCGGGCATTTTCAGGATCGTTTCGCCCGTGCGCGGATTGAGGATCGTCTCCGCATCCTCGGATCCCGCCTCGAAGCGCCCGCCGATCAGCATTTCGGTGTCGGATGGTCTGGAAAGATTGGCTGTATCCATGGTGTCCTCCTCAAATTGTTCTGATCGGTTTCCCGTCACGGGCGGCTCGATGCTCCCACCTCCTCGCGGGTCAGGTAATAGGCCGCGAGAATAGGCAGGAAGGTCAGGACGATCACAATGACGGCAACGACGTTGGTGACGGGCCGCTGACGCGGTCTGACGAGTTCGTTGAACATCCAGATCGGCAGCGTCGATTGCTGTCCTGCGGTGAAGGTGGTGACGATCACCTCGTCGAAGGACAGGGCGAAGGCGAGCATTGCGCCTGCAAGCAGCGCCGTGCTTAAGTTAGGCAACATCACATAGCGGAAGGTCTGGAAGCTGTCGGCGCCGAGATCGTAGGACGCCTCCACGATGGAGGGGGACATGCGCCGCAGGCGCGCCACCGCATTGTTATGCACCACCACGACGCAGAAGGTGGCATGCCCCACCACGATGGTCCAGAAGGAGAAAGGCAGATCCATCAGGTTGAAGGCGGAGCGCAATGCGATGCCGGTGATGATGCCGGGCAGCGCGATGGGCAGGATGATGAGAAGCGAGATCACCTCGCGTCCGAAGAACCTGCTCCGCGCCAGCGCACCGGCGGCAAGCGTGCCCAGCACCAGGGCGATGAAGGTCGCAACCGCTGCGACTTGAAACGAGAGCGTGAGCGCGTTCCAGACATCAGGACGGGACCAGGCAACGCCGAACCATTTCAGCGTCAGACCCGGCGGCGGGAACTGATAGCTGCGCTCCTCCGTGGTGAAGGCGTAGAGGATCACGAACGCGAGCGGCGCGTGCAGGAAGAGGAGTCCGACGGTGGCACTGATCTTCAAGCCCAGGGAAGCCTTAGAATGCATCGAACGCCCCCAGTCGCTTCGCAGCAAGAAGATAGAGCGCCATCACCATGATCGGCACGACTGCGAAAGCCGCAGCGAGCGGAATGTTGCCCGCCGTGCCCTGCAACACATAGACGGCTTGGCCCAACAACAGCGTCGATGGGCCGATGATCTGCGGCAGGATGTAATCACCGAGCGTCAACGAGAAGGTGAAGATGGAGCCTGCTGCGATGCCCGGCATGGCGAGCGGCAGGATCACCGTCCGAAAAGTCTGGTTCGGCGATGCGCCGAGATCGGCCGACGCCTCGGTGAGGCTGCCGGGCACGCGCTCCAGCGCGGCCTGGACGGGTAAGATCATGAATGGCAGCCAGAGATAGATGAAGACGAGGAATTGGCCGATATAGCTGACAGACAGGGACGGACCGCCAATCAGCGGAGTGCTCAACAATCCGTCGATCATAGGGGTCGCGCCGATCCGGTTCGCCGCCCATGCCACCGCCCCTTCCTTCGCGAGCACCAGTTTCCAGGCATAAACCTTCACGAGATAGCTCGACCAGAGCGGCATCATGATCGCGAGATAGAAGGCTGCCTTCATGCGCCCATATGCGTGGCGCGCTGCGTAATAGGCGATAGGAAAGGCAAGGATCGCGGAGGCCAGCGTCACGGCAGCGGCCATCGCGACGGTGCGCAGGATCACGTCGAGATTGGCTGGCTGCAGCAACTCGGCATAGGTTTTCAGCGTGAACTCGCGAACGATGGTTCCCGAAAACTCATCGATGGAGAAAAAGCTCTGCAGCAGCAGCGCGATCAAACTGCCCACATAGACGATCCCGAGCCACAGCAGCGGCGGCACGAGAAGGAGAGTGAGCAGAAGGCCGCGGCGCTTGAAGAGCGCATCGGAGAAGTGGCGCGACAGGCTCTCGCGCGGGATCGGCAGATCGAGGACGCCAGCGGTCACCGTTCATCCTCCATCTCATGCATGGCGGCCGGCGACCATGACAGGCGGATCGGCTCGCCAGGACCCAAGCTCCGCACCTCCGACGCAGGCACGAGGGCACAGAGGCGAACGCCCGCGCAATCGGCGATCACGCGCCGCATCGCACCCTGGTATTGAACTTCGATGCATGTGCCGTCCGCATGAAGGCGCCCTGGCTCGCTTGCATTCCCGGCGGGACGAACGGCAATCGCTTCAGGCCGGAGGCTCACGAGCCTCGAGGGGCCACCGAAGCGTGCGGTCACGGCGGGTTCGAGCACGTTGGAGCCGCCAACAAATTCGGCGACGAAGCGCATTCGAGGCCGCTCATAGATCTCTTCCGGCGTGCCAACCTGCACGATACGACCTGCATTGAACACGGCCACGCGGTCGCTCATCGAGAGCGCCTCGCCTTGGTCGTGCGTGACGAAGATGAAGGTAAGGCCGAGGCTGCGCTGCAATGCTTTCAGCTCCACCTGCATCTCCTCTCTCAGCTTCAAGTCGAGCGCGCCGAGCGGCTCGTCGAGCAGCAGCACCTTGGGGCGGTTGACCAAGGCGCGCGCAAGCGCAACGCGCTGGCGCTGGCCGCCGGAGAGCTGCTGCGGACGACGCACGTCGAAGCCGACGAGTTTTACGAGCGCGAGCGCCTCACGTCCGAGCTTCTCCCGTTCCGTGCGCCCCATGCCGCGAATGCGCAGGCCGTAAGTCACGTTGTCGAGGACGTTCAGATGCGGAAACAGCGCATAATCCTGAAACACCGTGTTCACCGCGCGGCGATAAGGCGGAACACCCGCAACGGGCTCACCGAAGATACTGATCTCACCTGCATCGGGCTGCTCGAATCCGGCGATCAGGCGAAGGCACGTGGTCTTGCCCGAGCCGGAGGGACCCAGCATCGAGAAGAACTCGCCGACATGGATGTCGAGATCGAGCCCATCGACAGCCCGCACGGCGCCGAAGTGGCGGGCGACGCCGTTGAAGCGCACGGCGTGAGCCGGTGCAGGCGCAAGGGATTGAGCCGCAATGGTGTCTTGCGGACGCGTGTGAACGGACATGAGTGGCGCTCCGGAGGTCAAGCGATCAGGCCTCCTGTTGTGTCGAAGGGAGGCGCTCTTGAAGCTCGAGCGCCTCCGCGTCAGGGCATCAACGCCCACCGAGGATGGCGATGTAATCCGTCACCCAGCGATAATAGGGTATGCAGCCTTCGGACTGGGTTGCGCATTTTGCAACCGGCGTGCGCCAGAACTTAATCATCTCGAAATTGCCCATGCCGTTGACCTCGCAGCCTTCGGCGCCGAGAAGCTCGTTGCCCTTGCATGCGGCGGGAACGGAGGGCACGGAGCCGAACCAGGAGGCGAGATCGCCCTGTACCTTCGGGCTCAAGGAATGCTCAAGCCATAGATAAGCGCAGTTCGGATGCGGCGCGTCCACATGCATCATGGTGGTGTCGGCCCAACCGGTCGCGCCCTCTTCCGGAACGGTACTGGCGACGGGCTTGTTCTGGCTCTGCAGGAGATTCACCTGGAAGGGCCAGGATGAGGAAGCGACCACGCCTTCATTGGTGAAGTCGTCCACCTGGACCATGGCGTCGTGCCAGTAACGCTGCACGAGCCCGCGCTGCTTGCGCAGCAGATCGAGCGCCGCCTTGTACTGCTTCTCGTTGAGCTCGTAGGGATCCTTGATACCGAGATCCGGCTGATGCTTCATCAGGTAGAGCGCCGCATCGGCGATGTAGATCGGCCCGTCGAAGGCCTGGATGCGTCCCTTGTTGGACTTGCCGTCGGGAAGCGTCATCTCCTCGAACACCACGTTCCAACTCTTGGGCGCTTCCTTGAACACGTTGGTGTTGTACATCAAGACGTTCGAGCCCCATTGATAGGGCACGCCGTAATGGACATTGTCGACCGTGTGCCAGGGCGCGTTCTGCAGGCGCTGGTCGACAGTGTTCCAGCTTGGAACGAGACTGGTGTTGATCGGCTGCACGCGCTTGCCGGAGATGAGCCTCAGACTCGCATCGCCCGATGCGGTGACGAGATCGAACCCGCCCTCGTTCATGAGGGCCACCATCTCGTCCGAGGTGCCGGCGGTCTTCACATTCACCTTGCAGCCGGTCTTCTGCTCGAAGCTCGTGACCCAATCGTATTTCTTGTCGGTCTCGCCCCGCTCGATATAGCCGGGCCACGCGATGATATCGACCGAACCCTCGGCCTTGCCGAGCTGTTTGACCTGTGCGGCGGCAGGCATGGCGCCGATCGACGCCGCCAAGCAGAGTCCCGCGGTCTTGAAGACAATGCGACGCATGATGCGCCTCCCCTTCCCTCTAACCCCATCTGAAAGCAGGCGGGGCCCATTAGGCTTGGGCCTCTTATCCTGGGGAAAAGAGTGTCCCAAGTCGCCAAGCTGCGCCACTTTAATCGAGAGAATTCGGCTATCGGAATTTCCGATAGGTCAGGCGCGCTGTCGGTGGGTCCTATAGGTCCGCACGACGGAGAGGAATTGAGAAGCCGGAGGCGAAAGGCGGGAGCCGCGCCGCCATACCACGCCGACTGACACCGCCGGCAGATCCTCGTGGATACGCCGTGCCTCGATCTTGTCGCCTTCCAGCGACCAGGGCCGATAGGTGAGATCGGGCAGGACAGCGACACCCGCTCCCGTCGCCACGAGGCTTCGCACCGCCTCCACCGAGCGGGTGCGGAACGCCGTGGGTGGGCGGATGCCAAGCTGCTGCATGGCATGCTTGGGGGCTTCATCGATTTCGTCGATGGCCAGCAGGATTTGCGGCTCCTCGGCCAGATCCCGCAGGCTGACCTCCACCTCCTGAGCGAGCCTGTGGCCGAGGGGCAGCCACAGACGATAGCGCGAGGCCTCCACGATCTCGGCTTCGAGAGAAAGCAGCCTCGGCCTCGGCGGCAGCACCATGACGGCGATATCGAGCTCGCCGCCGATCAGGAGATGTTCGAGATAATCGCGCCCGTCCTCCACGACGCCGACTTCGAGAAGCGGAAAGGCACGCCGGAACCGGGCGAGCAGGTCGGCGAGGATGTAGCTCGCCACCAGCGGCGTGACACCCAGATTGAGCCGCCCCTCGGATGGCGCGCCACCATCGCTCAGCGCCCGCCGCGCATTGGACACTTCTGCGAGGATCTTCTCGGCGTGACGCAGGAACTGATAACCCTTCAGAGTCAGGCTCATGCCATGGGTGGAGCGCTCCACCAGCTTGAAGCCGAGATCCTGCTCGAGCTCCTGCACGGCCTCGGTAATCGTGGATTGCGAGATCGACAGATGGCGGGCCGCCCCGGAGATGGATCCCGTTTCCGCAATGGCGACGAAATAGCGAACTTGGCGGAGAGAGAAGGCCATCGGAGGCTCAGGAGCTATGGTTTTGACCGTCCTCCATTCTTGCCCGCCCCTGCCCTTTTGAAAAGCCACGCTCCAGAGGCCCGTGAAATGTGTGAGGGCACCATCGTCGCAGCGCCAAACCCCGGTTCTTTATGGCGAACAAGATCCTATTGGAAACGGCTCGCGGGACAACACACATCTCAGACATGCAAGGATTTCTCTTCGCCGGTCGGGAATGGTCCCGCCTGACATCGTGAGGAGTAAATCTGTTACATTCACTTTCGTTCGTTAAACAGAACTTTTCCGTTGACAAGGACGAACAGCAGCGCTTGTCTCCTGCGCTGGAACACAATCAAAGGAGAGAACGATGCTTCACAGGCATCACATTGCGCTGGCAGCCGTGATTGGCGCCTTGTCCACGGGATTCCCGCTCGCCTCGGCGCAGGCGGCAGAGGCGATCTCCGATGGTGTGGTCAAGATCGGCGTGCTGAACGACCAATCCGGCATCTATGCGGATATGGCGGGCTCCGGCTCGACCATCGCCGCCCGCATGGCAATCGAGGATTTCGGCGGCAAGGTGCTTGGAAAGCCCATCGAGGTCGTCGCGGGCGATCACCAGAACAAGCCGGATGTCGGATCCGCGGTTACCAACCGCTGGATCGATGAGGACAAGGTGGACACGATCGTCGATCTCCCGACATCCTCGGTCATGCTGGCCGTCCAGGAGATCGGCCGGCAAAAGAACCGCCTGGTCATTGCCTCCACGGGCGGCTCTTCGGATTTTACGGGCAAGTTCTGCTCTCCTGTCGGCATTCACTGGACCTACGATACCTATGGCCTCGCCGTGGGCACGGGGCAGCCATTGGCAAGCCGCGGCCCCTGGTTTTTCCTGACGGCGGATTATGCCTTCGGCCATGCCCTGGAGCGGGATACGGCCCAGGCCGTCACCAAGGCAGGCGGCAAGGTCGTTGGCAACGTCAGGCACCCGCAAGGCAATCATGACTTCTCCTCGTTCCTCCTCCAGGCCCAGAGTTCGGGCGCGAAGATCGTCGGAATCGCCAATTCCGGCGCCGATACGGTGAATGCGATCAAGCAGGCGCACGAGTTCGGTCTCACGGATTCGGGCGTGCAACTCGCGGGCCTCTACATGCACATCACCGACGTGCATGCGATTGGCCTGAAGCAGGCTCAAGGCCTCCTGATGACCCAGGCCTTCTACTGGGACCTCAACGACGAGACCCGCGCCTGGTCGAAGCGCTTCTACGAGCGCCACAAGGCCATGCCGACGATGGGACAGGCCGGCGTCTACTCGTCGATCATCCATTACCTGAAGGCCATCGAGGCTGCGGGCACGGACGAGGCGCAGGCCGTTGCGAAGAAGATGAAGGAACTGCCGGTGAATGACTTCTTCGCCAAGAACGGGAAGGTGCGCGAGGATGGCCGCATGGTGCACGACCTCTACGTCTTCGAGGTGAAGAAGCCGGAAGAATCCCGCGAGCCTTGGGATTACCTGAAGCTGGTTCGCACCATTCCCGGCGACCAGGCCTTCCGTCCGCTGTCGGAAGGCGAGTGCCCGCTCGTCAAGGCCGGACATTGATGACACCGGACAGGGCCGCCTGCACGGCGGCCCTGCTGGTTCAGCCTACCGCCTTATTGCTAGGGGATGCTCGCTGTGAACACCCGAGACGGGTGCGCGCGCATTTGATAGGCTCCAGCCCAACAGAACCATCCGACCGGGCCCGCGGCTCTCAAGGATCTTCATAAGCAGACATCAGGGAACGCCCGTGACTTCGACTGTTTACGACACGAACCTCGATAAGAATCCCGCCAACTACCAGCCGCTGACGCCTCTGACGTTTCTGGAGCGTGCCGCAAGCATTCACCCGGACCGGACGGCCATCGTCCATGGCTCCTTGAGGCGTAATTACCGCGACTTCTATGCCCGCTCCCGCCGCCTCGCCTCGGCGCTCATCCGGCTCGGCATCGGACGCGGCGATACGGTATCGGTGGTGCTCCCCAATGTCCCCGCCATGCTCGAATGCCACTATGGCGTGCCGATGGCAGGCGCGGTGCTCAACACGCTCAACACGCGCCTCGATGCCAAGATCATCGCCTTCTCTCTCGAGCACAGTGGCGCGAAGGTTCTCATCACGGACCGCGAGTTCTCGGCAACCGTGAAGGCGGCCCTCGAACTCTCTTCCGTCAAGCCGCTCGTCATCGACTACGATGACCCGGAATTCACCGGTTCAGGCGAGCGCTTGAGCGATCTCGAATACGAGGACTTCCTGGCCGAAGGAGATCCGGAATTCGCCTGGAGCCTGCCGGGCGATGAATGGGATGCGATCACCCTGAACTACACGTCCGGCACGACGGGCGACCCCAAGGGCGTCGTCTATCACCATCGCGGCGCTTACTTGCTTGCGATGGGCAACATCGTCACCGGCGGAATGGGGCAGCATCCGGTCTATCTGTGGACGCTTCCCATGTTCCACTGCAACGGCTGGTGCTTTCCCTGGTCGCTCTCGATCGTCGCCGGCACTCATGTGTGCCTGCGGGCCGTTCGCGCGAAGCCCATGTACGATGCGCTGGCGGATTACAAGGTCACCCATCTCTGTGGTGCGCCCATCGTCATGTCGACGCTGCTGAATGCGCCCGCAGCCGAAAAGCGCACGTTCCCGCAAACGGTCCGCTTCATGACCGCGGCCGCTCCCCCGCCGGAGGCCGTGCTGGCGGCCATGAAGGAAGCGGGATTCGACGTCACGCATCTCTACGGCCTGACGGAGGTCTATGGTCCCGCCGTCGTCAACGAGTGGCATGAGGATTGGGACAAGCTGTCTCCTGCGGAATATGCCGCGAAGAAAGCGCGCCAAGGCGTGCGTTATCCCGTTCTGGAAGCGCTCGACGTGCTCGACCCGGACACGATGCAGCCCGTACCGGCGGATGGGCAGACGCTCGGCGAGGTCATGTTCCGCGGCAATGTCGTCATGAAAGGATACCTGAAGAACCCGAGCGCGACCGAGAAGGCTTTCGCGGGCGGCTGGTTCCATTCAGGCGATCTCGGCGTGAAATATCCCGACGGCTATGTCCAGCTGAAGGACCGCTCGAAGGACATCATCATTTCCGGCGGCGAGAACATCTCCTCCATCGAGGTGGAGGATGCGATCTACAAGCATCCTGCGGTTCAGACGGTTGCCGTCGTCGCGATGCCGGACGAGAAATGGGGCGAAACCCCTTGCGCCTTCGTGGAGCTGAAGCCCGATCAATCCGTGACGGCGGAGGAGATCATCGCCTGGTGCAGGCAGCACCTCGCCTCCTTCAAATGCCCGCGCACGGTGATCTTCACGGAGTTGCCGAAGACATCCACCGGCAAGATCCAGAAATTCCAGCTGCGCGAGATGGCGCGCGCCCACGCAAGCCAGGCGTGAAGGATGGGGCGCGCTCCTCAGAGAATGAGCATCGGATCGACTCCCAAAAGTGCAGATCCACTTTTGGGTCCGATGCTCTAGCGCCCCTTCCACACGGGCTTACGTTTTCCGATGAACGCATCGATGCCCTCGGCCGCGTCCTCGGCCATCATGTTGCAGGCCATCACCTGGCCTGCGAAAGAATAGGCCTCTTCCAGGCTCATGCTGCGCTGCCGCCCGAACATCGCCTTTCCGGTACGGATCGCGACAGGGCTCTTCGAGCAGATGGCCGACGTCAGCGAGGCGACGGCCGCATCGAGTTCGGCATCCGGCGCGACGCGGTTGATCAAGCCGTAGGACAGCGCCTCGGCGGCCGAAATGAAGCGTCCCGTCACGAGCATCTCGAAGGCCTGCTTGGGTGCGACATTTCGCGAAAGAGCCACCGCCGGCGTGGAGCAGAAAAGGCCGACATTGATGCCGGAGACGGCGAAGGTCGCGCTCTCGGCCGCGACCGCGAGATCGCAGGACGCGACCAGCTGGCACCCGGCTGCCGTCGCCATGCCGTGCACGCGGGCGATCACAGGAGCGGGCAGATTCACGATGCTCTGCATGACCCGGCCGCACCGCTGGAACAGAACCTCGTAATATTCCTGGCGCGGATTGGAGCGCATCTGCTTGAGGTCGTGTCCTGCGCAGAAGGCCTTGCCCGCGGCAGCAATCACCACGCAGCGCACACTCTCATCGGCGGCAAGCTCGTCCAGGCTTTGCTGCAACGCCTGCAGCATTTCCTCCGACAGCGCATTGTACTGGCCGGGCCGGTTCAGCATCAGGGTCGCGACCCCTTCCCGGTCCTCGCGGATCAGAATGGGCTCTTCGGGGATAGTCTGCTGCGCGCTCATGATTGTCTCTCCTGGCCCCGAATTTAAGCACGTTGTCCGCCTGAGCCAAGCCGAATAAGCTGAGGTCAAGCAAGCCGCTCGGCCGATGCGACGCCGCAGCGACATAACAGGAAGGGAGCCCCCATGAGCAAGGCACCAATCAGCCGCTTTCCGACGCCGGAGATCGCCGATCTACCGGAGGATATCCGGGCACGCGTCCTGGCCGTGCAGGAAAAGTCGGGCTTTGTCCCGAATGTCTTCCTGGTCCTTGCCCGGCGCCCTGACGAGTTTCGCGCCTTCTTTGCCTACCACGATGCTCTCATGGACAAGCCGGGGAACCTCACCAAGGCCGAGCGTGAGATGATCGTGGTGGCGACGAGCAACGCCAACCAGTGCCAGTACTGCGTCGTCGCCCACGGGGCGATCCTGCGCATTCGGGCGAAAGATCCGCTGATCGCGGATCAGGTTGCGGTCAATTATCGGAAGGCCGACATCACGGAGCGGCAGAAAGCCATGCTTGACTTCGCCATGAAGGTGGCTTTCGAGGCCTATGCGGTTGACGATGCCGACCTCGAAACTTTGAGCGCTCATGGCTTCAGCGAGGACGACGCCTGGGACATCGCCGCCATCGCCGCCTTCTTCGGCATGTCGAACCGCCTCGCCAATGTCACCAACCTGCGCCCGAACGACGAGTTCTACATGATGGGCAGGACTTGAGCGATCACGCCCCTCTCACCTTATTCA
This sequence comes from Microvirga sp. KLBC 81, assembly GCF_003075415.1. Taxonomy (GTDB): domain Bacteria; phylum Pseudomonadota; class Alphaproteobacteria; order Rhizobiales; family Beijerinckiaceae; genus Microvirga. The sequence continues at coordinate 39,554 of NZ_QDAH01000032.1, forward strand.
CTCTCTTGACTTGTCGCGTCCATGAGCACCTTGACGCTATCCAGAGAGTTCGCGACAGCGATGGCCGTGTCCCATTCCTCAAGGCGGTAGCGGTGAGTGACAATGCCCTTTGATGTCACCAGTCCCCGCGACAGCAGATTGATGGCGATAGGGTAGCAATAAGGCGCAAGGTGAGCGCCACGAATATCGAGCTCCTTGCGGTCGCCGATGATCGACCAATCGACCGTCGTCGGCGCTCCGAAGACCGAAAACTCGACAAAACGACCGAGCTTGCGAATGAGATTGAGGCCTTGCTCGACGCCGCTCGGCGAACCTGTCGCCTCGATATAGACATCGCACCCATATCCATCCGTCAGAGACCGCACGACAGCCAGCGCATCCTGCTCGCGAGGATTGATGACGACATCCGCGCCGAAGGATTTCGCGAGCTGCAACCGCTCGTCGACCATGTCGATGGCAATGAGCAGTTTCGGCGTCTTGAGCTTCGCCACCTGAACCATCATGAGGCCGATCGGCCCGGCCCCTGCGATCACCACCACGTCGTCGAGCTGGATGTCGCCGCGATTGACCGTGTGGATGGCGCAGGCCAGAGGCTCGATGATCGCGGCATCGTTTGCGGAGATCCCCTCGTCGATCTTGTGGACGCGCGCGGTGCGTGGAATGCGCATGTACTCCGCCATTCCGCCATCGGCCACCACGCGCTGGAAGCCGAAGATATTGTGGACCTCGCACATCCAATACTGCCCTGACCGGCAGAACCGGCATTGATCGCACGGCACGATCTGTTCCGCGATCACGCGCTCCCCGAGGCTGACGCCGAAATGCTCCGCTGCTCCCGGCCCCAGCTCATCGACCACACCATAGAATTCATGCCCTGGGATCACCGGTGGCTTCACATAGGGATTGTCCCCGCCCCAGAACATTTTCGCGCCCGACCAGCATTTGCAATCGCTCGCACAGATGCCGCAAGCCGCAATGCGAAGGACCATCTCGCGCTCCTCCGGCACCGGCCGGTCCACCTGCTGGACGCGGTAATCCTCAGGCCCATGGCAGACGATGGCCGTCATCTTCCTGTTGGACTGCTCCCGCAATCCGACTGGAGTATCCTCTTCATTCAATGCCATCATTGCGTCTCCTGCCTTCCGTATGAATGCTGCTCACGACGCTGAATCCGCAAAGGTCGATTTCAAGTCGGAATACAAGCGGCGATACAAGGCACGTCGGGCCTTGAGCAACTCCGCCAACGCAGCTTCCGGTTCGATGACATGAGAAACCGGCGGCGGAGGACAGGCCTCGTCAAGACTCGCTCCCGCAGCAGCGACCATCGCCAACCGGGCTGCGCCCAACGCCGGCCCCACCTCGCCTCCCCGATGATAGGTGAGAGGCCGCTGAAGTGCGGCTGCCAGAATCCGCCCCCACAGTTTCGAGCGCGCTCCACCGCCGATGACGGAAAGACCGCCGATCGTCCCGCCACGGGCCTGCAGAGCGTCCAATCCGTCCGCCAGAGCAAAAGCCACCCCTTCAAGCGCGGCCCGGCCCAGATCCGCCCGCGTCGTCGTTCCATCAAGTCCGAAGATGACGCCTGTGGCCGCCGGATCGTTGTGAGGTGTCCGCTCGCCGCTGAGATACGGCAGGAAGACGAGGCGGCTTTGGGGCGGCAGACCTGCCGCTTCCGTCTCGGCCAGAAGGGACGCTTCATCGGCGGCACCCGCAAGGCGGGTGGCAAACGACAAGGTGGCCGCAGCAGACAGGATCACCGCCATCCGGTGCCACATGCCCGGAATGCAGTGACAGAACGCATGAACCGCCCGCTCCGGATCCTTCTTCAAGGCCGCATCGGCTACGAAGATCACGCCTGATGTGCCGAGCGATACGAAAGCCATTTCAGGATGGACGACACCGATTCCCGCGGCTCCCGCCGCGTTGTCGCCGCCGCCGCCCGCGACCGGAATACCGGGACGGAGGCCGAGCGCCGCAGCCGCTTCCACAGAGAGAACACCCGACACTTCGGTGCCCTCGACGAGACGGGGCATATGCCGCTCGCCGAGTCCCGTCGCTTCGAGCATCGCAGGCGACCATTGCCGCTTCCCGACATCGAGCCAGAGAGTGCCGGCAGCGTCGGACATGTCGCTGACCGCTTCGCCCGTCAGTTTCAGGCGGATCCAGTCTTTCGGAAGCAGCACCCGCACCGTGCGCGCGAAGATGTCGGGCTCGTTCTTCGCGACCCAGATGAGCTTCGGCGCAGTGAATCCGGGCATCGCCAGATTGCCGGTGATCTCCCGGCTTGCCGGCTCACGCTGCTCGAGTTCCCGGCACTCCGCTCCGGCACGCCCGTCGTTCCACAGAATGGCGGGACGAAGAACCTGATCGTTGGAATCGAGCAGAACAGCGCCGTGCATCTGTCCGGAAAGGCCGATGCCCGCCACGGCATCGAGGGAACGGCGACTCTTCAGGTTCCGAACGGCGGCCTGCGTCGCATCCCACCAACTTTGAGGATCCTGCTCCGACCAGAGCGGCCGTGGCCGCGACAATGTGAGCGGTGCCGCCGCCTCGTCGACGAGCGTGCCTGCCTCATCGATGAGGATGACCTTGACGCTGGAGGTGCCTAAATCGATTCCCATATACATCGGCCATTGTCTCCGTCAGATCACCCTCAATTCCAGGCGCTCGCATTAGGCGAGATTGCCACCCAGGTAGCGCTGCAGCGTGACGCGCGTGCCATCCCGCCAAAGAGAATTGAGCGCGGTTTCGAACCGTGAGCGGAACTGGGGAGCCTCGGCGAGGTCGCCGAAGATATCGCGTAAGGCCAGGAAGAACCCCGGATCATCCTTGGCCACGAGAGCGGCTGGCGTCAGTCGTTCGGCGTTCGGGTCGTTGAGTGCAAACGGCTCACCCGCATCGGTGGTCGCGGCGCAGTAGCGGCACCAGAGGGCAGATTCCAGGGCAAGCCCCGTCACGTCGGCTCCGGCGTTCAGCCGTTCACGGGTCGAGGGCAGGATGAATTTCGGCTGCCGGTTCGATCCGTCCTGCGCAAGGCGGGGGATCGTGTCACCGACATCGGGATTGGCGAAGCGGCTGGCGATGAGCTGGTAGTATTCGGCCAGATCGACGCCGGGCACCGGCGGCACATGGGGAATGATCTCTTCCGTCTCCAGCTTGTCGAGGAACCCGCGCACGAGAGGATCCGCCATGGCGTCATGGACGAAGTGGATTCCGAGCAAGCCCGCCGGATAGGCGATGGCCGCATGCCCGCCGTTGAGAATCCGCAGCTTCATCAGCTCGAACGCGGCGACATGAGGCGTGAAGGTCACGCCTACCTCCTCCAGCGCCGGCCGACCTGTGGAGAAATGGTCTTCGAGCACCCACTGCCGGAAAGGCTCGCAGAAGACGGGCCAATTGTCCTTGATGCCGAACCGCTCCTCGAGAATGGCGCGCTCCCGGTCGGTCGTGGCCGGGGTGATGCGGTCGACCATGCTGTTGGGGAAGGCCACCACCTCGCGCACATAGGCGGCAAGCGAAGGATCGATCAGATCGGCAAGGCCCGCGACCGCATCCATGGTCACTTGGCCATTATGGGGAATGTTGTCGCACGACATGATCGTGAAAGGAGCCATATTCCGCTCGCGACGCCGCTTAAGAGCCGCGACCAGCACACCGAACACACCTTTGGGCGCATCGATATGCGAAGCGTCATAGCGGATTTCCGGATGCTCGGGGTTGAAGAATCCGGTGGCCGGATCGATGCAATAGCCGCCTTCGGTCACGGTCAGCGACACGATCCTGATCGATGGATCGTCGAGCGCATCGACGATGGCGCGGCTGTCCGCCCCGACGGGCACGAAGCCGATCATGGAACCGGTGACGCGGGCACGGTTGGCTCCCGGTTCCAACTCGACCACCGTGGTGAGCCAATCCTGTGGCTCGAGAGCACGCCGCATCGCGGCATCGCCCGCGCGTACGCCCGCGCCGATAATCGCCCAGTCCAAGTCCCTGCCGTTGTTGAACAGGTCGTCCAGGTAGACCGCCTGATGGGCGCGATGAAAGTTCCCGACACCGATATGGAGAATGCCTGGGCGCAACACCTCCCGCGGATAGCGCGGCCGGGCAACCGCTTCGGGAAGAGAGGCAAGACGAGCGAGGGAGAGAGGCTGAGCCATCTGACCTGAACCTATCGTTTAACCTTCGGATATCGACGGGCAGCGCCCAGATCAGTTAATCATGAAGCCACCATCGACCGGCATCGCAAGGCCGTTCAGCATCGCGGCGCGGTCACTCAGTAGGTAGAGAATGACCTCCGCGACATCGTCAGGATCGGCAAACCGCCCGAGCGGAATGCGCGAGAGCATGCGTCCCGCCTTTTCGGGATCGCTCCAGGCCTTTGTCGCCATCGGCGTGAGCGTGACCGTCGGGTTGATGGCATTCACCCTGATCTTGTGGCGCCCGAGTTCGTTCGCCATCACGCGCGTCAAGGCATCGAGCGCCCCTTTTGAAGCGCAATAGGCGGCATGATCGGCAAACCCGATGAAGGATGAAATCGACGAGACATTCACGATCGACCCAGGCAGCTCGCGCGCGACCCGATCCCGCGCATATTCCTGGGCCACGATCATGGGTGCACGCGTATTGACCGCGTAGAGCCAGTCGAACGTCTCCGTCGTCACTTCGAGGAAAGGATCGAGCGCCGTCGCTCCGGCGCAATTCACCAGGTAGTCGACCGGCAAGGCGGCTCGTGCCGCCTCTCGCGTCGCCGCCGCATCAGCGAGATCGACGACAATGGACCGGCAGCCGATTTCACTCTCCAGGCTGTCGAGATCCTCCTTCGTCCGGGTCATCGCAACGACTTTGGCCCCACGCTCGGCCAAGAGCTTGGCCGTTGCCCGGCCAATGCCCTTGCCGGCTCCCGTCACGAGAACGCTCTTGCCTTCGAATTCCATGGATTCGTTCCTCACCAGCACGTAAATCCGCCATCGGCGACAACAATGGAGCCTGTCATGAGGCTTGCAATCTCAGGACAATCTCTGCCCGGTGTCCTTATCGAAGAGATGCGCCTTCTCGGGATCGAGCCGGATATCGAGGCGCTCGCCCGGATGCACAGAAAAGCGTTCCCGGAAGACGCCTACCAGCGGGTTCGTGCCGAGCTTCATGAAGGCCTGCGTCTCCGACCCTGTTGGTTCGATCACCGAGACGTTTGCCGCATGACCACCCCCGCCCAGGGTGATGTGCTCTGGGCGGATGCCATAGACGACCCTTTGCCCCTCCTTGAGCTGTGCCGGTGGAACCGATACCGGAAGAGCAATGCCGTCAAGCGTCTTCACGATCGGTTGGCCATTGACGAGCGCAACCTGCCCCTCGATGAAGTTCATCGCAGGTGATCCAATGAAACCCGCCACGAACAGGTTCCTAGGCCGGTCGTAGAGCTCCAGCGGCGCGCCGATCTGCTCCACCACGCCATCATGCATCACCACGATCTTGTCGGCCATGGTCATGGCCTCGATCTGGTCGTGGGTGACATAGATCGTGGTGGTCTTCAGCCGCTGGTGCAGTTCCTTGATCTCCACACGCATCTGCACGCGCAGCTTCGCGTCGAGGTTGGAGAGCGGCTCGTCGAACAGGAACACCTGCGGGTCGCGCACGATGGCCCGGCCCATGGCGACGCGCTGGCGCTGGCCGCCGGAAAGCTGGCGCGGATAACGATTGAGCAGTTTCTCAAGATCGAGAATAGCCGCCGCATGCTTGACCTTCGTATCGATCTCCGACGCGGGCCGCCCTTTCAGTCTGAGGGAGAAGCCCATGTTGTCGTAGACGGTCATGTGGGGATAGAGCGCGTAGTTCTGGAAGACCATCGCAATATCCCGGTCCTTCGGCGGCTTGTCGTTCACGACCCTTCCGCCGATCCGGACATCACCGGACGAAATCTCTTCCAACCCCGCAACCATTCGCAGCAGGGTCGACTTCCCGCAGCCGGAGGGGCCGACGAGAATGACGAACTCGCCGTCGTTGATATCCACGGAAACGCCGTGGATCACCTCGGCAGACCCGTAACGCTTCCTGACATTGCTGATGGAGACTGGCGCCATGTTCTTTTCCTCGTCAGGCTTGATCTTGCATATCGATCTGGATTTTCACCTCCCCCTTCGGGGCCGAGGCTGCGTATTCGAAGGCCTCAACGCTCCTGGAGAAGGGAAAAGTGCGGGTAATCAGAGGGCTCACGTCGATAGAGCCCGATGACAGCATGGCGATGCAGCGCGGGAAGACATGAGCGTAACGGAACACGTGTTCGACACGGGCTTCCTTCACCTGGGCCTTGGCGACATCATAAGCGATGGGCTCCAGCGGAATGCCGACATAGACCACACAGCCGCCCGGGCAGAGCGGATCGAAGACATCGGCTGCGGCCTTCTCGTTGCCGGAGCATTCGAAGACGATATCGGCTCCCCACCCGTCCGTTTCCGCGCGTGCCGCCTCAGTGAGATCGCGGCTGCGCACATTCACAGGCGTCACCGGGCCCAATTTCGCGGCGATGGCCAGCTTGTCGTCATCGACATCGCTGACGATGACACGGGCACAGCCAGCCGCGAGCGCCGCGAGAACCGTGACCAGGCCAATCGGACCCGCGCCGGTGACAACGGCGATGTCACCGGGCTTGACCCGGGCCTTGATCGCGGCATGCACACCAACGGCCAAGGGCTCGACCATGGCCGCTGCCTCGAAGGACACGTTGTCGGGCAGCTTAAAGGTAAAATCAGCCGGATGGACGACACTGGGCCTGAGAACGCCGTGGATCGGAGGCGTCGCCCAGAACCTGACCGCAGGATCGAGGTTGTACAATCCGAGCCTCGTTGCACGGCTCGTCGGGTCAGGGATCCCCGGCTCCATGCAGACACGGTCGCCCACCTTGAGCTCGCGGACGGCAGAGCCGACTTCGGTGACGACACCGGCCGCCTCATGGCCGAGGACCATCGGCTCCCGAACGACGAACGGTCCGATGGCGCCATGCGTATAGTAATGAACGTCGCTGCCGCAGACGCCAACGACCTTCAGCTGGATGCGGACATCGCGCGGCCCAAGCTCCTCTTCGACGATGTGATCACGAAGGGCGAGCTTTCCCTTTTCCTCAAGAACGAGCGCTTTCATCGAAGGTCCTCCTACCCGCGCATGACAATGATGACCCCAAGGACCAGCGACAGAACCGTAGCCACCATGAGGGGAAGATCCGCCTCGAGAAAGCGCATCCAGAGCAAGTGCAAGGCAACGAACAGAAGGACCGCAATGAAGATCCGATCAAAGGCATTTGTCTCAATCGGAAGGAAGCCACGGCGCTCCACGACAGGTCTATCGATGTCGTCACTCATGCATCACTCCTTGACAGCGCCGAAGGTGAGACCCGCCACGATGTGACGCTGCGCGAGACCAAGCACGAGAAGAGCCGGCACAAGGGTCAACATCGCGGTCGCTGCCATTCTTCCCCAGTTCGTGCCGGTGACGGTCACGAACTCGGCAAGTCCCGTCGTGATGGTGCGCGCATGCACGCTGGTCAGCGTCGCTGCGAACAGGTACTCGTTCCACGCGAAGACCCAGGTGAGAATTCCCGTCACCGCGAGACCCGGCTTCGCCAGAGGCAGGATGACCTTGGTCAAGACCTGCCACGTATTGGCTCCGTCCACGAAGGCGGCCTCGTCGAGCTCTTTCGGAATTCCGTCGATCACCCCTCTCAGCGTCCAAATCGCAAAGGGGAGATTGAAGACGCAGTACAGGAGTATCAGGCCGATCTTCGTGTCGAACAGCTTCACATCAGCCACGACGAAGACCTGGGTGTAGAGAAGAAACAGCGGAAGGAGGAATACCGCGGGAGGCGCCATGCGGTTGGTGATGGTCCAGAAAAAGAGATTCTCCTTCCCTGGCAGCTTGTACCGGGACAGAGCATAGGTGGCGAGCAGGGCCAAGGTGGTGACGAGCAAAGCGTTCGCCGTGGCGACCACGATGGAATTGACCATATACCGCTGGAAGGCCGCATCGGCCAGTGTGCTCGTGTAGTTCTCCGTGAAGAAGCTCGAAATCACGAAGTTCGGGCTTCCGAACAGCTGAACGCGGCTCTTCGCGGAGACTGCAAACATCCAGTAGATCGGGAGCAGCGTGACGATGCTCGACAGCGTCCAGAACAGGATGGACACGAGCGATGCAGAAGCTCTCTTGCGTAACTGACGCATCATTCCGCCCTCTTCAAATCACGCCGTGCCACCAGACCCGCATAGAGCATCCAGCACATGACGATCGTGAGATAGAGTGTGATCAGCGACATCGCCGACCCGTAGCCGTAGTCGGTCTTCGGAAAGACGACGCGCCAGATGTGAAGGCCGATATACCGCGTGGCAGCGCCCGGGCCGCCGCCAGTCAGCATCCAGACCTCATCCACGGTGCGCAATGCATCCATCATCCGAATGAAAACCGTGGCGAGAATGGCGGGCTTCAGCAGCGGCAGGGTGATATGCCAGAAGATCTGGAAGCGGTTCGCGCCATCGATCTGGGCCTGCTCGAAAGGTTCCTTCGGCAGGGACGACAGTGCAGCGAGCAGCGTCAGCGTGACGAGCGGCGTCCAGTGCCACACATCCATGACGACCGTCGTGAAGAAGGCCTGGTCGATATACCGGCTGATGTTGAATTCATACCCGAACCACCGATTCAGGTAAAACGGCAACGGTCCGAGGCCGGGCACCGTCAGAAGACGCCACGTGGCGCCGACGGCAATCGGGGCGATCACGAGCGGCAGCGTATGGATGGTGCGAAAGAAACCTTTGCCCGGGAAGTCTTTCATGAAGAGCTGAGCGAGGAAATAGCCGAGCACGATCTCGCTGAGGACCGCGAAGAAGGCAAACTTGAGCGTCAGCCAGAGCGAGTACAGAAACTGATCGTCGAAGACGAGGCGCCTGAAGTTCTCGGCCCAGGCGAATTGCATATCCGGATTCGCCGCAAAACTGTTCCAGTTCATGAACCCTATGACGAGAACATAGAGGAACGGAATGACCCCGAAGACGAACAAAATGAGGAGGGTCGGCGCGAGAAACAGCCATCCCACCGAATTCGCACGCATCCTGATGCTCCTGCCGTCCGGTCGCGAAAACTCGACCGGGGAATTTGGGGTTTAACGGCCACCGCACAAAAAGCACGGTGGCCTTGATAGCCCAAAAGGAAGGGCGCATTACTTGCGGTAGCCGAGGTTCTTCAATTCGGCGTCGGCTGCCGCGGCGGCCTTGTCGAGCGCCTCGTCAGGCTTCAGCTCGCCTGTGATCGCCTGGTAGATGAAGGGAGCGATCGCCTCGCGGACCTGGTTGTGGAACGGGAAAGGAGGCGCGCCACGGAAGAGCGGTCCCTTCTCGCGCATCAAGGTGTAATAGCCGTCGACCTTCTTGTCTTGCGCCTGCACCTTCGGGTCGTCGTAGGTCGCCTTGTGCGTGATGCGCGACCCGGCAAGCGCCCAATCCGTCTGGACGGAGTCCTGACCGATGTACTGCAGCCAGAGAAGAGCGGCCTTCTTGTTCTTCGACGAATGCGGAATGCCGAAGGCGCCGCCGTCATAGTAGCCGATATATCCCGCACCCGAGGCGGCCTGATCCATCACGCCGGGTTGCACGGGCGGAAGCGCCACGCCGACCTTGCCGACCACCGTCGACTTCTTGTCGTCGGTCGCAATCCAGGCTGCGTTCTCGCCATAGACCAGCCCCTGTGCGGCCCGGCCTGCTGCGAAGGTTGCAGCAACCTCGTCCCACGTGCTGGAGGTCGATTCCGGCGGAGCATAAGCAAGATTTCCGATCCACCAGGTCAGAGCGGCCTTGGCCTCAGGGCTGTTCATGCGGCCGCCATTCGCAACCGAAGCGCCATAGGTCTTGGTATCGATACCCCAGTTATAGACGCCGTAGGTGGGGAAGATGCTTTCGACGACTTCGTAGACCGCAGCGGGATGGCCGGAGGCCGCCTGAACGGTGGTTCCAAAGATCTCCTGGCCGCTGGACTTGCCCCATTCGGTGAAGAATTCGGCGATCTGGCGATATTCTTTGTGATCCTTCGCAGGCGCGAGATCCGCGCCGTATTTCGCCTTGTAAGCCTCTTTGACCTTGGGATCGTCGAACAGGTCCTTGCGGTACAGGTAAACCTTGATGAAGGCTTCCATCGGGACGCCGAACAGGTTGCCCTTGTCGTTCTTGAAGTTGTCGATGAAGCTCGTGAACTTCGTCGGGTCGAAGGTCGGCGACTTGAGATTGGGGTTCTCGTTCAGCGCTTGCGTGATATCGACCAGGAAGTTGCGGGCGAGATAGCTGTAGATGATGTCCTGCTCGATATAGACGAAGTCATAGATGCCGGTATTGGCTTCCATGTCCTTGATCGCCTTATCGTACATCTGATCCCAGGACGTCGCCTCGAACTCGACCTTGATGCCGGTTGCCTTCGTGAAGGCAGGACCCAGCACATCCTTGGCATAGTTGGACGGCGGCGTACTCTCGGAGATGCCTCGAATGGTCGTGCCCGCCAATCCCTTCGCCGCATCCGACCAGAAATCGGCGAACGCCGGCGTCGTGCTTGAGAGCAAAGCTGCCGTGAGTGTCGAGGCTATCAGGCTTTTGAAGTGATACATCGCGTTTTCCCTCCCGAACTTCCTCTCAAGGAAGACCCGCGGTCGTTATCCTTGAGATCAAAGATGCGACGCCCCTCCTTGGGGGGCGGGCGGTATTGTTTTGTCAGGCGAGGCGAGCAAATCAGAACATGGTCTTCTGAATTTGCCTCCCGGAAGTCGCACGCATGTCTCGTGCGGCCTCCGTAGAAAATCTATTCAGCGCCAGCGAATGCTTCCACGCCTCTGCTCATCGGGACCTGTACTTTTTTGTCCGGAGAGGCGTTCGATCCGTATCTGGCGGCCATAAAAATGCTTTCCTGGATCGAGGCCGGAGCAGGCGTTGTGCATCGACGCGCCGTTCGCCGGTATGCGGATGGCGTCTGATCGCAGAACTTCACGAACTGGCGGTTGAAGTTCGCTATATTGTTGAAGCCCACATCGAAGCAGATCTCGGTCACGGATCGATCCGTGTGGGCGAGCAGCGTGCAGGCCGAATAGATGCGCGTCTGGTTGACGTATTTCGCGAAGGTATGACCCGTCTGCTTTTTGAAGAAGCGGGAGAAGGCGCTCGGCTCCATGCCGCAGAGCTGCGCAACGGTCGTCAGATGGATATCGGAGAAGTAGTTGTTGTGGATGTAGTTGATCGCGCGCTCGGCCCTCTCCGACGGGCGCGACGGTATGGTTGCGGCGGGAGCGCGGTGAGAGAGCGTTTTCCGCTCGGAAGGGTTCCTGGCCAATGTCGCCAGGAGCTCCAGGAACAGGATCATGCGCTGGGCGCCTTGAGCGGGGCCGATCTGCCGGAGCAGAGAAGCTCCCTTTCGTGCCGTATCTCCCGAAAACAACAGGCCGAATGCGGCATCCGACATAAGCAGCTGCACCTCCTCGAACTCGGGAAAGTTCGTGCAGATGCGGTCGGCACATTCAGGGCTGAACTGAATCAGCATGTCCCGATCGGGAATGGTCAGGTTACCGGTGTCGCTCAACCAGTTGTGGGGCAAATTCGGGCCTGTCAGGACAAGGCAGTCAGGCTCGAAGGGACCGACATAGTCGCCGATCATCATCGTGCCGGAGGAATTCTGGATCAGGTGGAGCTCATACTCTACGTGGTAATGCCACTTCGCCAGGTGGTGAGGATAGTCGTGAACGTTCCACCGGAACGATGCGGATGGCGGAAAGACGATAACCTCATACACAGGGACTGATTTGCGTTCCATTCTCGCCGCCCTCCATAGGTACAGCAGGCCGTTTCCTCTTAAAATCCGCTCTTTGGCGGTTATCGTTCCACGTCTCCTTTGACGGAGCCGCGGCTGTCAGTTTGAGCCGAATACGCAGGCTGGGCACAGGCTTTCGACGCCAGTGTTAGTTCTAGGATAAGGTTTCGTACTGTCGATCCTCGGCAGGCTGATGGCTAGGGTTTGCAACGAACTCAGCCGCACGATGCCCAAGCATCAATGCTGCCGCATTGGTGTTTGCGGACGGGATGAACGGTATAGCGGAGCAGTCGATCACGCGCAGGGCATCGACACCGCGGACGCGCATCCGGCTGTCGAGCACGGCCATCAGGTCGTCATCAGGCCCCATTCGGGCAGTACCGGAAGGGTGGTAATTGGTTTTGACGGTCTTCCCGCAGTACTGAATGAGGGCTTCATCGCTTTCGACATCGGCTCCCGGCAGCAGCTCCTGCGCAATCTTCGGCCCGATCGGTTTTGTCGCCAGCAGTTTCCGGGCATGCCGAAGCGAGGCCAGCGTCAGGCGCAGATCGTCAGGATGGCCGAAGAAATTCGCATCGACGACGGGCTTATCCGCAGGATTTGAAGAGCGTAGCCGGACGCTTCCTCGCGCTTTGGGCCGCAGCAGGCATGAGGTCAGCGTAACGCCATAGGTCGGCTTGGCGCTCGATACGTCGCGGTCGAGATAAACGATGGGCGCGCAATACAGTTGAATGGTCGGCCGCTCTTCCCCATCCGGATCATAGAACAGGCAGGATTCGATCCCGGTCGTCGTGACCGGCCCGGTGCCGAACAAAATATACTGCAGGCCGTTGCGCACCATGCGCCAGCCTTTGTCCTGACCGAAATATCCGCTCGGCCGATTGGTGGACGCAATCAGCGGCACCTCATGGTGATCCTGCAGGTTGGCCCCTACCCCGGGCAGGTCGGCAACCACTCGGACACCATGCTCTCTGAGATGTTCGGCCGGACCGAGGCCTGACAACATGAGCAGCTTCGCCGTATTGTATGTTCCTGCCGCAACCAGCACTTCGCGGTCAGCATAGGCGCGCACCATATTGCCGTTGAGGCTGTATTCCACGCCGGTGGCGCGGCCTGCCTCGATCAGGATTCTCGTTACCAGGGCATCGGTCACAACGGTCAGGCGCGGATCGGCCATGACCTGAGACAGGAACGCCGATACGGCATCGCAGCGCACCATCCGCCCGTTGGCCCCACGGCCCATCGTATGCTGCATCACGCCGACGCCGGCTTGGCGTTCACCGTTGAAATCCGGGTTATAGGGGTGGCCCAGCCCTTGTGCCGCGAGGATGTAATCCTCGGTCATGTCGCACAGGCTGCCTGGATCGGAGACCAACAGGTCTCCGTCTATGCCATGATAGGCATTGTTGAATCTGGTATTCCGCTCCAGTGCTTTGAAGTGAGGCAGCACATCGGCGTATGACCAGCCGGAACCCTCCCCGAGATAGGCTTCCCAGCCGTCATAATCTTCGCGCTGACCGCGCATATAGACCATCGCGTTCACGGCACTGCCACCGCCAAGAACCTTGGCCTGAGGCACGATAGGCGCCCGTCCGCCGAGACGTTGCTGCGGCATGGTCTGATGCATCTCGAGGAAGTCATCCCGGGCGAGATATTTCATGTAGCCCGCCGGCATGCGCATGATGGAGGCCGTCCTCGCCGGTCCTCGCTCGATGAGAAGCACGCGACAGCCGAAGTCGCGAACGAGCCGCGTGGCCGCCACGCATCCGGAGGAGCCCCCGCCCGCGATGATGAAATCGTAACTCGGTGTTGGACCTGAAGCCACCATGAGGTTCCGACCTGCCTTCTTCCTCAACGAAGGATTTGATCGAAAGCCTACGATGCCGATCTGTTGCCGACTACAGCCATAACTGCACCTGATCTGTACTTTTTTGATCGCAATGCGAAATTAAAGTATGGGTCAAAGACAAGCCGGGTCAGCATCATTGACTCTCCACTCAGACTTCTCAGGCGGGCCTCTCATGGAGCGCAGGCGTGTCTCATTATCTCGGCATCGATATCGGCACTTCGGCGGTCAAGGCGATCGTCGTCGATGAGCGTCAGCTTGCCATAGGCGAGACGGAAATCCCTCTGGCGATCTCCCGCGCACGCGATCTCTGGTCCGAGCAGGATCCTGAAGTATGGTGGCAAGCGGTCCAAGCCGCCATCACGCGATTACGCAGCCTGGCACCGGAAGCCTTCACCGACGTCAAAGGGATTGGCCTCTCGGGACAGATGCATGGCGCTGTCCTGCTCGATGAGAACGATCAGCCCCTGCGCCCGGCCATTCTCTGGAACGATGGCCGCTCGTTCCAGGAGGCGGAGGAGCTTGAAAGAAAGCACCCTGGCCTCTCGCGAGTCATGGGCGTGCTCCCGATGCCCGGCCTCACGGCCCCGAAGCTCCTCTGGCTTCAGCGGCATGAGCCGGAGACATTTCGGGCCGCCCGAAAGGTTCTTCTGCCGAAGGACTACATCCGGCTGAAACTGACGGGCCGCCTCGCAACCGACATGTCGGATGCAGCGGGCACCTGGTGGCTGAATGAGGCCGCGCGATCGTGGTCCGACGAGGCACTCGCGGCAACAGGGCTGGATCGCTCCTATATGCCCGCATTGCTCGAGGGATCGGACCCGTCCGGCAGCTTGCGTCCGGAACTGGCGCGGCAATGGGGCTTGAGCGGCGAGATCGTCGTTGCCGGTGGTGCGGGCGATGTGGCAGCGGGCGCGGTCGGGCTGGGAGCGGTTGAGGACGGAGCGGCTTTCATCTCACTCGGGACATCGGGCCAACTCTTCGTCACCACGAGGGCATTCAGCCCCGCGCCCGAGGCCCTGGTGCATTCCTTCTGCCATGGTCTTCCTGATCGCTGGTTCCAGATGGCGGCGATGCTCAACGGAGCAAGCTGCCTCGCTTGGGTGGCGGAGCTGCTCAAGACGGATATCGCTGACCTTCTGCGGCAGACTGAAGACATCTCCCGCAAGCCCTCCTCCCTGCTCTTCCTGCCCTATCTCGCAGGAGAACGCACGCCCCACAACGACGCTTATGCGCGCGGCGTCTTCTTCGGACTTTCCCCCGAAACGCAACGGACGGATCTGGTGCAGGCCGTTCTGGAAGGTGTCGCTTTCAGTTTCGCCGATGCCAAGGCATGCCTTGAGCACGCAGGCACGCAACTCTCTTACGCGGGCCTGATCGGCGGCGGATCTCGCAGTGCCTTCTGGGCGCGCATTCTCGCCAACGTCCTGAACATCCGGCTTGTCCGCTATGAAGGGGGCGATAAAGGGCCCGCTTTCGGCGCCGCGCGGCTGGCGCGGCTGGCAGCGACCGGGGAGCCTCCGGAGGCTGTCTGCTCAGCGCCTGCAGTGCTTGAGACGATCGAGCCGGAATCTCACCTTGCGGAACTCTATAGCCCACGCATCGAGAACTTCCGTCGCCTCTATCGTGCTCTCAAGCCGGAGTTCAAGCACGCCCTGTCAGGTGGCGATTGAAAGTTGATTTGAGCGGCCCTAGTCTTCTCTCATCCTGAACGAACAAACCGCCTCATCGTCAAGCCGGGGACGTCAGGGAGGAAAGAACCGTGGACCGGGGCTCTGTCGTCACACCCCCACATTCCACCGCTGCCGCTCCTGGTGCAGCCAGGGACGGCGTGCTTCCTGCTGTCCATGAGCGGCCTTCCGGCAATCCTCTCCTTCCCGATAAGTCTCCCATCGCCCGCACTGGCGGGATACCGCCAAGGGAGGATCTATGACAGGATCATCTCCGATCCTCGAAATGTCCGGGATCTCGAAAACCTTCCCCGGCGTGCGAGCCCTCTCCGATGTGTCGCTCACAATATATCCTGGTGAGATCCATGCCCTCATGGGCGAGAACGGGGCCGGCAAATCGACCCTGATGAAGATTCTCTCAGGGGCCTATCATGCCGATAGCGGCGGAGAGATCCGCATCGACGGCAAGCCGGTGATCATCAACTCTCCCCTCGCCGCTCTCCATCACGGCATCTCGACCATCTATCAGGAACTCTCCCTCGCACCGAACCTGTCCGTCGCGGAAAACATGCTGCTGGGGCGTGAGCATCGCAGCGGCCCCATGATCGACCGCGGCTCGATGGAGAATGCCTGCCGCACCGTGCTCACCAAACTGGGGGTTACGTTCGGCCCCTCGACGAAGGTCAGCGCATTGTCGATGGCCGAGCGGCAGTTGGTTGAGATCGCCCGCGCGCTTATCGCCAATGCCCGCATCCTGATCATGGACGAGCCGACCACGTCCCTCTCGTCCCGAGAAACGGAAGCCCTGTTCGCGCTCGTGCGGCAGCTTCGAGCGGAAGGCATGGCCATCATCTATATCAGCCACCGCATGGCCGAGGTCTACGAGCTTGCCGACCGTGTCTCGGTGCTGCGGGATGGAACCTATGTCGGCACGCTCGAACGGGACGAAATTTCGGCCGAGCGTTTGGTCCGGATGATGGTGGGCCGCGATCTGTCCTCCTTCTACAAGAAGGACCATGACGCAAAAGGCAGCCGAGGCCCGGTGATCTTCTCCGTCCGCGATATGGGAGATGGTCAGCGCGTGCACGAGTGCTCCTTCGATCTTCACCTGGGAGAGACGCTCGGGATTGCAGGGCTTGTCGGGGCCGGGCGCACTGAGCTTGCCCGCCTCATTTACGGAGCCGACCGCCGGACGAGCGGCGAGATCACCCTTCAGGGAAAGCCCCTCTCCATCCGTCGCCCCGAGGATGCGATCGAGGCCGGCATCGTCTATCTGACCGAGGACAGGAAGCACCTTGGTCTCTTCCTCGATATGACGGTGCGCGAGAACGTCAATCTGAACGTTCTGGAGCGGGATTCACGGGTCGGAAAGGTGCTGAACCTCAAAGCGGCCAAGGCGCGGGCAGCTGCTGCCATCAAAGCGCTTGGGATCCGCGTTGCCGGAGATATCGTTCCCGTCGGCAGCCTCTCCGGCGGCAACCAGCAGAAGGTTCTGCTCTCGCGCCTGCTCGAAACCAAGCCCCGGGTGCTCATTCTCGACGAGCCGACGCGCGGCGTCGATATCGGCGCGAAATCCGAGATCTACCGGCTGATCGACGAGCTGGTGCGGCGTGGCGTCGGCGTCATCGTCATATCGAGCGAACTTCCGGAAATCGTAGGTATCTGCGACCGCGTATTGGTGATGCGCGAAGGAAGGATCGCCGGTGAGGTCGGTGGGGTCGGCCATCCGCCGATCACGCAGGAAAACATCGTCGCCATCGCGACGGGGGTAAAGGAAGCCGCCGCATGACATCTCCCAATGAGACCAGCGCATCTCTCCAGACTTCAGGAGCGGCTGGCGTCGATTCAGGCACGCAGAGCCTGCAGCGACGCCTTGCCTGGCGATCCACCCTGCAGGCCATCGGCATGCTGCCGGTGCTCATCATTCTCGGCATTGTCTTCGAGCTCATGTCGGGTCGTTTCCTGAGCCTCCAGAACCTCTCTATCGTGGCGCAGCAAGCCTCGATCAATACGGTGCTTGCGGCTGGCATGACCTTCGTCATTCTCACCGGCGGCATCGATTTGTCGGTCGGCTCGATCCTTGCCGCCGCCGCGATGGTTGCGATCCTGGGGTCGAAGATTCCTGACTGGGGCATGCTGGGAATCCCGGCCGCTCTGCTGATGGGTCTCGCCCTCGGGTTCATCAACGGAGCGCTCATCGCCTTTGCACGGCTCCCGCCCTTCATCGTGACGCTCGGCTCGTTGACGGCCGTGCGCGGTTTCGCGCGCCTGCTCGGCAACGACACCACGCAGTTCAACCCTGAACTTCCCTTCGCCTTCATCGGCAACGGCTATCTCTTCGGTATTCCCTGGCTGGTGGTGATCGCCATCGTGGTCGTGCTGGTGTCCTGGTTCATCTTACGCCGGACGGTGCTTGGCGTTCACATCTACGCGGTCGGTGGCAATCCGGACGCAGCGCGTTTGACCGGCATCAAGGTCTGGGCCGTGCTTCTCTTCGTCTATTGCGTCTCCGGCCTCACCAGCGGCTTGGGCGGCGTGATGTCGGCCGCACGCCTTTACGCAGCCAACGGCCTGCAGCTCGGGCAATCCTATGAGCTCGACGCCATCGCAGCCGTCATTCTCGGCGGCACGAGCTTCGTTGGCGGCATCGGGTCGATCTGGGGCACGCTCATCGGCGCGCTCATCATCGCGGTCCTGTCGAACGGCCTCATTCTCGTCGGCGTCTCCGACATCTGGCAGTTCATCATCAAGGGTCTCGTCATCATCGGCGCGGTGGCCCTCGACCGCTATCGCCTGAAAGGCTCCGCGCGCACGTAGCAAGCATGTGCCGCAGGATTACCCATGTGCCGCAGGATTACCGCGTTCGGAGCTGGTCGGGCCGACGCGGCGCAACAAAGACCGAAACGACGTGGAGGAACACACATGAAACGCCTTCTTCTCGCGGCCGTTGCCGCCGCGGCCCTCAGTGCCGGCTCTGCTGAAGCCAAGGAGCTGAAATCCATCGGCATCTCGCTCGGCTCCATGGGCAACCCGTTCTTCGTCGCGCTTGCCCGTGGCGCTGAAGCAGAGGCGAAGAAGATCAACCCGAACGCCAAAGTGACGGCGGTCGGTTATGATTACGATCTCAACAAGCAGTTCACTCAGATCGACAACTTCATCGCAGCCGGCGTCGACATGATCCTCCTCAATCCGGGCGATCCGAATGCGGTTGAACCTGCGATCAAGAAGGCGCAGGCCGCCGGTATCATGGTCGTCGCGGTGGACACGGCGGCGAAGGGCGCTGACCTGACGGTGACCACGGACAATGTCCAAGCCGGACAGATCGCCTGCCAATACATCGTCGACAAGCTCCAGGGCAAAGGCAACGTCATCATCCAGAACGGCCCGCAGGTTTCGGCGGTCATCGACCGGGTGAAGGGCTGCAAGGAGGTGTTCGCGAAGAACAGCGGCATCAAGGTTCTCTCGGACGACCAGGACGCCAAGGGCTCCCGCGAAGGCGGCCTCCAGGTCATGCAGAGCCACCTCACCCGTTTCCCGGACATCAACGCGGTGTTCGCGATCAACGATCCTCAGGCCATCGGCACGAATTTGGCCGCGAAGCAGCTCAACCGCAGCAACATCATCATCACCTCGGTCGATGGCGCGCCGGATATCGAGGCCGCTTTGAAGGATCCTGGAAGCCCCATGATCCAGGCCTCATCGAGCCAGGACCCCTATGCCATGGCGCAATTGGCCGTCAAACTGGCCAACGATGCCATGAACGGCAAGAAGCCTGAGAACGCGGTGACGTTAATGCCCTCGAAACTGATCACGCGCGACAACGTCAATCAGTATCAGGGCTGGTCCGCACCCCGCTCCTGAGCCTTGTGTACCTGATCGTGCGGCGTCGGGGCACCCGACGCCGCTTTCATATGTGGAGCCGAGAATGATCCTGGTCTGTGGCGAAGCCCTGATCGACCTGTTTATCGGAGTGCCCTCTCAGACCGGGCTCTCGGCGGAGGCCGTGGCGGGCGGATCCCCCTTCAACGTTGCGATCGGCATCGGCCGCCTGGGCCGCCCCGCCGCCTTCCTGTCCACCCTGTCGGACGATGCATTCGGCGTTTTCCTCGCCAGCAAGCTTGCGGAGGCGGGCGTGAGCGCATCCTATCTGCAGCGCTGCCCGAACCCGACGACGCTCAGCGTCGTCGCGACCAGTGCCTCAGGACAGCCGCAATATTCCTTTTACGCCCCGGACAGTGCGGACCGCGCGCTCAGGCCGGAGGCCCTGCCTTCGCAACTGCCCTCCGGCATCAATGCCATTGCGGCTGCGTCCTATGCGCTTGGCGTCGAGCCCATCGCCAGCGCCATTGAAACCCTCCTCCGCCGTGAGGCCGGATCGCGCGTGATCTCGCTCGACCCCAATGTCCGCCCTCGCGTGGTCGGTGACCTGCAGGCTTATCGAGAACGGTTCGAGCGGCTTCTTGCCCATGCCGACATCGTCAAGGCCAGCGATGAGGATATCGAACTGCTCTATCCGGGTCTGGACCTCGTCGCGGCTGCACGGGCCTGGCTTCAGCGCGGCCCGAAGCTCGTGATCGTGACGCGTGGAGCGGAGGGGCCGCTGGCGATTTTCGGCGGATCCGTCGTCGAGCGTGCGGCGCCTCGCGTGGATGTGGTCGACACCGTTGGCGCAGGAGATACCTTCCATGCCGGTCTGCTCTCCTGGCTCGACGCGAACGGCCTGCTGACATCGCAGGGCATTGCCGAATTAAGTGAGGCGCAAGTCACAGCGGCTCTCGACTTCGCGGCAGCGGCGGCGGCGATCGTCTGCACGCGGCGGGGCGCCAATCCGCCGGCATGGGAAGAAGTGACCCGCTTCATGGCGGAGAGCGCTTAACAGAGGTGGATACTACCATGCAGATGCCCTTCCCTCCTTTTCCCGCAACCGGCTCGAGCTGGCGCACTCGCCCTTTCCACCGGCAATGGCTCGGCGAACAGGCCAACAGCCTGTTCGATTTTTTCCAGCATCGCAGCATCAATCCGGCAGGTGGATTCTTCGATCTCGACAGCCTGGGACGCGCCATCGATAGCGGCAATCCCGTTCGCCAGATCCACAACACCACCCGCATGGTGCATTGCTTCTCCATCGGCGTCCTGCTCGGCCGTCCTGGATGCGAGACGATCGTTGATCACGGCATGACCTATCTTTGGAACCACCACCGGGATTTAGAGCATGGGGGATATGTCTGGTCGCTGGATAGCGATGGGCCGAAGGACGATACGAAGCAGGCCTATGGACACGCCTTCGTTCTGCTCGCCGCCTCCAGTGCGAAGGTTGTCGGGCATCCGCTCGCCGATCAGCTTCTCTCGGACATCTCGCAGGTTCTCGAAGAACGCTTCTGGGAAGAGCAGCACGGCGCGGTCGCCGAGGAATTCGCACGTGACTGGTCGCCGCTCAGCTCCTATCGCGGCCAGAATTCCAACATGCACCTCACGGAAGCGTTGATGGCCGCTTTCGAGGCAACAGGCGAGAAATCTTATCTCGACAAAGCCGAGCGCATCGCGAGCCTCATCATCGGACGTCATGCCGCATCCCTCGGCTACCGGGTGGCGGAACACTTCAACGCGGATTGGACTCTGGACCGTGATTACCGCGGCTACGATGTGTTCCGTCCCTACGGCACGACGCCTGGGCATTGGCTCGAATGGGCACGGCTTCTGCTTCAGCTCTGGGTGCTCGGCGGCAAGCGCCATGACTGGATGCCGAACGCTGCCCGCGAATTATTCCGGCAATCCATCGAGCTCGGCTGGGATCGCGACAAGGGCGGCTTCTTCTACGCGCTCGATTGGGATGACCGGCCGCGCCTGCCGCAGAAACTCTGGTGGCCTTGCGCCGAAGCCATCGGCGCGGCGGCCTTTCTCATCGAGCATGGTCCCAGCGAGTTTCACGAGGCGTGGTATCGGCATCTGTGGGGTTTCGTTGATCGTCACCTGATCGATCATGAACGAGGCGGCTGGCATCCTGAGCTCTCCGAAGACCTGCAGCCGGCGAGCTCTTTGTTCACGGGAAAGCCGGATCTCTATCATGCCCTGCAGGCCTGCCTCATTCCACTCTTTCCCGCAACGGGAAGCCTGACGCGGGTGATCTCGCAGGCGAACGGTTAAGAGGACAAAGCCGCTTCCAGCATGTCCCGAGATGGCATTCCGGCCTGGGCCCCTGCCGTCAGGCACGACAACGACGCCGCAACGCAGGCCCGTCGCATGGCCTCGCTCACCTCTCGCCCCTCCGCAAGGCCGTAGGCGAGAACGCCCACGAAGGTATCGCCGGCCCCGGTGGTGTCGACCGGCGTCACCGGCCGAGCGGCCGCATGGCTCTGCCTGCCGTCGGGACTGACGGCAACAGCGCCTTTCGCACCGGCTGTAATGATGCAGACAAGACCGTAGGTGTGGGCCAGGAGACACGCGGCCCGCAGATAATCGCCGTCGACCTCCTCACCCATGATGGCGGCAACAGACACCGCCTCGTGCTCGTTCACGACGAGCACGTCGATCGCAGCGAGCATGTCAGCCATCGCGGCGCGCTCGGTTTCCGCAGGAACGGGCGCGAAGTTCCAGAGGATGGTTGCACCGGCGCGCCTTGCCCGCAGGGCCATGTCGAGATTCTCGGCAAGAGGCACTTCCATCTGGAGAACGAGGACGGAAGCATCGGACACAAGCCTCTCCGGAACATCCAGCGCACGAACGGCCAGGTTCGCGCCGCTGGCCACCGTAATGGCATTCTCTCCATGTTCATCGACCGTGATGAAGGCGCAGCCAGTCGGCTCATCGACGACTTTGATCGCCTCCACATCGACACCGTTCCGCGTGAGATTGTCGAGGCACGCTTTGCCGAAGGGATCACGCCCGACGGCTCCGGCCATGGCGACCTTGATCGCGCCCTCCCGGCTTATTCTGGCTGCGGCAACCGCCTGATTGGCTCCCTTGCCGCCGAAGAAACTGTCGGCCCTGCGCGACAGGACGGTTTCCCCCGGCCGGGCAATGCTCCGCACCCGTGCGACGAGATCCATGTTGATCGATCCGAAGATGGTGATCATGGAGCCCTGCCCCATCTATTGTGGTTCTGCATGAGAGCCCTTGGCTCTCCCGCCCTCTCACACTCGGCCTACGAACTATCTAGCGCATCGTGCGGAAAAGTGGACCCGGTTTTCCGCACCCAACGATGCGCTCCCGCAGAGAGTGAGCATCGGATCAATCCCAAAACTGCAAGTCCACTTTTGGGTCCGATGCTCTAGAAGATTGTTCGGAACAGGCGAGCGGTAGCCATGTGACTTCGCAAGCGTCTATGAGCTCGGAAGGCTTTTTTAACTGAAGAAACTTGCTTCTCTCTAGTGTGCAACATATCAAACGTGGAACGCAACAGTGTTCAGAACACTGTTTGACCCTTCTCCACGTTGCCGGAAAGCCTCAGTTCGAGAAAACGATTTCACAACGGCTCGTCGCTTATAGCTTAACTCTACAAGTCGTGCGACGATGCCTTCCTCATCCATAAGGTTCCTTAAAGGAATGAAAGAAGACAAAGTAGAAGTCGTCGCCGAGTTGCTCGCCAAGGTGGGCAGCAACTGGTATCCGGAGCGCACACGTCCAGCACTTCGGACGATCAGCAGGCGCCATCGGGTCGTGGCCCAGCTCATTCTGGCCGAACTCGATAGACTCAGAGGCGCAGATCAGGATCCTGAGTCGATCGACGGCTCGCCTTATGAAAATCTCGATGAGGCCAATGCGTTCAACTTCGCGGGAGACGACCAGCTTTACGTCGGTGCGGCCGTCGTCTACCGCCCGCCGGGTGAGAAGAGAGCGATCACCTGTTTGATCGAGAAAATGGAACACGGTCGCGCCTATCTCGTCCCGGCGCATCGGGAGATAGGCTGGGTGTCCACTCAGACGCTCTCATTGCCGAAGCCGGAAGCCTCTGGGCCATAGATCAAACAACCAGCCTGCCAGGTTCCGGAAGAGACGCAACAGACTTGATTCGCTGTGGGGGAATGCGAATTGACCGAAGAAGAAATCAAACTCGTGGCAGAGGTGCTCGCCAATATCGGCGGCAATTGGTATCCGGAGCGGGCACGATCGGAGCCAAAGCCAGTCACGAACCGCCACCGCGAAGTCGCCCGGCTCATCGTTGGAGCCGTTGAACGCTCGAAAGCAGCCAATCAGAGCGCCACGGACGTCGGTTCGGCATCTGACCGCTCCGTTGAAGCTCAATCGCCGAACGGTACAGAAGACGACAAATTGAATGTCGGAGCGAAAGTTCTGTATCGCCCGCCCGGCGACAAAAGGACGTTTCCCTGTCGTATCGAAGAACTCGAAGGCGGTCGTGCCTATGTCGTCCCGGAGCATCGGGAGATCGGCTGGGTGTCCACCCACTCGCTCCTGCCGCTCAATCCCAATCGGGACGATGGAAAACGGCCACCGCTCTCATCCATTCCCACTGGATCGGCGGACGGTAAGGATGCTCAGCCGGAGGCTCCTGCCCCCGAAGGCCCGCGCGTCAAGCCCGCGCGTCGTCCGAAGAGCGAGGAAGCCACCGCAAAGGTGAAATACTACTTCTCTTCGTCGGGTGAATGGATCGCCTTCCGCCTTTCGGAAACCGACCGCTATCTGTTCGACAAAAAAGGAAACTGGATCGGCTGGTTCCCTTGGAACGACAACGACATTGTCCGCATCGACGGTCAATATCTGGGCACCGTGTTCTATGGGAACCGCATCTATCGGAGAGCATCATCAGCCCCGAGCAAGCGCGACCCAGGGTTCGTGATGGATCCGGGCGATGCCCAGTATGTCAGCCATCCGGGACATGCCGCGCCCTACGCGCCTCCGCACGGCTATAAAGATGTCGACATGGCGCAAATCCCGACCAGCCGCCGCACTTGGCTGAAGAGTCGCGACAAGGCCGCCAACTCCGGCGATCCGAGCACATTCGAGGTCTGGATGTCGAAGATAGGTCTTGGCTTCGTCGCCCGTGCGATCAAGGGCATGGTCCGGTCTTGAACCGGCCGCCAGAGCTGGCCCGAGGGTTTCACGAGGTTTGACGAGGCCTTGCCATCATGCAGCCACTCTAAAGCTAACGCAGGCCGAGTGAGCGCCACCAAGAATGCTTCTGAAGGATATTTTCAGAACCGCCACTCACCAGGCTCAGGAGTGCCGCCGAAGCAGATACAGATAAGTGTTTTGGTTTTTCCACAAGAAGAGCCCCGCCTTGTACAAGGCGGGGCTCCATTTTGCCTAAGTAATGCGACTCTTACTGGAAGAGGCGCAGGACCATGGAGCTGTTCTGGTTGGCCATGGAGAGGGCCTGGACGCCGAGCTGCTGCTGGGTCTGCAGGGCCTGGTTGCGGGTCGAGG
>NZ_QDAH01000033.1 GCF_003075415.1 Microvirga sp. KLBC 81
CCTCGACCCGCAACCAGGCCCTGCAGACCCAGCAGCAGCTCGGCGTCCAGGCCCTCTCCATGGCCAACCAGAACAGCCAGATGATCCTGAAGCTCTTCCAGTAAGAGCTTCAGTATGGGCTGAGAGAAGCCTCGCCTTGAAAAAGGGCGAGGCTTCTTTTTGAAAGAATGGTGCGGCCATGAGAGAGAAGCCGTCTTACTCCACTTCTTTGAAGAAATTCTTATGCCTGGCCGTCGCGCTTGGTATCACGAGTTCCTTCGCGGCCGGACAGGTGCAGGCTCTGGCAACATGGATCGGCTCTTGGGATTATGTCCTGCGTCATGATCAGGACGGAAAACCTCAAGCCGCTTTCGCGCGTTTGCGTGGAGACAACGAGGCGCTGCTGTGGCTGACGTGTTCACGGATGCCCGTCGGCGAGGACCTGCCGGAAGTCGTATCAATGACGGCAGCGGTTTCGCAGAAAAGCTACCTTGGACCCAGCGCCCCCCGTGGGCGTAGCACCATCTATTGGTTCGATGATGGCAGTCCGGAGCTGAGCTACTGGGTTTATCGCGGAAGGGTGGGGCGGCTTGCCAACTCGGAACAGGTTTCTCTCTTCCTGAAAAAACTGTCTGGAGCTCGGTCGCTTGTCATTGAGCTTTCAAACTACCGCTACGAAACACAAAGGTCGGAATTTCAGCTCAATGCTGCCGACACGAAGGCTGTTGCTGAAAGGTTCAGGCAGGATTGCCGGGATATTGCTGGTCGTGTGAGCGCCGATCAATCCTTGATCCATTAGGGCGGCTTGTCGAAACGCGAATTGTCTGAAGGTTTGTCATGGTTAGCACGTCAACCCGGTACCAGATCATTACAACGAACACGACCCGCACGAAGGCGCTGATTGAGAAAGATCCTGTCGTCAAGCGTGAGACGGATTATTACAACGCGACGATCAAGACCATCAAAACGGTCGACGAGTTCATCAAGAACGACCGTGTCTTCAAATATGCCATGAAGGCCTATGGCCTGGAAGACATGGCCTACGGCAAGGCACTCATCAAAAAGCTGCTTAAAGAGGGCGTTTCGAGTCCTCAGAGCATGGCGAACAAGATGAGTAATCCGCTCTACAAGGAGTTCGCGAGGGCCTTCGACTTTGCCGGAAAAGGGGCTGCGGCGACATCCGCCGCCAGCGCCACGACAGAGGCGGTGCAAAAATATATCCAGCAGACTTTGGAGCAGCAGGAGGGCAAGGACAATCAGGGCGTTCAGCTGGCGCTCTATTTCAAGCGCAAGGCTTCATCTGTCACGACGACAATGGGGATCCTGGCCGACAGGGCGCTTTTGAAGTTCGTCCAGACGACATTCGGTATCCCCGAGGCAGCCTCGAGAGCCGATCTCGACTTTCAGGTCCGCAACCTTGAAAAGTTCCTGAACGTGAAGGATCTTCAGGATCCAAAGAGGGTGGACAAGCTGATCCAGCGCTTCAATGCCATGTGGGACGTGAATAACGCAACATCGGCAACGATGTCGCCTATGCTCACCCTTTTCAATCAATCCACTGAGCAGGGGATGAGCATCGATCTCATGATGAGCATCGCCAAGCTGAGGCTTGGCGGATCGTGATAAGACGATCAATGAGGTCGGCGCGCCACCCTGAGTTCAGTTCGTCAGGCTAGCGACCGATCCTTCGGTAATGGTGGTCTCTGATGTGACCACGGACCAGCCTGTCTCGGAACGTTCGATGGAGAGAATGTGGCCCGCGCCAGGAATCTTCATGCCCGGAGTGACCCACCACAATCCATTTGGGCCTTCAATCAATGCCGATGCGGCTGTTGCACGATGGATCACATAGCGTGCGAAAGTGGCTCCTACAGAATTAGACTGATTTGTCGTGGACTTCTCGTCATTCTCAGCAAGATAGAGTGTGTTGCTCTCCTTTTTTGGTGGGCTGATCAAGGAATGAGCGGTCATTTGCGGCTTTTCCGCGATCAAGCTATTCCGTGCAGCAATCGAGCTCCCGACGCTTGGTAGATACGCGTAACCGTCGCTATAGAAAGCAGCATAGACAGGAAGCGCCATAGAAGAGACCACGAGCGCAGCACCCAAACCGATTACAATGCGGTCTCCCGTTGCCTCCTTGGCGCGGATGAGCTCCTCCAATCGGCGAACCTTCTGCGCGTGGCTTTCAAGGACGATCCGATCTGCCTTGAGATCATTCTCTGCCCGTGCCACCTGTTCCATCGCTTTGTCGAACCGAGTGAGCATAACTGTTCCTGCCAATAGAATCAGAGATGTTGATCTATGTGTCTCATAAAATTAAGCCAATGAGCATGAGAGAGCATCTTGAGAAAAGTCTCAGGCAGATCGGGTAAGTGCGGGCTCTGAACTCTCAAGCTATGATAGATCAGCCGATAATTTTCTGGAGGAGCTCCGCCCTCGAGATTGAATTTGACCTGCATAGCGTCATAGCTCTTTACTTCGAAAGCGCTAATCCGCAGTTGAGAAAAGCCTTTTCAGACCATGCTGAGGATGCTCTCTTCGTCAGGGGAAAGAGAGAGCATCCAACTCGAATTTCCGACGAGGACTAAGCTGCCCTGACTTCTATCAGGAAGTTGGAGACCTCGTGCCCAAGTTCGCTCGACCGCCTTGCCAGTTCCTGAGCTGCGCCGAGAACTTGCGAGGCGGCGGCACCCGTGTCGCCTGCGCCTTTCTGGACATCCACGATGTTGCCGGTGACCTGCTCAGTGCCGCGGGCAGCTTCCTGCACATTGCGGGCGATCTCTGCGGTCGCAGCTCCCTGCTGCTCCATGGCAGCTGCGATTGAAATGGAGATCTGAGACATCTCGTTGATGGTGCGTGCAATCTCTTGAATCGCTTCCACCGTCTGCTGGGTAGCCTGCTGCACGGATCCGATCTGCTGCGAGATCTCCTCCGTGGCCTTGGCGGTCTGGCTGGCGAGGTCCTTCACCTCCGAAGCGACAACGGCAAAACCCTTACCAGCCTCCCCGGCGCGCGCCGCTTCGATCGTGGCATTGAGTGCCAGCAGGTTCGTCTGGCCTGCGATGTTGTTGATGAGCTGCACGACGTTGCCGATTTTCTCTGCCATGGCAGCCAAGTCTTGAACAGTGGCATTCGTCCGCTGAGCGCCTTCAACGGCACGGTCGGCAATTTGGGAGGATTGCGTCACTTGGCCCGCAATCTCACGAATGGAAATGGAGAGTTCTTCGGTGGCGGCGGCGACTGTCTGAACGTTGGCAGAAGTTTGCTGCGCGGCAGACGACACCGTCATGGATTGGCTGGTCGTCTGGTTCGCGACCGAGGCCATAGATCGCGCGGTCGTTTCCATATCGCTAGCCGAAGATGAAAGGTGCTGTACGAGACTGCCGACGCTGCGCTCAAATTGTTGTGCGAGGGCAGCCATCTCCGCTTTGCGCTTCTCGGCCATCCGGCTTCCTGCAGCCTCTTGCTCGTGCCTGAGACGCTGGGTCTCCTGCATGGCATCGGCAAAGATCTGGGTGGCCTTCCAGATATCTCCAATCTCGTCGCGGCTCGGCTTGACCTGTGGCAGATTGAAGTCCCCGGAGGCCAATTTCTGGATCGCCCCGGTCAAGGCTTGGAGCGGGCGGGCAATCTGACGATGGCCAATCAGCCAGCCCAGCAGAAGTGCAATGAGCGTGCAGCCCCCCGCCATGGAGAGCAGCAGCATCAACATTTTGCTATAAAGGTCTTCGGCCTTTTGCTCGACAGCATCCATGGCTTGACGACCACGCGCTGTGAAGGCGTCAATGGTGACCTGAAAAGCCTTTCTGTTTGCGCGATTCGCTTCCGTGTTGCCTTGTGCATTGGCTGCTGCAGGAGAAACTTCCGTGCCTAGGCGAACAGTTTCAGTTCGATGAGTTTTGAAGCTTGCCGCGTCCTTTTCGAGGGTCTCAAACAATGCAGCGTCTTCAGCCGGAACGTATAGCTTCCATTGTCTGAGCAAGGTATCGATTTCGGTGAGGGCGAGCAGGGCGCCATCCCCGAATTTTCGAGCTTCTTTTGTATCGGAAGACGCATATATACCACGCGACTCCATGACAACTTGGGTCACCAACCGGTTCAGACGCTCGGCATAAAGAGTGTGAATGGCTGCGTCCCTGACTTCGTCGACGGCTGTGTTATAGGTTCGCACGGTGTCGACCCCGACGCCGGTTATGATGATGGTGCCTAGGCTCAACGCAGAAACGAGCGCAAATAGCTTTGTCTTGATTTTCATTGGTTCCTCCGCGAGCCGGATCGCTGCTGCATTTTTCGAGCGGCCAACAGACTTAACGGGGATTGCTTGCGTGAGACTTGCCGGTTTCTACGGACCACCCGTCATCCAAGATGCTGAGGCACGAGAGCGTCTTTCGTGCTCCCGTGCCTTGTGGTTCCGTCCGATATAAGTTGCAAGAACCAGGTCGAGGATGACGCTGCCCTCACGCACTCAGAAAGGTACTGACTTCGTTGTTCGATATAGGAGAGTGATGGGAAGGCTCCTGGGGCGAGTTGAGAGCCCGAGAGGCGGTTGCACCTGCCTCGCCAGTACCTCGGCTTCAACGGTCCGGTATCAGCCGTGCCAAGCTGCGGTGTGACAAGACATATGATAGGGTA
Organism: Microvirga sp. KLBC 81; assembly: GCF_003075415.1. Taxonomy (GTDB): domain Bacteria; phylum Pseudomonadota; class Alphaproteobacteria; order Rhizobiales; family Beijerinckiaceae; genus Microvirga. The sequence goes on from NZ_QDAH01000033.1 coordinate 4,612, forward strand.
TATTGCATCGAGAATGTGCGTCTTCCGTCATTGTGCTGCCGAAAACGCTGCGTGTGGGGGCGCCGCGGCTTGCCCAACCAAGTAATGGCAAATTGAGAAAATAGAAGACGAATGCAATTCTTGTAACTGCCGGTATTATTCTGAAAAAAATCCGCAAGCTTCCACGAGAACCTTAAAATCGTTAGTTTACAGCATGCAAAGACGAATAGAATTGATACGCGGCTCTCTCGATCGACTTAAATGAATAGCATCTGAAATGTATTTTCGGGAAGGGGCAGTCATGATCCGCCTCCTTCCCGTGTGGTCCTTATGTTTCCGCCGCTGGCGTGATCCCAAGATCACTCAGTTTGGCGCGAACATCGGTAATCGAGCGTTTGAGCTTGAGGCTGATGACGGAGACCGGCGTTCCCTCTTGCGCCAGTGACTTGAGCATCTGAACGGCTTCGTAGGTCCAAGGGGATTCGGCATTCATTGCAATGACCTCCAATGGCAGAGGTGAAAGGTCCGCTCCAAGTGCGGCAAGATCATGAAAAAATGCCGCCCACTGTTCCCGGGTTGCCGCAACCTTAGCTAGGGATGCGCGTTCTTGAGGAGGCAACACACTCAGGGATCATATCATGAGCATCATCTGGACCATCATTATCGGCTTCGTGGCTGGCCTCATTGCCAAGTGGATCATGCCGGGCCGGAATGAACCTTCCGGGTTCATCATGACGACCATCCTTGGCATCATCGGTGCTGTAGTCGCCACATATCTTGGGCGCGCCGTCGGCTGGTATGGGCCCGATGATGGGGCAAACTTCATCGGCGCCATTGTGGGAGCCGTCATCGTTCTCTTCATTTATGGTCTGATCGCCGGTCGGCGCTCGACGACGACTTATTGAGAGAATGGGCCGCACCGATGGTTGCGGCCCATCTGTCTTGGCACGAGGATCCGCCTCAGTCGGATTCGTGAGAGCCCATAAGGGCTGCCTTGACTGGGCAATTGCCCACATAGCCGCGCCAGGCGAGGTAAGAGCCGCCTGCGAGCGCTAGGATATTCATCAGAGGATTAGGGCGCGGCTTGGCGGCCGCTGCGGCAAGGCCTAGCCCTGCGAGCATATAGATGCCGCGCTCCGTCGCGCTCAAATTCGGTTCTCCGTTCATCAGCGATCCGGTGCTGGCCGAGATGATATTCGCCACGTTCGTTCTCCTTGGGTACAGGGGCCGAACGCGACGTGGATCATAGTTGTTCCGGAAGACGGCAATTCCAAAGGAACCTCAAAACTTGGCCGTCGTTGAGTCCACTCTCACCGATATGGAGTTGGACAATGCCTGCCAAGGAAAAGACCTTGAACGACCTGTTCCTTCACACCCTGAAGGATGTCTACTATGCCGAAAAACAGATCCTGAAGGCCCTGCCCAAGATGGCCAAGGCCGCGGAATCCGAGGAGCTCAAGCAAGCTTTCGAGACGCACCGCGACGAAACCGAAGGCCAGATCGAGCGCCTCGAACAGGTTTTCGAGATGCTCGGCAAGGCGGCTCGTGGCGTGCAGTGCGAGGCCATCAATGGTATCATCGAAGAGGGCAAGGAAGTCATGGAAGACTTTGCCGACAGCGAGGCCCTCGACGCCGGTATCCTCGCGGCTGCCCAGGCTGTCGAGCACTATGAAATCACCCGCTATGGCTCCCTGAAGACCTGGGCGCAGGAGCTCGGCATGAATGATGCCGCAAGACTGCTCGACCAGAACCTGCAGGAAGAGAAGAAGACCGATCTGCTGCTGACGAGACTGGCTGAGGCCCGCGTCAACACAAAAGCTGCTTGAGTCCGAGGCCTTCAAGGCAAAGCCCCGCCGGAAGAGCGGGGTTTTGCTTTTGCATGACCCAGTTGGAGGTGCCCGCCGTCAGTGCTGGTGGGACTTGCAGGGCGCAACGCTGGTGTCCAGCGTCAGGCGTAGCAACCCTGACGGCTGAACTTCGAGCGTTGCCTTCATGGTTTCGGGCTGCTCAACCAAGTGCAGGAACGCCAATAGCCTCAGGCGTGAGACCGGTGGCAGAAGATCAAGCAACTGGCCCAAGTTCTCGCTGAGGCCGTCGATCATTTCCTCTTGCACGAAAGAGGCGAGGGGAGGGGGCTCATCAGGCAGCGACATGGGGCAATCGCTCAGTGAGAGGAGAGAGGGTGCCTTTCCGAACAAGGGAAGCGCCCCGCAAGCCGGCGAGGTTTCGCACATGATGGAGGCTTGCTTCAGAAATCCCGATGGCAGCGGCGACGCAGGGTTGTCCTTCGATCAAATGAGGCAGTCCGAGAGGGCGAACCTTAAAACCCGCCTGCTGCCATCGAGGTAGCCACCACATCTCGACGACGGCTGTCACTTCGGAGATGCCTTCTTCCAAGCAGAATTCCTGCATGGCAGCCAGCAACCGGCAATCGGTCCGCCCTGTCCGCCTTTCCTTGACAACGAAGTAACGGGTCCACTCAAGGACATGGGAGGCTTGCGGAACACCACGGCCTGCCAGATGGGGAAAAACTTCGCTGATCATGTGCGGCAGCAGGGTCGGGTAAAGCCGCTGCCCACCGACGACGCGGCCCGCGTCGATAGCGAGAAGATAGGTGGCATGCTCATTGTCGTACGAGTCTATCTCGAGCCCGTCCGGTCGCCTCAGGTCGTTCCAGCCTCGCTCCTCCACGAAGACCCGATGCCTGAGGCGGTAGAACTGCTCGATGCTCTCTTCGTATAAAGCTCTGTTTTCGTGTGTAATGACATGAACAGAGGTCATTGATGCCATCCCCCTTTGGTGAGCAGGGTGACATTTCACTCGAATGATCTGTGAATGGTATTGTAGGAAATTACAGGTGCCGCATCAGATCTGGATGAGTTTGTACTGAAGCGCCCTTGCGACGGCTTGGGTCTTGTTGGTGGCGTCCAGCTTCTGGCAAGCGCTCACGATGTGGGCGGTCACCGTTCGCTCAGTAATGCCAAGGATGTCACCTGTATCGGCTGCCGACTTTCCGGCAGCGGCCCACATGAGTGCTTCCCGCTCCCGAGGAGTCAGCAGGCCCGCGCCGCGATAGGGAAGCGGGTCGAGAAGCTGGCGCGCGCGCTCAAAGGCATACATGGCCATCAAATGGAGGGCAGGTTTCGTCCGAGGGGAAAGGTCCAGATCGACCCCGCTCATGGAAAAACAGGCCTCATACCCGTTGATGCCGTGGATCGGCAGGCAGAATCCATCCTTCATCCTGAAATCCGTGGCCCGGTTCATGACCTCCGCCGCGCGCGGTTCTTTCTCACGATCAAACGGAGCTTCAGACCACTCGAAAGGTTGAACCGTATTTCGACACAGTCGAATGACTGGGTCAACGCGGACATAATCTTCCTTTGCGTAGATTTCGAACCACCCAATTGGCCATTTTCTAAGTAGAACGACTTGATCGAATCGTTCTTTCAAGTTCGGTAGTCCTGTAATAATGAAATTCTCCAAACCGAATAGGGAGAAAGATTTTGATATTTCATTGATGACATCTTGAACCGACGCGAGATCATCCAGCCTTCCGATAAATTCGAAAGCCTCCGTCGCATGGTCGAAACTGTGATGGGACACCTGCGCCTCCAAGGGAGGTTTCAATTAAAAGGTGTATATCATAGTTTCGCTACCAAAGGTTTTGGAAGGGGTATATTAATCCAAGCCTGACAGTAACGGTAGGAGAGGCGGTTGCAGCAGAAGTCACCCAACCCCATCGACGGGCATATCGGCAGTCGGGTGCGGGCCAGACGGATCATGCTCGGGATGAGTCAGGAGAAACTGGCAGATGCCTTGGGGCTCACTTTTCAGCAGGTTCAGAAATATGAGAAGGGAACCAACCGCATCGGAGCAAGCCGCCTTCTTCGTATAGCCGGCATCCTGGATGTGAGCATCGAGTTCTTCTTCGAGGGGGCGCCTGGACTACGCAAGGGCGGCTTCTCGGATGACAGCATCATGGCGGAGTTCCTGACGAGCCCGGACAGCGACCGTCTCATGCGCGGTTTCATCCGCCTGAAGGATGACGAAGCTCGCAAGAAAGTAGCCGACCTCGTCGATTGGCTGGCATCGATCCAATAGGCTTCTGCTCTCCAATATCTCTGATGGTTCAATGCGAAAGAGCCCTGGGCTCTTCGGAACCTGCCGCGCTTCTAATGGTTACTCCCCCACGATTGAGAGAGGTTGACCATGGGCGTGGGACAGCAGAACGGCAATAGGCAGCAGGATACCAGCAGCGATGATTGGGATGCCCTGAGAGGAGATGTCGGCGAGATGGCCGGTGCGGCCGTCGAGCGTGGCCGTTACTTTATCGAATCGGCGCGCGAGCAGGCGGTCAATTACGTCGGGCATCGCAAGGACGACATTGCGCAGTCCGTGGCGGATTTTGCGACCTCTTTGCGCGAGTCGACCCACTCCTTCGACGAGCGTCCGAATATCCGCGCCGTCGTCGATAGTGCTGCCGATGGCTTGGAACAACTGGCGGACTCGATCAGAGATCGCAGCTTTGCGGATATCTTCAACGACTTCGAGGATGTTGTCCGGCGTCGCCCTGCAACGGTTGCTGCAGTGTCTGTCGCTGTTGGATTCCTGGCGGCGCGGTTCCTCAAGAGCACGGCCGAGGACATGCGGCAGGAGCGCATGACCCCGAGCGTCTCAAGTCCTGGCCGGGGGCGCTCACAGCAGGCCCAGCGCTCACGCGCCAGCGCCGGTGCATGACGGAGAGGCCCATGCAGGGTAACAACAATCAAACCATTCAGGGTCTCGTCGGTGAGGCCCTGCGTGAATCCACTGACCTCGCGCAGAAAGAATTCACGCTCTTCCGCACTGAGATTTCTCAGAATATCCGAACCCTGTTTATCGGGTTGGCCATGGTCGTGGTCGCAGCGATCTTCGCGATTGCGGCGGTTATGCTCCTGACAGAGTCGCTCGTCGAGTGGCTGGCAACAATTGTCAATTCCGAGGCTTTGGCTGCTCTCATCGTAGGTGGCGTTCTGGCGCTCGTCGCGATTGGCCTCGGCCTCTATGGGCGTCATGCCATGACGGCTTCGTCGCTCACGCCGCAAAGAACCATGCGCTCGCTCAAACGTGATGCGGAAGTTCTGTCCGAGAGAGGTGCATGATGACACAGAGCCTTCAGGATCTGGAGAGGGACATCGAGCAGAGCCGCGCGCAGCTCGATCGCACCATCGACCAACTCCAGAACAAGATGACCGTCTCGGGTGTCGTCGACGATATGCTGGGAACAGCACGCGCGAGCCAATACGGCCCTGTGTACGACAGGGCTCTTGAAACGGTTCGCAGTAATCCGGTGCCTGTCATCCTGATCGCGATAGGCCTTGGCCTTCTCGCCTATCGCCTCGGGCGTCCGGCGAGACGTCGCCCTACCCGACTGATCGCCGCGGATGAGGACTTCATCACTGAGCAGGATCTCACAGGGGAACCGGACGACTTGCGTCTCTATCCGTCGGGAGCGGCTCCGCTGGAGCAAGCAGACGGCATGTTCGATCGCCGCAGAATGAACTCCCGCATTTAACGAACGGAACAGGAGCTTTTCATGGCCAACGCAAAGAACGAAAGCGACAAGTCGCCGACCGACAAGCAGAGTGAGACCGGATCCGGCAAGGTTTCTGCCGGTACGTCCGTCGGGAATATCGGCGAGGCTCCGATGCCGCATGCTCATGACGAGAGGAAGAGCGCGCAGAGCGCAACGCTCGCATCCCACACTTCCCATCCGTTGGGCGGCAACCAAGGTGGCGACAGGTCGAAGGGCGGCTCGCAGTCTCAGTCCTCACAGCAGCAAGCTCAGGATCAAAGTGGGTCAGTGACGGACAAGGCTCAGCAGATGGCAGGCGATATGCGCCATCGTGCCGAAGAGGCCTATGAGGGCGCTTCCGAATGGGCGCGCGACACGTACGATCGCGCATCGGAATGGGCATCGGACGCTTATGAAGGTCAGCGTCGTCGCGTGCGCCATATGGGCGGCCGCTCCGCGCGTGCCTTTGGCAGTGCGCGTGGCAGCATGCAGAACTACGTGTCGGAAAACCCGATGGTCGTCGGACTTGTCGGTCTCGCTGCAGGTCTTCTTCTAGGCGCTCTCCTTCCGCGCACACGGCGTGAAAACGAGTTCTTCGGCGAGTGGGCTGACGAGGTGCGTAACCAAGGTCTTCGCTACGCGCGTGACGCCGCCAATCGCGGCCGCGAATATGTGGAAGAAACCTTCAGCGGTGACGAGCCGCAGTTCAGCCGTCACGAGAGCGAGTTCGGCGCCCAAGGCCCCGACGCAAACCGTCACTGACGGCAAGTCCTCAAGCAAGGCGAAAGCGCTGGCCTTGTGCCAGCGCTTTTCATTTTTACCTCGTTTTGGGAGATGAGCCGCTCCGGAAATGGGAACGGCCACGGCGAGATCATGCGCGTACATCCGGCGTCATCATCTCGGCATCGTGACCGCATCTGGCAGGCAGTGCCGCCAGGTTGATACGCAGATGGTGCTGTTCAGCCCGCGTTTCAAGGCCTGGGTTTCAGAAATTTAACCATACCCCTTGAATTCCGGAGAGTTTCCGGCCGAGCTGGAACCCTCCATTGGTAAGCCCGTTCCCACTCTGGGTTGGATAGAGTTGCGGTTCATCTGAACAGATTGGCTTTGAAAAGCGATCCGGCAGGGTCTGTGAGCGGAGTTGTGTCATGCGTATTCTGATCTTGGAAGATGATCCTTTCATTGCCTCGGATCTCCAGGCGATCCTGGAAGACGAGGGGCATGAGATCGTCGGTATTTTTGATTCACTGGCTGAAACCTACGAACATCTCGAGGATGATTTTGATTACGCGCTGCTCGACGTAGATGTGGTCGGCGGTAAGAGCTTCGGCGTAGCAACAGCGCTTGTTGAGCGTCACATTCCGTTTGCCTTTGTGTCGGCTTCGCAGCCAGGCGATCTGCCTCATTCGCTTCGGCGGGCGGCCTTTATCCCGAAACCTTTTGAGGAACACGCCATCCTGCAGTCGATAGACGAGACTTCGTCCCGCCTCTATTCGTGCTAAAGGCATGAGGGCACGAACCTGGGACAGAGGAATCCAGCTGCCCATGCCCAATCCCAGACTTGGCTTCTGCTGCAAGTTTCTGCCGGAGGATGGCAAGGCGGAAACGGCGCGGCAGATGAACACCACAACGGTGACGATGGCCTATCTCGGCCGCCTCGATCCAGGGGCTGCCTATGACAGGTTGTCCGCCGTCGTAGCCCATAACCTGGAAGCGGCCATCCGCCAGATCGCGCATGTGGCGAGCCGCCCGAAGCTGGAGCGATTGCATCGCCTCTCCAGTGATCTCCTGCCGGGCTATACGCATCCAAGCTGCCAGGATTTCTATCGGGACCAGGACCTGCGCAACCTCGTCGAGGCCAAGCTCGCGTCAGCCGGACAGCTCGCACGGGAGCATGGCGTGCGCCTCAGCATGCACCCCGGTCAGTTTTGCGTGATTGTCTCCGCGAACCCATCTGCTGTTGCCAATGGTGTGGCGGAGTTCGAGTACCATGCGGATGTGATGTGCTACATGGGATATGGCGAAGGCTGGCATCCGTCTGGCGCCCATATCAACATTCATGGCGGTGCAAGGGCCATGGGTGTCGGGGGCATCCGCGAGGGCCTCGGCCGCTTGTCGGAAACGGCGCGCAATCTGATCACCATCGAGAACGATGAGGTTAGCTTCGGCCTTGACGATCTCCTGCCGCTGGCAGATGCGGTGCCGCTTGTTCTCGATCTCCATCATCACTGGATCAAGAGCGGGGGCAAATATGTCGAGCCCGACGATCCCAGGATCGAGCGGATCATCGCCTCCTGGCGAGGTGTGCGGCCTTTAAGCCATATCAGCGTGTCCCGGGAGGATTTGCTGCCGGATCACGATATCCATGCGCTCCCCGACTACAAAGCTCTCACTCAGGCTGGAATCAAACCGAAGGATCTGCGCGGTCATTCCGATCTGATGTGGAACGTGGCGGTCAACGATCTCGTCGCACGCCATCTCGCCTGGTCTGATTTCGAAGTGGAGGCGAAACTAAAGAACATCGCTTCCGAGGGGCTGGCCCAACACGTGGAAAGGGCAGGGGCCCTGGTCGAGTGAAAAACTGACCAAAAGGTCAACTGGTCTGCTTCAGGTATGGAACAAACACTCGGCTTGAGCGTTCATGAGCATTGTGCAGTCTGCCGAGCGCCCGATGCCTGAGTCCCCGTCCACAGTTCTTTTGGTTGAAGACGAGCCCCTCATTCGTCTGTTTGTTGCAGAGCTCCTGGAGGAATCCGGATTCAAGGTGGTCGAAGCTTCCAATGCCTCGGAGGCTTTGGTGCTTCTGGAAGCGGGCCTTGAGGTGAATGTTCTGCTCACCGACGTAGACATGCCGAACGGCTGCAATGGGTTCGAACTCGCTCATAAAGTTCATGAATCCTGGCCTGAGGCCGAGATCCTGATCATGTCGGGGCGGCAATGGCCGGCCGAGGGCGACCTGCCCATGGGTGCGGCCTTCCTGGCGAAGCCCTGCCCGAACGAGGCGATCGTCTCTCACGTCCATTCAGCGGCCGAGCGGTCCAGAAGGTACTCCCGTCCGAGGCGGAGTCCAGTTCCTCAGGAAACGGCGAAAATCCTTCCCTTTCCGAAAACCGCCTAAATTCCCGAACTCTATCTTGCTGAAGGCGCAGAGCAGACATAAGCTCTGCCGGAATTGACCTACCATCGGGGGCTGGGGCCTTTTACATAGTCTCCGGAATATCCGACCCAGGGCAGGCCAATGAGCTTTCGAGGCCCAAGATGAAACGGCTGTCGAGAAGCTTTCCCACTCTACTCCCGGAGGAATACATGCCGACCAAGACGACAGACGGAAAAGCCGGAGCGAAGAAGGCTGCTGCCAAGCCGGCCGCCAAGAAGGCTGCTGGTTCCAAGCCCAATGCTCTTCAGCAGCCCCTGCAGCCGTCCAAGGAACTGGCCGCCATCGTGGGCTCGGACCCGCTGCCGCGTGGCGAGGTTGTGAGCAAGATGTGGGACTACATCAAGAAGAACAACCTGCAGAACCCCGAGAACAAGCGCGAGATCCTGGCTGACGACAAGCTGCAGCCGATCTTCGGCAAGCCCAAGGTGACCATGTTCGAGATGAACAAGCACCTCGCCCAGCACCTGAAATAAGCCATTCGGCCGTTTGATCAGGAATCCTGCCGCCATTGGGTGAGCGGCAGGATTTCCGGCCTCTGGCCCGGCGCTCGTCTCCACGGATCGACCGCCCATTCCTGTCCGCTCCCTTTTTCTGCTATGATGGCAGTGAAATGCGGGTAGCGACCATCCAGAAAGAATCCCCGCGACTCCGGCGGCTCGACCCGATGATAGGTCAGCAGGCCTTTTTCCTGCAGCACGAGCAGCAGGCTCGTCGTATTCGCAGTCTCATCCAGGCAATCCATCTGACCATGAACGCCCGACATCTTAACCGGTGAGCCCGGGATATCCGGCCTGCCGCCGATAGAGGCAGCAAGATACGCCGTGTAGGCGCTCACCACCTGAGCGAGGGCTCTTCTCTCCGCCTCAGGCGACGCGCTGCCGGACTTCAGGAGAGCGCTCGCCCGGCTGAGCAGAGCTCCATCCACAGAAATCGCCTGACGGCGAGAGCAGCCATAACCATGGCAGGCAATGATGCGAGTGCCTGCAGGTCCCACATAACCTTGGCTCTGAAACCAGCTCAGCGCTGCTTGCGAGGCGCTCGCCGAAGAAGGTAGAGACAGCACCGTTAAGACCGCTGAAACGAAAAGTGGCATCGCTTTCATCGTGGGGTTACCTCTATGGCCATGCTGATGGGATGCACAGGGATCTAGGTCACCCAACCGTGGCGCCCATCTGCTAAGGTGTCCCAAGAACCGCATCATTCGAGGTATTCATGTCCCGCATCGTGTTCCTGAACGGCTCGTTCCTGCCTATTGAAGAGGCCAAGGTGCCTTTCATGGATCGGGGCTTCCTGTTCGGGGATGGCGTTTACGAAGGCATCGCCGTGCTGGAAGGGCACCTCGTCGACAACGAAGCGCATCTCGAGCGCCTTGAACGGTCACTTCGTGAGGTGCGGATTCCGAACCCCTATACACGGGCTGAGTGGACGCGCCTTGAGGAGGAACTTGCCCGCCGCAACGGCCTGACCGAGGGCTTCATCTATTTCCAGGTGACACGTGGTGTGGCGGAGCGTGATTTCATGTTTCCCGAAAACGCCACGCCGACCGTTGCGATGTTCACACAGGCGAAATCCATCGTGAACTCTCCCGCAGCGGAAACGGGCATCGCCGTGATCACCGTGCCTGACCTGCGTTGGAAGCGGCGTGACATCAAGTCAATCAATCTGCTTGCCCAGGTTCTAGCCAAGCAGGCTGCAAGGGAAGTCGGCGCGCAGGAGGCCTGGATGGTGGAGGACGGCTTCGTGACTGAAGGCGGCTCATCGAGCGGCTTCATCGTCACGAAGGAAGGGCGCATCGTCGTGCGCCCGCTTTCGAATGCCATTCTTCCTGGCATTACGCGGCAATCGCTGCTCGCTCTCTCGAAAGAGGCTGGGATCGAACTTGAGGAACGCCTGTTCACCGTCGAGCAAGCCTACGATGCCGCCGAGGCTTTCCTCACGAGCGCATCGAATTTTGTGCTTCCCATCGTCTCCATCGACGGACGACCGGTTGGCAACGGCACGCCCGGTCCGATCACGAAGAAGCTGCGTGAAATCTACATCAGGATGGCGACAGCACAGCGCATGGCGGCTCGTTGAGCCAAGCGGAACTGCCACAAGGATCGCCCGTTGCCTTCCCAAAGGAGCGATCCATGAAGCGAATACTGGTTCTGTCCCTGGCCATGGCCGGCGGTGTCACCGTCGCCCTAGCGCAAAATCCTGGGGTGCTGAATCAGCAGGCCCCCAACATGCCGCCGCTGCAGCAGATGCCTCCTGAAAAGGTCGAGCCAAACGGGATCCAGTCCCGGGAGGAGCCGTCTTCGACGGGCTCGACCTTGAGCGACAAGCTCGAGCAATCCGAAGGCGTCATTCGCCCGCCGGAGACAGGTGCACCTGACATCACCGTGCCTGCGCCCGTGCCGGATCCTGGTACGACACCGGTCATTCCACCGCCGGGAAGCCCAGGCGGCAATCAGCAGGTCCAACCGAAGTAAGTCAGCTTCTCAAGAGACGGCGGGGTCGGGCAGGGTCTGCTTTCCCTCCGCTCTGTTACGCCGCCTGTTGTTGCGGCCATTGCCGTCGCGGGGCTCGGACGCACCGTTGCTCTGCATTACTTTAGCTGCGACTTCGCTGATCTGGCGGCGCAGCTCCTCGTCGCCCTTCCCGAAGCTCTCCTGCGAGGCGATGCGGTTTTGCGCCTCGTCGCGCTCGGCTTCGATCTCTCGAATGCGCTGTTCCAGGATCAGGCCACGCTCCTGTTCGGCGGCCAGATCCTTGGCGAGTTCGGTAAGGCGCTTGCGCTCGTCCGAGAGCTCGCTGTGGCGCTCGTTCAGCGCGCGTTCGAAATCGTTGCCGCGTGCGGTCTGCGTCATCAGGCGCGTTTCGAGATCCGAGATCGCGATGCGCTTGGCGTCAATGTCGCTCAGGGCTGCCGTCAGGCGCCGGTCGGTGTCGGCATAATCGGCTTCGAGGCGGGCAAGCTTCTCCTGGGTATGAAGCAGCTCCGTCTTGGTTCGGGAGCAGTCGCTCTGAGCGAGATCCAGCTCCATCCGGGTGTTGGACAATTCGTTCAGGGTCGCGCGGTGAGCATTCTCGAGAGCGGCAAGGGTTTCGCGAGAGGTGGCGAGATAAGTCTTCGTCTGCCCCAGTTCGTCCTCGAAGGCAGCGAGCCGTGTCTGCGTTTCCGCAAGTGTTCTTTCAAGCTCAGCGATGACCTTGTCGCGTTCGGTCAGAGTGCTCTCGAGAGCCTCGATCCGAACCGCGCGACGGCCCAGTTCCTCCATGCTCTGGTGCTTGGCGGCAAGCGCCTCCTCGGCCTTGCGCTCGATCTTGCGCTGCAGAACTGCGAACTCGGCACGTAAGTGGTCCTTCTCCGCCGTCAGCTCGGAGATGGACATGGGAAACAGCGCCTCGGCCCTGCGGCGCGCAAGGCGTTCCGCGCGGGCATTGACGGCGGGAATAATAAGAAGCGCGATGAGGGTTGCTGCCACAAACCCCAGCGCGAAGATCATGATGGTTTCAACCACGCGGACGCCAACTCCAAGAGACCTGAAAGAGACCTGACCGGTAACGCTCAAGCACCTTGCCTTGTGCCTGCGCAGCTTTCTAGAGCCTGAGGCTCCGAATGGCCGGTTCTAGGGCATCTTTAAGCCCTTTCCACTGGCGTGGAAGCGGGGCAGCGTTCCGCGAGCCCCTTAGAAGGGGTTCCAGGTCGGTTCGGGCGTGAACTTCAGGTAGCCCATGTTGACGCCGAGCCGGGCGCCGACGCCGGTGCGGATCGGAACCACGACCATCTCGTCCGCCGCCAGCGCCGTCACGCCGAAGCCGCCGATGAAATAGGCCGAGCCGTCGATGCCGACGAAGCGCTTATAAAGGGCATCCGTGAAGGGCATGTTGTAGACCAGCATCATGGTCCGGGCGCCTTCGCCGCCAAAATCGAAGCCGACGGAAGGTCCCTGCCAGAAGACTCTGCGCTCGCCCGCATTGCGGGTGAACAGCTTGCCTTCACCGTAGCGCAGGCCGCCGACGATGGCGCCCGAGGCTTCCTGGCCGAGGATGTACCCATTGGGCTCACCCCAGCGGCGGACGGCTTCTTCGAGAGCCGAGGCCAAACCGCGGGAGGCTGAGCCGAAGAACTGATGACCCGACTCGACCAATTCATTGGAGTTGAAGGAATTCGGGGTGCCCGGATAGCTCGCATAGGCGCGCTGGGTGGTCTGGGCGGAAGCCTGAAGGGGGAGGGCGCCGACAAGGGCGGCCAAAGCAGCCGCAGCAGCCAATGAAAGGCGGAAGCGCATGGGCTATCTCCTCGTATGAGACAGGGGACGAGCCGGCTTTTTGAGGCCGGACGGCTTCTATCGGGCCCCGACTTTACGAGCATCAACCCTAACAATGTCTGTACAAGCGGCGCTTTAGTGCCGCAGGGAGAGATCCGGAGACCTCAAGCCGCAGCGACCGGCAGGTCCAGCTTGGGGGCGAGAGAGGTGTCCCCCATGGCAGCGAAGGGGCCGTTCCGATAGCCTCGATCCTCATGGCCATAGGTGAGGGGAACACTGCCCGGACCGACGACGCTGCCTCCGGCGCAGCTGAGAATGTGGTCGCCCGCCGCCGTATCCCACTCCATGGTCGCCCCGCAGCGCACATAGATATCGGCCTCGCCCGAGGCGATGAGGCAGAACTTCAGGGCAGACGACGTCATGCGCCTTGTGCCGATGGAGAGCACCGAAAGGCAGGCCTCCGTGGCGATATCGCCATGACGGCGGCTGACCAGCGCCACGAGGCCATCTTCGGGGGCTTGCCTGACCTTGACCTCCCGCCACTCGAATGTGCTGTCGCCTACTGCGGGCATGGTGCTCATCTGGGCGGTTGTGCCGGCAATCCAGATGGAGCCCATGGCCGGAGCTGCGACAGCGGCGGCCATGGGGCGGTTCCCGCGGATGAGGGCGATGTTGACGCTGTATTCCCCCGTGCCGTTGAGAAAGTCGCCCGTGCCGTCAAGGGGATCGACCAGGAAGAAGAACTCGCCCCTATGGGCGGTGCTCGCCGTTTCCTCCGCCACCACCGGCACCCCGGGCCAAGCCTCGTTCAGGCGGCGAATGATCAGCTGTTCCGCCGCCAGATCGGCTGCCGTGGTTGGGCTTCCGTCGTCCTTGATACGCTTTTCGACCAAGGCATTTTCCATGCCCCGCAGCAGATGAGCGGCCTCCGAGGCGATCGGGGCCAGCTTCAGGGCGATGTCTTCAGGATGAGAGTCATCGAGGCGCATAATAAACTTGTGCCTGTTCTCGGAAGACCTGTCGATCTCTTTTGCCTTCTTTCCAAAGAACTCGTAGCCGAGTATCCGGTTCACGTTCTCTTTCCTGTTTGGCGATATTCGTGAGGCCGGAAATCCAGAATTTCATGAATCCAACGCTGAACTTACGGTTTACTACCCGGAGCCCTTATGGCCACCATCTCCCTTGATTCGCTCGACCTTGCCGCCCTCCTTTGCTCGCGCGTCTGCCACGACGTGATTTCGCCGGTGGGCGCGATCGTCAACGGGCTCGAGGTCCTGGAGGACGACAGCGACACCTCCATGCGCGAATTCGCGCTCGACCTGATCCAGAAGAGCGCCCGTCAGGCCTCCGCCCGCCTCCAGTTCGCCCGCCTTGCCTTCGGCGCGGCAGGCTCGGCCGGAGCCTCCATCGATCTTGGCGATGCCGAGCAGGTGGCGCGCGGCCTCTTCCTCGACGACAAGATCACCTTCTCCTGGTCCTCGCCGCGCCTCCTGTTCCCGAAGAACAGGGTCAAGCTTCTCCTCAACCTGGTCATGATCGCCATCACTGCGATCCCGCGTGGCGGCTCGATTGCAGTGATGGTGACAGGCGATGCGGAGACCTGCGAGTTCACGATCAGGGCGAAGGGGCTGAACGCACGCATCCCGGCGCACTCGCAGGAACTGCTCGCAGGCCAGTCGGAAACCGGCACGGTGGATGCCCATGGCATTCAGATCTACTACGCCGGTATGGTGGCGCGTGCATCGAACATGAACATCGCCTTCAGCATCGATGGCGATGAGGTGACGATCAAGTCGGCTAGTGTTTGATGTAGCGTCAATGTCATCCCGGACGAGGCGCAGCGGAGATCCGGGATCGTATGATCGATCTGGCACTGTCATTCCGGCGAAGGCCGGGATCCATAACCACGACGACACTCCAGTCTGCATCCACAGTGTTTATGAATTCCCGCCTGCGCGGGAAGGACAGTCGAGGTTCAGGCACCATTCTCATGATGCGCTTCCAAATGAGTAAGCCATCGGGGATGACGAAATAAATCTCTACTCCGCACAAACAAAAAAGCCCGGCGCATGGCCGGGCTTTTTTGTTTCATTGTCGTGTCGCTCAGATCGCGATGCGCTCGTCGGACTCGTTCGGCTCGCGCAGCACGTAGCCGCGGCCCCACACGGTCTCAATGTAGTTCTTGCCCTGCGATGCGTTGGCGAGCTTCTTGCGCAGCTTGCAGATGAAGACGTCGATGATCTTCAGTTCCGGCTCGTCCATGCCGCCATAGAGATGATTGAGGAACATCTCCTTCGTGAGCGTCGTGCCCTTGCGCAGCGAGAGGAGCTCCAGCATCTGATATTCCTTGCCGGTCAGATGCACGCGAGCGCCGCTCACTTCGACAGTCTTGGTGTCGAGGTTCACGATGAGATCGCCGGTGGTAATCACAGATTGCGCATGGCCCTTCGAACGACGCACGATGGCGTGGATGCGGGCCACCATCTCGTCCTTGTGGAAGGGCTTTGTCAGATAATCGTCGGCTCCGAAGCCGAGACCCTTCACCTTGTCCTCGATGCCGGCCATGCCGGAGAGGATCAGGATCGGTGTCTTCACCTTCGCGACGCGCAGCGTGCGCAGAACCTCGTAACCCGACATGTCGGGAAGATTCAGGTCGAGAAGGATGATGTCGTAGTCGTAGAGCTTGCCGAGGTCGATGCCCTCTTCGCCGAGATCCGTCGTATAGATATTGAAGTTCTCGGACTTCAGCATCAGCTCGATGCTTTGCGCAGTTGCGCTGTCGTCTTCGATGAGAAGTACGCGCATTGTTATTCCCCAGCCCTTGCCCTGGAGCTTGCGTGTAGCTTGCGGCTACCCATCCGCCACCGGGCCAGCGGCGGATGCCCTTTTGCACTGATTCGTAACGCTAGTTCTGAATGGTTAACAAACCCTGATTCCTGCATGCAAGCGCTTAACGACATGTCTCTGCAGATCTGTTGCTCAGAGCGCATGAGCTGTGGATTCCGGGTGACCATAGGGAACCTCGTTGCTCCATTCGAAACTATTGCAAACGAAGGATTTCGCTTGCACTCGCCTGCCGTTCTCTCGAAGCCGCAGACGTAACGGGGGCAGTGTTAACGAAATCGGTAAACGAAAGGTTGACGCAAGCTCCGCGCAAGCTTCCTGAACCGCGAACAGGCGGCTAGTGGTTTGACCCTCCAATGATTTTCGTTTGCTTCGGTAAGGAAGAGTCAACTTCCATGCGTAATGATGCCTCAGCCTCACGGATAACTGAGCGATCCGGCGGGCACCTGAAACAGCGACGTGTGGAGTTGAATCAATATGAAGTCGCGGGATACGCTCATCCGCCTCAAGCGCTTTCAAGTCGACGAGAAACGTCGGAGGGTGGCGCAGATTGAGATGATGATCGCCGAGTTCGACCGCATGGCGGCTGACCTCGACCGGGAAATCGCAGTGGAAGAGCAGAAGGCCGGGATCACTGATCCGAACCATTTCGCCTATCCGACCTATGCTCGCGCCGCAGCCCAGCGGCGGGATAAC
This sequence comes from Microvirga sp. KLBC 81, assembly GCF_003075415.1. GTDB lineage: Bacteria > Pseudomonadota > Alphaproteobacteria > Rhizobiales > Beijerinckiaceae > Microvirga. Next base: position 21,095 of record NZ_QDAH01000033.1, read on the forward strand.
CTTCGCATGTCGGCTCAGAACCTGCACGCTCAGCTCGATGATGCCAAAGCCGAACTCGGCGAGGCCTTCGAGGAGCTCAAGAGGGCTGAGAGCCTGGAGGATCGGGAGCGCACCAGCGAGCGGACCCTGGATCCGGCCATCAGCCAGATGGGTCAGGCTCGCGCCATGCGGGCTACCGCCTGATCCGTTCCTCTCTCGAGAGATTGAAAAGGACGCACCGCACCAGGTGCGTCCTTTTTGTTGTGAGCCTCAGGCGAGAACCGGAATCTGCGGCGCGCACGCACGCGGGAGGAAACCCTGGATGCGTGGATCGTCCGCCACCTCAATGGCACGCCGATAGGGTGTGAATCCGGAACGCATATAGAAGGACAGTGCTCCCGGGTGGTCGAGACTGCACGTGTGGACGAAGAAGCGGCTGATCGGCCGTGCGAAGGCACGGCGGATCGCCTCGTTCATGAAAAAGCGGCCGGCTCCCTTGCCGATCACTCCGGGCACGAGGCCAAGGAAGACGAGTTCCGCTTCTCCTTGAGAGCGGAAGTCGAGTTCCAGAAGACCGATATCGTCCTTGCCATCGTTCAAAGCATAGGCCTCGACTTTTGGATCATTGAGGATGCCGGCCAGTTCCTCATCGGGCATGACCACCCGGCTGAACCAGAGCCAGGATTCGCCAATGCGGCGGTACAGAGTTCTGTAACGGTCGCGATCCTTGTTAAGAGGCTGGAGCGACCAGCCGTCCGGAATTGGTGCAGATGAAGCAGGAGGAGGGGAGCGCATTTCCAAATAGGTGACGATCGCCGCAATCTTGCCCAGCGGCAGATCCGTGTAGCCGTCGAGGTTCAGCATCGTCTGAGGGTTCGTCATGTGGCCACCTTCCGATCCGAAAAGGAAAGCAACGCTCTGTCACGGGTCTGGTTGAAGAGCAATGGAGGAAAAGCCGAGGCTGCAATCGTGCCCGGAGCGTTTGCAGGATTGGACTTTATGTCCATTCCGTCGGGAACCCGTTTCCTCTTGCGGATTGAATGGATTATGGGCACAGAAGGGAGAGCGAAGGAGCACTGCCGTCTCGATGAAGAATGTGCGTGAGTTCATCTGGCCCGTGATCGGGCTTGCGGCGGTCGTAATTTCCGGTTGGCTTCTTTATCGCGAGCTGCGCGGTATGTCCCTCGATGACGTGTGGGACAGCCTCACCGCAGTTCCGGCACATCGTTACGCCATGGCCGGTCTGTCGACCCTTGTCGCTTATGCCGCTCTGGCCTGGTACGACCGGATCGCGTTGCTCCATCTCGGGGTCCGCCACATCTCGTGGTTTTTCGTATCGGTCACCTCGTTCACGACCTATGCCCTGTCCCACAATATCGGCGCCTCCGTCTTTTCAGGCGCTGTCGTGCGTTACCGGGCCTATACCTCGAAGGGCCTGAGCGCGTCGCAGATCGCCGTGCTGGTGGCGCTTTGCTCCTTCACTTTCGGACTCGGCACGATCCTGCTCGGTGGCGTGGTGCTCACCGTCAATCCAGGGCTCCTTTACCGGCTTGAGGATATGCTGCCGTCAGCACTCACCAATCCGGCAACCGCCCGGGTCGTCGGCTTCCTGCTGCTCGGCTTCGTGGCTCTTTATGTCGTGGGCTCCATTCTGCACCTGCCGCCGCTGGTGATCCGGAAGGCCAAGCTGGAATACCCGAGGCCTGCCATCATGGTGCGGCAGCTGATCGCCGCTCCTCTCGAACTTCTGGGAGCTGCCGGCATCATCTACTTCGTGCTTCCGGCCCATCTCGAGCCCAGCTTCCTCATCGTGCTCGCGGTTTTTCTGGCCTCGTTCTCAGCTGCTCTTGTCAGCCATGCGCCTGGTGGGCTCGGCGTGTTCGAACTCGTGTTCCTCACCGCCATGCCCGACATTCCAAAGGCGGATGTGCTGGCGGCGCTCATCATCTTCCGCCTGTTCTACCTGCTGATCCCCTTCGCCATGTCACTGGTGGTCGTGCTTCTCTTCGAGCGGGCCCGCTTGGCTCAGGCCTGGCGTACTCGGGGAGCTGTCGACACCCGCACCGTGCCGCCCCCGCCTCTCTCCTCGTCCGACCAGTAGGTCTCGCGAGGTGGCGCGTCTGCGTTTCGATGCGGTCCTGGGCTGAGAGAGATCCGTCTCAGGCTGCGAAAGTTTGTTTCTGGCCCGGCTCCGGGACGGAGAAGCCAGCTTCCATATACTCGTTCAGCTTGTTGCGCAGGGTGCGGATCGAGATGCCGAGAATGCGCGCCGCGTGGGTGCGGTTGCCGAGGCAATAGGTGAGGGTATCCAGGATCAGGTGGCGCTCCACATCGGCGATGGTGTGCCCCACCAGAATGCGCCGGAGCGCCTCGATGGTCTGATCAGCGGCGGAGGATGGTGGAAGGGCCGTATTCGAAGGAGAGAAAGCCTGCTGTTCCGGCATATCTGTAGCGCTGAGCACGATTCATACCTATCTGAGTAGAGGGTAAGGATTTATGCCCAAAGTATGGTTAGGAAGATCTTAACAGCCCAGCTTCCGCCTTCATGTTTCATGGCCCAACGAAAAAGGCGCCGCCTGATGGGAGCAGCGCCTCGTCATGTTTCGCGTTCGAGCTTTAGGGCTTACTGCCGGTATTGCTGAATGCGGGTCGTCCGGAGACCGGCGAGGCCATGCTGGTCGATGGACATCTGCCAGCTCAGGAACTCCTCCGTGGTCAGCGTGTAGCGCTGGCAGGCTTCTTCCAGGCTCAGCAGGCCACCGCGAACGGCGGCGACGACTTCGGCCTTGCGGCGAATGACCCAGCGGCGGGTGCTGGAGGGCGGCAGGTCGGCAATCGTCAGGGGACTGCCATCGGGCCCAATGACATACTTGACCCTTGGGCGGTGGGGTTCGGTCATGATACGCTCACACAAAAATTCAACGACCTTTGATAGGCTCGAACCTAAACGGCGGGACTTAATGTTTTCCTAAGCCCGTCCAAGCGGTTACGAGAGTGCCTAAGCTTAGCCATAAACGTTAACGCAGGCTTATTGCGGCACGGTTTCTCTTTAAGAATTCACCGGCGATCGCTATAGAAGGGCTTTGGCCCCTCCCGTGCGCCGCCTTGAACGGCGCCTCTGGATGGAACGATGCTCAACTCACTCGATCTTCCCAAGTCTCCCGCCGAGACCCGCGTCGTCGTCGCGATGTCGGGCGGTGTGGATTCCTCCGTCGTGGCGGCTCTCCTCAAACAGGAGGGCTATGACGTCATCGGTATTACGCTGCAGCTCTACAACCACGGCGAAGCCGCGCACCGCAAAGGCGCCTGCTGCGCCGGTCAGGACATCTACGATGCCCGCCGCGTGGCGGAGGCTATCGGCATTCCCCATTACGTGCTCGATTACGAGGAGCGCTTCCGCGCGGCCGTGATCGACCGCTTCACCCAGAGCTATCTGGCGGGCGAGACGCCGATCCCGTGCGTGGAGTGCAACCGCTCCATCAAGTTCCGGGATCTCTTGGAAACAGCCAGGGAGCTCGGGGCAGACGTGCTCGCCACCGGCCATTACGTGGCCAGCCGCCGTCTGCCCGACGGGCGCCGCGCCCTACACCGGGCTGCCGATCCGGATCGCGACCAGAGCTACTTCCTGTATGCGACGACGCCGGAGCAGCTCGATCTGCTGCGCTTCCCCTTGGGTGAGCTGCCCAAGGAAAAGACCCGCGACCTGGCCCGCCAGTTCGGGCTGGCTGTCTCCGAGAAGGCTGATAGCCAGGACATCTGCTTCGTCACGCAGGGGCGCTACAGCGATGTGATCGAGCGACTGAAGCCCGGCGCCGTGCAGGGCGGCGAGATCGTCCATGTGGACGGCCGCGTGCTCGGTCACCATCAGGGCATCATCCACTACACGGTGGGCCAGCGGAAAGGTCTCGGTCTCTCCGTCGGCGAGCCACTCTACGTGGTGCGCCTCGATGCCAAGGAGGCCCGCGTGGTGGTGGGTCCCCGCGAGGTCTTGGCGACCCGTCTCATCACCATCGCGGATGTGAACTGGCTCGGTGATGTGCCGCTCGAAGCCTTGGGCGAGCAGGGGATGGAGGTGGCCGTGCGGGTCCGTTCCACCCGCGAGCCGCGCCCGGCGATCTTGCGATCCACAGGAACCGTCACTACGGTCGAGCTGTTGTCGGCGGAAGATGGGGTTTCCCCCGGTCAAGCCTGTGTCATCTATGAGAGCGATGCTCCGCGGGCACGGGTGCTTGGCGGAGGCACCATCGCCCGCACTGTTGCCGAAGCCGCTTCCGCCGCGGCTTGAGGCTTCCCTCAGAAGGAACCCGTATGACGGATGGAGCGACCACGGCCCTGATGCGCAAGGCCTATGCGCGTTGGGCGCCGATCTATGACCTCGTTTATGACAAGCTGACCGAATCGGCCGCTCGCGCTGCCGTGAACGCCGCAGTCGCCTGTGGCCCTAAGGTTCTGGAGGCTGGCGTCGGCACCGGCTTGTCGCTCGGCTATTACCCCAAGCATGCCGAGGTTTACGGGGTCGATCTTTCCGAAGACATGCTGCGCCGGGCGCAAGAGAAGGTCGAGAAACGCGGCCTTGCCCATGTGAAGGGCCTGCAGGTCATGGACGTGACCAAGCTCGGCTTTCCCAGTGCGATGTTCGATGCGGTCACCGCTCAGTTCATTATTACCCTTGTGCCGGAGCCTGAGGTTGCTCTGTCTGAGTTCGCCCGCGTGCTGAAGCCCGGTGGCGAGATCGTGCTGGCCAATCACTGGGGACAACCCTCCGGCCCCATCGCGGCCCTTGAGGAAATGGCGGCGCCGATTGCCAAGGCTATCGGTTGGAGTTCCTCCTTCAAGTCGGCCAGGGTCGAGGATTGGGCCCGCAGCACCGGCAACATGGAGGTGGTCGAGCTGAGGTCCCTTTTCCCAGTCGGGTTCTTCAAGCTGATGAGAATCAAGAAGCGGGCTTGATGGCCCGCTCTTCTTTTGTGCGTTAAAGCATCGGACCTAAAGGTGGATTCCACTTTTGGGTCCGATGCGTCCTTTGCCAGAGGAGTGCATCGTCGGGGCGGAAAACCGGGTCCACTCTTCCGCATGATGCGCCGGTACGGAAAGCCCGCGGCGTGACTTTCAGGGTTCTGGCCCTATTTTCCTTGGCGCAAGCCCCTGCACAAATTCAAGAAAGTCATTCCCATGCGCCTATTCATGTTCACTTCCCAGGCCAAGGAAGATCTGCACGCTTTTGCTGGCGATGAGTCCGGCAGCAAGCTGCCTGCCAAGTACGGCCCCTGGGGCTTGACCGGCACCCTCAGCTCCCGCGAAGCTCCGCCACACAAGTTCTCGCGCCGGACCATCGAACACGCGATTTCCACCGAAGGATTCCAGCTCTGGCGCATGAAGCCCAAGGGGTGACATGAAAGCCGAAACGGAGGAGAGGGGACGAGCCGGCTCGTCCCCGATCTGCTGGCCCGGATCCCGCGGCTACAGCATCGGCCCCAAAAGTGGATTTGCACTTTTGGGACCCATCCGATGCTTTCTCCTTGAATGAGAGCATCGTTGAGAGCGGAACCGGAGGTCCGCGTCAGCGAAAACCGGATCCACTTTTCCGCACGATGCTCTAGCTTGCGCTTCTGGCGCGACGATCTTGGCTTTGCCGTCCTGTATAAGCGGCCCGAATGCGGCTTCGCCTTCATCGATCTCGACGGCACATCCCTGATGCTGGAGCAACGGGATCCCGCGGCAAGAACTAGGAGACGGGGGCATTCGAACGCCCTTTAGGGCGCGGTATCAATTTCGAGATCCGGGTCGAAGATCCCGACGGCATTCTCTCCCGCCTGTCCGCCGCATCCTGGCCTCTCAATATATGGCGCCTGAGGACAAGTGGTACCGGGGCGGTGCCGTCGAGAGGGGACAGCGGCAATTCCTGGTGCAGGATCCGGACCTAGTCCGTTTAGCCAACTCCCTGGGTGAGCGTCCCGCTTGAATGCTGGAGGCGACAAATTCTTGAAAGAGACTGCGCCTCTTTCTTGACACTGGGGCCCAATCTTCCCTATATCGCGCATGCCTGACGCGGGGTTCGCCCCTGCGGCCTGGGGCGGAGTAGCTCAGTTGGTCAGAGCAGAGGAATCATAATCCTTGTGTCGGGGGTTCAAATCCCTCCTCCGCTACCATTAGATTAACCTGCTAAGTCAAAGACTTAGCAGGTTTTTTAGTGTCTAAAATTTGCTTGATGCCTACTACAACGCATCTCACCGGAAATACTTATTTTACAATGGTTTGCAACAGTGGCTATTCGGCTCCGTGCAACACAAACGCAACATCGATCGGGGCAAGTGTGACCTTATCGGGGGGCCTAGGAGGGCAATGTTCGCTAGTGCAAGGGAGGGAATTTGTGCGCTCACCGGCGCATTGGTTTCGTGTGTAGATGAAGAACTCTACACCTATTCTGGAGGCGCAGCGCCAACTCAGCTTCGCCCGAGTTCATCAATCCTGCTGAGGCGGGGCCAAGCGGCCTTGGTGCCGGTACTCCAGCGAAGGATTCGTAAAGTTCAGCGGTGTTGCGTTCTAAGCAGAAGGTCGCGGGTTCAATTCCTGCCGGGGCGTCGACGCAGTCGATAACTTGTCAGAAGGGCTTGCTCGGTGCTTCAAGTACTTTGCTGCTGTGGGTACGCCGCGAGTAACAGATCCAAAGAGAAAATCGACGAAAGGCCCTTCAAGTGAGTCCAATCTGAAAGGCACTCAGGGGACAGATTGAAAGCGCACCAAGGAACCAACTTATGATGCTCGGGCTGAATCTCCCCTCGGATGTCTGCTAGATAGTGCCCCCCTGTTGAGTTCGAACCTACCTGCGTGTTTCGAATCGCAGATTCTTGAAACCCAAACGGGGAGAGCCATAGCATCCTTCTACAATGTGGAACGGCAGCGCCCCCAAACCAGTGGCACTATTAAGACTAGAAAGCGCTGCGTTGCGTTGTACGATGTCTGCTCAGAATTTCAGGAAGTCGGGCGGAAGAGGAGCCAAACAAGACAAACCGAAAGCTTTCGAAGGTACCGCAACCAGGATCCAATACTTGGAAGACCTTTATCGCGGATGCAATTGCCAAGCCGCGAGAACGGCGCACTAAAGAGGAACGGGCAGCAGTAGTAATGGCTCACGCGGAGCGTACTTCTAAGCATTAGCCGTGGCGTGGAAGCAAAATTACCTTGTTGGCTGTAAGCTAGCTATGATACCTGTGGCGTTATTTTATTAACGCTATCCGGTTTCATTCTGTCACGTTGCGGTTGCACACAAATCTTCAAAAACTTGTTCGATACAGGATCGGGCCGAGCGCCCTGCGGTCCAAATGCGTCTTGTAGCTTTCCTGGTGTGCTGACTCGGCTACAGGCAGCAACTGTTCGTTTTAAGAAGTTCGATTAGTTAGCTTAATGCGGCAAGTGGCGCGCTAGAGGTCGACAAATGGTGGCTCCTAACTGCTTCTTGGTCCGTACTCAGGTTAACCTGGACACTTGGGTTCCCTGATTTCTTTCCTGCAAGAAATAACGGGTCGGTATGTCTCGTCGCATGGAAAGTTATACTGCGGGTTACCTTTGCAAAACAAGGATGCTTCTGATCGTGGGTGAAGCGTCTTCAGTTTCGCACCCTAAACAGGCCATTTATAGCATTTCATTGGGCTACTAAAGTTCTAAGCCTTTCTCTCAGGGCATTTGTCAGGTGGGAGGTAGGAAAATTAGGGACCCTGGGCTATGAAAGCACTGGGGGAATTCATTCCGAATGATCTATCTTGACGCGAATGCCACGACTGCGGCATCCGAGAGTGTAGTAGCCGCCGTTTTTGCTGCGATGCGGGGGGCGCTAGGGAATCCGTCGAGTATTCACGCAGCCGGAGCTGATGCCCGCAACGCTATCACAAGGGCGCGCGACGAGGTTTGCCTCCTCATTCCTGGGGCATTGCCGGAGGGCGTGATCTTCACCTCTGGCGGCACTGAGGGTAACAATGCCGTCCTCCGCGGTATCCCAAACGTCACTATTGTCACCACCAACGTTGAGCATCCGTCTGTCCTCCGCCCTGCCGAGGCTGCGAAGGAGCACTGCTCGGTGCGGGTGGGCAGGGACGGCACCGTCGATCCACAGGCCGTTGCCGACGTGCTGCCCCCGTCCGGCGAGGTGATCGTCAGCATCCAATGGGCCAATAGCGAGACGGGTGTGATCCAGCCCATAAGTGACATCATTGGCGCCGTGCGCGCACGGCGTCCCGATACTTTCATCCATGTCGACGCTGCCCAAGCCATCGGGCGCATCCCGATCCGCATCGATGGAATCGACGCACTCACTTTCTCTGGCCACAAGATCCATGGTCCGCAGGGCACAGGCGCCCTGGTGCTCGGGGACCCCGACGAAACCCGCCTAAAGGCCCTGATCCTCGGGGGCGGGCAGGAGGGCGGTCGGCGCTCGGGCACCCAGAACGTCCCTGGAGCGGTTGGGCTGGGTGTCGCGATACGCGAACGGGAGGAGGCCTTTGAGAGCGCCTCGCGCGCACTCAAAACGCTGCGGGACGTCTTCGAGAGGGCGGTCCTTGAGGTCGTTCCCGGCTCTAAGGTGAACGGTGGGGGCAGCCCGCGCGTGCCGAACACCAGCAATATCCTGTTCCCAGGCATTGAGGCGATGGCGATGGTCGCGCGGCTCGACCAGCGCGACGTTGCCTGCTCCGTCGGAGCCGCCTGCTCGAGCGGCCGGCCGGAGCCGTCGCACGTGCTCTCGGCAATGGGGCTTTCCGAGGATGAAGCTTATTCGAGTGTTCGCTTCTCATTCTCGGTCATGAACTCGGTCGACGAGGCGCTGCGCGCAGCCGACATCGTCGCGCAAACTGCAAGGGAGTTGAGATGAGGGCAGCCGCCAAGGATGCACGCCTACCGTTTGAATTCGGCAGGCACGAGACATTCGCCATTAGAGAAGGTTGGCTTACCAAGGGTCTCGCTCGGTTCGACCACGAGAACGGCTTCAAGGCCGACCTCGAGACCGCTGACGCGCTCGGTCTCGGCAGTCGCATGGTGAAGTCCCTCCAGTACTGGCTCGATGCCACTGGGCTGCTCAAGGCATCCGAGGGAAAGAGGCGCAAGGAGAATCAGCCCTCCGCGCTGGCGGAGACCCTCAAGAAGCACGATCACTACTTCGAATACCCGATCTCGTGGTGGATCGTCCACATCATGCTCGCGCGCAGGGACGGCAGCGTGTGGAACTGGTTCTTCAACGAATACCAGGAGCGGACCTTCGATCGCACGGCATGCGTCGACGCCTTCGCCAAGCACGTCCTCGACAAGGCGAAGAATCGGACGACGCTGGCCGTGATCCAACGCGAAGTCGCCTGCCTTCTGATGTCCTACGCGAAGCCATCCGCTAACGAGCGCCCCGATCCCGAGGACACGAGCGCGTGCCCGCTGCGGAGCCTCTCGTTGCTCGTAAGACATTCCGACACGAACCGCTTCGAGCGGACACGCCCCCTCGACCGCATCCCACTAGAGGCATTCCTCGCAACCGTGTCCCTCATGGCGAGGGAAATGGACAGCAGCGATATCCCCTTAATCGACCTCCTACGCCGTCGGAACTCCCCCGGTCGGCTCCTCGGCATGGATGGCGATATGATCGACGAGATGGCAGCACGTGCGGCCAACCGCTACCACCAACAGGGCGTGAACGTCACTCTCCAGGGCGCCACCCGCACGATCAGCATCCCGAGATTTGAGCCCTACGAATGGCTTCGACTGCATTTCGCAAGGATCGGATGAACTCGATGACCCATCATTTCCTCCGCTCCGTCAGCATCAGGGATGACCTCGCGGTTCCGTCGCGGTTCGACCACTACCATCCAACCTCGCGTTCGCTCAAAGTGGCGCGCGCCGTTCTCTTCGACAGCACCACGATGGTTATCGCAGCCTACGGCAGCGGCAAGTCGCTTTCCGCCGGCATCGGCGCGCTCGCGGTCGAGAATGCGCCGGAGAACTGCGCCCTCCTGCGCTCGATCGCGGATCGCATCGCCAGTGTCGATCCGGATCTCGGCAAAGAGATCAAGGAGCGGATCGACCTCGGCTCCAAGGGGAAGGTCATTGCCCTTTCGGGATACGTGAGGGATTTCCCCAAGGCCCTAGCCGCAGCTCTTGGACCACACCCCGTGGAGGATCTCGAGCAGGTTCTCTCGACGATGTCGCGAATGATGGATTACGACCGCGTCGCCATTATTTGGGACGAGTTCGGACGCCATCTTGAAGGCCTCGTCACCGAGGGGCGGACCCGTGAACTCGACGCAATCCAACGACTGGCCGAGTGGACATCGCGGTCGGGCCGCAAGAAGGATGGCCCCACGGTCAGCCTGACCCTCCTGCTCCACCAAAACCTGCTCGCCTATGCCGGGAGCGTGAACCAAGGCACGCGCAATGAATGGCGCAAGATCGAGGGGCGCTTCACTCCCGTCCGCTTCATCGAGGATAGCCGCGAACTCTACGGTTTCGTCGCATCGATCATCAACGGCCGCCGCAGCGGCCTGAGGGTCGACCGAAAGAAGCTGATCCCCATCGCCCAGAAGGCGGTCGATGCGCGCTGGTTCGACGGCATGGCTGACGCGGACCAGGTCGCCGATCTCCTCGCGAAGGTGCATCCCCTGTCTGCAGGCGCGCTCCAGGTGCTTCCCCGGCTCGCAGCCCGCGTCGCGCAGAACGAACGCAGCTTGTTCTCCTTCATCGAGGAGGTGGACCTCGACTCCCGCGTGGGCATGCTTGAGGTCTATGCCGCCTTCTCTGAGGCGATGCGATCGGACGTGGGCATCGGCGGCATGCATCGGCGCTGGGTCGAGGCGGAGAGCGCGCTGAGCAAGGCGGAGGACGAGGTTGAGCGCGAGAGCATCGCCGCAGCCTTCCTGCTCCAGCTCGGGGCCTCCGGCGAACGTCGCCACCTCCCAATAGCGGTCCTTGAGCTTGCGGTCACCTCCAAGGGGTATGCCACGGACCGCGTAGCCAAGGCCCTCGATGCACTCATTAAGCGCAAGCTCCTCCTTTACCGGAAGCTCAACGACGATGTGTCCATCTGGCATGGGGCCGATGTGGATATCGCCTCGCGCCTCCTGGAGGAGCGGGAGCGCCGGGCAGCGAACTTCAACCTGCTCGCCTTCCTCAATCAGCACCATCCGGCGCCATTCGTGCGTCCGACTCGGCACAATGCCGAGACGGGAACGAGCCGCTACCTGACGGGCATCTACGCCACCCGTGAAACCCTCAAGGATATCCCGGAATATCCGGAGGTCGGCATCTGGGGGCGCATCGTCTACGTGCTCTGCAACTCAAAGGAGGATGCGCGCGCTGCGAAGGCATTCGCGAAGCAGAACAAACTCAAGAGAACCGTCATCGTCGTGCCAAACGGCGGTATCCAGGTGTTAGAAGCTTCCATTGAGGTGGAGGCCCTTGCGGTGCTGCGTCGTGACGAGACGCTACTCGCGGAAGATCCGCTGGTCGCGCAAGAGCTGGACGAATTGCTTGCGGTTGCCCGACGGCACCTGACAGTCATCCTTCACCGACTGACGACGGACCGTCCCACCTCTGCCACTTGGTATGCAGACGGAGTGGATCTCAAGCTCAGTGCCCATCTTCCGGCCGGGGTCAAGGTCTCGGACCGAATGAGCACGTGGTTCAGCAAGACGCCGTACATCATCAACGACCAGGTGATGCGGGCGAACCTGTCGCGCCAGATGCAGACTGCGCGCGTCCGCATGATCACGCGCCTGATGGAGCACTCCACCAAGCCGATGCTCGCCTACGAAGGTGACACCTCGGCGGAGTCGTCCATCTACCGTACGGTGCTCCAGCATACCGGCCTTCACTACGAAGAGAGCGGGGAAGGGCGGTTCACCGAGCCTGAAAGACTCAAGGATGAGGGCCTAAGAGAGGCTTGGGGGGAGGTCAAGGAGTTCTTCACGGAGCCCGGCGACAAGGAGCTGATCTCGATCATCAAAGCGCTCTCCGGACCGCCGATCGGTCTTCCGGCAGGCGTCATTCCGATCATCGTGATGGCGGGCTACCGCGCCTTCGGACGTACCGTTTCGATCTGGACGGACGACGTTTATGTTCAGGACGTGCTCGGATTCGACTCGACCCGCATGTTCCTGGAGCCCTCCCGCCATAAGATCCAGGTCCATCAGTTTGATAAGGACATTGAGACGTACCTGAGGGAGGTCGCCCACACCTTCTCGGGCGAGCATCCTGGTCCTCATGATGAACTGGTCCGCATGGCCTGGGATGCGATCCGCTCCTGGCGCGCAGGCGTTGCCGACAGCGCGGTCCGCTCGAAGCGCCTCCCGCCCGAAGCTCGCATGCTTCTGCGCGAGCTCAACGAGGTCAAAAGCCCACCCGACTTCCTGCTCCAGTCTCTGCCGGACAGCTTAGGGCAAGCTCTGGAGGGCAACGAGCGGTACGAAACCACTGTTAAGCGGCTCTTCGAGGCGCGGAACCAGATCGACCGCTTGGTCGACGGCTATCTGCGAGATGCCGTCGAGGTCATCATGGACGTCCTCCGGCTCGACGGGGCACCGAGTAGCATCGAAAGCGTTTGCGAATGGGTATCTTGTCTTGACGTCGACGCATCACAGTTGCGAAATATGTTGCGCCAAGTCGAATGGACCGTCGTTCGTGATGCCAAGGCTATGGTCGAGAGGCGACTGACGACCGAAATGCTCGCCCGGACCATCAGCTCTATGCTTCTCCAACGAGGCATCGAGAAGTGGCAGGACGACACGAAGGAACTGCTCCGTAAGGAATTGAGGGCCTTCCGGGATCGGGTGGAGGCGGCGGCACTCGATGCAAAGGAGCCATCGGAGGCGGTGGCACCGATCATCAAGGCCCGCATCCGGCAACTTCAGGCACAGTTGGACCGGATCATGGGCGCACAAGGAGGGAACGGGCAATGAGCATCGCAAAAAGGATGGAAGAGGCTGCCCTTGACAAGGAGGCCCGACACATCGTCCCGCTCTCAGGTGGCAAGGACAGCACCGCGCTGGCGATCTACCTGTCGCAGACTTATCCCAACCTCCCGTTTGAGTACGTCTTCTCCGATACGGGAGCGGAGCTACCCGAGACCTACGAGTACTTCGAGCGGCTTGAGCATGTTCTCGGCAAGAAGGTGACGAGGATCACCGCGCTCGAGATGCTCGGCGTTTCCGAGAAGCACGGACGCTCCCCGTTCGACGTGATCCTCTACGAACACTACTCGGGCTTCCTCCCGAGCCCGCGCTCTCGTTGGTGCACTCGGATGCTCAAGATCCATCCGTTCGAGAAGTACGTCGGCAGCGACAAAGCGTATTCGTACATCGCGATCCGCGCCGACGAGAACCGCTCGGGCTATCTCGGCAAGGGCAAGTCCGTCCTCCTCTCGGAGGAGCCGAACATCACGCCCGTCTACCCGTTCAAGGACGACGGGATCACCATTGAGGACGTGCAGCGCCTGCTCGACGATACGGGCCTTGGACTTCCCAAGTACTATGAATGGCGTTCGCGCTCGGGCTGCTACTTCTGCTTCTACCAACAGATCGGCGAATGGCAGGGCCTCAAGGAGCGTCACCCCGACCTATTCGAGAAGGCAAAGTCCTACGAGCAGGGCAAGAACGGCCGCAAGTACACGTGGGTCGACGGGCGCTCTCTGAACGATGTCGAGAAAATGCCCCGTCGGGCGATCAAGGCCAAGTCCGACGAGGAGGGCTGCGCAATCTGTCACCTCTAGGGAAGACAATGGATAATCCGCTCATTGGACTATTAAGGACCTACGGTCCGAGTGCCGCCTCCTCGTCGTTGTTCGACGAACACGTTCGGGATGAGGTGAGAAAACACAAGGTTAAGGAATTCGAGATCCCCGCACCCAACGTCAAGATCATCGCTGACATCCTGAAACAGGATGCGGCGCCTTCCGTGATCCTCACGGGAACCGCGGGCGACGGTAAAACCTACCACATCCGGAAGGTCTTCCTCGACGAACTCGGCGGCCCACAGGACCAATGGCCGGGCGACGTCATCAAGAGCATCAAACTGCCTAACGGGCGCGAGTTGCGGATCATCCGAGACCTCACCGAGGTTCCCAAGGACCGCAAGAAGGCGGAAATTAACGACATCACGAGATGCCTGCTGGGTGAGGAACCCAACGTCTCCTACTTGGTCGCGGCCAACGACGGCCAGCTCCTGATGCTGTGGCGGGAGGCCTTCGAGGATGGCGGGGCTGATGCCCCACGGCACGAGGCAGTCCATGATATCTTGGCCACCATGATGCGACAGGAGGATAGGCAGGACAAAGGAGGACGGCTAAAACTAGAGCTCATAAACCTCAGCCGCGAAACTCGCGTGGAAATGATCGACGAGGTGATCGATGCTATGCTCGGTCACGAGCATTGGGAGGCCGGCTGTTCCCGATGCCCGCTCGCCACGAGCCAATATAATCCCTGTCCGATCCTTCTCAACCGCGCCCTGCTCAAGGGCGACCCGAACGTGAAGGAATCCGAGCGCTTCCGGCAGCGCCTCAAAGAGGCCATCGATCTCGCCTCCGCCAACGACAAGCACGTGCCGATCCGGCAACTGTTCGCCTTTGTGTCGAACATCATCCTTGGTTCACGTCACAACCCGGATCACCCACTCCTCGACTGCAAGGAGGCCCGCCAGGTCGCCCGGGACAAAGCTTATCGCCGCACGAATCCGTACAACAACGCCTTGGGATTGAACCTCCGCGAGGAGAGACGGCGCAACAACGCCATTTTCTCGATCATGGAGACGTTCGGCCTCGGACACGAGACGAACAACGCGATCGACAACCTACTCCTCAACGGGGAGCCGAAGTCGGTCATCGAGAGGCTCGGGAAGGAGGATCGCTTCTACGGGGACGAGATCTTTTCGGAGCAGCGCAATCGCTACATGCGGGGATCTCACGACGCCCTCGACCGAAAGTCCTTCAGCGAGGCCATGGAGACGCAGCGCCGCAGGCTGTTCTTTAGGATGCCGCAGGACTCAATCTCTGGTGTGAAGCCGGGTCCGCTCGACCCATGGGCGCTCACGATCTTCCAGCATGCCGGGCTGTATCTCGCCTTCCGGGATGCCATGGAGCACGGCAACAACAAGGCCCTGATCGACAATGTTATGAAGGCGCTCATTAAGGGCCTCAATCGCACGCTCACGGGCATGATGACCGAGGATGGCGACCAATTGTGGCTCGCCGGATCTATCGGGAAGACCGATGACCCAACTGGGCGGATTGCATTGCAGGCGCCGATCTCAAGGCTGCCTGGAGGCGGCTTCTTCCGCATGAAGGTGGAGCATTCCGGGGCGAAGCGGAGACCCTACCTAACGATCGGTCTGTCCACCCAGTTCGCGATCTCGCTGCCGATGAAGCCACCGCAACTCGACCTGAGGCTCATCATCTTCGAGTACCTCATGCGCGTTGCGGCCGGAAGCCTGCCATCGAGTTTCTCGCGCCAGTGCCACCAGGAGGTCCGGCGGTTCGCTGTCATGCTCTCGAAGGAGCTTTCGAAGCTCAACGGCGCGAATGACAGCCAGATCGGCATCCTCTCGATCAATGAACAAGGCACTATCCAAAGTCGGAACATCGAGGTAGCGCAGTGACCGTCGAGATCAAAACGCAAGTGCTGCTCCCGAAGCAGGCACTGCCCCTCCCGGAGGGGCTTAACGTCAGCACCATTAAGAATTGGCTCGAATACGGCATCTGGGGCCTCGTTCTCTACGACAACCAAGCTCCTTGGTTCGCGCTCATCGAGTGCATGCAGATCCTCCACTCACTCCATCAAGACGGGAAGCCCCTGTTCCCGGGACCGACTAAGGACATCCACGGCAACCTCGTGCACGAACGTGACGAGTACGTCGCGCCAATTAACAAGAACCTGCGGCACCTGCTCTTCAGGGATCGAGAGGTCATGAAGTTGAAGGAGGTCCAAACCTCTGATCCCTTGCGCCTGTGGGGGATGTTGAGAGCGAAAACGCTCGAGGACACGGGCGGGAAGATTGATCTCGGCTACCTACAACATGCGTTCAGTGATTTCGATACATTCGCTAACGCTTTGGACCTCCTAAGGTCTGCCGAGGTCGAGAGCTTCGGCGCGCAGCGATGGACCTCGCGGCACCTCCTTCCGCTAGGGCCAAACATGCTGTTCGCAGACATCGACGAGAACGACAGGAACGACCGCCTGATCTTCCGCCGCACGGGCGAAATCCTGTGGCTGATGATGGGCCGTGCGTCCGTTCAACTAAGGACGCGCCTCACCGAAATCGTGAGGGATAGGCTTCTGATCCCCGATAATCCTTGGAACCGCCTCGCGGGCAAGATCGCTCACGAGCCTGGTAAGAAGATCGAGACCGCTCGCATGACCACCGGGTACCTCCCGATGCCATGGATGAATGTGTACGATAGCCTCGCGGAGGACTGGTGCTCGCTTCTGTCAATCTCGGGCATGCCCGTCGAGATGCTCCTCGACCCGCTGATGCGGCTCTCAGGCCTTCACCAAATCATCTACGTTCTCCGGCGCTGCGAGATGGAGTTGAACGGCACTCCGTTCCCGCCGCTCGTCCTTGACATCTCCGGGTCGGCGCGGCGGAACCCGATCCAGAAGCTGTCCGCTGACCTTTACGACAACCACCGCAAGCTGCCCCTGAGAGCGGCCGAAGCCTATCTGGACGATTACACCTCCTCTGAGGAGTGGATCGCGGTCCTGGACCGGATCAGTCGCAAGATCGATGCCTATAATTTGGTGGACAGCCGATTCCTTTGGCCGCGAGGCAAGTCGCCGCCTCTGGAAGCGAACATTTCTGAGCCGCAGGAGCACCTCGGCGGGGTATTCCATGCCTACCAGAAGTCTAGCCACACGATTTGGTCAATGATCGCCAACCATGGGCGAAAAATCGGTCTCGTGGCGGCACGGCAGAAGGCGGGCACCTGGTACTATCCGAGCGACAGCTTCATCGAGGCTCTCGTCCTCGCCAACGTGACGACCCCAATGGAGATCGGACAGTTCCTGCGCAAGCTCCACCAGCGCTACAACATCGTGATCGGCGCGAAGCAGGCCCGCGACAGTTTCGGGGACGACGGTGTCTCTCTCGAGCCGTTCAACGCGAACCTGGCACGGTTGGAAGAACGCCTCGGCATTCTGGGCTGCATCGATCGCAAGTCCGACGCCTGCGCCTTCGTCGTCAATCCGTATTACTCATAAGCCGATATCCCACTGGAACTGAGCGATGAACGCACTGGAAATCATTGGCGACCTTGCCGCCGACCGGATCAAGGCCATCGTCGACGGCGAACCCGACGGTCGCGTCACCTATGCCATCATCGGCCTCTCCAAGGAGGTCACCTCGGCGATCGCGCTGTCGATCTCGAAGCTGAAGGATCCCGCCATCCAGGTGGCCATCCACCGCTCCCTAGCAACCCCCGAGGTTCCCGGCGCGCTCGGCACGGACGATGTCGCGATGCACTTCAGGAACTCGAAGGCCTTAGGAACGCGCGCCGTTATCTTCTCAGTTCCGGTCGACGAGGTGGAGGTCGCCCTCCAGAGTTTCGAGGACGTTGAGCGCATCAACACGACATGGCTCCTCGATCCGAGCCAGTCACGCCGCTGGGCCGAGAAGGCGCTCTACGCTGCCGATCCCGACACAGTGATCAATTTCGGGACGATTATCAGCGGACTTCTCGCCTCCGACATCGTGGTCTCGGAAACCATGCTAGGGGAGTTCGTCAGCGGGGTCGCCGATGCAATGTCGGGATCCCAGGGGC
The DNA here is from genome assembly GCF_003075415.1 of Microvirga sp. KLBC 81. Lineage (GTDB taxonomy): Bacteria > Pseudomonadota > Alphaproteobacteria > Rhizobiales > Beijerinckiaceae > Microvirga. The sequence continues at coordinate 38,847 of NZ_QDAH01000033.1, forward strand.
TCAGGCTGCTCGAGGCGGTGAACCATGCGCTTCCCGCCTTGCGGCTCCCGCGGCAGATGCTCGACCTAAAGGGCGATCCAAAGACATTCGCCCAATCCGCCGAAAGCCATTTCCGCCGGGCCATGGAGGCCACGCGCTCGCACTTCTTCCTGAAGTCGAAGCATGGTGACTTCCAATCCGTGCGCGACCTCACCCAACGGATCAATGACATGACGACACTGACCTCAAGGGCCGTCAACGCCCTGAGGGCGCTCGTCAATGACCGTGAGATCAAGAGCGGCTCATGGACGGAGTCCCAGTGCGCGCTTGCCGAGATCCCGTGGAACGAGGTGGCGCCGTTCTTCGTCGACAAGCAGAAGGACACGAAGCTCAGGCTTGGTGACGAGACCGAGCAGACCTTCAACGCGCACTATCCGAGCGTTCTCACTAAATCCGATATCGACATCCTGCGGGAGGTGAAGTCCCCCACTGCGCAGGCCGGGCCGCAGCATGAGGATTTCTTTGTCCGTCACAGGGAGCGGCTGCGGAGCCAACCCAAGCTCTACAAACGGTGGGAACGTTTCGTATTCAACAAGCCTATCGAGTGCGAGGACCTGATGCTGGGCCTGATCCAGCTCGCCCACGCCGCAAACACCTCGGGGGATTTGGAAGATCCCGTTCTCTACATCAAGCTACGCGAAGCGGAACGGCTGCCATTCTGGGACAGCGAAAAAAACACTGACCTCTGCCTGTACCTGCGGGATCGGTTCCGCGGCCTCGACAAGCTGATGGGCAAGGAGGTCGCCATCGACTTCGGCCTTTGCTGGAAGAGGGATTGGGAGGCGGAACTCAGCGAAAAGGTCAACAAAACGGGCAAGTCGTTCGTCGAGTTCCACTTTGAAGCTTACCTCGTTCCGTCGAGCCTCGTGCAGGGAGGCAGGGAGCCGAAGGCCAGCGAACTGCAAGGGCTCAGCAAGGCCCAAATGATCTGGCGGCCAGGCGGGAAGACAATCGCGAACGCCTTCTCCAATGATCTGAGGCGCATTCTGCCTGACGGGAACGGGGAAGCCTTCCTGCTCGCCGGACAGGTCGCGCAGGCGCGGCACGGACGCAGCGGCATCTTGCAAAGCATTAGGCTCGACCATGTCGAGTCGATCCGGGACGTGCGTGGCGAGAACTCGGGCGCAATGGCGAACCCTGACAGGGCGGAATTCCGCATCGACCAGATCTGGCCGGAGAGGCTCAAGGCACATGCTGCCCGCGGGATCATCTCCGCTGCGGGCCAAGAGGCTCTTCTCAACGCCTTCAACGCTTTTCGCACGGCCTACACCAAGGCCATTAAGGCCCTCACAACCCCGTCGGGTGATGGCATCGCCAATGATGCGTTGATCGAGCAGGCCATTCGGTATGGAGAGCTGCTCGGACTGCTACGCGTGCACGCCCGCTCCCAGATGGGCGTGCACGATCTTTGGGAGCCCCTCCTGCACGTCGGCACGGCCGAGGTGTCGGCCGAGCGGAGGGGCCTTATCGTGACGCCATGGCATCCGCTCCGTTTGGCGGAGATCGCCGCGAAGGCAGGTCAGAGCGCGGAAATCATTCGTCACATCGTGAACGGCACTGCGAGCAAGTCCGTTGCCGTCGACGACTTCATCAGGGACCGCATCACGAGCCTTAGTTCGACATACTATGCCGATGTCGGCGTGATTCTGGGCGACAAGCCTTCCGTGGGCGTCGAGATGAGCCGCATCGCGGATTACTCCTTGCTCCAAGCACCGTTCGCGAGCGACCCAACCGTGCTCGCCGACGATCCGGGCAAGGAAGCCGTCCAGGCCTTCGGAAAAATCGCCGAGGAGTATCTCAGGCTCAAGCCGCACGAGCGGGCAAACTTCTCCGTCGCGATCGTCGACGCGGAATCCGAGGACCTGCCCGTCGCCATGGCAAACCATCTCGCGGCGCAGATCGAGGACCACGACGACCTACGCTGCGACCTCGTCGTGACGCATGAAGATCCAGGCAAGCTGCGAAAGATCTATGAGCGGCAGAACCGCCGCATCGGCCACGAGATCGATTCCTCAATGACCAACGAGACGGTGCGGACGTTCCTGTCGCGCCTTCGAGTGGGCATCATTAGCCCGCAGCCGATCACCTCCGACGGGGAAACCAAGACCCACGACATCGTGCTCCTCAATGACGTGATCGCACGCACGGCGAAGGTTTCATGGATGAAGACGGAGGTCGAAGACGCGCCGGACCTCGCAACCCACGTGCCCGTGGATTTCTCAAGGCGCCTGCCGTACCGCATCGGTGCCGTCTCGACGGCGGTCTACTTGACCGCGCCGAGCCAACCGCCCGTCGCGCAGAACTACATCGACATCATCCACGACGTATGTGAGGGGCAGCCCTACGATGACGGGGAACACTTCCTGCCGATCCAGTCGGTCAACTTCCGCGCGAGCGACGTGGTCGACAAACTCGCACGCTCCCACGCTTTGGGGAGCTGGGTAATCACCTACGACCGCATCGCTGACCGCAGGCTCGTGTCAGCGTCAGACAACCTGAGGGTCCTTCGGTACCACTCCTCGCCGCGCGCGATCCACAACGTAATCGTGTCGACCGAGATCTCGAAGAAGTACATCGGCGAGCGTCTGCGCGATGACCTGAAGGAGATCCTTCCCAGCGCCGATAACAGCATCCTGGAAAGCCTGGTGCACGCGATTCATCGACGGGCCGCGAGCCTGTCGGGCGGGATCGTCATGCGCGCCGCCCAGTGGGAGAACAGCGCCAAGGAGCTGATCGGGGTGGTCGCGTCGCAGCGGCAACTCGACCTCCTGATTGGCGGGCAGGGCCCCCACGAAACGGCGTGGTTCTTCCTCGACGAGTTCAAAGCATGGCTCGACATCCAAGGTGAGATCTCGGACATCCTTGCGGTGAGCCTCGTCAACGATGGCGAGCGCCCGCGCGTGCTAATCACGGTCGTGGAGGCGAAATGCGTGGCGGAGTCCGCCCTGCAAAGCGAGCGGGCGAAGTCGCAGCGCCAGCTCGAGACCACCTACGAGGCGATCAAGAACCGCTTCGTGACCGCTGATATGGCCGTGGACGCAGGCATCTGGCGCGGCCGCCTCGCGGACATGCTCCTTGAGCACATGGATCCGTTCGAGCGGGTGGGCGACATCGACTACGACAACTGGCTGAAGGGCATCCGGTCGGGACGCTTCCCGATCGAGATCTCCGGCCACTCCATCGTGTTCGCCCATGACATGCAAATCACGCTGGATGCGGAGCCAATCGTCGCCGATCTCGACCGAGAAAAGAAAATGCGCCGCCGCATCGCACAGTGGGTCTTCGGCCGCGACATCATCGTCCACACCTTCCAAGCGTACGAGAAGGTGGACGCGAATACTGTCCTGCGCGTACCCCACGAGTGGCCAGGAGCGGAGCTCCTCCAGCAGACGGAGACGACCACCGCAAGCGAACCCCCAGAACCGATCGAGGAGAACCCGCAGGTCGAGTTGGTTGCAGCCGTCATGGATCCCGTTCCGGACGTGAGGCCCGAGGATACTCCACGGGAGGAGGAGCCACGGCAGCCGGAGGCTGCTGTCGCCGAGCCTTGCCCGCAGGGATGGCTCCCCGAGGTGTGGGAGGCGGTGAGAGCCATGCACCGCGCAGAGGATACTAAGGAAGGCGAGGAGTGGCTCAAGGAAAAGGTCCAGAAACTCAAATCCGCTTTCCAGGCCGAGAACATGAACGCGCCAGTCGTCGGGCAACGGCTCACGCCGAACTCCGGCCTGATTTATCTCGACGGAAAGGCCGTCACGACCTCCTGGATCGAGAGGAATCAGACCGATCTCCTCACCAAGTACGCGCTGGATATCAGCCGCGTCGTGCCAATGCCGGGGAAGATCGGCATTGCGATGAAACGGCCGACGCGGTCCATCCTCCATCTGTCGGAAGCGTGGATGCGCCGCGAACTCGACGAGGTATCCCCGTCGATCAATCTCGCCCCGGTCATCGCCGAGCGAGAGGATGACGGCTCCCTGTTCTATCTGCCCTTTGCGGATTCGTTCGCGGGGCAGGAGAAGGCTGCGCCGCACTCGATCATCTCGGGCACCACAGGCAGCGGTAAGGGTGTCCTTGCCAGCAGCCTCATGCTAGACCTGTGCGCCTTTAACGACCCGAGGCGTATCATCCTCCACCTGATCGACCCCAAGCGCGGTGTCGACTACCGCTGGACGAAGAAGCTCCCGCACTTCCGGGAGGGAATCATCGAGAACAAGGAAGAGGCGGTCGCCTTCCTCCGCTATCTCGTCGACGAGATGGAGGAGCGATACGATCGGATCCGCGATGCCGGGGTCCAGAACATCGACCAATATATCCAACTACCCCACGAGCCGCTGGACATGCCTCGGATCGTGGTCTTCTTCGACGAGGTCCCGAACTGGATGCAGGACGAGGAGTTCAAGGCTGCTGCCGAGCCGCTGATCAATGAGATCGCAACAAAGTCCCGAGCCTCCGGCATCCACTTGGTCATGATCTACCAGCGCGCCGACAACCAGGTCATGACCATGCAGCTCAGGACCAATCTCGGGAACAAGCTCGTCCTCAGGCTGGGCGACGAGGGAAGCTCGAAGATAGCGATGGGCGATGCGTCCGCCTACAAGCTCCTCGGTAAGGGCCATATCATCGCGAAGCTCGATAGCGATGACAAGATCTACGGCCAGGTGCCGTTCATCGGTCCGAGCGAAGTCGGGAAGTTGGCGGACGCCATTGGGAACGCTTGGGAAAACCGCCTACCGGAAAGGCTGAAAGGCATGCCCGTTCCGCCTTGGCAGAAGGAACACGCCTAGCTCCAGGACGGGAGGGCCGCCGGCTGGCAGCGAACCGGTAGCCTTCCCGTCAATTCCCTCTTCAGGAGTCTCGAAAAAACCCGATCCGGCGACTATCATTTATGCCTCGAGTTGAAACGAGGTCAGATTTGGCGTCCCCATCCCAATCCGTAGGCAAGCGCGTCGGGGGCTTTCTCTACGTCCATAGGGATGCGCTCGACCTCATCGACCCGAAGCTGTCCCAACTCGTCGCCCGCTGTGCTGAGAGCGTTCCCGATCTGCCGTGGAATGTCGCGAAGCTGTCGCCGAGCGAGGTGTCCCTCCTCGTGTACGAGGACTTTGACAAGGCGGCCTTCCCGGCCCTGCTGAAATCCGCGAAAGTCGATCCCGTCACTGGCTACGTCACGAAGAGAGACTACGAGGGACGCGACAGCCCTCCCATCTTGCACCGCAAGGAGATATTGCTGCGTCCGGACGACCCGCGCATCCCGAAGTTCAGCGCGCTCACGGCTGATGCCGAGGCACACGGGTTGTTCAAGAACTCAAACTCCATCGGTACGAAGCGAAAGTGGGAGGAGAGACTCAAGGAAGCCGGCGTGAGGGTGATGGGCCAAGTCCTCTTAGCGATTAATGACAGCCTAGTTGATGTCGCGCGGCACCGGACTGCCATCGCGCGGCGGGACCTCTCCCAACCGATGCAGCTCATGATGCGTCTGGGGATCATCCGCCGCGAGTTCAGCATCTTCGACTATGGTTGTGGGCAGGGCGATGACGTGGCCCTACTCCAGGGTAACGGCTATGAGGCATTCGGCTGGGATCCTCATCATGCCCCTGATGGGCCGCGCCGGAAGGCTGACGTGGTCAATCTGGGATTCGTCCTCAATGTCATCGAAAACCCGCACGAGCGGATCCAGACGCTCAAGGCCGCATGGTCCTTTGCGAAACGCGTCTTGACGGTCGCCGTCATGCCGGCTGGCAAGTACCAAGTTTCCGGACTCACGCCATACAAGGATGGCTTCCTGACTAGCCGAGGCACGTTCCAACGCTATTTCTTGCAGGATGATCTGCGGGAGCTAGCAGCCGCGACCACAGACATGACCCCAATCTCTCTTGCACCTGGGATTGTGGCACTGTTCCGCGACAAGGAATTGGAGCAGGAGGTCGCCTACCGAAGGCGGTCGCGTGCCTCTATTCTTTCGGAGGCGTTTCACGACGTACCGCGACAACGCCCCTCCACTGCAACTACGGTGGCGCCACCGATCAGGGATCGCATTGCTCCACAGCTCAAGGCTATTTGGCGGATAGCCCTCGACCTTGGCCGCCACCCTGACGCGTCGGAGGTGCCGCCGGAGGTCATCGGTGCGTTGTCAGAAGCCCGCGTCTCATTCGAACGGGCTATTACCCTGTGCATCGAGAGCTTTGACCCTAACACTCTAAAGGAGGCAACTGAAGCAAGGAGAGAAGACCTGCTCGTCCACTTTGCCATATCGCTGCTCCCAGGCGCCCCACGTTACGCGATGCTACCACGGTCAATTCAAAGGGATGTCCGGACGTTCTTTGGTAGCCACTCCGCAGCGATGGAGAAGGCGAGGGGGCTCCTATTTTCCGTTGGTGATCCGGGGAAGATTAAGGCCTCTATCAAGGGAGCACTTGAGCAGGGCCTAGGTGGGGCCTGCAACGGGTCCTTCCGCTTTCTTTCGTCTGTGCTTCCCCGAATGCCAGCAGTAGTCCGGGTCGTTGTTGGTTGCGCTGAGGTGATTGAGACTGACCTCGGCTCGTACGACTTTCTGGAGATCGCACCCGACGAAGGCCTTGTGCGCGGACTCCGCTGCGACGATGTCACTAAGGCGCTTCCAATTGTCGTGGAGATCGTTGAGGTCGATTTAAAAGCTCTACGCCGAAAGAGAAAGCAACCGAAGGGAATGGTCCTATACCTCAAGGGCAGGTATCTCCCTTCAGATGATCCCGCACAGGCCGACCAGCAAAAGATTGATGATAAACTGATACAGGCCAGCATTGTCTCGACTGATGGTGTCGGGCCAGACGCTGCGTCATTAGCGCGGATGCTAATGTCTACTAAAAGCCGCACGAAGACGTGAGGGCCGCACGGCATCAGTGCTCAGCCTCTACGAGCTCCGCGACTCGTCACCAACGGCTAGAGCTGTTTCCGCCAACGTAGAGTCAACTCTCTTCTTTGGTGCGCCGCATTTTTGAATGGCGAACCGGGTCCACTTTGCCGAAAATGCTCTAGGCCCAGAAGCTCTGATCACATCAACATATATGCAAGCGTGAGCGATGAGTATCTAAAACTCATAGCCCGACGATCGCGGTACACACGCTGAGGGCCTGCACGAGCATCGTCATTAGGCATGAGTTAACCAATTTTTTGGATTCGGTTGCCTGTAGCTCCGAGAAGGGCTTGGACCTCGTGTGGCAATGTGTTTCGGTAACATAGGCCATCTCTAGCTAGAGAGCTCAACGCTGGGTATAGGCCCAGGCGAAGAGAAGATTCTAGGTCCAGAATAAAAGCAGTGGCCTGGGGCAGTTCAGTGACAAAAAGAAATATTAACTCTTGGTCAGATCTGCAGTTGCAGGATCTTTTCTATGCATATCGAAAGGCAAAAGCTGACTGCTACTTCGAGCGTTCACTTTGTATTGCACAGGCATTTGCTGAGTATGAAGCGGATTTGCCTGCGCACTTGTATGACCTACTTGGACAGCTGAAGGCCGGCAATGTCGCCAATCTCCTGAAGGGTAATATCGGTACGCCGAGGCTGATTGCAAAGAAGCTAACGACGCGATCAAAGCGGACCGACGAGACAGCTAGTAAGGGACTGGACGGCCACGGCTACTTCTCGGATCCGGGACGCGCCTTTTTACGCTTACAAGAAACAAGCAATCTTGAGCCGGAACTGAGACTTGTAGGTGACTTCCCGGTAACGATGCACATCCTGTCCGCTCTGTGGATCAACCTCGTGGGACACAAGTTTGACGCTGCCTTGTCAGGCTCGGCATATGGATCTCGCTTGCGCCGGTATCGTGCTAAACCAAGAGCAGCTAAAGGAGTTACAGGAGAATACCACCTCGACGCTGTTGGTTCGTTCGAGCCCTACTTTGAGCCATACAAGCAATGGCGGAAACAGGGGCTACAAGCGATACGGAGGGAGTTAGAAGAGGACCGTGCAGTCGTCGCGGTATCGCTAGATCTTACAAGCTTCTATCATCAAATCGACCCCGCTTTCTTCGCGACTGATGGGTTTCTTGCTGCCGCAGGTATTGAGCTAAACGGGTGGGAGCACCAGTTTACAAAGGCTCTTAGCGAGGCACTGGCTGCATGGTCTGATTTAGCTGCAACGCAAATTCGATCAGCAAGTGGGCTTGCATCAGATTCGGCACTCTTAGGAGGGCTGCCGATTGGTCTATCTGCTGTCCGTATTATCGCGAATGCATTGCTGATCCCGCTGGATCGGGATATCGAAAAGGGCTTAACACCCGTCTATTACGGTCGATATGTAGATGACGTTTTTCTCGTAATTCGCGATCCAGCTGATTTGACAGACACGCGGAAGCTGCTTGAGTTTATCTCGTCACGTACCAAGTACTTCCCTCAAGAGGCGGATCAAGACGGGAACGTATACCTTAAGAGGTTCGGGGACTACGTAGGAAGAACGGTTCTTTCTCTCCAGCAGACGAAGCAGAAGGCATTCTTCTTGCAAGGGCAAGGTGGCCTTGATCTTCTCGATAACATCGAATCTCAGATTAGGCAGGTGTCTAGTGAGCGGCGGCTGATGCCCTCGCCTGACCATCTTGGATCGATGGCATCTGCAAAGGTTCTCACCGCCGCTGCAGACCCGTCAGAAGAGGCGGACACTTTGCGGCGAGCAGACGGATTAGCTGTGCGGCGTCTTGGGTGGGCAGTCCAGCTCAGAGCAGTTGAAATGTTGGCACGTGACCTCCGCCAAGATGACTGGAAGAAGGAGCGGACTCAATTCTACCAATTCGCGCACAACCATATCCTGCGACCTGACAAGATTCTTGATCATATCGACTATCTGCCGAGGCTTCTTTCGCTTGCCGTCGCACTTAAAGATTGGGCTGATGCGAGCCGACTGATCCATGGAGCGTTAGGTGCTCTGCGCGCCTTGGCAGATCCTAAGGTAAAGAAATCAGTCAAGCTGAATGGAATATCTGTAGCGGGAGCTGACCAGAATCTATGGGTGGAACTCGAAGGTGCGATCCTTAGGTTGGCAAAGGATGCTATCATCCGCTCGCTTGGCTGGGATGCGAGAACTGGGAAGCCTCGCCCGCTGACGCAGATGGCTTTGAGCGTCTGTCGTTCGGTTGATCTTGGCTCAGACGTTGCCGAGATCTACAGGCTAGCGCTCATTCTGCGTGAGGCTGATTGGGCGAAGACGGCATATAAAGATCACCTCCGCCGCTATGCATCTCACCAACGATTGGAGTTGCCGCGGGAGCAGGAGATTATTGAATTATATCCGCGGGAGCACGATCTCCGTACATTTCTTGAGCGCTCTACAAATGGTAGCGGTTCAAGTGCCGACAGGGTTCACCCAAGGTGCGCGGAAAACATGAGCAGCAATCAAAAACCTTCATTGATACCGTTCTTGTTTCCGACACGTCCTTATTCGACTCAAGAAATTTCACTGTTCTTGCCGTTCGATTGTGTCTTCGGCGAGGGAAGCAAGCCAGTTCAAGCATGGGCGCGCTATACGCGCGCCGTTCGCGGAGTTTGGGTCCACGAAAGTTCAGCGGCTGACATTAGGCCTGATAACGACAGTAGTGGAGACCCCGAGCCGCCTAAGGAAAGGCAGATCGCAAGACTTGGTGGGGGTGCATCAAATCAAAAAATTCTCCTCGGAATTAGTAGTCTGCTGACCACCGACGACAGTTGGTCAGCAGGAGCCTCTGGAAAACCAGATTTGTCACGGGGTCGTTACGAGCGCATCAGAGGATTGATAAATCAGGCGATTGCCGCCCAACCTAGGCCGACCCACCTCCTTCTTCCTGAGCTTGCGTTACCCGAGCGTTGGATCGGCACGGTTTCTGGACTACTGCGAGATGCGGGTATTAGCCTGATCGCTGGCTTGGATTATCATCTACACAACCACAATGAGGTGCATAGCGCCGCGGCGTTAGTGCTTGCCGACGATCGCCTCGGATTCTCTGCCTCAGTAGAAATCCGCCAGAGAAAGTCATTGCCTGCACCAGGCGAGGAGGAGAATCTTCTAAAGCACTTTGGACTGGTATGGCAGAGCGGCAAGACTGACGAGGTCAAGCCAGTATATATACACAAAGGGTTCTGCTTCGGTGTCCTAGTATGTTCTGAACTTCAAAACGTGAAGCACCGGTTAGGTTTTCAGGGAGGCGTCGATTGCATGATGGTGCTATCTTGGAACCAGGATTTAGAAACATTCTCGGCGCTAGTAGAGGCTGCGAGTTTAGACGTACATGCAAGCATTGCGTTGGTTAATAACCGACGTTTCGGAGACAGTCGCGTTCGTGCTCCGGCCAAGCAGCAGCACCTGCGTGACATATGCCGCCTGCGCGGTGGAGATAATGATCACATCGTAGTTGTTGAACTGGACGTTGGACGCCTCCGCGCATTTCAAAATCGCGCTAAGCGGTGGCCTAGTAAGGAAGATTCATTCAAGCCGGTACCAGAGGGGTTCGCGCTTGCACCCTATAGGAGAGCGATGCCACGATAGAGGCTGCTATAGTCTGCGATATCGTTTAACTCCTATCGAGCCACGATGGTGGCTAGAGTGATGATGTGAAGATCAGCGAACGTTTGAATAACGCGAAGCCTAATCTAAAGTTTGCGCGGCTGCGTAGCATCGTGGCGACACACCAAACTTGCGCATGGCGTCAGCCAGTTAGACCGGCTCCAGCTGAATACCATGTTCCTGCACCATAGGGGCGGGCTTCTCACCCGTAGCGCTCTGATCCGCAGGGCCGGGTGCATGCTCGAGCGGCCTAGACCGCCTGCACGCTACCGACTTGGCCACAGTCATCGGCTGTGGTGGGTGTCCCATGAGCTGCATCGCAGCGGCCAACCCGAAGCTGCGGGGAAGATTATAGGCTGGGCGCGGCACTGTGGGCCGCCGGGCTCAGATTCATCTGGGTGGCGCTGCAACCAGCGCCGTACACGCGAGGGGTAGCCTCGATAGCCCTCGCCGAACTTGCGCTCGAGATAGGCATCCTCGCGGGCCACGACGCCGTAGCGGATAACGTGCGCGAAGGGCACCAGCACCATCAGCAGCCAGACAGTGTTAAACGCAGGGGCCCGGCCGATCAGCCCAGGAACAAGTTGAGATAGATGGGGCTATGTGAAGCGGTACGGCCCATTCTCGACGATGGTCGTGGCGGGCCGGTCTGTGGGGACGTTCGAACCGGCCTCGGGTGTTGGTGACGATGGCCCCGCTGAACAGCGCCAGTCCGAGGACAAACACCATCGCACCGACCTAACCTGCAAGCAGGTCGGCCAACAGGAACGGCAAGGGCATGAGCCAGTTGAGCGTAAGCCCGGTCACGACGGCAAGCCCACATGCGAGCGGCTACCGAACAATGACGTGAGCGGTATCTGCCGTATCAGCCATAGCGGGATCGCGAAGCCAAGGTCCTTGTCTACGTCAGTTGCAAAGCCACTTGTAGGCTACTGTGAAACTACTTCCAAAGCTGCCCCACACCAAAGATCTTCAGGTCCCTCGGCCTGCGCGATTGGGCACACCAGTTCTGATACTTCCGGAGGACCGCCTCCCGCGTGCGCCGTATATCCTGCGGTGCCTTGTCTTTCGGCCGGCATCGCTCCACCAGTGGCTCCAGCATCATCGATTGGGCATCCGTCAGCATCGCTCCTCCTCAGTCAGGACGAGCAAAATGCCCAAACGCACAAGTGATTAACGTTGTCACGGCATTACGACTAGACAGCTCCTATCAGCGCATAAATTGTGAGCGAGTGATGCGGCGCTTGAATATCAGCGATTTTCTCGCTGGAGTAGCAACAGATGAATTAGCTTCGTCACTTCCTGCAGCTCCGCGCAGTGCCAGCGGCTCGTTCAGTGCCTCTGGCAGCTTCCCCATGGCCACGTAGCGCCCGCTCATTGCTTGCAATCCACATACTGCTGCATAGGCATATACGAAGCACACGCCAGCTTCATGCGCAGCCTTTGGCTTCTCCCATTCGGTAAACCCCTGCCGGCGCACCACCAAGCGCTCACGGGTTAGCTGGGTAAAGAACTCCTCGTCGATTGCACGGGAGCCAGCGGCAGGCACCTCAGGGAAGTGGACGTATCGTGGGCCTGGTTTCTCGACCGCGAGGCTGCCATAGGCCCAATCCCGGGCCGCGTTGCCGCCGATCATGTACCAGACGGTCCCAAGCCTAGAGGAGGGCTTTCGCGGCCATACCTTTGTACGTTTACCGTTGATCTCCGCTCTGCCCTTGATGGCCCACACCCGCCGACTACGTCGCTCGTTGCAGAATGCGTAGGTTTCTGCCGTATGATGCCCACCAGCATCAATGGTGGCCGCCTGCACCCGCAGCATCTTGCCGTCCGCCCGCCTGAAGGAGCGCTGCAGCAGGGCATCCAGAGCAGACCAGACCTCTGCGTGAGCAGGATCGCCTGGCAGCACGAAGTGGCCGATGAGCCAGCACTCCAGTCCTGGGCCCCAGCCGTACACCGCGGCCTCGATGCGCGGGTTGACCTCGCCTGATTGTACGTCGGCTCCGAGCGTCAGGAACTCAACCCTGGCCGGGACATCTGTTGCATAGTGCTCGACGCGTGCCAAGAACTGTCCGAGCTTGAGCTCTTGGCCATAGCTTGCCCGATAAGTGCGCCCGAGTCGCAGGTTCACAAAGGGCTGCACAAGGGTGGCTGGATCGTCCTGCGCCTCAAGCCATTCCTGCACGAGGATGGGCCAGGCGGCATTCGGGTTAAGGCTCATGCCGGTCCAGAGGTGAAAGCCGGCATGTCCCTCCTGCTTGGGGGTGGCGGTCGCCCGCCATTCGCCCCGAGCATCCATCCAGGCCTTATAAGTCTCCTCAATGATGCAGCCGCAGGTGCCCACGTACCAGACACTCTCCAGTCGCCCGTCCTCTCCGAGCTTCCACTTGAGGCCATGGGGTACGTCGGGGCCACCCCAGTCGAGTACCTGCATGTCGCCGCAGTGCGGGCAGGGAACGAAGTATCGGCGCTGGTCGGACTGCGTCCAGAGCTTGGTGACCCGGGAGGTCTCCTCAAGAAGCGGGGTTGATCCGCGGATCTGCTTGCGGTTCCAGAAGGTCTCGCCACGGGTCCAGAAGAGCTTCAGCTTGTCGCCCTGACTGCGCGCGCCTGGCGTCCAGCCTTCGCCGTCGATCTCATCAGCAACCTGAAAACGCGCGGAATAGCGTCGGAAGGCGTCATCGGACGCAGCGCCGACGACGCGAACAGATGCGCCATTGCTGAGCTGGAGGAAGGTGGCCTTATCCGGCTTCTCACCCTTGCGCACCGGCCGCAGAAGCTCGGCAAGGACAGGCGTCTCCCGCAGCATCGGCGCGATCTCGGAGCCGCCGAAGTCCTCCGCGTCCGGGATCGTCGGCTGTGCGATAGCGCAAAGGGAAGGCTCATGGTGGAGATGGTAGGCAAGGGCCAAGGTCGCGCATCGGGTGTAGCCGACGCGGGCGGCCTTCATCACCGTCACGAGTGGAATCCGTGGGTCGCACATTGCATCAAGCAGACCGCGTTGATAGCCGTAGAGGGTGACGGGTCCGCTCTCCGCACCTGTGCCCTTGGGGATCCAGCCGAACCGCTCCGCCCACTCGGATCCGCTCATGCGAGGCTGGAACATCAGGGATGTGTCGAACAGCCCGAGTATGGCGCTGCGGTGGGCGCGACGGCCGATGCGATAGTCCCCGGCACGATGGTCGACTGTGCGTTCGCTAATCGTCATTAGCCGTTCTCCGCCCACTGCTGCTTGAGCTCGCCTTGGGCGGCCTCGAAGGCTCGGTTCATCTCGCGCTCGCAGATCTCTTGGATCTCGGTCGGACTGGTGAGGCTCGCTGCCCGGGCAGCGATCTTGGCGCTCGCGTTTGCTAGGCCGGTTTTCAGAACGACGCAGAATCCAGCCAAGTCACTTTCAGCATCAGCTCGCGCGACTACTCGATCCAGTGCTTCATCCGCGGCGACCTCGGCGGTGATCGCCTGGGCCACAGCCCGGCGGCGATCCGCCTCCTCGCGGCTGATCCGGCCTACTTCACCTTGCAGGCTGGCGACAGCGTCAGCAACGGCCTTTTGAATGCGCCAGTCGACGACGTCCTGGATGGAGATCTCCCATTCGACGCCGCGCGTGCGATCCGCGCGCTTGACTACAGGGCATCCTTGATCCACCCAGCCAGAGAGCGTGTTGCGGTGAACACCGAGAACGGCGGCTGCCTGCACCAGGCTCGTTGTTCGGCGATGCTTCTCCATCCCTGCTCCTATGCTGATGCTGCCTTTGATTCAGAAATCTGCAAGACGGAGGAGACCTGCGTCTCCGCCATCCCCGCTCTACCGAAAGCCACAGGGGCCCCCAGAGGTGTCGGGTGTCGCTTTGTGTCGCTTCCTACCGTATCTCTCCATACGCGCACGCATGTGTGCGCGTATGGAGAGATACGGAAAATGCGTCACCATGCGTCACTGCCGTCACTGTGGTGCGTCAGGGTCCGGAGCCGAATGCCCCGAAAGCCCCGGCCCAGGGAGCCGGTGCGGAAGGCTTCAAAACCCCGCTTTCTCATTTCGGCGGCGAAAGCTTTTTGGCTTCCCGGCTTTTCACCGGAGCGCATCGCGAAATCGGACCACGACTTGTACAAGGCAGCGCTGGTTCCCAACTTATTCTTATTGTCAGGCTCGGCATCCGTTTCTTCCTGTAGCCATTGACCAAACAGGTCCTGCTCCGAGAAGTAGGTGTCCGTGGCATCACGAACGCTCTGCGGGCGGGTGAGCCCGTTTTTCTGCCAGTCGAGACAACCGTCGATCATCCACCGCAGGATCGCTGGCCATTCTGCCTTGAGCTTCTCATCAAGGTTCCGGTCAGGATGAGCGGGTTTGATAATAAACGGGACAATATTGAATCGGCGACGGGCGGCATCATCGACATTGCGCAGGTTAGGTTGATGGTTTCCGACGATGGTCAACTTGAACTGGGGCCGGAAGGTGAAGTTGTCCTGGCGCATGAACCGCGCTGTGATCGGGTCACCGCCGGTCATCTGCTTGATGCGTGCTTCCGCCCAGGGGCGGTCCTCCTCCGTCTCGGAGGCGGTTACCAGCCGGGCTCCACGCAGCATCGCGAGGTCGGTCGTGTGCTTGTCCGTATGTGAGGCAGTGAAGGTGTCCATCGCGGCGGTCGCCGCATAGTCGCCGAGGATGCCGGTGAGGACAGTCAGAAATACGGATTTGCCGTTGCCGCCTGGCCCATAGACGAATACGAGTGCGTGCTCGCGGATGAGGCCGGTCAGGGCATAACCACACCACTGCTGAAGGAACCGGATAAGCTCGATATCGCCACCTGTCGCCTCATCAAGGAACTTCAGCCATGACGGACAGTCCGCCGCATCTGAGGGCGCCACGGTAGTAATCTTAGTGAGGCCTTCCTGGGGAGTTGACGCCCGTAGCACGCCACTCCGGAGATCGACAGTGCCGTCTGGAGTGCCGAGCAGAAGCGGATCCTGATCCCAGGCTTCTGCCGTTACTGCGAATATGGGATCGCCGCGAGCAAAGCGCTCGACGCCCGCCGCGAAGCCGACCTTACGCACCTCCTTGAGATCCTTTGGCCTGCTGCCCTCGCTGAACTCTCGTGCTAGCTCGCGGACAAGCTGGAAGGTGCGATCGGTCTCGTCCTTCTGCCAATACGCTCCAGTCCAGAAATACCACGCACCCATGCTGTGACAGTATCGCAGACGATCTTCCTGACGATCGGCAAAGGCGCGCGCGACTGCGTCCTGCGTAATCGTACCGTCGTCGATCTCGCCTGTTTGCGCTGCCACATGTTGAACTATGGAACCTGCGGCCAATTCGAATGGCCTCATATCCCGTCCCCTTTTTCAGCGAACAGGCCTGCCACCTCGGACGGGCCGCCAACTAAAGCTGTTGTCCTTATTGATTGCCATCGCTTGCCGACCGTAGGCCAGCTATCCAACAGAGCGAGCTCCTCCCGGACGTAGCCCAACACGACATACCGGGTAGGTGGGTACTGCCGCGGAGTTTGCTCCGCGGCAGTACAGATCCCCGCACAGTGGATAATCATGGCTGCTCGTCCGCATACTTCTCCAGCGCATCTTCGATCAGGAGCAGATAGTTATCGGGATGGAAGCCCCTGTCCTGCAGATAGCGAAAGAGAGCGAAAGTCTCCGTCGACCGGCGATGGTCGATAATCTCCAGCATCTGAGCTATGACTTTATCGAGGTCCATAGGCATTTGGCAGGGCTGGACCGTCAGCTCTCTGTCTGCCCCGTCTTCCAGGGAATACAGCTCAGCCGCATGCGCGATCGCCGCCAATGCCTCGGCGCGACTGGCGTAAATTCCAATCGGAACCTCGGCAGGCCATGACCGCGCATGGTGTTGACAATTCTGCTCAAGGATATGGCCAATCAGCTGGTCGCCAAGATGGCATTCCAGGAGCGTCATATCGCGGCGCTTACTATCTTTTGAGCTCATGGGAGAAGTCCCTCGCGCGCTGCCTCAGCGATTGCTTCATCCATCGCAGCTCGGAGTTCCTGCAGGAGTGATGGCTCAAGTGTGAACCCGTTTCGGCTCGGGAACTCCTGGCCACCAGTTCGATCGTAGATCCTAACATCGATCATGCTCTGACCGCTGCGCTGGACGAGGCTCACAACAACCCGCTCCCGGGTATTTTTCGTGACGCTTGCTATATGCTTTGCTGCCATTGGAAATGCCTCTACGCTGCTGCGCCGCTACGCTCTTGAGCCTCGATCCAACGGAGGATCGTACTCTTGCGGGCACACAGAACGCCCCCAAGTTTGAAAACTGGCAGGCCATGCTTCTGCGCGGCATGGTAGACGCGACGCTCGTTGGCCTCGTTCTCCCGCTCGTCTTTGCTCTCACCGTAGATAAATCTAGCGATAGGGCGAGCACCTCTAAGAAGGTCGTCTGCAAGAGGCAAACCACCTCCGTTCGCGCCCAATGGGCGCGTTGTCATTTCAGTCATAGTTATCCCCAGAATTTAGGCCTGTAGTATATCCGCAACTCTCATGAGAGTTCGGTGTGTTATAGTTGCTGTATCCTGTCTATCTGGCATGTCTTCGCTCGAATGATTGGTCTCAAAAATAAGTTTGGATCGAGCAAAATATTCAGTCTTAATCGTCCCAATGTCACGCCAGTGTGTTGTTCCTAGAAGCTTCATCTCTACCGATGCGCTGGGTCTTCCAAAGCTGATCGTGAACATGGCAGGTAGGAGCTGAAACTTTTCTCGTTTGGCCTCGCGGTGGACACGTTCTGGATCTGCTTTGTCGAGTATTCCACGCATCTTGCAGTTCCCATCCGCGTCTCGGATGCACCATTCGATTGCCTTCTCAAGAGCATCCCCGAGGGTAGCCTCGTCGTCCAAGCCTCCCAGCATATCGAGGACGAGTGAGCGGGGGCTTTTCCGAAGTGACCTGTAGCGTTCAATCGTATTTGGCACCTCCTTCGCCAACGGTGACGCATTGACTGCGATCAGGAGATTGGCAGCGTCCCTCACAGTCATTCTCGCGGCATGTCGCCCCCGACCTTGATGAGTGATGAAGCCAGCTTCTCGAGCGTGTCTCGCGTACACGCCGACCGAAACTTCATCGAGGCCTTCGATCTGAGCCACGGCCTTCACCAAGTCGCTAACTACGCCCATTTGAGTTCTCATCGTTTGAATTTGTATCATTTGACAAAGCGCCGTGTCAACAGTCAAATGAAACTGCTTCAAACGAAAGTTGGCACGCAGACGGAGATAACTGAAAGGGATTCAAGATATGGCTTCAATACGCAAGAGAACGTTGCCCAGTGGAAAGACGGTCTGGCTAGCCGCTTATCTCGATGGCGCAGGGAAACGCCGTTTCAAGCAATTCGCCCGCAAGGCAGAAGCGGACGCCTTTCTTGTCACGGTCCGCAGCCAGGTGGCAGCGGGTGTGCACACTCCGGACAGTGTTTCGATCACCGTAAAGGAGGCAGCCGACCTGTGGCTCGAACGTTGTGAGAGAGACAAGCTCGAGGAGACGACGCTTCGGCAGTACCGGGCGCACGTTAATCTTCATATCGTGCCTCGGATCGGCGCGACAAAGCTCTCGCGCCTCACGACGCCGGCGGTGAACGCTTTCGCCGATCAGCTCATTGCAGACGGCCGCTCGGCCGATATGGCCAAGCGGGTACTGCGATCGCTATCTGCGATCGTAGCCGAGGCCAAGCGGCGGGGCCTGGCAGCTATGAACCATGTTCGGGATGCCACGCCTATTAAACGCTCAAAGCGTGGTGAGGCTCGGCCTGAGATGCCTTCAAAGGCCGAATTGAAGGCCATGATCGATGCTGCCCAAGATCGGGAGCGTCCTTTCCTCTTCACCGCAATCTTTACCGGCCTGCGCGCTTCCGAGCTGCGGGGCCTGAAGTGGAAAGATATCGACCTCAAGAAAGGCATCCTACATGTCCGCCGCCGAGTTGACCGCTTCAACCAGTTTGGACCTCCAAAGAGTGCCGCGGGCACTCGGGATATCCCTCTAACGCCTATCTTGCTCAAGACGTTAAAGGAGTGGCGTCTGGCGTGCCCCAACGGGGAACTGGAACTCGTCTTCCCGACCGGGGCTGGCAACGTGGAGAGCCACGGCAACATCCTCTCCCGGCTCTTCTGGCCGCTACAAATCAGGGCCGGGGTCGTGAACATGGTGGATCGCAAGGACGCAGAGGGGAGAGACGTGAAGATGCCTGACGCGAAGTACTCGCTTCACGCGCTCCGGCATGCGGCCGCTGCGCTCTGGATTGAGCAGGGCCTGAGTCCAAAGCGGATCCAGAGCCTTATGGGGCACTCCTCGATCCAGCAGACGTTCGATACCTACGGGTACCTCTTCGAGGCTCGGGATGACGACAAGGCTGCAATGGCCGCGGTTGAGATCGGCCTCCTAAGCTGACCTGCTGCAACACATCTGCAACACGGGCAGACCAAACCTAAGCCTACAAGAGGTTTTCCGAGGAATCATAATCCTTGTGTCGGGGGTTCAAATCCCTCCTCCGCTACCATCTCTCCCGATGATGTTCTCGGGAATTCTCAATCTAAGAAGTTTTCTCGATCGCGGTTTATGCAGGTTCCGTGTCGATGCCTGCTTCCGCCAGATCCTTGAAGCCGCCGATGTTGAACACGGCGGTGTAGCCCATGTCCTGGAGGGTCTTTCCGGCGAGGGCGGAACGGCCGCCTGACGCACAATGCAGGAGGATGGTCTTGTCCTTCTGGAAGGCTGGGTTGTGGTATTGGCTCTCCGGATCAGCGCGGAATTCCAGCATGCCACGGGAGACATTCAAAGCGCCTTTGAGCTTGCCGGTCTGCTGGACTTCCGTCGGATCGCGGACATCGACGACGAGCACGTCACCAGACTTCATTTTCTCGGTTGCCTCTGCTGGCGATAATTTTGGAACAGACGAGTTCGCTTCGGCCAGCAAGTCCTTGACGTTCTTGGCCATGGTTCTCCTCCTGTGCCATGCCGAAAAAGCGGGAAAAGGCTCCGCCCGTTGGCTATCCCTGTCAAGAAGGGCAATGGAGGTAAGGGCTGCTAGAGGTGAGAAGAGCGGAACAATCCTGCCCTAGAGGCCAAAGGGCTCACAGGCGATCCCGTCGCGATCAGCATCGAGCCAGTCTCGATACCCTGGAAAGCCTTTGTAGAGTGGCGCCGCACCGATGCGCCGGGCCATCGTGCAATCCTGGAGGGGGCGGGCTTCAAGCAGGGCTTGCGTCGATGGCCAGAGGTTGGAGTTCCAGACCCAGGCATGGAGCGCCCAAGTCGCCAGGGCGCTTAAGGTGAACGCCCCGACCAAGGTTCTCCAGGGGAGAGTTTGGAGACGTGGAACACGACGGTCCGGGAAGTGCTTTCTTGAGAACGATTGAAAGCGTCGCCTCAGCTTCTGAGCTTCCGCGTCCCTGTTGCGCGGCTTAGGCCTCTTCAAGGGTTCAACCTGTATGCTCATCCGGCAACACGCAGCAACCGACAGTTGCAGCATAGCTTCCGACAAGGTGGCCTTTCGGAGCATCCTTATTTAAGCTTAGCAGTTTTGCACAAATGCACTTCGAACTTTGTTTATAACATAATAACATGATATTTCTCGTCTCCCTATTAAGGAAGGCATCTCTTTCGAGGCGCTGAACCATTGCGCAAAGTTTCCTCTTTGGACCAGTTGAACTGGCGTTTTTCCATGCGCGTCTTGCTGCCGGTCGCAGCGAGCACCGCCGCTGCGCTCGCGCTGGCGGCCCTTGCTCTGCTTTGGGCCGTTCGACAAAGCGATGAAATTTCAACGGAGCGCCAGCAACGGACCACTGAACGCAGCATCCGGGCGATTGTCGGCGAGCTGGCCAAGCAGCAGGAAATGGTTGCCGTCTGGAACGAGACCGTTCTTGAGCTGCGTAAAGTCCCTCTCGACGAGAAATGGCTTGATGCCAATATCGGCCGCTGGCTGCATGTGACCTTCGGCCAGGACCGCACCTATATCTTGAATGCTCGCAACGAACCCGTTGATGTGACGATCGATGGAGCCCGCGCAGCCACCGAAGAGTTCGAAAAAGTTCGTCCCAGCTTCGAATGGCTTATCCAAGGGCTTCGTGGCGACGCCCAATCGTCCCATTATGGGCACTCTGAGCGTCCTGTTGATGAGAATTATCTGACAAGCGGCAGGGCCGTGCATGACGCGCACCTGCTGGAACTGCAGGGCAGGCCGGCAGCCGTCAGCGCAATGAAAATCGTGCCTGAGAACGACGATATCGCTCAGGAGCCCGGCAGTGAATTCTTGCTGGTCAGTGTGCGCTTTCTTGATGGCAGCTTCCTGAGACAGCTTTCACAGCAGAACCTGATCGAGGGTCTGCGTTTCTCACAGGTGAACGAAGCCGGTGGCGGCGAGGTCGGCGTGCCTCTCAGATCCGATGAGGGCAACCTGATCGGCTATTTCATCTGGCGGCCGGAACTGCCGGGAACGACCATTCTGCGCGTCATCAGCCCGAGCATCGCCGTCGTTTGTGTTCTGATCATCGGCGTCATGACCTTGCTCGCCCGTTCGCTGCGACGCTCGATGGCGAAGCTGAGAAAGGCGATTGCCGAATTACGCGCCAGCGAGGCGCAGGCTCACCATCTTGCCTTTCATGATGTTCTGACGGGCTTGCCCAACCGCGCGCTTTTTGACGACAACCTTGATCGGACGCTGGCCGGTGCAGGACCGGAAGAACCGCTGGCTGTCCTCATGCTCGATCTTGATCGTTTCAAGCATGTGAACGACACGCTTGGCCATCACGCGGGAGATTGTGTTGTCCGGGAGTTCGGCCAGAGACTGTTCGGACTTCTGCGCGGAAGCGACATCATTGCGCGTCTCGGCGGAGACGAGTTCGCTATCGTTCTGACAGGCATAACCGGTCGCGATGATGTCGAAACAATCTGTGCGCGCATCCTCGATGCCGTCCGGCAGCCATTCGACGTCGCAGGCCGCCAGGCCTTCGTCGGTGTCAGCATCGGTGTTGCCTTGGCGCCGGATGCAGGTTCCGAGCGCATAGATCTCATGCGAAAGGCCGATATTGCGCTCTACCAGGCCAAGGCTGAAGGGCGCGATGCTTACCGAATCTTCACGGCGGTCATGGATGAAACCGTGAAGGTGCGTAGCATGATCGAAGAGGAGTTACGCGCGGCTCTTGTTACCGGCAATGACCTGAGGCTCTTCTATCAGCCGCAGGTTGATGTGGGTGGGCAATCCATCACCGGCCTTGAGGCCCTCGTGCGTTGGAATCATCCGACGCGCGGCATGATCGCGCCCAATCAGTTCATTCCAATCGCAGAAGAAACCGGACTCATCTCGCCTCTCGGGGAATGGGTTCTGCGCCAAGCCTGCCTTGCCTCGAAGCGGTGGCCCGATCTGACGATCGCGGTCAATCTCTCGCCGGTCCAGTTCCGCTCCGGCGATCTTGCTCAGCGGCTGATCGGGATTGTCAGCGAAACGGGAGCCGATCCTCGCCGCGTCGAGTTCGAGATCACCGAAAGCCTGCTCCTCGATGACAGTGATCTTTCCCGCTCAGTCCTGAAGATGCTGAGGCAGGAAGGCTTCAAGATTGCTCTCGATGATTTCGGGACGGGTTATTCCAGCCTGAGTTATCTGCGCCGTTTCGAGGTCGACAAGATCAAGATCGATCGGTCCTTCGTGCGGCACCTCGGCGAGCAGAATGAGTCCGTCGCAATCGTGACAGCCATCGTCAGTTTATGCCGTGCCATGGGTTTGACGGTCACTGCGGAAGGCGTGGAGACGGAGGATCAAAAGACCTTCCTGTCGCAAACGGGATGCAACGAGATGCAAGGCTTCTTGTTCTCTCGCGCACTTCCTGAGGAACAGATCACAGATCTTCTCGGGGGCTTGGGCAATATGCTGAGTGTTCAAGGTACTGCCATGCCAGCCCTGTCTGTTTCTCATTCTGATCAAGGTACGTCGAGAGCAAGGAAGGCACTCGCCTGATCTTCCTTCAGACACGGATTTGGGTGCACCCGTATAAGTAGGGCGGGGCTGTTACTCCGGCATGTCGAGAAGCTCGGACATGGCACCCGGTCGGGGTTTCGTCAGAATCTGAACGCGCCTTCCATCAGGAAACTCGATGGTTCGTAGAGTCATGACCTCAAGGCCGGAATCGAGACCTTCACGCACTCTGGCCGCCCGGGTGCTTCGCGTCGATTGCGCAGCTACGTCATGTCGCTGATTCACTTGCCTTTGACGCTCGCTTCTGGCCGTCGTCACTACCCGTGAGGGTTTGCGATCTCTGCGCTCGGTCACAGCTCTTTGGACCGAGCTTTTCGCAACCGGCTTCCGTTCTCCCACAGAAGAGGCTTCTTCAGAACGTTGCTGGGTCGGCTCCTTGCTCTTCTCGTCGACTTTGGTCACTGCCGCTGTGCTTGCCGGAGGTGAAGATTGTGGGGCGACAGTCTTGGCCTCAGGCGTTGCGGACGCAGGGGCAGAGCTTGGTGCCGACGCTCCAGTCTCGGAAGGCGGATCAACCCAGGGCCGTGCCGGCTGTGCGCTACCGGATGACGCGGCTGCAGCAAGGCCCAAGGCCAAGCTCAAGGCTCCAAGAGGACGCAACCGTGTTTCCATGACAATCTCCCAGTCTATTAGTAGGGGAACGCTTACCGAGGCTGGCTCGGTTCCATGAACAGAGGTTCACTAAAATTCGACCGATTTGAGGGTGGGAGAAGATTAAGGGCACTCCTTGCATAAGCTTGTCAGTGACAAAACATAGGAAAGAGATTCACGAGAGATAGGCTGGTGGATCACATCATTGCGCTGACGGCTGACCCGACCGCCTGGGCGGCCTTGGCAGTGCTCGTCGTTATGGAGGTGGTGCTCGGCATCGACAATCTCATCTTCATTGCCATCCTCACCAGCAAGCTGCCTCAACATCAGCAGACTAAAGCTCGACGCACTGGCTTGGCTCTCTCCTCCGATTAGGGCTCTCGGGAACGATCGCAATCATCGTCCAACTCACGGATCCGCTCTTCACGGTCTTTGGACACGGTTTCTCGTGGAGGGCCTAATCCTGTTGCGGGTGGTCTCATTCTTGTCTGGAGGACAACGAAGGAAATTCATCATAACATCGATCCAAACCCTGGACCGGATCTCTTCGACAGCAAGCAGGGGGGCATGAGATTCGCCTCTGCTATCGTGCGGATCCTAACTCTTGACCTGGTGTTCTCCATCGATAACATCATTACGGCCATCGGCATGACGGACCTTGTGCCGATTATGGTGCTCGCCGTGTTCGCGGCCGTGACCGTGATGGTAATCGCGGCAGATCCGCTCTCGCGCTTTATTCAGGCTGGAGCATTTTCGGCGAAGTGGATCCTGTTCACCGCCAAAAAATGCGGCCCGGCAAAGACGAGAGCTGATTCCATGCCAATGGAAACAGCTCTAATCCCACAGTGGTCATGCTGGCGCTGGGCTTCCTGCTGATGATCGGCACGACCCTGATTGCGGATGGCTTCGGGGTGCACGTGCCTACAGCCTCGGACCCACAAGTGGATTTGCACTTTTGGGACCCATCCGATGCTTTCTCCTACAATGAGAGCATCGTTCAGGCGACCCGAAGGGCCGCGCCAGCGAATAACCGGATCCACTTTTCCGCACGATGCTCTAAGGGCTATATCTACGCTGCCAAGGCGCTCTCGGCTCTCGTTGATGCCTTGAACATGCTTTCGCGACCGGTCGAATAGAAGCGGCAGAGCGGTCTATCGTCGGAGCATGTTTCCGAGGGTTGAAGAGCGGCTGGTCCTGACCCGTCAAACTGGTCCATTTCGAAGACAACTTTTTCGGGCAATTTGATCCTTGAGGAGGGTCAG
>NZ_QDAH01000034.1 GCF_003075415.1 Microvirga sp. KLBC 81
TCTCGTTGAGCCTGAGGCGTGCCGCAACTATTTCACCGCCGCCGGATACGGATTCGTCTGAATGCCCGATGCTCTAGACCAAGCTCGCCGATGCCATGGGGCTGACAACGGTTCATGTCAGAAGTTAACATGGTAACGTCCGAATATCTCACTGTAGGAAAATACAGCTTCCGAGCGCGGTGTTGTTCGACTCGTTTGACTCAGTCACTGTTCCGCCCTGGTCCACGGTGATCCGGAATGGACAACTCTCTAGGCCGCCTGTGCAGCCATTTGGCGGGAAAGCGAAATGGAGATCGATCTCGTTGCCCGGTGATAGGGGTGGAGTGGGCCGCACCACGGAGGCATTTACATGCGTAAACAGAACCTCCGCCACTGAAGCGTCCGCACTGGCTTCTCCCTGGTTCCTGACGGTAATTAAAAGGCCCCGGTCCTTAATGCGGCAGAAAGCCTCCGGAGGATACGGGCGGTCGGCTTTCGGCACAGGGATGAGATCTGGCAGTCTTGGATCGTCAGTCTCATCTGTGATTCGTCGCTCGTGGATCTGTTCCACATGGATGCCACTGTGGCTGCCTGGCATCATGGGCCTACCTCCGTTGGCCGGATGGTCCTGGGACCCGCAGCAATCGCCTTTGCCGCTACAGCAGCCCTTTCCATTCTGACTTTCACAGCATGTATGTACCGTCTGCGGACAGCAGGGGGCGTCGAGGCTGCGGGTGGTGTAAACCCCCGTCACATCGAGACTGGCGTTACTCTTGATGACGATGAAGCCCTTGATGTACTGCGTAGGCAGATTATTGTGGAAGAGGTTGCGTTTCAGATCTTCGCAGTCGACCTCCAGTGCCTCGTCAGGTTTCAACGTATCTGTACTGATGTTGTAAACCGCACCAGGTTCCTGTGCGTCTGGCGGATAAGTCAAAGACAACTTCTTGGTGAATTTGGCCGGCTTGCTGTTCGGATTGTGAATGTTGATGGCGGTGGCATAGAAACCGCGGGCAAGACGGAGATTTCCAGGCTCATCCTGAACGCCACAGACAATCTTCGCGGCATATTTGAAGGCCACGCGCGGCTTCCCACAATCGGGATGTTTGAAACTGGCCACGCGTGTTCGCCAGCCGGCAACTGAGGTGGTGGGATAGTACTCGCTTGTGTACCAAAAGGTGCAGTCATCAGTCGGGTCAAGATCCAGCGAGCTGTAATTGCCCCAGCGCCCACTGCCGTGCGTCTGAGCGCCGCTACCGGCAATAATCGTTGCTTCGCCTTGGCCCAAGGTGCCCGGAGGATCGC
The DNA here is from genome assembly GCF_003075415.1 of Microvirga sp. KLBC 81. GTDB lineage: Bacteria > Pseudomonadota > Alphaproteobacteria > Rhizobiales > Beijerinckiaceae > Microvirga. Next base: position 1,285 of record NZ_QDAH01000034.1, read on the forward strand.
TCGGCACCCGCATAGCATAGCGGATACTGGGGAAGACCTCAGGACTCGACACGCTGTAGCCCAGCGCAATATTGCCTGTGCTGTCCATGGCGGCACTGCCCATCCAGCGATGCTCCCTGTCGGGAGCATGATTGCCTTGCTGGAAAATCGACCACGAACCGCCGCTGGTGCGTCGCAACTCGTACCATCGGATCCCAGCATGGTCCTGACCATTCTCGTCAACCGTGTGATTTACCACGAGGCTCTCGTGCGATCCAAAGTTGCGATACTGGAGCCGCCACATCAACCAGACAGTCAACGACTCCAACCTGACGTCAGTGGCCGGCTGCGGAATGCAGCGCCCAATAAGGCTCGGCTCGCAGAGTACTGTATCGAAGGGTGCCGTCGGCAGTGTTGCCGTAAGCGCAAAAGTCGAGTTCGCCGGATTGCCCCAGTCGACGCGAAAGTCGAAAAGCTCCAGGCGATCACCACCACCGAACCGTTCACCATCGACATGACGGGCAAAGGTGTTGGGAGTGTTGGTTGGCGGAGCAGGGCCATTCAGGTCACTGGGGATCAGGATCAGGGAGGGCGGCCGGACATGGAATTGGATTTGGCCCGCTGGCTGACCAGCGAGCATGCGCTGCCGGTCAAAGGCCCAGACATCCAGGCCGCCATTCGGGAATCCACGCTGCGTGCCCATATAGTATGCATCCGGCCAAACCCCGATCTTCGGGTAGTCGGGAAACACAAACCCGCCAGTGCTCGTATCGATGGTGGGGAAGTCGTAGAGAAACCACCCGCCCGTTACAGGATCGCCAGTACGGGAGATAGCAATGCACTCGTGCAGATCTGGTCCGGGAAGCGCGAACTGACTGATCAGCCAGCGATCGGCCAAACGATCGTAGCGGACAATTGGATCACCATTGTTTTCGCTCTCGCACGCACCACCAAAGCCAGTCCACAAGGCGTTGATCGGCAGCGGCCCGGCGAGGAGATTGCCCGCTTTATCGAAGATCGCAAAGGCCGTGTTGACCATCTGGATATAATGGTTGCGGCCAACATCGCCGACTGTGTCAGGGGGCAGGAAGCCTGTAGCCGGGATGCCGTCGAACGTGACCTGAACAGGTGGCGGCGCCGCTGTGGCCGGGGACAGAGGCATGATGGCTCCTCGCGGGGGCAGCCCTGGAGGTGCCGCGGCGGGAGGAGTTGCCTGGATAGGCGGCAGGCGCGTTCCGCCACTCTGGTCCGAGGGAGTGCCTTGGAGCTGCTCCCTCTCCGCCTCACCACCGCCGGGCTGGAGACGTTCCTTCATGTCTTCGATGACTTTGACCGGGTCCCCGGGACGCCATTGCTGCACCCGGGAGCGAGGGGTCAAGGCATTCAGGTTTTCTTGTCTGACCTGCGGCGTAACCGGGGTGCGAACCACAGGGCCGGCGATTTCTGGAGGCTTGCTCGGCCCCGGCTGAGCCGAAGCTGCTTGGGACAAACCGCTCAGGAAAGTGGCAACAAAAAGGGATAAGGCATAGAGACCGCAACGCTCGATTCCGCGTTTGTGCTGAACTCGCATATTCATCGTTACCTCCCTCAAAGAGACAACGTTGAACTCCTCAACTGACCCGATGCACGGGCTACGCCATCAGCTTAGAAGCTTGGATGCCTTCTCTCATCGAGAGGTATTCCGGTGATGCACCGTCCGAAGGCAGTGTCACATGCTGGCCCTGACACCCACTATTCCATGCTGCACTGTGCCTAGGCCATGTATAGGAGGCAACCTTACTTATTATAGTATATACTTGGTTGAACGATGTGCCAAACGTGATTTTACCTGACATAACTTCAGGTGTTGTCACGTTCGTCCCGATTGAGAGCGAGCCGTGTAGATGGGCGGTGTTCTGAACCCACCTTACCATTATGTCTCTTATGTCTCTGAGCAGCGAGACTGACGATCTCTGATTTGGGATCGTTTTGTGTCGATGGTTGACCATATGCTTGAGCCGCCCCGGCCCGTACCGACGGTTTATATGCCAGCCTTCACGTTCGTGCGTATGCACCTTGCATCTGAGCGGCGAGAAGGAGATAATCGACTAATGAATCCGCGCCGGGGCATCCACGAAGTCAGGCCGTGAAGTCAGGCCGTTTCCCGAGAAGTCCTCAGGCTGGCGTCAAGCTTATCCATGGAGCGGGCGCTACATGGCACTGCAGACGGACCGCCTGGTGTTGGCTGCCCTGGGGGTTCTCGGCGACATCCCGCCGAACGCCATCCAGCCGCCCCTTAGCGACGGCATTCATCTCCGGTGGAGCTTCCGCACCGACGTTGGCTTTCCGTGGTACGGGTTCTTTCTGTTCCGGCGTCCACACTGGCCGAGCCGCCCAGTGTGCTTCGGACAGATCCTTCCCAACATGCCGCCCGGTCCGTGGCCGTCCGCAGTGCTCAACACGCCGTTTGGCCAGGTCCGCAGCGACCGGCCGCTCGTCTTCACGGACGACTTCCCCGCGGGCGGCGTCGCGGAGTTCGATCTCCGGGCGCGCGCGTACATCCGCTTCGCTCTCGATCCTGTGCACTCGGCCTACCGGGTGGAGGCACGCATCGGTTTTCGCAGGCGGCAATGCGGGCAAAGCTGCATTGACTTCCGCCCACGTGCCGGTTTCGTCGGAACGAATCCCCTGGTCGAAGCGGGGGCGACGTTCGAAGTCTACAGGCATGACGGCACCCTGGCGCCGCACACGCAAGTCATCCAGATGGGCAATCTCGTTGGGCTCAACTGCGGGCACCGCCTGGATATGTCGCTGCCATGCAAGGCAAGCGCGGTCGAGCTGACCCTCGCGCACTTCTCGAGCCCCGGCAGGGTTCGCGCCCTCGATTCGGCCGGCGGTGTGGTGGCCACGGCGAGCATACCGGTTCAGCAGGGCGTCTCGCACCTGCTCAAGCTGCCCGGGCAGGACATCGTCCGCATCGTCGTCGATGCGCCGCAGGATGAAACGCTGCTGCAACAGCTCTGCTTCAGCTGCGGTACGGCCGATTGCGGTGCCGCCGACGTGGTCACCGTCAAGGTGCTGCACGGCGATCTCGTCCTCACCCAGACCACCGCGCAGGCGGCGCCTGGACAGGTTCTCACGGTGACGCTGGACGCAGACACGATCACGGCGGTCGAGCTGAGTGGGGGAGAGGCGGCGCTGATCGAACTCTGCTTCTACTTCGTGTCGCAGAATGCGGGCAGGGGATGGGAACCAGTACCGGATTGCGAGGCGCCGATGTGCCTGCCGGTCATGCACCCGCAGTATCCATGCAGCCCGCAGCCGACGAGCGAGGCGGCCTCAGAGGCGCTGGCGCTCGGCCGCATCGGGTATGGACCGGCGGCTGCATGGGCGGGCGAACCGTTCTCCGAGCTTCATGCGCAATTGCTCGATCTGGTGGAGGACGGACCGGCTGGCGTCCCCATGGCCCTGCAGCAATCAGCCGTCGAGGGCACCGCCACCCCGCCTGATCCGGACGTCGGCCCGCCGGAGATGCTGCAGCAGTACCCGCTTCAGCTCGTCCTGTTCGCCTCGCTGCACCCTGCGGTCGCGCAGATGCTTGGACTCTACTGGGCCGATAAGCTTGTGCAGCAGAACCAGCCTTACGACTACCTCATCGTGGCCGACCACACAGGCGTGGGCAACAGGGATGCGGCAACGGTGCTCGGTGTCATCGAGGCAAGTGGGTTCGTGGACCTCGACGGCTATATCGTCTTCAACAAACGACTCGAGCCGGCGCCGCCGTTCAATCCGCCCAGTGACGTGCGCGCCTACGCGCTGCCGGGCGCGGCCATTGGCGCGTTGGACGGCAGCTCCGTGGATGGTACGAACAACGCTGGCCTGCGCTGGGACCTCGATCTGCTTGCGCCGGGTGTCCTCGCGCCTGGCGCGGCGCTCATGTACCACGTCTGGCGTGACAACCGCGGGAACGCGGCGGCCCCCGCACCGTCCGGATCCTACGCACTCGTCACGACCGAGCCGGTGCTCGTTGCCGAGCCGGAGCTGCTACCCGGGGTCGAGCCGGTCCGCCCGCTCGACTGGCCGCCGTTCCCTATGCATCATATCGACCGCGCGCTGGGGGAGGGTTGGTACAGCTACCGGATCAGCGGCATCGACATCTTTGGTCGGCACACCCCGGCGAGTCTGGATGCGCGCTGGTTCCAGTGGGCCCCGGCGCCAAAGCCGCGTCCGTGGTATTACCAGGATCCGCCCGCCGACAGCGCGATCCACCCCTCCGCGCTTCGCCTGCTCGACAAGTCCGGCCCGCCGCCGCCTTACGCGGTCGAAGCCTCAGCGCTCGATCCGGCCGATCCGACGCTGCTCAAAGACGCTCCCTACAATACGTGGTTCGACGCGCTCAGCGCTGCGGAGCAGCAGGACCTAGTGGGGCTACGCGTCCGCTGGCAGTGGACCGACGCACACATGCGGCAGGCGCCCGATACGCGCGAGTTCAGGATCTACCTTCAGTCCGGCTTCTTGAACGCGCTTCCGGGCCGCATCACTGCCGTCGCTCCGGCCGGCGCCACCGAGAGCGATGTACAGACCGATCTCGCGAACGTCCACGGCGCCGATGCCTGGGTGGGCGCCTGGCTGCGCGTGGGCGCGAACGCCTTCCGGGTGACCGGGAGCGCGGCCGGGACGCCGCTCGCGCTGCGGGTGAGGAACATCGGCGCGGCCGAAGAGATCGCGCCAGCCTCCGGCTCGGCATGCACCTTAACGGTGCCGCAGGTCTACAACACCGGCACCGTGTCCGTGACGAGGGGGCTGCCGCTGGTCACGGGGACGAACACGCACTGGACCGCGCACCTGGTCGGTATGACGTTCAAGGTCGTCGGCCCGTTCGACACGTTCGTCATTGCGGCCGTCAACTCGCCGACCGAGCTCGTGCTCGACAGGGCGTACGAGGCGCCTGACAAGGCCGCGGCGCCATACGGAATCCGCTTTCCCCTTTATGTCGATTTCCTGAGGTCGGCCTCGTGGCGTGACCGCTTCTACGTTGTCCCCTTCGGCGATCACGTCACGCTCGCAACTGACGACGCCGGGCGCCCCCTGCGCAAGTACGACGTCATCATCCCCGCCGCGGGCGACGCGGTGCGCACTGGCTTGCAGCTGGCCACGTCCCTGGAACAGCCCGTCGCATACGCGCACGTCGGCATCAGTGCGGCCGACGACAAGCAGCACACGGCTGACGACCCGAAATGGGCAACCGGCGACTGGGGCGGCCGTTTCGGTAACGAAGGGCCGGTCAGCGCACCGGCCAAGATCTTCGTCGTGCGCCGCACGCCGCCACCGGCACCAGTGGCGCCGCCGGATTCCGAGCGCGTCTTCGCCTCGGCGGCGGACTACCACGGCCGCTCGTTCTACACCTTCCGCTGGGTGCCTTCCGCGGGTCTCAGGACGCACGTGTTCCGGGCGCTCGACGACGCGCTGTTCAAGACCGACTGGGAGCGCCGCGGCACGGACAACGCTGCGCTTGATCCGAACCAGGCGGAACGCTTCCCGTCGGAGTGGAACGCTGCCAAGCGTCAGCAGGTCGCAGCGGAGCTGAATGCGCTAACCGACTTCGTCCACGACAGCGGCAAGGCTGCGGCGATGGAATACTACCGCGCGCTGTCGAACGACAGCTTGCGTGCCCTGGCCGGGTTGCCCGGCAACGAGCGTGCGTTCACCCAGCTGACAATCGAGCCGCTCGACCCCGCCGATCCTGGCAACGCCAACCGGCTCGGCCCCGACAATCCCCCGGACTTCGTGATCGATCCCGGGCTGCGCGCCACGATCGACACACTCGACGGCCGCTCCCGCAATCGCTACTTCTATCGCGCTGCCTACGTGGATGGGGCGCACAATCGCGGCCCGCTCGGCTTGGCGAGTCCTCCGGTCCACTGCCCCAAGGTCGTGCCACCGCGCACGCCGGCGATCGCCAAGGTCCTCGGCGGGGACCGCCAGGTCACGCTCAAGTGGAGCTCCAACCGTGAGCCCGACCTGGCCGACTACCGCGTGTTCCGCGTCGAGGGCGCTGCGCTGGCGCGCGATTTGCGTTTGATGACGCTGGTGCACGTCGAGACCGTCGCGACGGGCGATCCAGCCGCACGGCCGGCGCAAGTCGTCTGGATCGATCGTGATGTGCCTGCGGCAGTCGACCTGTCGTACCGGGTCACGGCGCGCGACGACGTGGGCAACGAGTCGGTGGCTTCACCGCCCGTGACCGCGCGCGCGTACCGCGCCGGCGCGGCGGCCCCGCCATATTCTGTGGTCGCCTCGCGCGAAACACACGGCGCGGATTCGTTGGTGCGCGTCACGTGGGAAACCGCCGAGGCGCTGGAGATCCTCGTCCAGCGGCGCCAGGCGGGCCGCACGATCTGGGTCAATCTCGGCGACTGGCTACCGGCCGGGACCGCAGCGTTCGAAGACGCCACGGCGCAAGCGAGCGTGGGCTACGACTACCGGCTCAAGGGGCGCGATCGTTCTGGCCGGCAGAGCGCCGCCAGCGAGGTCGTCTCCGTTCCAACAGGTGTTTAACTGGAGTGATGTCATGGGCGATACTTTCGCGACGCCGATCGCGCACCAGACGGCCGGCCCCTATCCGGCTTTCACCAACGCCCTGGTGGTGGGCCGGCCGTTCCGGCAGCCGTTGCAGACGGCCGCTAACCCAGCCAGTTTCTCGCGCGGCCTGGAATTGTTCATGTCGTCCGCGGGAGACGTGGCAAACATTTTCTGCTGGCTGGACGGCAAGTTGCGATGGGAACGCCTGACCTTGGCCGGAACGGTCTCCGTGACGAATGGCTCGGACACGGTCAACGGGGCCGGGACCGCGTGGGACGCCACGCTCGAAGGGCGGACCTTGCAAGTGACCGGCACGGCCGACGCCTTCATGATCCTGCGGGTCGACAGCACGACCCGGCTGACGCTCGCGCGCACCTTCACCGGGACCACCGCGGCCGGCCGGACCTATTCGGTGACGCCATCTGAACGCCTGGCGTTGCAGACCGAGCAGGCGGGGGGCGTAACCCGTGTGCGGATGATCGAGGCGCTGCCGCACTTTGCCTTCTACGAGAACGTCGAGCGGACCGCGGTGCAGACGGCGCTCGAGGCGCTGTTGACCAACGCCTATGCCCATGCGACGACGACCAATGTCCGGCGCAACTGGCACCGTTCGATGCGGATGGTTGTCGGCCCGGGCACGCGCACGCTGAAGGCCCACCTGGACCGTCATCTTCCGGTGGCGGCCGAGGTGACCCGGCTCGTGACCGACTTCTTCAGCGCCACGCCGGCGGCGCAGCTGCGCGGCGGACTGGACGTGAGCGCGGGCGACGCCATCGGGCGCGCCGCGCCTTTCCTGGCCTCCGATCCGCTGCCCGCTGCCGCGCCGTTCGACCTGAAGACGGCGGCCGATGCCGATCGCGCCAGGCGCTTGACCTTCCACGTGCAGGACCGCTGCGAGCAAACCATCAATCCCGTCTATTACCTGCATCGCTTCATGCGGCAGATGCTGCTTCCCGCCGCCGACCGCAGGATCACCTCGGTGACCGACGTGGTCAGCGGCGCCGCGCTGACGCACCCGCTGGCGATCTTGTTCCCCGCGCTCGCGGCGGCGGCCCTTCCGCGCGCGCGCGAGCAGATCGCGGCGCAGTCGCGCATCCCACTGGGCCGGCTCGCCAATTTTCACGGTCATCCGCACACCGCGCCGGTCTCGCAGCGCGAGTGGCACTACACCGACGACAGCGTGTTCGAGGCGCGCGCGCGCGGGGGCGGGGCGGCGGTGAACCTCGGCCCCAGCCCGGCGCAGCAAGCCGCCGTGAACGCCTTCTGGGCAGCCGAGGGCGCGACCGTCGCGCCAGCTTGCGACGCGCTCCAGGTGCCATGCGAGCTGATGATTTTCTTCGCTGGCGCCGAGAGCGTGAACTTCGACCCGCGCTTCACCCGGCTCGAGCCGTTACGCCCGCAGAACCGAATCGGGCTGCGCGCGGGCGGTGTCAGTGCGGCCCTGGAGCTCGAGTACGATCACGCCACGGGCATCGGCGGGACGGTCACCGCCGTCGCTCTCAACGCGAACAATACGTCGCGCATCAGCGTCACGCTGAACAACCCGAGAACGTTTCGCCAGGATTTCCTGACGCGAGTCAACTCCTCTGTGCTGGTGGAAGATGTCGATCGTCTGCGCGTCGTGGGCCACACCTCTTCGGCGGCGGCCATCACCAACTACGACATCACGGTCAACGACTTGCCGCTGGCGGGCGGCTTCCCGAACGGCGGCGTGCAGGCGCCGGCGGTGACGCGGTTCTATTCCGCTGCGACGCGCGCCGCGGGGGCCGGGACGCACGGAGCCGTGGCGCATGCGGCGACGCGGGCGGGAACCCTGCGGCATTTGGGGGTTGCCGCCGCGGCAAATACGCTGGACGGCGCCACCACCGTCACCGTGTTTCTCAACGGGGCCGCGAGCACGTTGAGCGTGACGCTGGCCTCCGGGGGCAGGAACGGCGTGAACAACGCCGCCACCGTTGCCGTCGCATCGGGCGATACCATCAGTGTCCAGGTGCAAACCGCTGGCGCGGCCGGAGACATCCGCAACCTGACGTGCTCACTCCAATTCGCGCCGGCCAATCACGCGGCGGTGTTCGTCCTCGACGGGTTCTCGCGTTCCGTTCCCAATCCGTGGAACGGTGCCGCCGCAGTGCGCGCCGCCACCAGCACGCTGACTTGGGACCAGCTGGTGACGATCGTGGACGCCACGGGCGGCGCGCGCATCAGCCCGGGCCTGACCCAGAACCTGATCAGTTCGGCGATGGAAGCGGTCACGCGGCTCGGCTTACGCGACCATCTCGCCGCCGCCGGCCTGCCGGCCCTGCCGGCCAACGCGGGTGGCTACCTGAACGACTGGCTGCTGCATGCGGCGCACTCCATTTTCCTGTCGGGAGGGGAGATCCGGGACAGCTACAAGTCCGACATCACTTTCCTCGACCTGCCGCTCGTCGGCTGCGCCTACAACACCGGCGGGTACCGGGCGAGAGCGGGCACGCCCTGGGGACTACGAGGACCGAGGGGCGGCCCGTTTGACAATGCCTACGTTCCGCGCGGCGCGCCGTTTCTCAACGCCGCGGCGACCCTGTTCAGCGGCGCGCCGGCGACCGCGGCGAGCGTGCGCTTCATGCGCTAGGAAAGCAAAAGTGAGAGCATGCCTGATCCTGTTTTCTACACGCCGCTGAGCGAGTACCTGTCGCAGGAGTTGTGGCCCTCCGACCTGTTCGTGCCGAGCGACGGATCGTTCCTCGATCGCATCGCGTACGAGGACGGGATGATCCTGGCGGAAGAGGGAACGTTCTCGGCTCAGCTTGCGATGCGCATTATGGACGAGGTGGTTTTCCAGCTGCCCCTGGGCTTCGCCTTCGTGCTCGGCTCGGGGCCGGTCATCGCGTCCGCGCACAGCGGCGAGGACGGCCTGCTGGTCGAACTCTTCGCGGAAGTGCTCAAGCTGCGGCTGCCGCGAACGCTGTTCAAGCCGGTCATCGAGCAGGACGGCAAGCCGGTGGCGGATCCCGATCCCGAACATTTCGTCGACATCCCACTGCCGTTGGCGATCTCGGTCGACGGCGACTTCAACATCGACGTCGAGTGGCCGGGAGAGTCGCCGGGCCAACTCAACCTGCCGCGCTGCATGGTCGGCGACAGCGGCGTGATCATCTCGGCCGAGAACATCGTGCTGCGCCTCTCCAGCAACCAGGAACTGCCGGAAGCGGCGGCCGCGATCGGGCTCGACACCGACTGGAAGGGCGTGTTCATCGGCGCGGCGACGGTCGAGCTGCCTGAAGGCCTCGGGTCGGCCGTACCAAGCGACATCAAGTTCAGCAATGCCTTCATCGGCGACGGTGGATTTTCCGGCGAAATCGATGCAGATTGGACGCCGGCCTTTGCCGGCGAAGTCTTCGGCGTGACGTTCGGCCTCGAACATCTCGGATTGACCTTCGTCCAGAACAGCCTCGAAGATTCCGAACTCGCCGGCACCCTCACGCTTCCGTACTTCGACGAGGAGGTCAAGGTCGCGATCGGCCTCAATCTCGACGGCACGTTCAGCGCCGCGTTGAGCGGCGAGAGCGGCCTCGTCACGCTGACCAAAGCGGGCGTTCTGCGCCTCGACCTGGACAGTATTGGCTTCGAATACACCGGCGGCACCTTCATCGTAAAGCTGAGCGGCCAGGTGACGCCGCTCTTTGGCGGTCTCGACTGGCCGGCCTTCCAGGTCAAGGAGCTCGCGATCGACTCGAGCGGCAACGTCCGCTTCGAAGGCGGGTGGATGGACCTGCGCGACCAATACAGCCTCGACTTCCACGGCTTCAAGCTCGAGATCACCAAACTCGGCTTTGGCAAGACGGACGACGGAACGGGCAAGTGGATCGGCTTTTCCGGCGCGATCAAGCTGGTCGACGGGCTGAGCGCCGGGGCATCCGTCGAGGGACTGCGCTTGAGCTGGTACGACAACGGCGACGTCAAGGTATCGCTCAACGGGATCGCGGTCGAGCTCGCGATCCCTGATGTGCTCTACTTCAAGGGCGAAGTGTCCTACCGCGAGTTGCCTGGAGACATCCACCGCTTCGATGGCGACATCACGCTCGATCTCATCTCGCTCGACATGCGGGTCGACGCCCAGCTCGTCATCGGCACCGCCGGCAGCGGGGTGGACCGGTACAGCTTCATGGCCATCTACCTCGGCCTCGAGCTTCCCGCCGGCATTCCGCTCGGCGCGACCGGACTTGCGCTGTACGGCATGGCCGGCCTGTTCGCGCTGGAGATGGAGCCGGACAAGCTGCCCGAGGAAGCGTGGTTCGAGAACGACGATGCATCGCCCGGCTGGTACCTGCGGCCGACGGAAGGCGTGTCCGATCTCAGCACGAAATGGCGGCCGGCCGAGGGAAGCCTGGCGCTGGGCGCCGGCGTGACCCTGGGCACGCTCTCGGACAACGGCTACACTTTCTCGGGAAAGCTGCTGCTCGTCATCGTCTTCCCGGGCCCGGTCCTGCTGATCGAGGGGCGCGCCAACCTGCTCAAGGAGCGCGCCAAGCTGGGCGAGGAGGCGATGTTCCGGGCGCTCGCCGTTCTCGACGGGCGCGAGGGCACCTTCCTGCTGAACGTCGCCGCGCGGTACAAGTATGGCAGCAGCGCGGAGCTGATCGACATTCGCGCCAACGCGGAAGCGTTCTTCGACTTCAGCGACGCCGATGCATGGCATCTGTATCTCGGCGAGAACGAGCCGCGCGAGCGCCGCATCTGGGCGGAGATATTCCAGCTGTTCGAGGCCAACAGCTACTTCATGCTCGATGCGCGCCAGCTGGCGATGGGCGCGTGGGTCGGCTACGACAAGAACTGGAAGTTCGGTCCCTTGCGGGTCACGGTCGAAGCCTGGATCGAAGGGAATGTCGTGGTCAGCTGGAAACCGGTCTACCTGCATGGCGACCTCTGGCTACACGGCAAGGCGGGCCTGAAGGCCTTCGGCTTCGGGCTCACGCTCGGCGTCGACGCGCAGTTTGCGGCCAACGTCTTCGATCCGTTCCACCTGCTCGCCACGTTCAGCGTCAAGATCGGGCTGCCGTGGCCGCTGAGCGACATCAAGAAGACCATCAAACTCGAATGGGGGCCCGAGGGGGACGTGCCAGCGCTGCCGATGCCGCTCAAGGAGATCGCGATCGAGCACTTCAAGACAACGGTCAGTTGGCCGTTGCCGCGCGCCGCCGTTCTCCTGCCAAACTGGGACCCGGACGGCGACGGCTTTGTCAACGAAGGCGCGGTCACGGCGGCGGATATCGTGGCGCTCGATACCGCGCTGCCGCCGGCCGGCGTGCCCGTCGTGCCGCTCGACTGCCGGCCCCACATCACGTTCGGACGCGCGGTCCACGACAAGCCGCTCGTCGGCAGCAACGTCAACTTCGTCGAGCCGCCGCGCGAGCGGATCGGCGATCCGGCGACGAACGAAGGCCCGCTCGAAGTCGAATATGCGCTGCGCAGCATCGAGCTGCACAAGCTGGCGGGCGGCACGTGGTCGCTCGTTGCGCGCAGGAGCGATGCTGGCCCGCCGGTAGGCGACCTGTACGGCTCGTGGGCCCCAGTGGCCGGGGCGGGCACGGGCGGCATCGCCCAGGTCAAGCTCTGGCTGTGGTCGAAGAGCGCGTTCGACTACACGCGCCACAGCGGCGGGGCCTGGGACGAGTGGTTCACCGACCAGTTCGACGACTACCCATGCGTCCCTCAACCGCCTGACCGGGTGATCTGCTGCGATTTCGAGTCGGTTCCCGCCGGCCAGGTACTTAGCCCGCCGTACCACTGTCCCGCCCACGACTGGCTGGCGATCTCCTGGCTGTATCCGCCGCAGACCACGGTGACGGTGCTCGAGCCCGCGTTCCGCACCTTCAAGCATGCCTTGTGCGTGCCCGCCACGATCCCGGTCGGCGCGGCCGGGCCACAGCCCAACAGCATCCTTGTCAGCCTGCGCAAACCGGCGAGGGCGGTTCGCATCCTGGTCGCCGGGCGCGAGGGGGTGGGCGACCGGGTCGGCACCTGCATCGACTTCCGCGACCGGCCGGGGAGCCGGTCCTCGAATCCCCGTACCGAAGAACAGGTCGTTTTTGAGCTCCAGGATGCGGCTGGACACCGTCCGCCCGAGACGACGGTGGATACGCGCGGTGGCGCCGCAGGCCTGCACTGCGGCCACACGCTCGACGTGTCACTGCCGCTTGCCGTGGCCTGCGTCGACCTGTCCGTCTCGCTGTTCTCGCAGGGTGCGACCATCGTCGCATATAGCCAGGACGGGAGTTTTGCCAGCCAGGCGCGCCTACCCCATGCCGTCAATGGCGCGCCGCAGACGATCCGGCTCACCGGTCGCTCGATCAAGCATGTGCGGCTCACCGCGCCGCAGGACGAGATGCTGCTGCACACGCTGTGCTTCCCCCTTGCCGATGGAGTCGCGGATGCGCAGTCGCAGGTCACCGGCATGGGCTTTACGACGGATGGCCAGGTAATCGGCCCGGTGGCGCCGGTCGCTGGTGTCATCGATATCCAGGGTCCCGGCCTGGTCCGTATCCTGGTGAGGGGACAGGCCTGCATCGTCCAGGTGTGCGTCAACATCGGTCCCGACCCCGCGCAGGTGGAGCTGCAGCAAGAGATGGCACAGCACCTAAGCGACGAAATGGCCCGCTGGTCGCGCCAGGGCGACGTGCTCGAGCCGCACACCGACTACCGGCTCAAGCTGGTGACGCACATCTCGGCCAGTGGCATCGCGTCCAAGGACATCGACCTCACCGAGTTCGCCTACTTCCGCACCGAGGGGCCGCCGGGACTGACGGCGCTCTCAACGCCCGCCGGCCAGGACGCGGCCACCTTCGACAGTGGCCTCGACGATCTGGCCCGCTACGTTGCCTACACGGTGCCATCCACCGTTCCGGCGGCCGGCGAGAAGCCGCCGCTGCCGCGGCCGGTCTACCGTGCCTACGACATCGGCGTCGCGTTCAACGAAAACTACGTCGACCTGATGTACCGGATAGCCGGGCGCGATCTCGGGCTTTACCTCTACGACAACAACAACCGGCCCGTGCGTGACGTCAGCGGCCGCCTGATTGATGTCAAAAATCGCTGGGGTGTGACCGAGGACCTGACGCTGACAGAAAGCGACAACTACTGGGTCACTACCGTCAACGGTAGCGACTGCGCCGTCATCGATACGACGCTCATCCCTCACAACAGTACGCTCGGCGCAGCCGACGCGGGCCAGGTGCTCGACGGCGACACGCTGTACGAGGCGCGCCTCGTCCCGCTGCTCCTGCACGAGGCCTTCGCCGCGCATCTCGTCGGGGATGCGGCGACAGGCTCCGGGGCGGCCCTGGGGCGCTGGACCGTGTTCGACGAAGGCGCCAACGGTGGGCCCTCGCACTGGGAGGTGCGCGAGGAGGGCACGCCGCCCAGCCGTTACGTCATCCAGACGTCGAACATCTGGGGAGGTACGGTCAATGCGAACGACCCGGTCAAGCCGGGAACGCTGCTGGTCTGCGCGGACACGCCGCTGCTTGCCCCCGACCATCCGGAGCAGCCTTCGAACTGGACCGACTACCGCGTGAGCGTGTACCTGCGGTCCGGGGACGACGACGCCATCGGCGTCGCCGTCCGGTACGCCGACCCGGGCCATCACTACCGATTCGTCATGGACAGGGAACGCAGGTATCGCCGCTTGCTGAAGGTCTACGAAGGCGTCACGAACGTCCTGGCCGGCGATGAGTTCACCTACACACAGGGTCGCGACTATTTGCTCACGGTCGAAGCCGTGGGGACCTCGCTGCGGGTCTACCAGGATGGCGAACTCGTGTTCGACGCGAGCGACGAGTCCATGTCCGGGGGAACCGTCGGGCTGTATTGCTGGGCGAATACCGGGGCACGCTTCAGCGACGTGCGCGTCGACGACTTCAGCCTTGCCGCCTCCGTCGTCTACCGCTTCCAGTTCACGACCTCCAGGTACGTGAACTTCTTCCACCACTTGCACAGCTACCGTGACGAGACCTGGCGCGCCGCCCTGTCCGACGCGGTCGCCGTCGCCGCAGCAGTGGGCGCAGCCGTGGCGCCGGCCGCTGCGCCGTCAGCCGACGAGGGGCGCGCATTCGAACAGCTTGCCGCCCTGGCCGGTGTGGGCTCGCAACCGCCGCCGGCGGAAGTCCAGGTAACCCGTCTCGAGATCGCCCAGCCGTTCGCGCTGCTCGTGCACAGCCCCGAACCGATCGCGTGGAGCCGCACCGCAATCGAACTGCTGCGGGCAACCAGGCCCGGCGCGCCGGTCGTGGCGCCACGCAGGGCCAAGCTCACCGACGTTTCCTTTGCGACCGCCGAGCCGAACGAGGAGTCGGTCACGCTGCTGCTGCAGGAACCGGGCAGCACCACCGGCTTGCGTATCGACTACAGGACATTCCCGGGGGCGCTTGCTTCCTCTGGCCCCAGCAATGTCCTGTTCGCCGAGGCGTTCGAGGTCACGGCCGGCCTGCTCATGCGCGAGGACTTCGGCCCCAACGCGCTTGACCACTACACGATTGTCGACGAGGGCATCTCGTCAGGTCCGTCCGCCTGGTCGGTCCTCGCTGGAGCCATTGTGCAGACGAGCAACATCTACGGTGGCAGCACAGCGGGCGCGGCGCCGGAGAAACCGGGTACGCTGGCAATCGCCAAGGACGCGCAAGGATGGACGAATGTCCGTATCCGCGCCAGGTTCAGCACCGTCGACGACGATGCCATCGGAGTGGTATTCCGCTTCGTCGACCGGGACAACTACTATCGCGTCTCGCTGGATCGGGAGCTCAGTTACCGGCGACTCGTTAAGAAAGCCGGCGGGGTCGTCACCGTGCTGTGGGAGGACGGCGGGAACTACGACATCGGGCGGTCGTATGAACTTTCCATCGACGCTCACGGTGAGCACCTGATCGGCTATCTCGACGGCGTCCCGCTGTTCAATGTGCGGGACACGGCCCTTGCCCGTGGCGCGGTCGGCTTTTACTGCTGGGCCAACACCGGCGCGCGCTTCGAGGCGCTGGAAGTCGAATCGCTCGACACCGACCCGGTACTCTGGGCGCCGGCCTTCACGGGCCTAGACGAGGTCGGGATCGTCGACAGCGGCGGCGCTGTCGCCGGGCCGTCACTGTGGGAGGTGGACGGCGGCACGCTGCGCCAGACCTCCGACATCAACGCGCCGGAGGATGGCGTGCACTTCCCGGGCACCTATGCATACGCCGGCAATCCGGAGTGGCGCGATGTGCAGATCCACGCGCGGCTGCGCTCCGATGACGACGACGCCATCGGCGTCATGTTCCGCTACGTGGACGACGACAACTACTACCGCTTCTCCATGGACTCCGAACGCGGCTACCGCCGCTTGATCAGGAAAGTGGCGGGCGTAGTGAGCACCCTCTGGCAGGATCCGGTGGGCTATACAGTCGGCCAGGGTTACGACCTCTCGATACGCGCGCTCGGTACAGAACTGCGCGCGCACTTGGACGGCACGCCGCTCTTCACGGTCCATGACAGCGCGTTGCGCGCGGGCGGGATCGGGTTCTACTGCTGGAACAATACCGGCGCGCACTTCGACCGCGTGCTCGTGAGCGACGCGACACGGCGCATTGGCGCGTGGACCGTGACCGACGAGGCGAGCGCATCAAGTCCTTCGGTCTGGGCACTCGGCGGCGGAGCGCTCGTTCAACAGTCCGGCATCGGCGACGACGCCGGTCCCGACTATCCTGGAACCTTCGTTGTCGCCCGCGGGCAGTCGTGGATGGACTCCCGCCTGCGCGTGACGGTGCGCGCCGACGCCAGCGGAGCGGTCGGCGTCATGTTCCGCTATACAGACGAGGACAACTACTATCGCCTGACGCTGGATCACCAGCACAATCGGCGCAGGCTGGTCCGCAAGCAGGGCGGGGCGACCACGATCCTGTTCGACGCGGCCGGCAGTTACGCAATCGGGGGGCAAACCGTCCTCACGGTCGACGCGGTCGGCTCCCATCTTGTCGGGTACATCGGGGCCGAGCGGCTCTTCGACGTCAACGACACCGCCCACCCCGGCGGGCAAATGGGTCTCTACTGCTGGAGGAACACCGGTGCACGCTTCGAAGGTGTCGAGGTCCGCGTGCCGCCCATCGAGGCACACGCGCTGCTGTCCGACCGGTTTGCCGAAGGGGACACCAGCGGCTGGACTTTCATCGACGAAGGCACATCAGACGCACCATCGGTATGGAGCACCGTCGGCGGTGCGTTGCGCCAGACCAGCAACATCTTCGAGTTGCCGATCGACAGGGACACGCTCGGCAAGCGCGGCACCCAGGCCCTCGCGGGCGACCCGGCCTGGACCGATGTCGTCGTGAGCGCGCGGCTCCAGTCTTTCGACGACGGCGCCATCGGCCTCCTGTTCCGGTATGCCGACGACGCGAACTTCTATCGCTTCTCGATGGATGCGCAGCACGGATACCGTCGCCTCGTCAAGGCAGTCGCAGGCGTATTCACCCTGCTGTGGGAGGATGCGGTCGCTTACGAGCTCGGGCGCCCGTACGAGATGACGCTGACCCTTGTCGGCAACACGCTGCGCGGCCACCTGGACGGGATCCCGCTGTTCGTGGTCGAGGACGCCGACGTGCCGGCCGGCCGCATCGGACTGTATTGCTGGGGGAATACCGACGCGCGGTTCTCCCGCGTCCACGTCTACCCGGCGCAAATGGCATTTGACGAATGGCTGCTCGACGAACCGTTCAACGCCCTGGCGCCGGCCACCTGGACCATCGTCGACGACGGGACGGTGGACGGGCCATCGGACTGGCAGGCGACCGGCGGATTGCTGCGCCAGGCGGGCGCCATTCACGATGGGGATCTCTCCGCCGCGGCGCCGGAGAAATTCGGCACGTTTGCGGCTGCCGGTTCGCCATCCTGGACGGACTACCGGCTGAGCGTACGACTCGTTTCAGGCGAGGACGACGCGATCGGCGTAATGTTCCGCTATGCCGATGCGGACAACTACTATCGTCTTTCAATGGACGCGCAGCGCGGGTACCGCCGTCTGGTCAAGAAGGTGGGAGGTGCCGTATCGGTGCTGTGGGAAGCGAACGCGTCCTACGAGGTAGGGCGCGAGTACCTGATGACGGTCGAGTGCACGGGAACCCACCTGAGCGGCTATCTCGACGGTGTCCGCCTGTTCGCGCTGGACGATCCCGATCTCGCCATGGGCGGGATTGGCCTGTACTGCTGGGGTAACGTGGACGCGCGCTTCGCCGAAGTGCGCGTCGCCCCGATGACCTGGGAAACCTACCATGCTTTTGCGGCCGGCGATCTGCTGCCGGCGGGAACACGCGTGCAGGTATTCTCGGGCAACGAAGCGCAGGCCCCCTCGGCAGCGGGGCAGGCGGGACTGGTACGGCACTTTGTCGCGATGCTCGCCGACCGCGGAACGATCCGGCTGCCCGCCACGGGCGTGGCACTACGACTCGTCTCCGGGCGTGACGATGTTGTCCACGCGCGCTCGTTCCTGCCCGAGGCGGCGTATCAGTCTATCGATGATGTTCGCGTGCTGCGCAAGGATGATGGCACGGCCTTTGCCGTGATCGTTCCGACAGCCGCCGCCCCAGGTTCGCATCTCGAGCCCGCCGATTACCGGCTGCGCCTGACCTATCGGCGGGATAACCAGGCCCTCGATCCTGGCAGCCTGGTGTTCAGCCAGGCAGGCGTGACTGCGGACGAATTGGTGACGCTTGACGTACCGTGGAGCAGCCATTGAGGGCATTGGCCGCAGCACGGACCCGGAGGGATGCGATGTTCATGGAGGACATCTTCGGGAACTGCACCGCCTTGTTGCAGGGATCGACGATTTGGCAGCCGAAGCTGGATGGCATAGGAGGACTGCGGGCTTTGTCGCAAACACTTTGTTTCAGAGTTTCAGCTATCGTGACAGAGGTCTCGATAGCGGAGGATGGAGGGCACCGTCAATTTAACGAGCTGAAGGCAAAGCGCCTCCCTGGGTCGACAGATCAGGCGGCACTCGCGATGCCAGTCACATCAGTCCAGACATGAAAGGCCTGAGCGCGGGCATGGCGATAAACTGCAGCATCGGTCTTGGCAGGACGGCGGAAGAGATTTGCGACCTGATCGTGGACTGAGAGAAAGCGCTGGGCTGCCCTACTGACTTGAAGCGCTTCATGATGCGCTCGCGTCGTCGGGTGGGCTGGTGACTGTTCTCCGCACGATTATTCAAACCCCTATGCTGGCGATGCTCAACACCGGGCATGATCTCTCGCTTGGCCGCGCCGTAGCTGGCCAGCTTGTCCGTGATCATCACACGCGGAGCGATGCCCTGCTTCTTGAGCAGCTTCCGCAGCAGGCGTTTGGCGGCTTTCGCATTGCGGCGGCTCTGAACCAGGATGTCGAGCACGACCCCATGCTGATCCACGGCTCGCCAGAGCCAGTGCTTCCTGCCCACGATGCTGATGACAACCTCATCGAGATGCCACTTGTCTCCGGATGCCGGAAGACGGCGGCGGATCTGGTTGGCAAAGCTCTGGCCGAACTTCAGCGCCCACTGCCGGACCGTCTCGTGGCTGACCTCAATCCCTCGGGCCGCCAGCATCTCCTCCACCATCCGGAGGCTGAGCGGAAACCGGAAGTAGAGCCATACGGCGTGGCTGATCACTTCAGGCGGGAACCGGTGGCGGGCGTAGCGGGAATGGCGAGGCGGTTTCATCCCTTATGTGTGCCCCGATCCGATCACCCCCTGGTTAATTTGACGGTGCCGCTAGACCTGCCACGACCCGCTCCTCCGAAGATACTGAGTACGGAGCCACATACGTTTTGGATCATTCCAATGATCCATTCTGTACGGCGTCCCTCATACTTGTCGCTTCCGCAACGCAGGCTCTTCGAAAACGCTGGACCAGCGGCTTCTCAGGGTTCTTCCAGCCCTTGAGGTTCAAAGGAGGGCTGAGAGCCTTGATCAGAGCCGCCTCAGTCCGCTCAACATCACCGACTAACGGCACGTGTCCGTACCGCAGATTCTGGCGCATCCAATCCGTTAACCGAGCCTCTCCGTCCGGTTCTGTCGCAAACTCGAAGTATTACCATTTCCAGCGCCATTTTGGCATTACAGCAGCGGCGCTAAGCCGTTGATTCCACAGCACAGGGCCACAGCAGGCCCACTAGTATAGGCAAGTAAAAAACGAGTTTGCGACAGAACCAACTTATGTGCGGGTCGGTGGGCGATGGAAATACCTGTTCAGGGCCGTCGACAAGCATGGGCAGTTGGTCGACTTCATGCTGTCAGACCGCCGTAACACCAAGGCCGCCTATCGCTTTCTGCGCAAAGCCCTGAAGACGATGAGCGACTATCCGCCATCCTCAATTACAACCGACAAACTGGCGTCGTATCCCAAGGCAATTCGGCGCCTGCAGCAGGAGAGCCTGCTGTCGGAAAATGTTGAGCATCGGACTTCGAAATATTTGAATAACATCATTGAGGCCGACCATGGGGCGCTCAAGCGCGTGATCCGGCCGACGCGCGGCTTGGAGCGTCTATGTGATCCGCAACGGCCTGCAATGGAAGGATGCGCCTAAGGCGTACGGGCCCCACAAGACGCTCTACAATCGGTTCATGCGATGGAGCCGGCTGGGCGTGTTCGACCGCATCTTCGCGGCGCTGGCCAGCGAGGGGCCCAAGCCCGAGCGGATCATGATTGATGCCACTCACCTGAAGGCGCACCGCACGGCGGCGAGCCTGCTCAAAAAGGGGATGTTCCCCGCCACATCGGGAGCACGAAAGGCGGGCTGAACTCCAAGTTGCATGCCGTCTGCGACGAGGTTGGCAGGCCCATCATCCTCCTGCTGTCGGAAGGACAGATGAGCGACCATAAGGGCGCACGGCTCGTCTTGGAGGCGCTGCCGGCGGGCTCCACGCTGATTGCAGACCGAGGCTACGACAGCAACTGGTTCCGGGAGGCTCTTGCTGACAAGGACATCACACCCTGCATTCCGCCGACCCGGAACCGCAAGGTGCCGATTGCCTATGACAAGACGCTCTATCGCCAGCGCCACAAGATCGAGAACATGTTCGCCAAGCTCAAGGACTGGTGCCGAATTGCCACCCGCTATGACCGCTGCGCTCACACCTTCTTCTCGGCCATCTGCATCGCGGCTGCCGTAGCTTTCTACCTCAATTAACGAGTCCTGAGCCTAGTTTGGAGGCAAGACGTCCCGGGCGCCGGCTTCATGCGCCGCGCCCACGATCATCTCGACAGCGGCAGCCAGCTCGTTCTCGTCAAACTCGTAGCACCCGACACTATCAACGGAGGCCTGCTGCGGCCAGTCGAAGACCTCGATCCAAAACGGCGGCAGACCAAGAGAAATCCGGGATCACCTGCTCGAGACCGCGCTCCGGCTGTTCAACCAGCACGGCTATCATGCGGCCGGCATCGACCTGATCATTGCCGAGGCCGGCGTCGCCAAGACGACGCTGTACCGACACTTCGAGACGAAGGAGGACCTGATCCTGGCCGCCCTCGAACGGCGCGACGAGGAGGCCCGTGACGCCATGCGGGCCTTTGTCGAGCAGCGCGCGAGCGATCCGGTCGAGCGCCTGCTGGTGACCTTCGACTGCCTCGAGGCTTGGTTCCGCGATGAGGGGTTCCGCGGCTGCCTGTTCGCAAGTGCGGCCGGGGAGCATAAGGACACCGCCAATCCCGTGTTCCGCGCGGCGGTGCTGCATAAGCGCCTGACGCTGGCGTATTTTGAGGAGCTCGCTCATGCGGCCCGGTTTGCCGAGCCGAAGCGGATCGCGGCTGAGATCAACCTGCTGCACGAGGGCGCGATCGCCGTCGCCCAGATGAGCCGCACCGCCGAGCCTGCCTGGCAGGCCAGGCGCATGGCGGCCCAGCTTCTCGCGGCGGAAGAGCAGGGCGCCGAGAAACCTCCCCTGCACCGGCAGCCAGGAGAAGGGGCATGAGCCGTCGCGCACATGTGTCGTGAACCTCGCCTGTGATCAGACAATGAGGGGAGGCAACTCGATGTTTCGAAAAGGACCGCCGCCAGTAGATCCAAACCCCGGTCCAGCACAGGCCGGTTCCGGACCCTGCCGAGAGAAACATGTTCGTGATCCGAGTGGCGCCATGATGGTATGAATGCAATGACGTCATTGCGCCCGTCGGGTTGGGTTCGGGCTGTCCAATCACCACATAATGATCAACACTCAATGACAGGAAGGGCTGAATGGGGCTCAACGAAGTTGTTGCTTTTGTCGGACGTCACCTGATCAATTGCGTCACCGTGCAGGAGTTGAGGGAGGCAATCCATGAACTCCGAAGCGAGGCAGCAGAAAGTCGCCGCTCTTGAGACCTGGTGCAGACGTATGCGCCGTGAACTGTCTCTTCAGCTGGAGATGGCATAACCTCCCGCCGATCAACGGGGAGCTGTCGTCTCCGACATAAGGCGGATAGGTAGGAGCTGGCTCTGATCCAGGCCATGCATCCTGTTAGCGAATTGGTGGGCTGAACGGCGACGAGGGCTTACCTGAGGGAGTTCCCCTCATCCGACTCTCCTAAGTAAGGCACATTTGCATAACAGCCTCGGGGATTGAGGAGAGGTGTTCGTTCTGCAAAAATAGAAGATCTGGTGGGGCAATGAACGAGCTTGATCGATTTCTTGAACGGTTGGAGCTGCTTCCGCTCGGGTACAGCGCGGGTCACTATCATCGGCGGCGCTATGGGACGACCTTGCAGGTCTCTGAGGATGGGCGGAGAGTCCAGCTTTATGCCCGAGAGCTGGGCGGTCGCGACTTCATCAGTTTCAATTTGTTCCGCCTGCATTCCGGGGAGACACGGCTGAAGCCCTGCGAAATGGCAGACCAGAAAGTGGTCGCCTTCGTAAACGGCTACATACCGGAGTCCACGGTTCTGCCAGGTTAGATGACCAAACCCTCTTTGCCATAGCCCGAGAGTGGCTGTTGCCGTTGGAATGCCCGACCTGACGCGATGCATATCCGATAGCACCAGCCTCACCTGGCGAATTCACTGAGAAGGATCAGGGCCGCAAAGCCCGCAGCGGCGAGAACACCGGAATAGCGGGGTCCATTGTGGAAGGCCTCAGGGATCATGGTTTCGGCAGTCATGGCGATGAGCGCCCCGGCTCCATAGGCCTTAAGGATGGCCGTCGCGTCAGGGCCAAGGTCGCTCAGGAAGTAGAAGGCAAGAGCCGTCGTCGCCGCAGTGCCGAACGTAGTGCCGCTCCATAGGCTCAGCACGTAAGTCGATGAGCGCGATGCAAGGCGCATTCCGGCCGTCCCGGAAATGGCCTCCGGCAGGTTCGCGAGCGCGAGCGCCATGACCAGTGCCAGATCGGGACCACCGGTCCGCAGAGAGACGCCCAGGACCAGCGCCTCCGGCACCGCATCGAGCGCGGTGCCGAGCGCAATCGCGGTGCCGCTGCCCGGCGCGTCGGCTTCGGAGGGCTGCGACTTGCATTCCCCGCAGCGCTTGCGGTCCCTGGCGGTTACGAGCGCTGCGTTCGCGATGCTGAACGTAGCGGCACCGGCGAGGATGCCACCTACCGTGGATGCTGCGCTGGCCAGAATGAGCGCCTCGGACGCGACCTTGAACGAGGCGGCTGAGAGCAGCACGCCCGCGCCAAGTGACATGAAGGCGGCGATGGACCGGTGCCGGAGGTTGGTTATGAGTCCCAGAATAGCCCCGACAAGCGAGCCGGACGCAGCAGCCACTCCCCAGCAGAACGCCCACACTGCTCCCATGACCCCTTCGGGCATTGCGTGCTCCTCATCGTCATAACCCAAGGCCATCCGGGCGCACGGATTGGCACCGCATGACGGATGCGGCCATCGCCGTGCGGTCTCTCACATCAAGGACGCGCCATGGAGCAGTGCACGGCACGCCTGCTCGCAGCTACGGCAGGCCTCGGCGCAGACACGACAGTATTCATGCATGGCGGCATGATTCTCACATTCATCTGCGCAGATGCGACAGGCCTCGGCGCAGGCCATCAGCTGCGCCTCCACCAGCATCGGGCTCGGCTGCGTGAGACGTGAGATGATGCGGGCCGTGGCGAGGCACACGTCCGAGCAGTCGAGGCAGGTTCGGATGCAGCAGACGAAGTCGGCCACGTGAGCCTCGCCCAGACATGCGTCGGAACAGCTGACACACAGGCTACAGCATTCATAGCAGGCCGTAGCGCACGCCTCGATCAGTGATGGGTTGGGAGGACGCTGAGGGTGAGTTGAGAAGAGTGCGTCGATGCTTTCCATGATCTCCTCCACAATCAGTCGTTCAAATGTCCAAAGCGGCAGTCGATGCCGTTAGCCGCCAAACCGCTCGGTTCGGATGGTCTGCGGGTCCAGACCCAGATCCAGAAGATGACCGGTAACGGCCTCGACGAAAGCGTTCGAGCCGCACACGAAGATCAGTCGCGGCGCAGCGCCAAGCCTCGCCAGCGTGTCTTCGAGCAGGGGCGCATCGACCCTGCGCCCAACATCTTGCGGACGGCGCGCCGTGTCCCTGGACAGGCTCAGCAGAAGAGTGAAATCGGCCTCGGCTGCATCCCGTGCGATCAACTCTTCCCGGAAAATCACGTCATCCCAGGTTCGGGCGGCGTAAAGAAGAATGGTAGAGATTTCGCCACCGACCGCAGCGCGATGGCGCAGGATCGACATGAGCGGTGCAACCCCGGACCCGCCGCCGACGAGCAGGAGAGGTCCGCCGTCCTCAGGACCCCACGCGAAGTGGCCCCCGATCGGGCCGCGGATCTCGATCACATCGCCGACCTCGGCCACATCGTGGAAGAATGGGGATACCTCGCCGTCCTCGAGGCGCTCGACGACGAGTTCGTAGAGCCCCTCCAGCTCGGGCGCAGACGCAACCGAGTAGCTTCGCTGGACCTGATAGCCATCCGGTGCCGTGAGCCGGACATCGAGGTGCTGGCCGGCCCGGAAGGAGCGCCAGTCCTGGGGACGAAGCAGGAAGCTCTTCACTCCTGCCGTTTGGCGCTCGACTCGTTCGATCACAGCCTCCTGCCAGTGTACGTGATCTGCCGGTAGGGTCGCGTCCGTCATGGTCAGTCGCCTCTGTAGCGCTGCTCGCGCCAAGGATCACCATAGATGTGATAGCCCCGCAGCTCCCAGAAACCGACCTCTTCGCGTTCGAGAAACTGGAGCGCGTTGATCCACTTCGCCGATTTCCAGAAGTAGAGATGCGGCACGAGGAGCCTTGCCGGGCCGCCATGCTCGGGCGTCAGAGGCTTGCCTTCATAATGGGTAGCGACCATGGCTTTGCCGCCGATGAGGTCGGCCGTGGGCACGTTCGTCGAGTAGCCATCAAAGGAGTGCGCCAGTGTATAGGCTGGTGGAGACTCGATACCGGCCTCGGCGAGGATGTCGTCGATCAGCACACCGGTCCACGGCGTGTTCAGTTTCGACCACTTGGTCACGCAGTGAATGTCCCGGGTCATCTTGGTCTGCGGCAGGGCTGTGAACTCGGCCCAAGTCCAACGCATCACCGGGCGTGGACCGATCTTGAGGGTGAACGACCAGTCCGCGAGCGAGACCCGAGGCGTCGGGCCGGCGGTGAGGACCGGGAAGCCCTCGGTGAGGGATTGTCCAGGCGGGATACGATCCGCGTAATCTGCGGATGACGTTTTACGGGTGAAACCACGTGTCGCCATGATCATGCTCCTTTGTCTCAGCCTGTTACGTTTGCCTGCTTTCGGGCGGTAGCCGCTTAGCTGGAAGCTTCCAGCCAAGCCGGACGGAGTGGCAAGTGTACCCGCCCGGATATCGTTCAAGATAATCCTGATGCTCGGGTTCGGCCTCCCAGAAGTCGCTCGCTGGAGCGACTTCGGTCACCACCTTGCCCGGCCATAACCCTGAGGCATCCACATCGGCGATCGTGTCTTCGGCAACCCGCTTCTGTTCATCGCTGGTGTAGAAGATCGCTGATCGATAGCTCTCTCCGATGTCGTCTCCTTGGCGGTTCCGCGTGGTCGGATCGTGGATCTGAAAGAAGAATTCGAGAATCTTCCGGTAACTGATGGTGGCGGGATCAAAGATGATCTCGATGGCTTCTGCGTGGCTTCCATGATTACGGTAGGTGGCGTACGGCACGTCGCCTCCCGTGTAGCCGACGCACGTGGAAACCACGCCCGGATAGCGGCGGATCAGATCCTGCATTCCCCGAAAGCATCCCCCGGCAAGGACCGCACGTTCGGTTGATGTCGTCATGCTCTTCCTCCTTCAAATTTCTTCGACTGGTCCCGGCTGCAGGGATATTCGTTGGAGAGGCCGCCTGATGGCTGCTGCTTTCCCACATGGATCGGCCTCCTCCACACGTGTCTCTGTAGCTTATCCATGGTTGCAAAGCCGAACGTTACGCCGACCTCACTTGGTCTGCTTAGCCACGTCCTGGGCCTTCTGGTAGCTCTCGGCAACAGCCTGGAAGTTGGGCGCCACGAGAGCATACAGTTTTGCGAGTTCGGCTGCTTCAGGCCGGTTCCACGTGCGGTGGGTCTCGGATAGCACAGCGTTCGTCGATGTAGGAATGACACCACCCTGCACGAAGCGAGCGATGGTTGCTCGCGATGCCAGTTCGCCCGGGTCGCCCGAGGCATCAATGACCGCATAGACTTTGAACCCTGCGGCTTTGGCATCCAGCGCCGGGAACATCACGCAGACGCTGGTCCAGACGCCGGCGATGATCAGCGTCTTTCGACCCGTGGTGCGCACGGCTTTGACAAAGTCTTCGTTGTCCCAGGCGTTCACTTCACCTTTTCGCGGCACGTAGGTCGCATGGAGCGCAAATTGCTGGATCTCCGGCATGAGCGGTCCATTCGGGCCGTTCGGCTCGGAGGCGCTCGTGATGACGGGGATCTTCAGAAGGGACGCCAGCTTCGCAAGCATGATGGTATTCGACCGTAATTCGGAGATACTGATGTCTTTGACGGTCTGAAGCAGACCTGTTTGATGATCAAGCAGCAGGATCAAGCTATCGTTGGTATCGAGCAGAGTCTGCCCGCCACCTGTGGGCAGCACGCTTGAAGGAGGAGTGCCTGCCGTCTGAGCTATGGCGCTCAAATTGGGCATGCAGACGCCAATCGCCAGAACGGTGGCAAGACAACGGAAGGCTCTCTTCAACATGTTCAAAGTTCGGTTGCCGTTCATGATAATCTCCATCGGAATAATCTCCATCGGATTGAATGGCTGCCCTCTCGCGGGACGGCGGAGGGCCTAGGCAGTTCAAGTGGAGGGATGGCCACCGGCGTCCCTCCAATCTGATGACGATGGTGTCTAGGTGCTGCCATCCGCCTCCTCTTCGAAGGTGACGGCAACATCGGCATTCGCCGACAATCGCACCTTGTCGCCCTCAACCTGTGCAACGAGGGCCGTTGGAATGTAGTGATGGTGGCCTTGATGAGAGCCTTGGCCGCTGTCCTTCTTCGTCAGCTTGATGCGGTTTCCCTCCAGTTGGTCGACAGTGCCGATGTGAGCACCATCAGCCCCGATCACCTCCATGTGCTCTCTGATTGCGCTAGTACCTGTCATGTGCCTTCTCCTGCTTTTATCGTGATCACAGCATTAAGAGCCCCGCGTCCTGTTTCTCTACGGCTGACCGGCGGTGCCGCCCGTCGTCTCGGTCGGGTTCCGCAACTCCGGTGGCACTGGTCCCCGCTCACCGGCACCTCGTTCCAGCCGGCCTGCGATCTCGGCCACATGCCGGCCTTGGAAGCGGGCGCCCTCGAGCTCGTTCTGGCTCGGTCGGCGGGAGCCGTCGCCGCCCGCGATCGTGGTGGCGCCATACGGGGCGCCGCCGGTGATCTCGTCCATCCTGGTCTGGCCTGCAAAGGAATAGGGCAGGCCGACGACGACCATGCCGTGGTGGAGAAGGGTGGTGTGGAACGACGTGATCGTGGTCTCCTGCCCGCCGTGCTGGGTTGCGGTGGAGGCGAAGACGCTGCCGACCTTGCCCACCAGCGCGCCTTTCACCCAGAGCCCGCCGGTCTGGTCGAGGAAGTTGCGCATCTGGGCCGCCATGCCGCCGTAGCGGGTCGGCGTGCCGAAAATGACGGCATCGTAGTCGCCGAGCTCGTTCGGGCTCGCGATCGGCGCCTCTTGGTCGAGCTTCATGCCAGCTTCGCGGGCGATGTCCTCGGGCACGAGCTCCGCAACCCGCTTGATGGTGACGTTTGCTCCGGCGACCGAGCGAGCGCCGTCCGCAACCGCCTGGGCCATCTGCTCGATATGTCCGTAGGAGGAGTAGTAAACGACCAGGATCTTGGCCATAGAACGCTTCCTTTCACTTGATGCGGCTAGCGCGGGACTCCATGCAGCGTACTCACATTCAGAACTTCACATCCTCCGAGCCTAGTAGAGGGTTGCAAGCGCCTCCCGCGTGATGTCGCGCAGATGCTCGCAGCGGCCTTCGCGAACTTTTGTCGGCCATTGCGGATCGGACAGCACCACCCGACCCACAGCCACCAAGTCGAAGTCGCCGCGCGCGAACCGGCGCAGCAACTCGTCGAGGGAGCTCGGATGCGAGCTTTCGCCCTGGAACAAGGCAATGAACTCGCCCAAGAGCCCCACCGAGCCCACCGTGATCGTCGCCTTCCCGGTCAGCTTCTTGGCCCAGCCGGCGAAGTTCAAATCCGGTCCTTCGAACTCCTGCTGCCAGAAACGGCGCTGCGAGGCCGGCAGCGCCAGGATCTGGGCTATCAGCCAGAGGACTGCAATGTCGCTCATGTCGGCCTCCCTTGTCAGAAAGCCCAGCACGAGCAGCCGAGCGAGCCCCAGAACGACCGTGCGTCCGAGGTCGGCACGTTGGCCGCCAGGGCCGCGGCGTGCGCGTGGCCGTGGACGTCGCACGAGTTGGTGCAGCCGCAGCCGGCGGCCGCGAAGGCGTACTTGCGCTCCGCGCCGTTGTCGGCGCGCTTCTGGTAGCCACCATAGGTCCGCACCGGCGACCAGTCCGGCATCGGCGGCGGCAGCGGCGGGGCCAGGTCCTTGAAGTCGCCGTCGCCATGGACGGGATTGCCGCCGAGCAGGGTGAGCACGGACGTGATGTCCTGGATCGCATCCTCCGGCACGGAGAAGTAGTCGTCGGACAGCACCGCCAGGTCGGCCAACTGGCCTTCCTTGATCTGGCCCTTCTTGCCCGGCTCGTTGGAGAACCAGGTGTTGGCCTCGGTCCACAGCCGCGGGGCACTCTCCCGGTCGAGGCGGTTGCTGCTCGGGTACAGGGTCAAGCCGCCCAGTGTCTTGCCGCCCAGTGTCTTGCCGGTTACCAGCCACGACAACGACACCCAGGGATTGTAGGAAGCAACACGTGTGGCGTCCGTGCCGGCGCCCACCGGCACACCTGCTTCCATCATGCGCCGGATCGGCGGCGTTTGTTCGGCCGCCTTGGCCCCGTAGCGCTCGACGAAGTCCTCGCCCTGGTAGGCCATGCGGTGCTGGACCGCGATGCCGCCCCCGAGCTTGGCAATGCGGTCGATGTTACGCTCGTCGACGGTCTCGGCGTGGTCGATGAACCAGTGCAGGCCGTTGAAGGGCACGTCCCTATTCACCTTCTCGAACACGTCGAGCGCCCGCGTGATCGTCTCGTTGTAGGTGGCGTGCAGCCGCCATGGCCAGCGGTTCTCGACCAGCAGGCGAACGACGGGCTCCATGTCGTTCTCCATCGAGCGCGGCATGTCGGGGCGTTCGACGCGGAAGTCCTCGAAGTCGGCGGCGGTGTAGACCAGCATCTCGCCGGCGCCGTTGTGGCGGTAGAGGTCGTCGCCCTGGCCCGGCTTCACCTGTTTGGCCCAGGACTTGAAGTCGTTGAGCTCTTCCTTCGGTTTCTGGGTGAACAGGTTATAGGCAAGACGCACCGTGAGCTGACCTTCCCGGTGCAGCTCCTCAATGATCTGGTAATCGTCCGGATAGTTCTGGAAGCCGCCGCCTGCATCGATCACGCCGGTCACCCCGAGCCGGTTCACCTCGCGCATGAAGTGGCGCGACGAGTTCTTCTGGTACTCGGGTGGGAGCTTCGGACCCTTCGCCAGTGTTGCATAGAGAATCGTCGCATTGGGCTTGGCGATGAGAAGACCAGTCGGATTGCCCTGGGCATCGCGCTGGATCTCGCCACCGGGCGGGTTCGGCGTATCCTTGCTGTAACCAACAGCCCGCAAAGCGGCCGCATTCAGGAGTGCCCGGTTATACAGGTGCAGGATGAACACCGGCGTGTCCGGCGCGACCGCATTGATCTCGTCCAGCGTCGGCAGGCGCTTTTCGGCGAACTGGTGCTCGGTGAAGCCGCCGACGACGCGCACCCATTGCGGGGCGGGCGTGCGGTCAACCTGCTCCTTGAGCACGCGCATGGCATCGGCAAGGGAGCGAATGCCGTCCCAGCGCAATTCCATGTTGTAGTTCAGGCCGCCGCGGATAATGTGCATGTGGCTGTCGATCAGGCCAGGGATGACGCGTCGTCCTTTGAGATCGATCCGCTGCGTGGCGGGCCCGGCGAGCGCCATCACCTCCCGCTCGTCTCCGACGGCGACGAAGCGGCCGTCGCGCATTGCAACGGCGTCGGCCTGTGGGTTCTGCCGGTCGAGGGTGGTGATCCTGCCGTTGAACAGGATGAGGTCGGCGGTCGTGTTCATCGACTGCGCCTCCACGTGTGAAGGTTTGATACCCCATCCTGTGACAAGCGCACCCAGTCCTTTCATGACGGTTCGGCGGTTGGCGCTTGCCATGATCACCTCCTCCGGGTGCTTTGCAGATGACCGGTGACTGTATTCATTTGCCGAGCCCTTGGTGGCATGCATTAACCTGTCGCCTCAGGCGCTCGTTCTCAGCCTGTAGCGAGGCCATTTCCTGGCGGATGGGGGCGAGCCCCTCAACGAGTTCGTCTTGCGTGAACCGCGGCGTGATGTACTGCGGGCAGTTCCAGTCGAAGGCCTTCACCGTGATCAGCACGGCCCGCTCGACCCGGGCCTGATAATTTGGCACCACGAGCTGCTCCAGGAGTTCCGGATTGTCCTTGGCGTCCGTGACGGCCATATGCCCCAGTATCTTGAGGCGCTCGCGATGGGCATAGTCCATCAGGAACAGCGACACGCGGTCATTCCCGATCACGTTGCCGGTGGTGATGTACTGCTTGTTGCCGCGGAAGTCGGCATAGCCGAGCAGGCGCTCATCGAGCACCCGCAGAAAACCCGGCGGGCCGCCGCGGAATTGCACGTAGGGCCAGCCGGTCTCGGAGACGGACGCGAGATAGAAGCTGTCGCGTGCGGCGATGAACGCGGCCTCGGCCGGGCCAAGCCGGTCGTTCATATCGGGCCCAGCCTCGCGGCGGGCGTAGGCGGCCCGGCTGCCCATCCGCTGCTGCACCGATTTAACAGTGTTGGTGAAGGCAATCTCCGAATACTTGTGGCCCATCGCGCATCTTCCCTCCTATGGCGCAGATCGAGCGGATCGCCTCATGGGCTCAGTCCTGATACGCCCATTCGGCTGTCATCCAGCGCATCTTGCCGCCGTCGGACATGATCCGGCCCAGTCCGGGGAACGGCATGTGGGTGGCGGCGATCAGAACCTTCTCCTCGGCAGCCCGGGGGAAGAACTTGGCCCGCATGGCCTTGGCCGCCTCCCGGTCCTGCTCGAACACGAAGTTGATGTCGGTGGCAGCCGGATGCACCACTGGGAAGAGCATGTCGGAGACCATGATCAGACTCTGTCCGCCATCCTCGATGCGCACCCCGATGTGCCCCGGCGTGTGGCCGGTCAGGTCGACGATGGAAACACCGCGCGTGATCTGACGTTCGCCGTCGGTCTGCTGCAGCTTGGGATAAAGCCGCATCATCTCGGCCGAGATGTCGAAGCTGGCTTTCAAGTAATCCGGGGCGGAGGCCCGCTTGGCCGGATCGGTCCAGTAGGCGACGTCGCGCCGGTCCACGTAGACCTCGGCCTTGGGGAAGTTCTGCCGTCCGCCTGCGACCAGACCGCCCATGTGGTCCTGGTGCATGTGGGTGACGATCACCGCATCGATGCTGTCCGGGCGGACGCCAATCGCCTCCATGGCACTGGGCAGATGCCCCGTCTTGCCGAGCGTGCCCGCGGGGCCGGTGTCGATCAGGATCAGGCGCTCGCCGTCATCGACAAGGTACTGGTTGAACACGAAGCGGATGCCGCCGGGCTTGGTCGCCGCCATGGCGTTGGCCATCTCCTCGACCTGTTGTGCGCTACGACCCGGGAAGTACCCGAACGGCATGTCGGCATAGCCGTCGGCCAGGGCCGTGATGGTGAAGCGGCCGACCTTGAACTGGGCGGCCGGAGGCAGCGGCTTGGCATGGGCTCCCTGCTGGGGCGTGCTGCTCGTCTGGCCCTGCGCGGAGGCGGCGCGGGAAGACGGACCATAAGCGACCGCTGCAGAGGTCACGGGAAGTCCGAAGGTAAACGCACGGCGTGACAGGGTAAGCATGGCTTCCTCCTGGAGTTATAGGCCGAGGTCATCGAGGCCCGGGTGGTCGTCCGGGCGGCGGCCCAGCGGCCAGTGGAACTTGCGGTCGGCTTCCTTGATCGGCAGGTCGTTGATGCAGGCGAAGCGCCTCCGCATCAGGCCGTGCTCGTCGTACTCCCAGTTCTCGTTGCCGTAGGAGCGGTACCAATGACCGCTGTCATCATGCCACTCATAGGCGTAGCGCACCGCAATCCGGTTTTCGTGGAAGGCCCACAGTTCCTTGATCAGCCGGTAATCAAGCTCGCGGTCCCACTTGCGGCGCAGGAATTCGACCACCTGCTGTCGGCCTTGGAGGAACTCGGCCCGGTTACGCCAGTAGGTGTCCTCTGTGTAGGCGAGCGAGACCTTCTCGGGGTCGCGGCTGTTCCAGCCATCCTCGGCCAGGCGGGCCTTCTCGATCGCGGACTCGCGGGTGAACGGGGGTAAGGGTGAACGGTCTGTCATTGGATTTCTCCTGATTGACTGGCATGGTCCTGTTCCGTGCTCCCGCGGATCAGATGCCCATGTAGACGAGCTTGGTGAACAGGGTGGGGTTCACGGCGAACTGGCCCCATTTGGCGTCGTAGGAGGCGGTCGGCTTGGCCGCGACGGTATCGTCCAGCGACCGGCCCTGCTTCTTGAGCGCCGCCACCTTCTCGCGGATGTCGACGAGCATGTCGCGGTAAGCCTTGAGCTCAGTCTTGTTGCTGACCGGGCCATGACCCGGGATTACGATCATCCTGTCGGTGGCGGCGGCGAGATTGGTCTCGGTCGCCCGGATCGTTCCGTCGAGGCTGCCTCCGGTCGAGTAGTCGATGAACGGATAAAAGCCGTTCCAGTACGTATCGCCGGTATGCAGGATATCGGCTTCCGTGAAGGTGACAGAGAGGTCGC
The DNA here is from genome assembly GCF_003075415.1 of Microvirga sp. KLBC 81. Lineage (GTDB taxonomy): Bacteria > Pseudomonadota > Alphaproteobacteria > Rhizobiales > Beijerinckiaceae > Microvirga. The sequence goes on from NZ_QDAH01000034.1 coordinate 34,182, forward strand.
CATCCGTATGGCACGGCCCGTAATACTTCAGCGCAAGCGTCGCTCCGTTCACCCTCATGGTCTTGTCCGTGGCGAAGACCTCGCTCGGAACGGCACCGGGAGGCGAGGGCGGGAAGTTGAAGTTCCAGTCCTCGACCCTCGTGGCTGTTGCAAGATGCTTGCGAGTGTTTTCGTGGGCAATAATGGTTGCCCCTTCCTTCTGTAGCCACTCGTTACCGTCGGAATGATCGAAGTGCCAGTGGGTGTTGATCACATGCCGGATTGGCCCCTTGTCGAGGCCCGACAGGGCTTCCAGGATGCGGGGACGCGAGGCGGTGATGCCGGCATCTACCAGCACCAAGCCATCCGAACCGGTGAGCACACCGATGTTGCCACCCGAACCCTCGAGCATGCTGATGTTGCTCCGCAGATTATGGACCTTGATTGGCGCGTCGGCAGCCGCAGCCCGCATACTGTCAACTACGTTGCGGGATTGCGCGAAGACCTCGCGTGGCGTCAGCCAGCCGCCCGTAGCCGCAATGGTTGTGGCGCCGAGGCAGCACAGGCAGAAGCCGCGGCGTGAGAGATGGGGTTGATGGCCATAGGGCATGAGAGCCTCAAAGATTCCGTGTGGGACAGGGTAGTTTGACAGACACGACTGACATGATGACTCAGCTCACTCCTTGATGAACGTGAGCAGGTCCTGGTTAAGTCGAACTTTGTGGGTCATGGCAATCCCGTGCGACCCGCCTTCGTAGATCTTGAGCGTTGCATTCGGGATCATCTTTTCGGACCGCAGGGCCGAGTTGGCGATCGGCACGATCTCATCGTCGGCGCCGTGGATGATGAGCGTTGAAACGTTGAACTTCTTCAGATCTTCGGTGAGGTCCGTCTCCGAAAACGCCTTGATGCCAAAGTACGACGCCGGAAAGCCAGCCATCATGCTCTGGTGCACGAACTGCTCGGGTACGCCCTCCGAGATCTTGGCGCCTGGTCGGTTGTAGCCGAAGAAAGGCAGGCTCAAGTCCCGCCAGAGCTGGGTTCGGTTGGCGAGAACCCCAGCGCGGAGCTGATCGAAGCTCTCCTTTGGCAGGCCCGCGGGATTGGACTCCGTCTTGAGCATCAACGGCGGAATGGCGCTGACCAGCACCGCCTTGGCGACCCGCGAGGTGCCGTGCCGGCCGATGTAGCGGGAGACCTCGCCGCCGGTGGAATGGCCGACATGGATCGCATCCAGCAACTCGAGCGCCTGAACCGGTTCGGCAAAGTCGTCGGCATAAGTGTCGAGGTCGTTGCTGCCCCACGTCTGGCTGGACCGGCCGTGGCCGCGACGGTCATGGCCGATCACGCGGTAGCCATTGTTGGCGAGGAAGAACATCTGGTCCTCCCACGCGTCAGTGGTGAGCGGCCAACCATGGCTGAACACGACTGGCTGTCCTTGGCCCCAATCCTTGAAGTAGATCTGAGTGCCGTCCTTAGTCGCGAACGTTGTCATCGGTGTTCCTATCGATGGCCGGGCGGATAGGGGTTGCGCTGCCCCATGGTCGGAAGCGGCGACGAAGAATGAATTGACTACGGTTGGAGTTGCGAGCAGGCCACCGGTACCGGCAAGTACGACCCGGCGTGACGAGTTGACGGGACTAGTGGGGAATTCAGCCTGTGTCGGCAACATGTTCACTCTCTGAAGACATGGGCGAGCGGAACCGCGCGATGAGCCTACACCGCCGACCTTCATCGCAGTAGAGATCTGATCGTATTTCGGACCGGAGGCTTTGGTGCTTTTGTTTCTAACACCGCGGAAAGAAAGTACCGCCGGTTGCCGGCTGAGCGTTAGAACGCAATTGCCGAAACGGGCCCGCAATTGCGGAATTTTGCGGTTTCGCCTGTAGAATCGGAACTTCAAGCCGCTTCGCTCGTCGACTAAAAGAGTTTTAGTCTACCACTTCGTGAACACCTGAGGTTCACTGCTCAGGCGGTTTAGACATTATCGCAGGCTGCCCTCCCTCAAATACGATGCGAAGTGCTGCCGAGCGTTCAAGGAAGCCGTTGGCGAGCCGTCGCATTGAGCATACTAAGACTTTGCTGGCCGGGCCGTCCCTATCCATCAGCGATGTCGCAGCGGTGGTCGGGTACAGCAGCGCCAGCCAGTTCCCGACCCTACTCGTAAGGGTGCCCGGCCTCTCGCGGGTCTAGCGTCGAAGATGATCGATGGTTCGCAGGAGATGCGCCTGAGCCACTCCTTACGGGTCCGGGATGTGCAGGTGGAGCCGCAATGTGGGCTCCTGCGTCGCGTTCGGGCCTTTGTAGGAGTATCGGAAGGTACAGCATGGGGCGCCGGCCATGATCGTTTGGTCGCGCTGCAGCGTAGTGTTCGGATTATACCGATGCAGGCGCTCACTCGTATGATGTCGCGTCAACCGCTTCCTGAACCCATCTTCCTCACAACGGAAGGAGAACAGCCGATGAAGACCTATCACAAAAACCCCGAGGCCCTGTCGCTGCTGACCCCGGAGCAGTACCGGGTAACGCAGACGGATGGGACCGAGCGGCCCTTCGAGAACGAGTACTGGGACAACAAGGAGCCCGGGCTCTATGTTGATGTCGTGTCGGGCGAGCCGCTCTTCGCCTCGTTCGACAAGTTCGACAGCGGCAGCGGCTGGCCCAGCTTCGTCAAGCCAGTCGATGCCGGCCATATCATCGAGCGCCGTGATACGAGTCACGGCATGGTGCGAACAGAGGTGCGTTCGACCCACGGCAACAGCCATCTGGGGCATGTGTTTCCGGATGGACCGCAAGAGGCAGGCGGATTGCGCTACTGCATCAACTCGGCTTCGCTGCGGTTCATCCACTACGACGATTTGGAAAACGAGGGCTATGGCGAGTTTCGCAAGCTCTTTGCAGAGAAAGGAGACAGATTATGACTGGTGTGACTGAGCGGGCCATCCTGGCCGGAGGCTGCTTCTGGGGCATGCAGGATCTCATCCGACGCCGCCCCGGTGTCGTCTCCACCCGCGTGGGGTATTCTGGCGGCGATGTGCCGAACGCGACCTACCGCAACCACGGCACGCACGCCGAGGCGATCGAGATCGTTTTCGAGCCGGAGAAGACGAGCTTCCGCGACCTGCTGGAGTTCTTCTTCCAGATTCACGACCCTACCACCAAGAACCGGCAGGGGAATGACCTCGGCCTGAGCTACCGTTCGGCGATCTTCTACACCTCGGACGAGCAGCGCCAGGTGGCCGAGGACACGATCGCCGATGTGGATGCCTCGGGCCTGTGGCCGGGCAAGGTCGTCACGGAACTCGCGCCGGCGGGTGACTTCTGGGAGGCGGAGCCAGAGCATCAGGACTATCTCGAGCGGCTTCCGAATGGCTACACCTGCCACTTTGTCCGCCCTGGCTGGAAGCTGCCACGCCGCAGCAGCGCCGCCTAGGACGGCAAGCATCGGGCGTCCCGGACTTCGGGACGCCCTCAACATGCCCTGCCGATGAACTCAGCAAGCCGCCTGTTGGCCCCCTTTTCTGGGTCGCTACTGTCGATGGACAAGATATTTTGCCAGACGCCAATCGTGAGCTTCCCACCCGCTATAATGCTCTGACGCGGCTCAGAGCGGTGTCCTATGCGCGTCGGCTTCGTTGCGGCTGTCGGAGACCGGAGCGCCGGCAGTCGTACCTGCTCCAGAGCCATCAAAACGGACCACGCTTCGGATCACGCCACCAATGCAGGCAGGAGTGAGGAGCAACGCATGCCTTATAATCCACGTGCCACAGAGCCCAAATGGCAGGCCTACTGGGCCAAACACCAAACCTTCCGGGCCGAGATCGACCCCGACAAGCCAAAGTTCTACGCGCTCGACATGTTTCCCTACCCTTCCGGGGCAGGTCTCCATGTTGGCCATCCTCTGGGCTACACCGCAACCGATATCCTGTCCCGTTATAAGCGGATGTGTGGCTTCAGCGTGCTGCATCCCATGGGGTGGGGCAGTTTCGGCCTGCCCGCCGAGCGTCACGCCATGCGCACCGGCATTCATCCTGCCCTTACGACGAAACGCAACATCGAGGCCTTCCGCGGGCAGGTGCAGCGGTTGGGCTTCTCGTACGACTGGAGCCGTGAGATCGCCACCACTGACCCCAGTTACGTGCGCTGGACGCAATGGATCTTCCTGAAACTGTTCGAGCGAGGACTCGCCTATCAGGCTGAGGTGCCCGTGAACTGGTGCCCTGCTCAGAATACCGTGCTCGCCGACGAGGAGGTCAAGGATGGCCGCTACGTCGAGACGGGTGACCTTGTCGTGCGTCGCAGGATGCGACAGTGGATGCTGCGCATCACAGCCTATGCCGATCGACTCCTGGAGGGTCTGGACGGGCTTGACTGGCCCGAGGGCCTGAAAGCTATGCAACGCAATTGGATTGGTCGATCAGAGGGGGCTGAGATCACATTCCCGATCGAGGGGAGCAATGGGCTTGTCGTCTTCACCACGCGTCCTGAGACACTGTTTGGGGCAACCTACCTTGTGGTTGCCCCCGAGCACCCATTGCTGGCAACCATCGTAACGCCCGGGGCAGGTGCGGTGGTGGAGGCTTATGTTGCGCAGGCGCAAGCACTGGACGAGGCGGTACGCGCCGATGCTGGGCGGACGAAGACGGGCGTCTTCACCGGCGCATACGGGGTCAATCCCGCCACCGGCAGCCGCTTGCCGATCTGGGTCGCTGACTATGTTCTGGGTGGCTATGGCACCGGTGCAATGATGGGGGTACCCGCTCACGACACTCGTGATCACGCCTTTGCCAGCGCATTCAACCTGCCGCTCATTCAGGTGGTCGAAGGCGAGGGGAATGTGCCGCAGGCGTCTCACGATGGCGATGGTCGGATGATAAACTCCGATTTCCTCAATGGCCTAGATGTCGCCGAAGCCAGGCAGACCATGATTGCGTGGCTTCACGAGAGGGGCACAGGCACATCGAAGGTCATCTATCGCCTCCGCGACTGGCTCTTCTCTCGCCAGCGCTACTGGGGCGAGCCAATCCCGGTATTGCATCTGGCCGATGGATCGGTGGTGCCGTTCGCTGAGGACGCCCTGCCGCTTCTGCCGCCAGAATTGGAGGATTATGCCCCCACGGCGGACGGTGAGCCGCCGCTCGCTCGCGCGACGGAGTGGGTGCTTACGACGTTGCCTGGGACTGACATCCCGGCGCGACGTGAGACCAACACGATGCCGCAATGGGCCGGCTCCTGCTGGTACTACCTTCGTTTCCTGGATCCTGGCAACAACCGTGAACCCGTCGGGGTTGAGGCTGAGCAGTACTGGATGCCGGTCAACCTCTACGTTGGCGGTGCCGAGCATGCCGTGCTTCACCTGCTCTACGCACGGTTCTGTCACAAAGTCCTTTACGATATCGGGATCGTGTCCACCGAGGAGCCGTTCCAGAGGCTGTTTAACCAAGGCATGATCCTGTCCCATTCCTATCGTGATGCGGCGGGCCGTTATTACGAGCCGTCCGGCGTGGTCGAGCGAGACAGTCGATGGTTTGTAGGATCGCTGGAGGTGAGCCGACACCTCGAAAAGATGTCCAAGTCGCGCCTCAATGTTGTCAACCCCGATGACGTGGTGGATGAGTACGGCGCGGATGCGGTGCGGCTCTACGAGATGTTCATGGGCCCCCTGGATGGGACGAAGCCTTGGGACACGGCGGGCGTCGGCGGCGTACGGCGCTTTCTGGACCGCTCCTGGCGGATTGTCTGCAATGAGGATGACGGTCTTCACCCGGCCGTGCGGGATGATTCAGCACCCCAAGCTCTGCTGCGACTGCGTCACAGGACGGTAGCTGCCGTCACGGAAGACATCAAGGCAATGCGCTTCAACACGGCCATCGCCCGGCTCATGGAGTTGGCGAATGCCCTGACAGCGGCGGCCATGCGCCCGCGTGATGTCGTGGAGACTTTCGTGCTGCTGATTTCGCCCTTTGCTCCGCATATCGCAGAGGAATTATGGGGCAAGCTAGGTCACGAAGAAACGCTCACATACGCTTCCTGGCCGGGTTTCGATCCTGCGCTGGCGCAGGACGAGAGTCGGGAGTACGTCGTGCAGGTGAATGGCAAGGTGCGTCACCGTTTCCGGGCCGCTGCACGGCTCGGGGCGGCGGTGCTTGCCGCAGCACGATCGGAACCCGAGGTGATGGCGTTGCTGGAGGGCAGGGTTGTGATCAAGGAGATCGTCATTCCAGGACGATTGGTCAACTTTGTTTTGCAGGAGTGACAATACCGTATCAGGCGTCGGACGTAACTTCCCGCACAGGGCATCTCCGAAAGCGAAAGGCCCGGAGCGATCCGAGCCTTTCTGTTTGTCCGGTTGCGGCAATGAACAGTCGTCATCAGGAAGACGTTTGACATGGTCACTGCCCGAGAGCTTCACAAAGCACTGGTCATTGGGTGTGAAGCGCCAGCGCAGACTGTCAGAATACAATCCGCGCTCCTATTCCCGCAAGCTCCGAACAGCTCCCGCAATAGCGAGATAGTCGCTGACTAGTCGTCAGTGAGCATAGGGCGCATGATGAAGCCCTAGAAGACTTGCATGCGCTGTCCACCCGCATGCAGCAAGGATAGCAGCGATGGATCGAAACAGGCAGGTCATCCGATCGGCATGACGTGCTGACAAAACTCGAAGCGTCTGTTGAGCATCAAGCTCTACGTCATGGAGATGAGAGCACAGACGATCATGAGGTGACCTTACGATGACGTCCGGCGACTGGGCCGGTGAGTTCTAACCTTGCTGCGTACGCTACTCAACCCCAAGGAATGAGGAGAAGGACGAAGCGATGACCAACACAGATGCCAATTCCCCTTCGACCGCATCACGCCGCACCCTGCTGACTGCAGCAACCGGCGTCGCGGCATCCTCGATGCTTGGTATCCCGCCTCTGTCGGCTCAGCCGAGGAACACGACCACAAAAGGTGAACTCATGACGCAGTCGGACGAACTGGCCTACACGAGTGCCGCGGAGCTGGCGCGGCGTATTCGCAGCCGCGACCTGTCGCCCGTTGAGGTGGTGGACACCTTCATTCGGCGCATTGAGGTCCGCAACCCGAGCCTCAACGCCCTTGTCTATCTCGGCTTCGACGATGCCCGTGCACGTGCCAAGGAGGCCGAGCGGACACTGATGGCCGGCGAGGAACTCGGGCCGCTGCACGGCGTGCCCACGGCGATCAAGGACCTGTTCGACTTCAAGCCGGGCTGGCCCGCCACATTGGGCGGCATTCGCGCGCTCAAGACCAACGTCGTCGATGCCTACTGCGCCTTCGCCGAGCGCATGGAGCGCCGCGGCGGGGCGATCCTGATGGGTAAGACCAACAGCTCGCTCATGGGCTTCCGCGGCACCTGCGATAATTACCTGTTCGGGCCAACACGCAACCCGTTCGACCTCACCAAAAACACCGGCGGTTCCTCGGGCGGCAGCGCGGCCGCGGTTGCAGACGGTCTGCTGCCACTGGCCGAGGGAACCGACGCTGGTGGCTCGATCCGCATTCCGTCCGCGTGGTGCGGCACCTACGGGTACAAGGCCTCGTTCGGGCGGGTGCCGTTCCTGGTGAGTCCCAATGTCTTCGGCAATGTCGACTCGCCGTTCCTGTTCGAGGGACCGATCACCCGCACAGTCGAGGACGCGGCGCTCGCGCTCAACGTGCTCGCCGGCTACGATCCGCGTGACCCCTTTACGCTGAACGATCCAGCGACCGACTTCACTGCGGCCACCCGCCGCTCGATCCGTGGCATGCGGATCGCCTACAGCCCCGACTTCGACGTGTTCCCGATCGATCGCCGCGTGGCGGACGTGGTCGGCCGGGCGGTGCGGGCATTCGAAGAGGCCGGAGCGCGGGTTGAGGAGGTCAAGGTCGGCATCACGCGCCCGCAGAAGGAGTTGAGCGATCTCTGGTCCAGGATGTACATGCTGATCAACCTGCACGCCCTCGAGAACATGAAGAAGGGCGGGATGGACCTGCTCAAGGATCACCGCGACGACTTCCCGCCGGAATACCTATATTGGGTCGAGGTAGGTCAGCGCATGACGGCGCTCGACTTCTTCCGCGATCAGGCGATGCGGGCCGAGGTTTACAATGCCATCCAGGGCGTGCTGAACACCTACGACCTGCTGATTACGCCGACGCTGGCCTCGATGCCAGTAGACAACACCAGTGACGGCAACACCGCCGGGCCGAAGATGATCAATGGAGAGGAAGTGGATCCGCTGATCGGGTGGTGCCTGACCTACTTCGTCAACTTCACGGGCCACCCAGCCGCATCGATTCCTGCTGGCCTGTCTGACGGCCTCCCGGTCGGGATGCAGATCATTGGCCGGCGGTATGCCGACGCCGATGTACTGGCGGCCAGTGCGGCGTTCGAGCGTCTGCGGCCGTGGCACGGGTCGTACCGGGTCCCCGCGCAAAGGAGCATTTAGACCCCTGGTCTCGGACCTTCTCGGTCCCCCACGACCGGCTCTGCGGCTTCTGCGATAATGTCGTCGCAGAAGCCGGCGGGGTCGGCAGGTGGCAGTCCAAGTTGGTGCCGTTTAGCGGAATGGATCTGATCTGATGTTGAAAGTTGCTATGACGCTTCTCGTGCTTCTAATTGCAACTGAGGCCTAGAGCAGATTCGATTTAAACGGGCTCATATCCGCAGTTCCTGAGATAGTTCCGACACTCCTCGGCCGAGAAGGCATCGAGCAGTTCTCCGATGGTTGCCCAGAGGGCCTCCCTGGTGCGTGCGCCCGCTTTGCGTAGAAGCGCCTTGAGCTTGGAAAAGAGCTGTTCGATCGGATTGAGGTCGGGACTGTAGGGCGGCAGATACAGCAAGCTGGCTCCGGCCGCTCGGATCGCCTCCGCGACACCCGCCACTTTATGAGCGGCCAGATTGTCGAGCACGACGACATCGCCCGGTGAGAGCGCCGGCGCCAGCATCTGCTCGACATAGGCGCGGAAGATCTCGCCCCGCATTGGCCCGTCGACCACGAGCGGAGCGATGATCCCGTTGTCGCGCAGGCCCGCCACAAAGGTGGTGGTGAGCCAATGTCCGTGCGGCACCGCATCAGCCACCCGCTGTCCGCGCGGCGCCCTGCCGTACCGCCGGGTCATGTTGGTGGCGGTTCCCGTCTCGTCCAGGAACACGAAGCGGCTTGATCCTCCCTCGCGTTGGTGGACACCTTTGCTAAGCTCCTGCGGGAGCGGGAAGGTGTTTGATGACGAAGACGAGACGGGAATTCACCCCAGAGTTCAAACGAGAGGCCGTCGCCCTGCTGGAGAGTAGCGGCCGACCCCTGATGCAGATTGCGACTGAGCTGGGGATTTCACCCTCAATGCTGCGCAACTGGCGGAGCGTCGTGCATGGCGGCATCCCGCGGTCGAGGGCTGGCTCGAAGGTTGCGCCGACCAGTTCTGCTGCAATGGCGTCTCCAGCCGATCAGGCGGCCGAGATTGCGCGGCTGCGGCGTGAGCTCGATCGCACGCGCATGGAGCGCGACGTTTTAAAAAAAGCGATCGGCATCTTCGCGGAGATGCCCAAATGAGGTTTCGTTTCATCGAGCAGCATGCCCGCACCTTTCCGGTGCGGCTCATGTGCCGCGTGCTCAAGGTCTCGCCCAGCGGCTACTATGCTTGGCGCTCCCGGCCGGAGAGCCAAAGGGCGATAGCGAACCGGCGCCTGCTGCAGGAGGTGCAGAGGCTTCATCGGCAGCATCACGGCCGCTACGGCAGCCCGAGGATGCATGCGGCGCTCAGAGCCGAGGGCCATCGGGTCAGCCGCGGCCGGGTCGAACGGCTGATGCGCCGGCATGGCATTCGCGCTCTGGCCCGTCGGCGCTTCCGGCCGACCACCACAGACAGTCGTCACTCCTTGCCGATCGCGCCCAACCTGCTGCAGCAGAAGTTCACGGCCTCTATGCCAAACCGGGTGTGGCTGGCCGACATGACCTATATTCCAACTGGTGAGGGCTGGCTCCATCTGGCCGCGGTGCTGGATCTGGCGACCCGGAAGGTGGTGGGTTGGGCCATGCGCGATCACCTGCGCACGGAGCTGACCCTCGGAGCTCTGATCATGGCAGCCCAGCGCCAACGACCAGGCCCTGGTCTTATTCACCATTCCGATCGTGGAAGCCAATACGCCGCTGAGGCGTATGCCCAGCAGCTTGCTGCGATGGATGCCAAAGCGTCCATGAGCCGGACGGGCTGCTGCTATGACACCGCCCCGATGGAATCCTTCTTCCATTCCCTGAAAGTGGAGTTGGTTCACCAGCGGCGCTGGACCACCCGCGAGGAGGCGCGGCGAGATCTGTTCGGCTACATTGAGGCCTACTATAATCGGCAGCGCATCCACTCGGCCCTCGGGTATCTCACACCCGAGCAAGCTGAGAGAAAAACGAGCTAACCTGGTGTCCACGCAATCGGCGGAAGATCAGCTGGCATCCATAAAGCGCTGCCAGATCCGAAAGCGGCGGCGCTCCTGGGCTACGTCCGGCCGGTCCTGTTCGGCCGCCCGGAGCGTCTTTTTTTGTGCGTCAGGTCCATGCGCTTGAGCATCAGATGAATGGTCGAGAGCGCCTGCACTACGATCCCGCGGGTGCGCAGTTCGGCTTGGATCTCGGCGAGCGTGATGCCGGACTTGGCGTCCACCAGGGAGCGCAGCAGATCCTGATGCGGCTCGAGCACCGGGCGACGGTGGCCGCCGATGCGCTCTGGCGTCACCAAGCCAGTCTGGCGCAGCCGCCGCATGAGCTTCACGGCCGCTGAGGGGCTCACTTCGTAACGAGCGGCCGCCTGGCGGATCGAGCTACCTTTCTCAACAGCCCGGACAATGCGCCGGCGTAAGTCCTGGGACAACGGTGTGGTCATGGCGAGCCTCTGTGCCCACGCCCCTGACCACATCGAGTCAGACTTCCCGATTCCGTTCAACCCCAAACCGCTCTAGTCTCAGAGCAGACCCATCAGTATGACGATCACCTGTTCGCGAGCCGCTCGTCTGGTGGCCTCACGAGGGGCGGTCGTCCTTGGCACCAGGGTTTATACCTATGATCGGTATGTCAGCGTCCCGAATTTCTGCGCATTGGGTGTCGGACCTAGCATTCGGAGCCGGAGGTTTCTGGTTGGATCGCCACATGGATCGGACAGAGACTTGCAGCCGTTGAGGCACTGATCGGCGATGAAGGCTTCTGCTTTGGACGGGAGCCGGGCTTGGCCGACGTCTACCTCGTGCCGCAACTCTACGCGGCGCACCGGCTCGAAGTGGCTTTAGACACGTATTCGCGCATTCTCCGGGTGGAGCAGTTTTCACCGAGGACCACGAAGCGTTCCGTAGTACCTATCCCGCCACGCAGCTGGATGCGGAGTAGGATTCCCGGGCTGGTTCTCACAGGCGCAGCCCTCTGAGGTGGAGCGCTCCACAGGTTATGGCGATAAAGATTTACGTGCAACCGCTGGTAGGATTCATAGTGATGGCGCAGCGATATCAGGTCTGGTGATGGGAAGATTACGAGGGCCGACCATTCCCTCGCTACCAATCCTGCCTGAGTAGCCGCCCGCGATCGGACGATCGCGATTGGTGCATTGAAGGCAAGGCCCGCGCAGCCCATGACAATGGCAACTTGCCGATCGTCCTTGGAGACGCGATGGCAACCCAAAAACCTGAGCTACAGGCAGCGGCATACGAGCGGATCGACAACTTCTTTACCGTTGTTATCTCAGCGGACAATTTCGAGAGACTGCTGTCGCAACCGGCTTAAACTCTGGGTGGGACGCGAGCAATCCTCGAATCCCATGTGTGTGGCTTATTTTTAACCGCAGCTTCGAGAGTTCCGAATTTTGCCAAACAAGTCCCCAACCTCCCGCCCACAGGAGATCCTGTTCTACGCCGTGCCACCGCCGTATCTGTGAGTTAGAGCACGATCCAGGACGCATCAGCGTAAAAACAGCGGCAAATGATAAAGCAGGATGACTGCAGAACTCAGCGCGAGCATAGCCGCAATTGTTGCTCTATGGGAGCCTCTATCCTTGTAGCGATCCATCGCTCTGCTCACCTACAGACACCCGATGCAGATTGTTCGAATTGCCCTGTCACTTCGTTCCTGGGCACGCCATTCGATCTCGGTTTGGCCATAGAGCTCAAGATGTCGATGACGCTCGGGCCGATGATGCCTTCTTTTACCGGCAGTTCCACGGGCTTGTTGTCGACTGTGCCTGTGCTGGTGCTTTCAGTCATGCATAGCTTCTATTCAGCTGGAAGCTTTGCCATCTCGGAAACCGCTCTACCGCATTCGTCCGGTTGACGCTATGCGAGCGAGTTGATGAGGCCGCCTTCGGCACGGATCGCTGCGCCGTTGGTTGCCGCCGAGAGCGGACTGGCCAGGAAAGCGACCACGTTGGCGATCTCCTCCGGCTCGATCAGCCGCTGAAGCAGCGATCCGGAGCGGGCGGTCGCAAAAAACTCCGCCTCAGCCTCCTCGACGGTTGCGTTCGGATCGCTGGCGACGCTTCGCAGGAAATCGCCGATGCCCTCCGAGCGTGTCGGTCCCGGCATCACCGCATTGACCGTCACGGCCGTGCCCTTCGTGAGGCCCGCCAGCCCCCGCGCGATTGACAGCTGCGCGGTCTTGGTCATGGCATAGTGGATCATGCCAGGATCGACCGCCAAGCCGGTTTCGCTGGAGACGAAGATGACGCGGCCCGCCTTCTTCTCCAGCATGCGCGGGAAATAGCGGCGGGTCAGGCGAACCCCGCTCATCACGTTCACGTCGAAGTAGCGCTGCCAGTCGGCGTCCGAGATCTCGGCAAAGGGCTTGCTCTCGTAGATGCCGAGATTGTTCACCAGGATGTCGACCTCGGGAAGCTTCCGGAACAGGAAGTCTGCGCCGTCCGGTGTCGTGATGTCGGCCACGATCCCGGCGATCTCCGACGCACCAGACTGACGGATGCTGTCCACCGCCTGCTCGAGTTTGGCCTGATCCCGGCCGGAGACGATGACATTGGCCCCCTCGGTGGCGAGCTTGCGGGCGATCTCAAGCCCGATACCAGCGCTTGAGCCAGTGACGAATGCCTTCTTGCCTTTGATCCGCAGATCCATGACGAACTCCGTCGGTTTCTGGGCCGTTTGTTCCACGCAACCGCAACTCGCTCTAAGCTCGTTTGCCGGAAACCCCGAAGGTGACGACCAGTTCGACCGGTGCGTTCAGCGGAAGGCACGGCACAGCGAACGCGGCACGGGCATGCCGCCCCCTGTCGCCCAGCATTCGACGAAACGCCTCTGAAGCCCCGTCGAGCACCCAAGGCTGGCGCTCGAACCCCTCCGCGCTCGCGACGTAGCCGTCAACCCGCAGCAACGAGGCAAGGCAGGAAAGGTCGCCTTCCAGCAACGCGCGAATCCCGGCGATCGCATTCAGGGCCGCGATCTCCGCCGCCTGACGGCCCTCGGCCTCGGTGAGCTCTGAGCCCACCCGTCCGATGTGGACCAACTTACCATCCCGGAGCGGGAACTGCCCGGACAGGAAGCCGATGCCACCGTGGACCATCCCGCGCTCGTAGGCACCCACGGGAGCAGGCGGCTCCGGCAGATCGAGGTCCTTCAGCGGATCCGCCATCTCATGCTTCCCAGGGCAGGAACACGATACTCCCGCCCGCCGTCCCGGCCGCCAGATGCGTGTGCGCCGCGGCTGCGTCCGACAGGCGGAACGTGCGGTCGAGGATGGGCCGGATCTTGCCCTGGCGCACCTGCTCCAGGCCCCATTCCAGATCTTCGACGTCGCCCATCAGCGTGCCGCGGATCTGCTTTTGTGCAAAGAAGAAGGGCCGGATCTGGATGGTCGCTTCCAATCCCGCGACAAAGCCCATCGACACCAGCCGGCCAAGTGGGGCCAGGCAGTCGAGGCTGCGCGTCAGGATCTTGCCACCCAGGTTGTCGATCACGGTGCTCACGCCGCGACCTTCCGACCAGTCCCGCACGGCCTCGACGAAGTCGCCGTCGTTCAAGGCAATCACCACCTCCGCCCCTAACTCCCGCACCAAGTCGGCCTTCTCAGGGGTGCGGACCGTTGCCGCGACCCGAGCGCCGAGCGCGCGGGCGATTTGGATATTGGTGCTGCCGGTGCCCGACGCCCCGGCATGCACGAGCACGAGATCGCCCGCCTTGACCTCGCCCACGACCTTCACGGCGCGAACCCCGGTAACCACGGCCATCGGAAGGGTGGCTACCTCCTCGGGCGTTAGCCCGGTGTCGTCGTGAAGCAGCCAGCGCTCCGGCACGACCATGTACTGGGCGTACGAGCCCCACTCGGCGATGCCGCGAATGACATAGCTCGGCGCCGCACTGATCGGATGAAAATCAGCCTCTTGCGGGTTCAAAGGATAGCCGGGCATGGGGATGACGCGGTCACCCGGGCCGAACTTTGCGACGCCTGAGCCGACCGCTTCGACAACGCCGGCGGCGTCCGAGCCCAGCACGTGCGGCAGCTTCAGGTCGCGCGTGACCGAGCCCTCACGCAAGTAATGGTCAAGACGGTTCAGCCCCGCCGCCAGCACACGCACCAGAACCTCACCTTGTTTCGGCTCTGGCGTGGGCAGGTCGCCGTAGTCGAGCACTTGCGGGTCACCGTATTCGCGCAGGATTGCGGCTTTCATCGTACTCTCCTTCATGTTGACCCGCGAACCGGAAGTCCGCGTCAATCTCGAGTAAAAGCTAGTACCCGACCGTGAACCGCTCCCGTGAGTGGGCAGATTTCTCCAGCTCGTCCACCAGCTCCATGGCATAATCCTCGAACGAGGTGCTGCTGCCCTGCTCCAGTTCGGAGCTGATCCTTACCAAGGCGGAACGCGCCCGTGCGCTCGCCTGCGACAAACATCGAGGACGGCGACAGGAACTTCCAATCCAGCTCCTTCGCGTCCCGCAGCAGGTCGAGGAACATGCCGCCGCGTGCCGCTTCAGCCTTGTATTGCTCGGGAAAGTTCGGGGCGGCGCTGACATTCACCCTCGGAGCAACCTCGAGGCTGCCTGCGCCGACGACGACGAGATATCGCGTCACACCAGAGGCTTTTACTACTTCGATCAGCTTGCGTGGGTCGCTGTCGGTGAAGTGCACCGCGCTGATGACAGCGTCGTGTCCTTTCAAAAGATCCGCAAGGCTTCCCGGATCCGATGCGTCGCCCTTCCTTGCCGCCACCCCGGAACGGGCTGCGACACGCTCTGGGTTTCTCATGATCGCTGTGACCGTGTGCCCACGCCGAGCGAGTTCAGCCGGGAAGCGGGAACCAGCATTGCGAGTGGCACCGATGAGCGCGACGTCCATGGCGGTTTCCCTTTCAAGTAGTCCAAGCGGCCCTGATGAGGGCTCACCGCTGCCCGTTGGCGAAGACCCTCCTGTCGAGGAAGTCCAGCATCAATTCCGCAATCCTGGGCGCCTCCTCCTCAAGGGCGAAGTGCCCGGTGTCGAGGATGTGCGTTTCCGTGCTCGGCATGTCTCGGGCATAGGCCTCGGCGCCTTCTACGGTGAAGAAGGGATCATTCTTGCCCCAGGCTACGAGCGTCGGCGGCTGATGGGCCCGGAAATACGCCTGCCATTCCGGATAGCGCTTCAGATTGCTGCCGTAGTCTTGGAGGATGGCCAGCTGGATGTCGGCATTGCCGGGGCGGTCCAGCAGGGCTTGCGCATGCGTCCAAGCATCCGGGCTGATGCGGCTCGGGTCGCGTGCCCCGTGAAGATATTGAAAGCGGGTGGTGTCGAGGGTCAAAAGGGCCCGCATGGGCGCCTCGGTTTCCGGGGTACGCTTGGCCCAGTACGGCCGGGCAGCATCCATGGAGGGCGCGAGACCTTCTTCATGCGCCACGGCGTTCTGCACCACCAAGCCCGCCACGCGTTCGGGATGTTTGGCCGCCAGGCGGAACCCGACCGGCCCTCCGAAATCCTGGGCATAGAGCACATAGCGCTGGGCTCCCACCGCCTGCACGAATCGGTCCATCACCTCGGCGAGATGGTCGAAGGTGTAGGTGAAAGTGGCCGGAGACGGCGCGTCGCTGAAGCCGTAGCCCGGATAGTCCGGCGCGATCACCTGGTAGCGGCCGGCAAGCCGCGGGATGAGGTCCCTGTACATATGAGACGAGGTCGGGAAGCCATGCAGCAGCAGGATGACCGGCGCGTCGGCCGGCCCGGCTTGGCGATAGAAAATGCGTAGGCCATCCACTTTCTGCGTTTTGTAGCTTGGTTGCGCGAGATCGGCAGCAACAGCCGAACCTGCCACCACGGCGGCCGCTGCGACACCGGAGATCGAGCCTCGAAGGCCAGGAACAACAGGACTCATCACTTGCCTCCGTTCCCACGCTGAAGCTCGCGGGCATTGGTCGATTGTGCTGTCTAGCGTCCCGAGGGCTCCGCTTACCGCCGGCTCGAGGGTTCTAGCATGCTGTCCAGCCCGGTTTCCTTGGGACTATGCTGAACAGTCGTGAAAAGCCTCCGACTCGATTTGGCCGTGCTGGTTGTGTGTTGCCCGTCTGCAAAGAATCCTCAGCACCATGGCGTGGAGGTCTATCACATCGAGGTCGCATTTTGCAGGGTCATGGCGAGGAATCAGGTGTCCGGACGAGTGATGCCATAGTGATTTGAGCAGGATCGGCACAACCGGCGCAAAAGACGGCAACTTGAGGGGGGTGTTCACTCTAGTCACGGAATGCGACAATCCTGGACAATCCTGAATTTTTTGAATCAGGGTGCGCTGGTGTCATTACAGGACCGACGGGTCTACGAATCCGGACAATGGGCGATCGACCTGGGCCGGCGCGAGTTGCGGGCGCATGGCGTCCCGGTCCCGATCGGCGGCCGTGCGTTCGAGATCCTCGAGGCTCTGGTTCGCTCCGCGGGCGAGCTGGTCAGCAAAGACGACCTCATGCGCCAAGTGTGGCCCGGCGCGATCGTCGAGGACAACACCCTCCAAGTGCACATCTCGGCGCTTCGCAGGGCCCTTGGCCCGGACCGAGGACTGCTGAAGACGGCGTCCGGGCGGGGCTACCGCCTTCTTGGCCGCTGGGAGCTGCGGGAGGAGAGCGCGTCGGTGGCCTCTGTCGCGAGCAACGGGCTGCCGCCGCCCTTGCAACCTCTCCGGAACAGCTTGCCCCATGCCGGTTCCGACCTGATCGGCCGGGCTGCCGCGCTGCGAGACCTGCGCGACCGGATCTCGGCCTATCGGGTGGTCACTCTCACCGGACCTGGAGGTATCGGCAAGACCCGGCTGGCCCTGGAGGTCGCCCGCAGCCTGATGCCGAGCTTTGAGGGAGATATTGCCCTTGTGGAGCTCGTGTCGCTGGCCGATCCCAGACTCGTGCCTTCGGCGGTTAAAGGAGCTCTCGGCCTGAGTTTAAAGGAGGGCGAGATCTCCGCCTCCTCCGTCGCCCGGGCGATCGGACAACGACCGCTCCTGCTTGTGCTCGACAATTGCGAGCACGTCATCGAGGCGGCAGCCGAGTTCGCCGAGGAGGTTGTGCGGTTGCGTCGCAAATTCTAAACAGATCAAAAGGGGAGCTAGAGTTCTGTGAAGCGCTCATGCGGCGAGCAGCTCGAATTGCTCCGCAATTGATAGCTTCGAATTGCGGGCGTACTTCGCCTGTCCTTTCCGCATCATGTGGACCATTTCGATCCCGCCGACGATGACGCGGGCAGTGGCAAGAGACTTGAAACCAAGCATGGGTCGGACCCGCCGCTTGATGGCACGGTGATCCTGCTCAATACGATTATTCAGGTAGGCACTTTGCCGGATCCGGATCGGCTTCAGCTCGCGCCTCGATCGATCTTGGAGCCGATCGGTGGTATCACAGGACAGGATCGCCTCGCGGTTCGTCTGGCTGCCGTCGATCACAATCCGCTCAGGTCGACCGTGCCGCTTCAGTGCCTTGCGCAGGAAGCGCTTGGCAGCAGTGAGGTTGCGCCGCTCGCTGAACCAGAACTCAACGGTGTCGCCATTGCTGTCGATCGCCCGATAGAGATACATCCAGCGTCCGCGGACCTTGATGTAAGTTTCGTCCATGTGCCACTTGGCCGTCGTGGCCCGCTTGCGCCGATTGAACTGCTCCAGCAGGAACGGGGCATAGTGAATAGTCCAGCGGTGGACGGTGGCATGGTCAACGGAGATGCCGCGTTCGGCCATCATCTCCTCGAGATTCCGAAGGCTAAGATTGTAGGCCAGATACCAGCGGACGCAGAGCAGGATCACGGAACGATCGAAGTGACGGCCTTTGAACATCATGCACCTCCGGAACTTGCCGGAGGAAATATGCCGGATCAGGTTACCGGCGGGTTTGCGACGGAACCTGCTCCGCTGCTGCTGGAGCAATTCAATCAACGCAAGCGGCCCGTCACCGGCAGCTGGCATGTGGACGAGACATACATCAAAGTTCGAGGTGAGTGGAAATATCTCTATCGCGCGATCGACAGCAATGGCGGCACCATCGAGTTCTGGTTCAGCGATCGACGTAATTTGACTGCCGCCAAACGGTTCCTGAACAAGGCCCTCAAGCGGCATGGCCGACCCGAGAGGATCGTGATCGACGGCAGCCAGACGAACCGGGAAGCCATCCTGTCCTGCGATACCGCAGACCGGCTCCGGGATCGATCGAGACGTCATCTGAAGCCCATTCGCATCCGGCAAAGTGCCTACTTGAATAATCGTATCGAGCAGGATCATCGGGCCATCAAAAGGCGGATCAAACCGATGCTCGGTTTCCAGGTCGTGGCCAGTGCCCGCGCGATCTTGGGTGGTATCGAGATGATCCACATGATGCGGAAAGGACAGGCGAAGTACGCCTGCAATCCGCAGCCGTCACTGGCTAAGCAGTTTGATCTGCTCACCGCATAAGAGTCGAGCACGGGATCAGCCACTCCCGCGTCTGCCTTTGAATTTGCGACGGATCCGATGCGAGAGCATGAGGTTTTGTGGGGCAACTCTGAGCCTTGAGGGCAGCCGTCATTGATGGGCAGGCAAGCCCGTTGAGATGGCGGGCTCCTAAAACTGATTCACAAGTCGGTGCCCCACAGATGCTTATGCTCCCCTCCGGTCGCAACACCGATGCCGACCTCGCAGCCCGCATCTTCAATAGCGGGAAGGTCCCGCTCAAGGCGGCGTACGAGCGCGAGCTGATCAGAGGAGTCCAGAATCCATGGTTGGGCTCCGGAGGCGATTCCGGCCATCTCCTTCACCGGCCCGTCCGGATCCGGGGCGTGCGCGGCAAGCAATACCCGCGCAAGCTCATTAAGAGAATCCTTAGCGATCCTTCTTCAGCACCGCGCCTCGACTGCCACCAGCGGCGACGAGCGCAGGATTCTGACCTCGCCGAGATCTCCACCGAGCGGGTCATCGAACGCGGCGTTGGGCTCGGGAAGCATCTCCACCGCGAGCACGCTCAACGGCATGTCCTCGGGCAGCCCGAGCGTTGTGAGCTGGTGCCTGATCTCATTCTCAGACCAGCTCGTGTACCCAGCGGGCCAACGCGGAGTGCCTTCGACACGAAGCGCACGCTCGCGGCGCCGGAGCTGAACCCGCTTCCTGCCGAGCAGAATGTTCCGATGCGCGGCTCCATCGGCTTGCAGCACCTGGCAGTAGAGCATCATCCAGACCTCAGTGTTCGGAGGATCGGCTGTGACACGCCCGCTACCGATGACGGCTTCCGCGAACGTCGACGAGCCGACGAGGTCGTCGCCGATCCAGCGAGCCTCGCAATCACTGTGCGGCGGGGGATGCTGCACGCCTTCCAGCATCAGGGACGCACCGAATCGCCCGCGAGCCGTAGACCAGAACGGCGAGCCGGGCGTGCGCGCGCGATGCCCGACACAGATCTCGTATGTGAAGAAACCAAACAGCTCGCCAGCGTCGGGCGGCAGGTTGGGCGGCAGCGGCACGAGGAAGTGGCGGCACGTGCCTGAGCTTTCGAGTGGCTGCATCGCATGCAGGCCGGCAAAGTCATCGGACTGGCCCGGCCGGATCACGCGCACCAGCTCCGGATCGAGTGCAGGCGAATTGAACGCGATGGCCTGGTCCGCTGGCTGCGAGCTCCGCAAGAGCATCGGATCGGGCGCGTGCGACACGACTCGAACAAAATACCCATCGCGCGGGTCGATCGGTGGCTCGGCGAACTCGATCCAGAGACGTCTCAAGCGGTGGCCGGTGTGCGAGTAGTTCTCGCCGATCTGGTAGTCGCTGAACGCGTGCCCCACTGAGACGACCTTCGGCGTTTGCGCGGGCGGCGTAGCGACGGGCAAGCGGTTGGCAAGCATCGCGTTCTCCGTGCGGCCGTCTGCGAGTCGGGCCTCCACTTCGTAGGTGACCTCGATCTCGTACGGTAGGCCTGCTACCAGCAAAGGCTCGAATGCATCGACGACGATCACGTCCGTCGACTCGCGGTCCACCTCGCCACGCGTGGCTTGTCCGTTCACCGCGTGCTGCATGACTACTGTCATGAGCTGTTCTGAGAGAGGAGGCGTGCCGGCCGCGCCGACCGCGCGCAAGGTTCTGCGGACCACGAGCGCCGGCGCATCCAGCCCCTGCCAGGTCCAGTCCCGATCGATCGACAGCCGTATCACATTCAGCCAGCGTCCCGGCAGCTCGGCGGGTGTCGTAATTGTGAGGCTGGATCGATCCGGCGGCAGGTGATGCTTGAGCCCCGAGCAGCCGAACACCGCGCGCCGACCGGAATTCGAAAGCAGCGTGCCGCGATCTTCCACCACCGACGCCGCGGCCGCGAAGCGTGACGCGAGTTGTGCCCAGGGCACTGCCTGCGGAGCTGCATCCGCATTCGGTGCGAGCAGCGACGAGTCGGGCTGCAGGAAGATGCTCGCGAGAGCGTCCTCCTGAATCACCGGCGCGAAGAGCGGCGGTTCGGCGGTTGCCTGCGCGCGCACGGGTGGGCTCAGATCGCTCCACGCACCGGTGCGTGCCGCATCGTTGCCGAAGTACTCGGGATCGTTCCGAGCGACGCACCGAACGCGAATGCGTACGTCGCGCGCAGTCGGTATCTCGATCGCTCCCGCTGCGGGTCCCGGAAACGCTGGCATCGCTTCCCATGATCTGCCGCTCAGGCGGGCGCAATCCACGAAGGAAAGTCCCAGCGACAACGGCGCGGATGCGCTGGACGGGAATGCGCGATATGTGGAGTACAGCAATCTGAATCCATCGCGATCACCCGATGGATCGAAGCCGGGTGCGCGAACGAATACCGCGATCTCCAGCGCTTCCGCGTCCGAATCGGGAAGCCTGGGCCGCACGGCCTCGCCTGCGGCAATGGCAGCCTGCATCTGCGCGACCAACGTATCGAATGCATTCGGGATGGCGGTGAACGTCGCCTCCGGGAAGCCGAGCGTCGGGCGGCTGATGGAGAACTGCGTGAGCGGCACGACGTTACCCGATGCAACGATGCGAGGCGCTCCGGGCGGAACGAATCGGCGGAAATGCCAGCGCGCAACCTGGGTCTGCACGGGACTGTCCGGTTCGTCGTTTTCACCGGGCCCGCCGCCGCTCAGGTCGGCGAGCCGGACGCGGAGGCGGTAGTGCTCACCCCAACGCAGCCGCACGTTCTCCAACCCCGCGGGATGATTGCCCGAGGTAGGGTCCTTGTCGATGCCCTGCAAACGCCGCTCTTCCTGCGACGAGGCCACGAGCGAGCGGCCGCGCCACTGCGCAAACATGATTGGCAGATACAGCTGCTCGTTCACCTTGCGCGGGTGGACCTCGAACGGCAGCTCCCAATCCAGATCTCCGAGCGTCACAGGCCCGAATGTTTGTGTCGGCGCATGAACGCGGCACAGTGAGCGCCACGTCGGATCATCATCGCGCGAGACGTCGACACGATAGCCGACGACCGCATGCGGAGCAGGTGCGGGCGTCGATCCATCCGGCTCCAGGCCGATCGCCCGGTTCTGCGCGAGAAGGATGTCCTCATCGTCCCAGCCCACCGCGAGGCCGAGATCTTCGACGGGCGGCGTTCCGTCCTCGCTTTCCTCGATGGGATCCCGCGTTCGCGGCTGGCTCGCGTGCACGATGCGCGTGAAGCCATCGTCGTAAACAGCTGCCTCGCGTAGCGCTTGATCGAAGTTGCCGAGCCCGGCGATCGCAGCCGCGTTTGGCATCACCGGAAAGAGCGTCGGCGTGAAGACCGCGCGGGCCTCGCCTGGCACGAGCTTCGGCACACGCGTGGCATATGTGCGCACGAATTCCCCATCCGCGGCCAGCTGATCGGTAAACGTGCTTCCCGCCCCAAGCGGAAGGCACAGCCAGCCGCCGTTCTCGAAGGTCGTGCCGACGGGCACCGTAACGCTGTGAATGAGGCCCAGCGATCGCGCGAGCTTCGGGTGGCGGAGCGCGAAGGCGATCGCTTCCGGCCAGCTCAGTGCCGGAGTTCTTGGCACCGGCGGCGGCCCTTTCGGCCGGCAGCGCAGGGCGCAGTGATAACGGTCGTCCACGAACGCGAGCGATGTCCTCGGAGAAACGAACGCGAACGCCCCGCGATAACTTTCCGGGAGATATTTTCCGAGACGGGTCGCCGCGCTAGGAACATGCGCCTTCGGCGGCAACGTGATCGGGAAGCGCGTCTCCAGTTCGTCGAGGATCGCTTCCTGCTCCGCGGGCGGCTGCAACGAGAACCTGTGCGCGGTAAGGTCGATGGCAATGAGTGTTGGCAATGTGTCCAGGTCCGAGGAGAAGCCGGCCTGCAGCGACAGCGTCGCACCTTCGAACGACGGCGCCGGCGGAATGGGCGTGCCCCATCCATCGCTCAGCGGTTTGCGCGGATGCGTATCCGGCAGCAGGAGCACGTTCACGCGTAGCGAAGCTGTCGCAGGCTCCCAGGCCTGCAGCAGCGGTAGGATCAGCAGTCTCGGTCTTGCCATGTGTCGTGCGCCTTCTTAAACCCGTTTCTTCTTAAACAGATTTATCGAACTCGAGGTCCCAGCTTGCTTCCAGGCTGAGGAACAGGAAGGTGATATTCACCTCCACCACGCCTTCGTACTCCGTCACCGTGTGATCGCCTTCGCGGTGGCCGATGCCGGTGAACTCACCACCGATCGAGATCTCGACGTAATCGATGATCTCCATCTCCGCCTTGATGAGTCCGAGCCCACCGAAGTGCCAGCCGGACTTGTCCCGCTCGATGATGAGCCCGCCGCCGATGTAGCCCAGCAGCTTGTAGACGCCTGGCACCTCCGTGCCGACGCCGAAGCCCACGTAGGCCTTGATCTCGATGAAGACCTTGCCCTTCTGCTGGAATCCGGTCTTGATGCGCTTCGTGCCGACCTCGAATTCGAGCCCGAGGATGAGATAGAAGAAAGGCGGGATCGGAATCTGGCCTTCGAACTCGAACCCGATGAGCACGCCGTAGTAGCTCACCGGTGGCCCGAGCCCTCCGTTCGCCGGGTCTTCGCGGCCCGAGAAGAACGAGCCGTAGCACTTGAAGTCGAACGGCCCGAGGTGCTTCACCTCGTGGAAGAACTGCGCCTCGAATTTGTCCGCGCCGGCGAGATTGGTAGCGCGGAGCTCGATGTCCGGCGGGCGCTCGCGGGGGTTCATGCCCGGGATGAAGCTGAGGATGGTCTCGACCCACCCTGTCATCAGCGTATCGACTTCGCTGATCATCGAGCGTCCCGACGAGGAGCCGGAAAGCCGCGAGCGCGTGCCGATCAGCTCCGGCAGGTCCGGGAAGCCGTTCCACGAAAGCAGCGCCGGCATGTCCATCGACCACGCGTCTTCGTCGATGGTGAGCGAGAGACGCGTGTGCGCGTAGACGAGCTTCGTCGTCCTCTCGACGCCGTCGCCCAGCGTAAGATCACCGCGCGGAGCGGGGAGGGACACTGGCGGATCGAGGCGAAAGCGCCCGGCCGCGGGGTTCATCGCGAGGACGTAAGGACGATCGCGCAGCTCGATCGAGTTCTCGATCGGCGGGAATAGGCTTTCGGTCGTGCCTCGCGCATAGATGTCCGCGAAGAGCGGAGCGAGGCTCGACGAGATGCGCGTGTCGCCTGCCGCGATCTGCGGGCGCCTGAAGAGGAACGCGTGCGTGGGAACGGTCTGCAGGAAGCCGTAATCGCGCTTTGGAGAAGATGCGGTTAGAAGATCCTGCGCATCCGCGAAACGGTACGGCCCGGGCGCCGCCGGCCGGAGCATGCCCCCGCCCGGAACGGAAGCTCCAACCAGATATTGAATGCCGCCCTCGCGGATCAGCGGCACACCGTCCGGAACTGCCTCCGCATCTTTGGTGGCGCCTGCAGCGGGCCCAGCCTGCCTGACGACAGACCATGCGCCGTTCGGCCCGAAAAGCGGCGAGCAGCGAACTGCGGCGACGAGATCGGGCACTCCGGTTCCTGCTGAATCCACTTCCACGCGGAGTGCGCGGGTGCGGAGTCCAGAAGCGCCGATGGCAATCTCCGTGTCCACCGGGCCGCCCGCTGCGGATTGCTGGATCAGAAGGCCCGCGAGATCCTGCGGCGTCAGCGGAAAGCCCACAGGTCGCACGTGGAGGAAGCCAGTGACCCCATTGGCGGGCACACGAACTTCGCCTCCGGCACTCTCGATGACGGCCTCGCAATCGAAGTGATAGGCTAGCACCTCGGCGGGCTTGCCCATCGTCGAGGTGAACACAATTGGCGTCGCGCCCGGCGCCGGCCGGATGTTCCGGATGGCAAACAACCCGCGGAAGACTCCGGGATGCACTACGTAGGGCGAATTCCGCGGGGTCTTCGTCTCGTCCTTGTATCGGAAATCGAAGAGGCCATTGGACTCCGGCTGCCAGCCGGTATCGCGACGGATGATGCCCGCGTTCCGACCGCGCTCGACGGTCACCATGCGCGTGACGCGGATGCCCCATGGATACAGGATGCTGTTGAACTTCACGATCTCCAGTGCCGTGCGTCCTACGAGCACGTTGAACTGCACTTTGCTGGCTTCGGCAAACGCTGCGAAAGGATTGGCCCAGTCGCTGAACGTAGAGGCGCCGTAGCCGGAGAGATCGAGTCGCGTTAGTGGGACGCGCGGCCGTTCGACCGCGAATTCGTTGTTGAACATACCCTCCACGGACCCGGTGGGATCCATTGGAGAGCCGAGCACGCTGATGCCTTCGGGTGTGCCCGAGACGAGATTCACGCCGTTAAGAAGCTGAGCCGCCGCCCCTTGGAAGCTCGGGCTCTCGTTGCCCGGGATGCTCACATCACCGAGGGCGCGCACGGTGAGCTGGAGCGCGTTCTGAAGCGGTAGCGGGCCGATGTAGCTCGCGTCGTTCAGAGCAAGGGCATCACCGTTTGGACCGGGCCGCAAGGACATCACGGCGCGGATGCCGAAAGGCAGCGTGGTCACGATCCCGACGCGTTCGCCTGCGGAGAACGTTTCGATGAACCGATCAAGCGCGAGATCCGGAATCACTGGCGCGAGCTTCATCGAGCGGGAGCCGATGAGCGTCGCGCCGCCGTCGTTCGCGGATGCCAGTGGTGTGGGGAAGTAACCAAACTTAGTGAGGTCCTGGTCGCAATCGAGCGTTATGACCGGTTCCCACTGCACCTGCGGCAGCATGAATACCTGCACGCCCGCGAGCGAGGTGGTGACGTGCAGGCCATCGACGGTGAGTGCGGACGTGTTCGCGGAAACGGCGCGCTCGTAACCGCGAACCTGCACTCCGACCTGATGGCGTTTCGTCGAGACGTCGAGCAGGCGGATTCCACTGCCGAAGGTGATGCCGGCTTCCGTCGCGTGCCGGCCCAGTCGCTCCAGGACGCGCGCGTCCTTCGCGCGAGCTTCTTCGAGGATCTGTGGGTGATTCGCTTCTCGCTCGCGCCGCGCAGTGACCAAAACCTTGCTGCGCTCGGTGGCCGACCAGAGATCGTGTGGTGTTGCATCCCGCGGGGGGCGCGATCCTCCCTGTGAGCCGCTCATCAGCGCGATGCCGCCCGACCCAGTGGAGCCGCGGAAAGTGAGGCGCGGCGCTTCGTTCGCGGACCAATCGATTGTCGCGATCAGCGCACCGCTCGCTCCACCACGCCCGAACTCGCCGTGCGGCTGCACATTCGCGACATAGGGATCGGGGAGTGTGGGAAGGAAACCATGCACGTCGAGGTGGACCGAGACCCGGCCATTCTGGAGCGCGCCACCACCGTGCAACTCTCCGCTCAGGAGAACGAGCTTCGGCGAGCGCACGTGGAAGAAGCCGTTCTCAAGCACGAGTGGCCAGGGTGCGGCGGCCGTTCCTGCAGGGAGCCCCCGCGCCAGAAGCGAAACCATCCGGATTGCGCCTTTCTCGGTGAAGATCAGGTGAACTGGCGCATCCAGCGCGGGAAGCGGATTGCCGACTGCCGAGATCGGCCGATCGAGTGCAACCGAAGCCTGCGCAGTGAGTGAGAGCGCTTCTCCCATCTGCGCGTCGCAGAGGAAGACGAGTTCGAGTGGTGCGACCGTGTGCACTGTGACCGGGAGGGGGAGCCCGCTCTGTTTCAGGCGCCACAATCCAAACTCGTGCTTCCCCTGAGACGCCAGAGGATCGTTACTCGTCGCGCGTACGAGCAGGCGTGCGGGGCTCGCAAGCATCGAGAGATCGTCGAGCCGAACGGGTCCGACATTGCTCTCCGGCCAACTGACGAAGCCTCCCGCGCCGAGGTGCAAGAGCCACCCTGACGCGGTTGGGTCTGCTTCACCCAAAGTGTTCGGATCCGCCGGGCGAGTAACGGGTACGGCCCACGCGGCCCGCTCGATCTCCACCTCTCCACTGAACTGCGCGATCGAGTGAGCGATGTCGGCGAGATCGAGCCACTCGGGCTGCGGCCGGCCGCGAAAGGCGATTATGTTCCATGTCTTGTCAAACGAGACGCCTTCGCCTGCGCCGATGTCGATCGTGAACTCGCCGAGCGCGAGCTTGCCTGCGATGCCGGTGACAGTTGGCGGGGTGGAGAGGCGGACCGTGATCTGCGCGGGCGCGGTGAGCGAGCCGAATGCGCATGCGGCATTCGCCGGGACTGGCGGAGCGGCAGCGAGCGTGAGTGACAGGTCGATGACGCCCGGCGCTGCGAGCGTGAGACGGTCGCCAGCAACGGTTGGCGCGGCAGGGAGTCCCACGGAGCCGCTCGTCACCGCGAAACCGATGTAGCCACCCTCGGGCGCGGCGGGGTCGAGCAGCCTCGCGAGGATCCAGACCGTTCCGGGATCAAGTGTGAGACGAAACCGGACGAGTGCTACATCCGGGAGACGTCCGGAAGTCATGACAAGTACAGGCCGCGTAAGGCCCGGAACGTATACCGCTCGTCCCCGCGCCGAGCCGTAGATGTTGAACCAGATCTCGCGTCCGTCTGCTTCCAGGAAGGGGCCGACGCTGCTGGCCTTCTTCAGGCCCGCGAACGCGGATTGTTGTTGGCCGCCCGTGAGGAAATGCAGTGGGCCCGTGCGCTCAAGGGTGAAGGCGCCTTCTTCGATGCCGAGCGCGCTCAGCGAGCGCTTCGCTTCGTCCGCTTCGAAATAGGCGCGGGCGGCGGCAAGCTGCTCCTCGCTCACGTTTGGTACATCTTCCAGCCTCGTTTCGCGCGACAGGCTCTGCGCGATGGCAAACCGCAGCGCTTCGAGAGTCTGGCGAGTCGAGCCGGGTCCGGGAGTCAACCTGGCGCTGCGGTCGATCAGGATGCGGGCGAGCGTGTCGCGGTCTGGCACGGTCTCATTCCTTCTGGCGGGAGCCGCGGGGCCTCACGGCGGACTTCTAGCATCAATACTTGTTTGTAAAATTATTTGTCCGCGGCAGTGCGATCTTGAATTCGGTAAATTGCCCGGGCTTCGTTTCCTCGATCTTGCCACCGTGTTGTTTCACGATGATGTCATGGCTCATTGACAGACCAAGTCCGGTGCCTTCACCCGTAGGCTTGGTTGTGAAGAAGGGATTGGATATCTTCACTTTTACTCTGTCCGGTATTCCGGCGCCGTGGTCGCGGATGCGGATCTCGATTTTATCACCAAGATCCTTTGTCGTGGCGATCACAGTCGGCTCGTAGCCATCGCCGGCTTCCGTCTTGCGTTTGGCCGTGGCGTAGAATCCATTTGAGCCGGCATCCACCCGATTTCTTCAGGGATATTAACAACAAATCAGGATTCTACTCGACCGCGTTGAACCGAGACAGGCGCTAAGAAGGGGTAAAGCGCTGCAACATCAAAAGAGGCTGGTGAGCAATTTCAGCTAGCAATCCTGGGACTAATGCTGCAATGAGCTTGCGTTTCGTCCTGTAAGCTCCCCAACCGAACGCTAACAAATACCGCCCGAAAGGTGTACTCAGTGCCATATTCCTTTCTGGGACAGCGCACGACCACAGTGCGCCTTTTGGAATCGAGAATCAAGATGAGTACTTTAAGCCAGCAGCAAATTCGTTGAGCAAACTCTTGCCTGCCGCTATAGCCTGCCCGGATGGCACCCGAGCATTGCAGCTAATAACTACCCAGTAACTACTCGGAGGTACAGACTCCGAGATCTTTTTAGCCTATTCTACTCATTATCAGTCTCTGCTATGCTTTTTCGACATCGGCAAGGCGGACATTTTGCGACCTGTTGCAAACTAAGTTGATCAAATCCAGTGCCGTTAAAGGCCTCCATGCTAGAGCATCGGGCATTCAGACGAATCCGTATCCGGCGGCGGTGAAATAGTTGCGGCACGCCTCAGGCTCAACGAGA
>NZ_QDAH01000035.1 GCF_003075415.1 Microvirga sp. KLBC 81
TTCATCGACAACGGCGGCGACATGAAGATCTTTATGCGTGTCGACGCCGCCAACGACGGGACGTGGTGCAACCTCCTTAGCCGTGAGCCGGTACTCCCGCCGGAGCATCTCAATCACGCCAATCCAGTACTCGGCCGTGCGATTTGCAATGGCTTTCGGGCACGACGAGCGGTTGTCCAATCCGCTTGCACCTTCCGCCCTGTAGCGGGCCAGCCACTTGCGGGCGGTGCGCTCGCTGATGCCAAAGCCTCTGGCCACCTCGCGAACAGGCTGGTCGTCTTCGAGGATGCGGCGGATCATTTCCGCTCGACCCAGACGGGTCGTGCGGGCATTCTGATGCGGGTTGTTCATTCCTCAGGTCCATCAGGGGTTCGTGTCGCAACGACCACCTTCAGGCCCTCAGACGGGATGAACAACCTCCTCAGATCGCACAGCTACTCGGCGTCTCTTCGAGCGTCGCGCACGGTAGAGAGGATTCGACAGGCCATTGCCGCTGCCGAGGCAGAAGGGGAACCGATCACCAAGGCAGCCATCGCCCGGAGAACCGGGCTCGAGCGCAAGACCGTTATTCGGAACTGGACTGCGGCAACAGCCTCCTCGACCTGATACCCAAATCCCGGGAACAGCTCTTATGTCACTGGATCGGTCCCGCACTCCGGTGTGTCATTCAGTGTATAGATAAAAAGCAACCCGGCCCCCGGCCCGGGCAAGATAATTCCTGCACCGTACCGGAGAACCGCATTGGATTATCGGATAGTCCCGTTAGGAAAGAGGACCAGTCACTGACGAAAGAGGCTGGAGTGGTGGATGCTTGTAGCCCTTGGCCATCACGTCTCCGCCACCTCTTCATGCAGAACACCGGGAGTCGGATTGACCGATGCATCCAGGGCCGCCGTGAGCGCAATGGATTCGGTGCTCGTGGCGGACACGGCAACCCCACCCTCCCGATCGTTGTGGTGATCGTCAGCTTCTTCAGCGGAATCTCCGGTCTCGATCCCGGTGGCTCCGATCCCCAGACGATCCATCTCACGGACGAACGCAGGCGGGAGATCTTGGTCCTCCCCGTCCATGGCCGAGGTGCGTCCCAGCGCCCATTCCATTGCCGGAAGGACCTCCCCGCGCAACTCCTTCACCAGCTCCTCAACTTTGCGGGACTCGCAGTAGCTGAGTGTGTTCAGGGCATCGTCGACGTCCTTACAAGGGCCTTCCGGCCATTGCGGCCGCTCCGTCCACGGCTTGCCGATGTACTCGCCCGCTTTGTTCCAGTAGCCGTAGCCGGACATGCGTTCCAGCTCGCTCTGAAGCCAGCGCGCTTCCCAAGTGACCGCAGTCACGAAGTCTCCCTTCCTGAATCGCTTGCCCGCCTTCTCGTCTGGCATCGCAGCCACGACAGTTGAGTGGAGCGCAGTCAGGCGCTCCACCCATTCATCAACGCTCGCTCGCAGGCGACTAGAAAGCACGGTAACCAGTCCCTTTCGCCCTGGCGCCTGATCGGACCCAGCCTGTTGACTGCGCTCTTCCTTAGAAGGGCGGCCCTCACGGATGATCTGCTCGACGTCACGACCAATGAGAGCCTCTCCGGCTTCCAGTCGAGCGAAAACTTCGTCGACCACCTCATCCAGCGCGGTCGCAAGCCTGATCAGGGTCGTTGGTTTCACCCCGAGGTCGGCGATGGTGTCGCGCCGGGAACCGAACCGCTGGAAAACCCGGTGTAATTCCCGGCCGTCTTGGGTGTCATTTGACACTCCCGGGATACCCACTTCTCGAAGGCACGGGGTACCAGGCCCTTGGCCCGATTGAGGACTGCGCCAAGCTCCAGAATCTGAAGATTGGTCTTCCGGGCGATGACAGCGATAGCTGAGGCGCAGTCGCGCAAAGCCTCCTTCTCTGAAATGGAAACTTGCCCGTAGTCGAAGGACTTGGGATGGTGACGTCGTGAGGTCAAAGAGGACTCCTGTGGTCTTGACCCCCACATGAGGTCGAGATTTTCAGGAAAGTTCCCTGCGGATGAAGAAAATTTTACGAAGCCTTTCGGTGATGTGGCTTACCCTCCGCACCCTCTTCGTTTCGCTCATGCCAGGTGGAGGCAAGCACACTACCTGCGACTATATATCGATGCTCCGGCTTCTGGTCCGAAAAGCAGATCTCGATATCCGCGAGATCCGGGCAAGTCCGACAGGCATCCACCTCAAGCTCAAAGATTCAAGACAAGTTGCCCAAGTCGCGGAGATAGCTAATAGCAGATCTTGGATCGTAACGCGGCGGACGGATCAGGAACTCGCGATTGAGCCGCGGTACACACCTAGCGTTCTAATCGGAGCGGGAACGAAACTCTACCATGTGAGCGACAAACGAAATCGCGACAGCATTTGCGCGAATGGCCTAAGGCCTCTTGACGGCGGGAACACGACATTCAACCGAGAATACCCCCGCGCGTACATCTCTGCTACAGGCTTGGTGGCGCGCTGGCTTTCATACATCACCAGACTACCGCTCAAGCGTCACGAACTTTCGATTCTACTTCAGGAACCACAGCAGCGGCAGGGAAGGTGGAAGGGCCGCGGACGCTGGATGACATCGACGTCTATGCTATCGCCGATCCGCCCAGTGGCGAATTCTACCAAGACAGCCATTTCGCGGACGGTGGCATTTGGACAGAAATGCCCATTCCAAAGGAACGGCTCCGCCTCATGTCGCCAGAGGAATGGCAACCAACCTATTCGCAGCTCTATCCGGAGCCGCTGCCCCTTGAGGATGCGATCCGTCATTTAATAATCTCTGATGTCGCGCCAAGTCCCTCGTCTGCTCTATCTCCAGGACACAGCGCCAGCGACGATTTACAGAAAGGTCGCTGACAGGTAACCGAAATGCAAAGGCTTTGTCCGAGATGTTGATGTGACAGAAGAAGATCTTGCGATCATGAGGGCGGTGGAACGTTTCGCGGCAACCGTGACAATTCCAGTCTTGCACGAGCCAAAACGGGACTTGGTGGACCAAGTTGGGACGGGGACACTTTTCGATCATGGTGGCCGCCTGCTTCTGATCACTGCACGGCACATTTTCGACGAGATCAACCCTGAGGATTTGGTCATTCCAAGTACACAATCTAGGGAGCTTCATGGGATTGGACCCTATGAACTCCATCGCGCCGATAACAAAGATATAGACATCGCTATTGTCGAACTGCGGCATCCCCCCACCATTGAAAGGGCCCGCGCAGGCTGGCGTGTGCTGACACTGACGTGAGCCCTGAGTTTCCTCCGCTCAGAGCTGGAGTCCGCTGGTTGATTGATGCCCGTTGTTGGCGGTCAAAGCAACTGGAAGGGTCGCTCCTTCCGATTGCAGTCTTCTGGTGGTGTGCTTAGCAAAGTCGGTCGGGGTCATTCCTTTCAAGGCTGAGTGCGGTCGGATGGTGTTGTAATCCCTTCGCCACGCGTCAAGAACCTGCCGGGCGTGCCTCAACGAGGTGAACAGGGTCTCGTTGAGGCATTCATCACGCAGGCGGCCATTGAAACTCTCGATGAAGGCGTTCTGCTGCGGCTTTCCCGGCGCGATATACTGCCATTCCACGCCCGTGGCCTGACACCACCGCAGCACGGCCGAAGAGGTCAGTTCGGTGCCGTTGTCCGAAACACAGCTCATTGGCCGGCCACGGCAGGCCATGATGGCATCCAGCTCTCGCGTGACCCGCAGGCCTGAGAGCGAGGTATCGGCCACAAGCCCGAGGCACTCCCGGGTAAAGTCATCAACCACCGCCAGAACACGAAAGCGGCGCCCGTCGGCAAAGGCATCGCTGAGGAAATCCAGGCTCCAGCGCTGGTTGGGCCCGCCGGGCAGCAGGATGGGAGAGCGCGTACCCAGTGCCCGCTTGCGACCACCCCGGCGCCTCACCTGCAGTCGCTCCTCCCGATAGAGGCGCCGGAACTTCTTGTGGTTCATGGCCAGCCCCTCCCGGGCCAGCATGATCTGCAGGCGCCGATAGCCGAAGCGCCGGCGCACCGCCGCCACAGCTCGCATGCGTTCACGCACCACAGCATCGTCAGGTCGGGTGGAGCGATACCGGACCGACGAGCGGTCGATCGTCAGAATGGAGCATGCCCGCCGCTCGCTCACGCCATGGGCTTGCATGGCATGAGCCACGGCCCGGCGCTTGGCAGCGGGCGTTACCATTTTTTGACGCGAGATCCTTCAGGACAGCATTGTCCAGCATCTGCTCGGCCAGAAGCTTCTTGAGCTTGGCGTTCTCTTCCTCCAGGGCCTTCAGCCGCCGGGCGTCAGAGACCTCCAGGCCGCTGTACTTGGCCTTATAGTTGTAGAAGGTTGCCTCCGAAATCCCGTGCTTGCGGCAGATCTCCGCTGTCTTCGTCCCGGCCTCATGCTCCTTGAGCATGCCGATGATCTGCTCTTCCGTGAACCGTGAGCGCTTCATTCGTCCGGCTCCAGGTCGGACGGACTCTAACCTCATCTGGAGGAGTTCGCAGGGCTCACGTCAACACTCGCCAGCACAGACGAGCCATCGCAAGATGGGCACTTCATTTTGACGGGCTATCCGAGCAAACGTTCGGCTCGTGCGGGCGGCCTCCTAGGAGGAAGTCTGCTCACGCTCCACACCGAACGCATCCCTGCGACGCCCAAAGTGCCGCCGAGCCGATCGCGTCTGATCTGGACCTCTTCTTTCGGTACAAGCGCCAGGCCATGATGATTGATGGCTCTATGGGAGCGGTGCCTGAACCTCCTGGGTGCAGCGGCGCTTCGATATGGGAGTATCGAGAGCCAGCGGACATGCTGTTCTGGAATCCCGAGCAGTGCCTCCGGGTTGTGGGCGTTCAGTCCTCCTATCTTGCCTCGGGAGGCTATTTCCGCGCGAAACGATGGTCGTATGTGCGTGAGATGATCAGTCGCCTGTAGGCGGAACCGCCAAATCGCCGGCTAGGATTGGCTCTCAATCTGGGAAGAACGGGCGCCGAGGTGCTGGCCAGCCACCCGTCTCCATTTGCGAAGCGAGATCGCGATGACTGAACCGACGCACAGTGGATGCTGCGAGAAACTGGACGGCCACCGCAAGCCGCACCACCTGAAGACGCCTCAGACCGATGGGGGAATACCGACTTTGTACGTACGGCGGTAGCCGCAGTACGATTTCACGCGCCGCGGCATCGTCACGGTGCGGGATCTCCAACGCAAGCCGATCCATCAGCTTAAGGAGATTGTGGCCATCCTTGCCTTTGAAGCTGCTTGGATCGGCTCCATTGTGGATCAGCGCACCTTTCAACGACAACTCCGCCGTCATGCAGATAGGTTGGAGAACGGAATCCACGCTGAACCCCGTTGGCAGGATGTTCGCCACATCCTCAAGATTGGATACGGCCATCTTCCACAGCGTGAACTCCGGTCCAGCAGCCCCGCGAAGGTCATCCAAGCCATAAGTGAGATCGTACAGGTCAGCAAAGGCAAAACTGGTCCTTGCCGCGAAATCATGGTCCTCTCGGCACCACTTCCACCAAGCTTCCTTCGTTGGGAAGCCAAGGCCTCGCCAAACCTCTAACCTCTGTGGCCCACCCATAACAATGGGCACGATAACGCGCCGAACTTGGTCGACGACCGCAGCTAAGCCGATCCCGACGCCCGGCCAAGAGCTGCGCACCTCGGGGATCATCTCAGCATAGGCAGCCATGATCCGCTGGGCCTCAGGATTACCACCAACACCAATGGAGAAGCTGATCCCCAGAATGTCGAGGGCGGCACGGAAAGGGCGCTGATGAAGGTGTAGTCCTTCCTCGGCATATTTGATGTCGAGTGCGCGAAGCGTCTCGAAGGTCCAGGTCTGCATGGGAGCAAAATAAGTCGTAACCCGCGTATTGTCAGGCTAGCATATGTCCATCTTGTTAGCAGATCCGTCAGCGTAACGAAACTGGCAAGCGGTCCATGAAGCCGGTACGCCCAATGTTCGCCTCCAATGCGCTTTCCGGAGTGCAGGACTGGATTGGGCGCAAGAAGGGCTTGATCAGGATAAACTCTGAAGTCCACTCTTGGCATGCCTTAGACCTAAGACTAGGGCAGTAATCCTCACCTAACCAGAATCCCGAAAGGATCGGAGATGTCAGAGTTTTGCTGGGAAGGAGTGAGGGCAAACTCTTGCTACTGAGAATAGGCCTGTGCGCGTGGTATGGACGCGGCACCGTCGAATACGAAGGCGAGGCTGAACTTGGCGCGGGTCACTCCGACGTACATCTTGGCCAATAGTTTCTCAACGTGGGTCAGATCCCCCGTGCCAAGCCATTTCTTCCCTAGTCCGTGCGGGAAGATCAGCACACGGTCGAATGTCAGTCCTTTGGACTCTCCGAAATTCATCGCGGGAAAATCTTCGCATATCGTTCTCTTATCGAGCCGCAGAACCTGCGGCGCGAACCGAGTCACATATGCCGTGACCTGCGAGGACGACACAATGAACACGCCGTCGTGGCCTGTTACGGTGGTGTTTAACGATTTGGTGGGCGGCTCATTCGGAAAGAAGCTGTCTCCAAGATCCGCAATGTCTTGATGGCAGCGGTGGGTATGTTGCTCATAGGAGAGCACAGCAAGGCCTGCCCTGTGCCACTCGTCGAACTTTTTTATGATGTTGATTCCGGAATATGCCGAATTCTTCTTCGCGAAGTTGGTGCGAAGCGTCGCCTGACGATGATCGCCAACCAGCCTGAGCCTGATACCGGCCTTTAGGATCAGTTCCAGCACGTCCAGGTCGTAGCCCGCCATGTCCTGAACTTCATCCACGAATATATGATCGAAACGCCGAGCCAGCCGCCGCATTACGGCCCCGTCGGTCAGCCGGTCACATTCGCAAATGAATTTCGAGATTTTATCAGAGTAGATGAATTGACTGCCAGCGAAGTAATGCGCCGCCGTGTTGGATTCAGGGACATATGGGACTGATCGGCCTTCGGCCCAGTGGAAGCCGTCAATCCGCTCATTGTGCAGCACTCGTCGATATGGTCGAGCCAGCTCTCGTAGAAGAAAAGTGAACCATGTCATCACCTCAATGCGCGATGGGATTGCCGCCGCATGCCCGTAGAACTTCCGCTCGATCTCCTTCGCGTTGCTCTGAGTATAGGTCACCAGGGCGGCTCGCGATGTCGTCTCAGACATTGCCTGACTGACGATCCGGGTGGTCTTCCCGCCGCCCGCAGCGCATAGGACGATTTGGCTAGCTGATGGCATCTACGATATAGCCAGGAGCGGTCCAGGCTTCCTGTGTCGTGAAGAACTTAAGCGCGGCGTCCGCCTTGTTGGTCTGCATGTGCCTCAAGAGTTCGGCATCGCCTTCGAACGTCCTGCCCAAGATGCGCTCGATCGCAGGGCGTCCGTTTGCCTTCAGTAACTGAGGCTCGAGCGTCCGATAGTTTTCATCGGCATCGTAATGAATGCCGACTTTCGGATTACCGAAATAGTCCTGGTACTTGCGTTCGACGGCCGCGACGTCCCCATCGTTGTCCGTTACCACGGCAACGGTGAGATCGAGGAGCACGGCGATCTCAAGGAAACGCTTGAATGCAAGCGAATTTACCGAGATCACGTCGACTCCGGCCTCAAGCGGCATCTTTCCGTGCAGGTTCCTATAGGCAGCCTGAACAATCAGCTCGTCGGACGGACCTTCAACGAGAATGGCACGCTTTGCCAGGATTAGCCTAAGAGTATCGTGCCCGGGGAGACGCATGAAGTAGTCTTGGGTATCTTTCTTCAAATCCTTGAGCGTGATCGCCGAACCCCGATGGAACAGGATCACCGAATCCACTCCGAGCTTGTTGAGCACAAAGCTGCTGTGTGTGGTGATCACAAGTTGCCGTTCCCCGCGCCGCTCCGCGATATGGTTAATGAGTGCGTTAAGGTTTGAAAACGAGAGATGATTTTCAGCCTCCTCGATCAGGATAAGATGCGAATCCGCAGAGGACTCCAATGCAAGTTTGATCTTGATCGAGTTCTGCTCGCCCTTGCCGACGAGCATGAGTGGTACGTCATCCAAGTGAGGTATCACACCCACTTCCCAGCTCGCGCGGGATGTCGTGTCGAGAGAGACCGATAGCGCCTTCTCGGTGATCTCGCCCTTCTTCATGGCGAGGGCTTCGTTCACGGCTCTAACTTTTTCGTTATTAAGGAACTCATCCTTCATCATGCGGTAGGACAACGCCAGGTCGACCTTTTGCCCCTTGCTGAGGCTATCCTTCATGAGATCGACGACATAGCGGCTGGCAGCAGCGTTATTGCGGATCGTACTCGCGTCAATAAAGCTCGGCTTGATGGGGATGGTTCGAGAGCTTGTGATTGGGTTTTCCGCAAAGCTCCTCCACGAGACTTTGTAGTATTCGATGGGCAGGGTGCGGATGAGCGATGGGTTCGCGACATAGCTCGCGAGCTCATCGCCAAATTCCGGATTGAACTCAATCGAGAGCGCCACACCTGGCAGATCCACTTTCGCGGTGTTGTTGATGCCTTTGAGTTTCGTCAGCGCCGAATTATCCTCAAAATACAACTCGATGAGAATTGCCGGCGGTGCGACAGGGGTCTTTGCGATCAACGCATTGATGTAGGTGGCCACGGCCTCGGAGTTGAACAGGTGGGGATGTAGCTCGGTTTGAATCGGGCGCCCATTCAACTGTCCGGTTAATGCAAGATCAATCGCTTCCAGTAGGGTCGACTTACCGCACTCGTTGTTTCCGACAACGATGTTAAGCCCCGGGTTTAGCTCTATGTCGGCTGTCTTCAGGCAGCGATAATTGTTCACGATGACCCGTGAAATGTACAACAGGCGCCCCCATACCTTGCCCGTTGCTTGATTTAGCAGAATTATGCCCTAGCGCGACAGAACTGCGGGTGCCATCCACAGATAAAGCCAAGCTAGGTGCTGTGAGGTGTTCCTGCGTCTCCGATAAATCCAGTACAGGGCTTGGCGAGCTTGAATCGGTCTTGGTCATCTCCAACTCGGCAAGTAGGCTCCGCCCTCGATCAGCCCAGGCATCAGCCAGTGTCGCCACCTTTACCAGATATTCCCGATTAAGGTCTCTCTCGGATGGATCCGGGGTACGCACGCAGGACACATGTGTGCGCCGGATCTCATTGCGAAGGTCGCCCCAGCGGGAGCGATCATCAACTTCCCGAAAGTAGACTGCTAGGGGCAACGATACCTGTTCAACGACTTGCCATCGTCGATCTGCCACTGGCCCTTGGCTGCCTCTGTTCCGGATCAGGAAGTCGAGTGCCCGGGCAAGCTCCAGGTCACCCGTGGATAGCGGCGGCAGGTGGTCTCGCGGAGTTTGCTCGCGAGTAATTCCTGCCGTCTCATCCACTCCGGGAGAGCCATTGAAGCCTACGGGTCGGGGTGACTGCTCGCCGCCTTCGAACCCAATTCGAGGTGGCGACGGCCGCATGTTCAAGTCAAGAATGGTGAGAAAGACCGCTTTGGCGAGTAAGCCTGCAAGGACAGTTAGGAAGACGACCTCTGGCAAGCATGGAATCCGTGGTGCCCGCTCCTTCGCCCTACTAGCGCGACGCATGATTACCGGAATACAGGCACCAATCTGTCGTCGAGAAGATCGCAATCCATGACGGTTCTTCTGGCGGTTTGAGTCATGCCGCGTCATGGGCCGACCTCCGATGGCTTGGATCAAAGATCGTACCGACAAGGATCGCTCGATCTTGATCACGGGACAGGTACACATCGAGCCAGCGCCGGAAGGCGTCCACCATCGCATCGCCGCGACCGGATTCTGCAAGAGCGAGCATCGCGGCGCCGAGGGTGAATTTCACTTGATTCGCGGTCCGGCGATTGGAGCGATCGAGAGAGCGACGTAGGCGTGCAACTCGCGCCCGGGCATTCCCTTCCCTCACACGTGCCAGCTCCAGCCTTCGTTCGAGCGAGTCCATCATCCTGTCCCCCTTCGCCGTGTGCAACAGGAGTAAGAGTAACCGGCGCTTTGCCTGGCACGAGAGCGGGTTCAAGCTGGCCAACACGGGGAGAGGAAACCGAGCAGGCAGGTTCGCCTATACATTGCTGCCGCAACGTGGCTCGAAAAGATCTTTACGGCGGTCCCCGTTTCCGCCGGCGGAGATGATCATGACGGGGTTCTTTCGTGTTCAGCTCGGTGTTGTCAGCCGATCGGAAGGCCACTCCGCCGTGAAGCGGTCCGCGTACCAATCCTGCGGTCGCCTCGTTGACCATGAGGGCCGGCGGTTCGATTACTCTCGGAAGGGAGCGGAGCATGCCTTGACTGTCATGCTGTGCCCCGACGGGGCACCGGAATGGACGCGCGATCCTGGCGAACTCTGGAGGCGGGCTGCCGCGACGGAGAAGCGGGTAGACGCCCAAGAGGCGCGGATCATTGATCTGTCGATGCCGCGACAGGTTCCCCATTCGCTCTGGGAGGCTTGTATCCGGTATGTCTATGAGCCCTTCCGTGAACGAGGAATGGTCCTCCAGATCGATGTTCACGACAGCCCGGCCAGCGACGGTGGACGCAACGTTAACATCCATGGGCTTGCGACACTCCGCCGGATCGAGGGCGACGACTTCGCGAAACGGAAGGAGCGTTCATGGAATGACTGGCTTCGCGAACGGGATGGACGCACCATCCGGAAAATGGTGGCTGAACGCCTAACGGCCTTCTGCCGAGATCACAACATCGACTATGCTGCGGACGCCCGCTCAAATGCCGAACGAGACTGGCCTGGCCCGGAACCGGAGTTGCCCCGGTGGAACTGGGAGGCTGCGAAGCGCACCGGGGCTCCGACTGAAGCCTTGACTGCCCTCCATCACCATCGCCGCCTCCGTAAGGAGTGGGAGGATGCCAAGGCGGAGCTGGACGCCATCAACATCGAGGTCGCAGTGATCGAGCGCGCCCAGCGGAGCCGTCGGGCCCCGCGCTTGAACCCGGCCCGGGCAGCAGAGAAGGCTGCGGCTCGCCGAGACCGACGCGCAGCGGTGCTCCGAGCTTGGTATGGTGGGACTTGGATTGAGGCTGCGGAGGTCGCCGAGATCGCCAAGGCTCGTTACGATGAGGGCCGTGAATGTCTCTGGCTAAACCTCCGGGACGGCAGCTCGCTGATCGACACTGGCGAAGCCATTCATTTCCGAGGGCGGATTACCGCAACTGCCGCAATGGAGACAGCCGCCGCCGCGGAACGCCATGGTTGGCGGGAGGTCGAAGTTTGGGGCGATCGTGCCTACAAGGACGAGGTGACAATCGCCTGCCTGCTTCGCGGGATCACGGTGACGAACCACCACTTGTCACCACAGGCCCAAGCTCGGCCGATAAGCTGCTGTTGGAACGGGCAGCATCCTCAACAGGGACGCCTCTGGATAGAGGCTGTGCATCACCAGCGCCAGTATCAAGCTTGGATGTGTACCGACGTCTTCTTACCAATCGTAGAGAATATCTCAAAGAAGCAGAGTCGGAGGTAATGGGGAGTGACTTGGCCGAGCCAGCGCCTGCATATCGCCCTAGGCCTGACCCCGTGCAGGAACGAAACAGCTCAAACCGGAAATAATTTCTGGTTTGAGCAAATTTCGGATGGTGAAACTCTACCGATGCTGATGCCCCGGTCGGCAGACGAACGCAGGCGCGTACTGCGCGGTAGATGTCGGCGCATGAGCTCGCAGATCCATAAAGCGCCTCAGGAAAGCCTGTCGGGATTCGTCTGGGCTCAAATAAGATATCTTTATCGGCGCTGGTATAACCCTCGTCAGCACAGCCCAGTCATCTGTCCCGGGAGGCATCACTTGGGACTGTTCAGCGGCCAGCACGCGGAGGTCGGCAGCCTTAACTATCTCTTTTGATTCAGGATCAAGGCCGAACCGCTCATAAATAGCGGCTTCAACGTTCTTTTCGATCCGTTTGTAATCCGGGAGCAACTGCTTAAGAGGCCTTGTAATATCCCCAAGAAAAGCCTCAGCGGCGTCGTGAAGAAGCGCCTCAAGCTCATAAGACTCGACAGTGCAACTCACGTAGAGACTGTGTTCTGCTACCGAATAGAACCGCCTGCATTGGCCGGCATAACGACATATGTTGCCTAGGCCGTGCGCGATGTCCTCAATTGTGAACTCACTGTTCTGAGGATCCAGCAGGTCAAACCAGCGACCGCTGGCGAGCATGATCTGAGGTCCCTTCCCCATTCTGACAGCGACTGTCCGTTCTCGCATCGCACAATCCTCCCCTGTTCATATTGACTAACTGGGACTTTAACCTCCGCCAACCGAACATTATCTTTGCCGAGCCTTGTCCCCAGGAGTTTAATCATGCCGACAATTGTCGTCCTTTCCGGCCCTGTGGGCGCAGGAAAGTCTGCCTTCGCGGAAGCCCTAAAGAAACGCGGCTCAGTTCATAGTGTTTCAACGCGGCGCTTCCTAATAGCGAGAACCGGTGCTCCAGAGGAACGCGCTGCGCTCCAAGAAGCTGGAGACGCCTTGGATCGTGAGACTAGCGGGGCATGGGTCGCGGATGCTGCCGCCGAAGCCATGGAGGCGAATCCTGGGTCAGAGTTTCTCTTGATTGACTCCGCTAGGATTCCCGGACAGGTGGAAAGGCTTCGTGATCGCTTTGGCCGTGTACGCGTCCTCCACGTCCATTTAACAGCCCCGGATGAAGTCCTTGAACAGCGATATCTCGCCCGTCATAAGGAGGTGCAGGAATTTGAGACCTATGCAGAGGTCAAACTCAGCAAGACGGAGTCTCAGATAGAAAGGCTGGCCGCTATCGCTGATGTTCAGTTGGATACTACCAGCGGGGGCCCAGTTCATCTCGCCGCACGCGCATTGACGGGACGGTT
Organism: Microvirga sp. KLBC 81; assembly: GCF_003075415.1. GTDB lineage: Bacteria > Pseudomonadota > Alphaproteobacteria > Rhizobiales > Beijerinckiaceae > Microvirga. Next base: position 12,814 of record NZ_QDAH01000035.1, read on the forward strand.
TCCCACTGTTCCGGATCAGAAGCGCCTCGTCGACGTGATAATTGGCGGTCAGTACGGGAGCGAGGGAAAGGGCAATATCTGCGCGTACATTGCACGCGATTACGACGTTCTTGTACGGGTTGGTGGCCCGAACGCAGGCCACAAAGTCGCAGAGCCGCCATACAAGTTTATCCAGCTCCCATCCGGCACAGGGGCCAACAAAGAGGCTCAGATTCTCATCGCAGCCGGATCAACGATCTGGCTCCCACAAATGATGCTTGAAATTCTGGACCATCCGCATCTTGGTCCCGGACGCCTCATCATCGATAAGCAGGCCATGATCATTGATGATGAGGATCGCCGGATTGAGGCTGCCGCGCTTGAATCGATCTCCTCTACAAAACAAGGCGTAGGCTCCGCCAGCGCACGCAAAATCATGAACCGCGGTGATAAGCCAGGGTTTGGCCCGCCCGTGAGACTCGCCAAGGACGTCCCGGAACTCAAGCGATATGTTGGCGATACGAAGGCTGAACTCGACAAAGCGTACGCCGCCGGACATCGAGTTTTGGTCGAAGGAACCCAAGGCACAGGCTTGAGCATCCATCATGGAACTTATCCACATGTGACGTCCCGTGAGACATCGGCAGCAGGATGTTTGGCCGATGCAGGGATCGCACCAACGCGGGTTCGAAAAGTCATCATGGTGATGAGAACCTATCCCATTCGTGTCGGCGGGGATTCCGGTCCAATGGGTGTAGAGATTGATTGGGAGACGGTATCTGATCGTTCAGGGATTTCGCTGGAGACCCTGCTTGATACAGAGAAGGGAACAGTGTCCGGTCGCAAGCGCAGGGTAGCGGAATTTGATTTGGAGCAAGTCCGTCGATCCGCAGCGCTGAATGGCGCAACAGAGATCGCGCTCACCTTCGCGGATTATTTATCAGCCTCCAATGCGAGCGCCCGCGCCTATGATGAGCTTGATCCAAAAACTAGGTCATTCATAGAAGAGGTTGAGCAGGCAACCGGCATCTCGGTGACACTCGTGTCTTCCGGCTTTGGTCCAGCTCATATGACCGACAGAAGGTGATCCAATTGCAAGTAGATGAACTTGTTGAGCATTATCCGCGGCTCTGGCACATGGCCCATCAGGATAGTTGGGCGGCAATACGTGAGCATGGCCTTCAGAGCACATCCGCAATCCTTGACCAATATGGGGTCGAAGGCGAAGCAAGAAAGCGTCTTGAGGAAATGCGCAGGCCTGAATCCGTCCCGCTCCAAAGAGCTGGGCTCCCCGGAGCGGTAATTCGCGACCAAAAGCCGATAAAAGAGTCAGCTTTAGCGGGATGCCTACAAGATGGCCTTCAGCCTAGTGATTGGTATCGGATCCTCAATGCGCACTCATTCTTTTGGCTTCATCGAGATCGAGTTCGGGGCCTCCTAAAAGCCCGAGCGTACAGAAATTTGGAACAGACGGTACTCACAGTCGATACCGGAAGTCTTGTCGCCTCACATAAAGATCGAATCCTGCTCAGCCCAATTAATAGTGGAGCGACCATCTATACGCCCACACCTCGTGGTAAGAACACATTTCTGAGAATTGAAGACTTCCCATTTAAGGAGAGGCGCCGGACGCGCCCGCTCTCCGGTACGGTAGTAGAGTTGCTGGTTAAGTATTCCGTTCCAGATATTGCCGATCATGTTCTTGCAGTGCATCGCGTTCGAGGCAGCGACATCATCGAAACCATCTGGCGCAGCGATAGGGCCACTGATGACGACTGTCCATGATGAATACGTAGCCGGTTATTTCTAGTCGGCCAAGTTATGTTCCAACCGCGCAGGCCGACGTGCTTTTCGGAGCAGGTCGGCCACATGACTGGTAAGACCTACCTCTCCGACGACCGTCACACCAACACCGTTGTCAAGGCGGGAAAGTAAGTTGCGGAGGCTTTCAATTCCGGCCGAAACCTCAAAACGAACCCACTTATCCGCATCCCCGGGCACAATAACTTGCTCACTTGTACCCGTACCTCCCCGGTGCAATTGTACTATCCATGCCTGCTCACCATCATGCACCCACTCGAAACGGATAGCACCAAGTCGATCAGAGAGTTGGCTATGTAGCGTGCGAACACTCTCAAGGATTTCCGCGGGGAGCTTCTCTGGTGCGTCTAGCCCTAGCATGAATCGGTCGCCCTCCCCCTGACGCCCCTCGACGAGCAACCGCCCCTCTGCACCTACAACAGCAGCTCCAGAATAGCGTGCGCGAACAGCCGCCTGGCAGAGAACTGATGCAAGTACATTCCCCTCTGGATCTTCACGTGAAAGAAGGCGGTAGGGATCGACCCAGCCCTTTACTGTTGTGAAAAGTCCAGGCTGAGGCTCGGCGGGACACGTCCGCGTCCACACCTCGAGCGATCCTGTTTCCTGCCCGAATGAAAATGGCGCCACCCGACGCCCTATAACCAGTGTCTTCGGGACTGGAGCACCAAGCAGATGTGCCATAAGAAGGCCATAGGCCTTATCACCGAGATGGCGACTGAATCTATTTGGCCATGCCAACGTCGCGGCAGGCGGGATGGGCACGTTCAGCTCTCTTTCCCAGACCAGCGTATGTGTGCCCCGGTGTCCCCTCGGCCGGGGGTGTAGACTGAATTCCAGTCGAGCGCCGTCACCCGCACGGATTTGAGGTTCAAAGCCATAGACGATTTGGAACATCCGAAGTGCCATCTCAAGGGGCAGCGACGCGACGCCTGGCTTCTCGACGCACCGCGGGGTGTCATCTGGAGCGAACTCAACCGTCTCTCCTTGGACAACACCCGATACGCCGCCGTCGGCAACATCAATCGTCTCATTCACAATCAGATGGAGGCCTTCGCTGCTTAACCTTTCCAGTACCTCCATCACCCCGTCGACTGTTTCGATACCATAAACGAACTCCCTGCTACGCGGGCTTTCTGGGGCGTAGCTGCGGACGTTTACTTTACGGTCGGCTGCGGCAGCAAGGACTGCCGCTACGGCACCTTCCGGGGCATCGAACCTCATATTGGCAGGATAGCCAGAGATCCGGCAGAATCCTTGCTGAAGTCGCCCCTCTATTGGTCTGAAGCTCACGAACTGGGCGACATTCCCGATCTCCGCCAAAGCGTCGAGGGTTTCGTCCTTGTAATGTGCCATTCGTGCCTCGATAGTTATTAAATTGGGCTTACCACCCCGCGAGGGTTGAGTAGCGGATTGCGTGCCCGCCCGTAAGGCCTCAGAGCGGTCAAGAACAGCCCAAAAGCTACCGCGAGGTACCTGGGGCCATCCTACGACACAGATGTTCACACTTCTTGGCTAACAAAACCTCTACGGGGTTTCCATTCTTGAATGTTCGGGTCGTCGCCCTGAGACTCAATAAGCCTATATGAAATGACATATCAGTTTATGACCAATTGCTGCAAACATGTCCCGTTTCGCACCGAAGCCTTCCGTGCTTGAATCCACGTATCGGCTGAAGTACAGGGAAACGTATCGTTGGCCCTGTGCGCCGGGCCCGAATGCCTTGGATTCCTTGAGAAACGGCGGAAATTGGCGAAGAGTCTCCCCCTCTCCGCCATTTAACCCTTTGATCCACAAGGATCTCTGAGGTTCAGGCCGAGGACCGCCAGAGCGTCCGAACCAGCCCAACAGATCAGTCCGTCACACTGGTGTCACAACGACGGACAAAAGACTATGGCGACTATCCGCAAGCGCGGTTCTTCCTGGCAGGCTCAAGTGCGCCGTCAGGGCTTCCCTCTCCTCACAAAGACCTTCTCCTCAAAGGCCGATGCAGCCGCCTGGGCAAGAGAGCAGGAGCGTGCAGTGGATCGGGGCGAACTGCCCATCAACCACCGAGAACTAAAGAGCGTCACTGTTCGCGATCTCCTCAACCGATATGAGCGGGAGGTCACGATCAGAAAGCGCGGAGCCGACCGGGAGCAGTTCAAGCTCCGTGTGATCAGCGCCCACAGCATCGCCAAGGCAACTGTGGATGAAGTAACGGGAGCGATGGTTGCTCGATATCGGGATGATCGTCTCAAGATCGTCACCAGCGGAACTGTGCGGCGAGAGCTGGCAATTCTCCAGCACTGCTTCGAAGTAGCGCGCCGGGAATGGGATCTTCCGATCAGCCACAACCCTGTCCGTCAAATCACCCTACCTGAACCGAGCAGATCTCGTCAGCGCCGTTTGGCTCCAGAGGAGATTGAGAGCTTCTGGGCAGCGGCGGATCGCGCACGGGCTTGGTACGTCAAGCCACTGGTCCTCTTAGAGCCTCGGATATTTAATCGGACGCGTATCCTGCGTGCTTCAGATAGTTCCAGCATTCGCTCGGCTCAAAGAGATTGCAGATGTCACCCAAGACTCGCCACAGCGCGTCAAAGGTTCGGGCTTCCGCTTTACGTAGATGCGCTTTGATCTTGGCGAAGGCCTGCTCGATCGGGTTCGAATCGGGCGAATAAGCGGGCAGGAACAGGAACCAGGCCCCTCGTTGCTTCAGGCATTCGGCCGCCCTTTCACTTTTATGGACCGCCAGGTTGTCGAGGATCACCACGTCGCCTTTGCGCAGCGTTGGAGCCAACTGCGTCGCGATGTAGGTATCAAAGGCCGAGCGGGTGATGGGACCGTCGATGATCCAAGGGGCGCTCAGCTCATGACAGCGGAGCGCGGCCAGGAAAGTATGGGTCTTCCAAGGGCCAAACGGAGCGCTTGCGCGTAACCGCTGGCCCTTGCGGCTACGCCCGCGCAGGCGGGTCATCTTGGTGTTGACGTACGTTTCATCCAAGAACAGCAAGCGATCCGGTTGCTGGCGCATGCGCGGCTGACGCTGGCCGGTCCAGACGCGGCGGTCCTCACGAATGGCGGCGCGTGCGCATTCCGCGGCCATCTGCGATTTTTTTAGATGTGACCCCGGATCGGCACAGCAGGCGCGAGAGCATCGCGGGGGCGGCCACCACCCCGTGCTGCTCCAAGAGACGAGCCGCGAGTTCGGGCATAGTGATGGCGGGCTCGGCCTCCACCGTCTGCACCAGAAAGCTCTCGTAGGGCGCGAGCTTGCCTTGTCCTCGCGGCCGGCCCTGGCGAGCCGGCGCAGGGGACCCGGACTGCGCCTGGCGCCGGGCTAGCTGTGAGATCTGAAGAGGTTGTTCATCCCGTCTGAGGGCCTGAAGGTGGTCGTTGCGACACGAACCCCTGATGGACCTGAGGAATGAACAACCCGCATCAGAATGCCCGCACGACCCGTCTGGGTCGAGCGGAAATGATCCGCCGCATCCTCGAGGACGGCCAGCCTGTTCGAGAGGTGGCCAGAGGCTTCGGCATCAGCGAGCGTACCACTCGCAAGTGGTTGGCCCGCTATAGGGCGCAAGGCCTTGGCGGATTGGAGAACCGCTCCTCCTGCCCGAAGACCGTTGCAAACCGCACGGCGGAGTACTGGATTGGCGTGATCGAAATGCTCCGGCGGGAGTACCGGCTCACCGCCGAGGAGATCGCTGGCAAGCTGAAACTGGCTCGCTCGACGGTGGCGGCTTGGCTCACCCGGCGTGGCTTGGGTCGCTTGGCCGCCCTGGAGCCGAAAGAGCCGCCGCGGCGTTATCAGCGTCAGCATCCTGGCGAACTAATCCACCTGGACATCAAGAAGCTGGCTCGCTTCGAGCGAATAGGCCATCGCATCACGGGTGACCGGCGCAACCCCAGTACAGGGGTGGGCTACGACTGCTTTCATGTGGCCATCGATGACGCCACCCGGCTAGCACTACTTTGGCAGGTTTGGGGAACAGAGCGAGCGCTGCCGACGTCTCCACTGAAGGATTGTCCGCGGGAGGTCGTCATGAGCACCTCAGTGGCGTGGGAACATGAACTTCAGTCCTGGCTCGAACCCTTCCTCAAACCCCTTCGTCATCCGGCGCGTCGGCGCATGTGCCCGCTCTATGTGGCTGGGCTGATCGGCCCGGGCGCGCGCAAGAGCCTGCAGCCCATCGCTGCTCGGGTGGCACCTGCCGACTATGACCAGCTGCATCACTTTGTGGCGGTCAGCCCCTGGGACGATGCACCGCTCGCGGCTGAACTCCTCGCCCAAGCCAACCGGCTTGTCGGCGGACCTGACGCCATTCTGGTGATCGACGACACGGCCCTGCCCAAGAAAGGCACGCATTCGGTGGGTGTCGGCCCGCAATATGCCGGGGCTCTGGGCAAAAAGGCGAACTGCCAGAGCCTAGTCTCGCTGACGCTCGCCAAGGGCGAGGTGCCGATCCCGATCGTCTTGCGGCTGTTCCTGCCGGACACCTGGATCAACGATCCTGACCGCCTGCAGCACGCCGGTGTGCCTGAAGCGGTTCGGGTGGCCCGCTCAAAGCCGGAGATCGCACTGACCGAGCTCCAGCGGGTGATGCGCGCTGGCGTGAGTTTCGGGGCGGTGCTGGCCGATGCCGGCTACGGCATCAGCGCACCCTTCCGGCAGGCGCTCTCGGCTCTCGGGTTGCTCTGGGCGGTGGGCACGGTGCGCATTCAGAAAGTCTATCCGGCCGACGTGCGGATGGTCACCTCCACCACCACACGTGGACGACCCCGCAAGACGCTGGTTCCGGATGCGGAAGCGGTTTCGGCCGAGGCCATGCTGGCCAAGGCGTCATGGCGCCGGATCACGTGGCGGCGTGGCACCAAGGGGCCGTTGCAAGCGCGGTTTGCCGCCATGCGTGTACGGATAGCCGATGGGCCGGCGGTTCAGTTGCGTGGACTAGTCTGAAGTTGGACATGCCACCTCATGTCCGAGTCCTGATGTGGTATCTTGAGCAACTACCGGCAACCTAGAGCTAATTCAGTCGGGAAAATTACTGGGAGGGCGAAGGCTTCTATAGCATCCCTAAACTGCTGACGCAGTGGTCCCTCTGAATATCGTCCAATGGTCATCCCGGTGCGCTTATGACCAACCAAAGCCTCAATGAAGTGGACTGGCTGCCGTGCCTGCTCGGCCTTCGTGACAAACCAGCGACGGGAGCTGTGGAAGTTCACGTGGGGCTGCCTCGCACTTTCGGACCCTTACCCAGGGTTCGCCTGCACGTCTTAAACTTGAAGGGCGGCGCTGCCAGTACATCTGTGGTCAGCTCCGCTCTGATATTGCCCGCCGGTTTTCGACGGGGCAATCTTAGTGCTATGTCGCCGGCCGCGCAGATCCACAGAGAGTTGCCGCGGTCTCGAACATGAATGAGGTCGCTTCCTCGGGCCCGAAGCCTCGATGGAGCATGTCCTCAAACAGCCTGGTGATCTCCTCGGGCGTGGGTGGAGCGGGTTCAAAGACTTCGCCGTCGATAATTGGGAGTAATGGTTCCGCCACTTCGCTCAAGCCTGTCTCCACGACCTGTTTTGTCTGGTCAGTATGGGAATGCGAGCGTGCGAAACCACACGGTCTGGGAAGCTTCCAACTCGCACATCTCATAGGAGGGGGAAGCTTTCCAATCACTTCATGAGACCGCATACTCGCCTGCGGTACTGGCCCCTATTCAGGAGCGTCAGGACGATGATTGAGAGCTATCAGCGTATCGACGAGCAAACGATGTCCCTGGTGCGGGAATTTGCTCAACAGTACCGATGCCCCGACGAGGTCGCGCTGAAGTTCCTACTCAAAATCGGAAAGTACCCTCAGGAGGCCGGTGAGGACGATGAGGCCTATGCAGCGCGGCTCGATCGGCTGCCGGATCCGGACGTGAAGGTCTATCGAGGCATTCAGGCAGCGAATGACGTGTGAGGCGCCACGGCAAAAGTTCGGCGCGAGCGAAAATTTTTAAGCGACCGGGCGGCGCCTCCGGGTTTGCGGTTCCGAGTGTACCAGAGGGCGGGTGGGGTCGGCTGCCAGATGCCACCGCACCGCTGTCCGGCCCATATGCTTCCTCAATCGACTGGTAGATCCGGTAAGAAACTGCAGGGGAACGGGCTTGCATAGACCGGCCGCCGGACGCTTCGAGTATGGTCGTGCTGAACTCTGGGCCGATGGTATTGTCCATGGGCTTGGCATCGCTCTAGGGCTTATTGCCGTTGCGGTGCTCGTGATCTCAATCATGCCGGACCCCTCCCCTTCGGAGCTGATCCCGGCCCTGATCTATTGTATCGCGATGATGGCGGTGCTGATGATTTCTGCGGCCTACAACATGTGGCCGATCTCACCGGTGAAGTGGTGGCTACGCCGCTTCGATCATGCGGCAATTTATGTCCTGATTGCGGGCACCTATACGCCGTTCCTGACGCGTATGGGCAGCGCGCTCATGCCGCAAATTCTTCTGGTTGTCGTCTGGGCAGCGTCCTTAGTCGGGGTCATGTTCAAGATCGCGCTACCCGGACGCTTCGACAGGCTGTCGATTGGGTTGTACCTTCTGATCGGCTGGAGCGCTGTTCTACACGACTGGTGTCATCTTCCACGTTTGGGAGGGGCTGCGCTTCCAAAACGCCATTTGGCATGCGTTCGTTCTGTTGGAGACAGGTTTCCATTATGGCGCCGTGGTATCCTTCTTTGCCATAACCGAGACCGCATAACGAACAGAATCCGGCTTCCGGTTCAGTTTAAGTGTGACCAAAACGGACCGGAACAATGACGGTCCCTACGATCGCCTGCCCATTACTCTCATCCCAGCGGGCAAGGTAGCCACAATCGTTAAGCGCATGCCCAAGCTCGCCTTGCACTCCTAGCCGGCACGCCTGTTCATGTGGCACCGGCCCTGAAAAGGTCACTAACATTGATATTACATAATAACACTAACGATGTTAGTGTCCGCCGCAATGTTAGTGAAGCAGCATATCACCCCGAGGGATCGTTCGCCGAGGCGCTGGGACGCTATCTCGGAGACACCCTTCATGACCGCATTCGAGTTATTAAATTTGAGGCGCACGCGGCCTTCCTTCATTTCTCGGGCGAACCTACACCCTCTATGACGCCTGGATTGCCGGAGGACAGTGCGTCTTTCTTGCGGCCTTAAACAGCGCCGCCAACCTTCCGACATCGCCAAGCACATCGGCCCGGTCCGCAACTCTGTTGATGCAATCGTCGTCTTCGCAACGCCGTCGCTGAGCGCGCACAACCGGTCACGCCTGATCGGTCAGGGTGTGCCGTTCGTCGTCCCAGGCAACCAGCTCTATATCCCCGACCTCACCATGGATCTGCGCGAGCATTTTCGCGCGCTCAAACAACGGCGTGCGGGCGGCCTATCGCCGGCGGCTCAAGCCGTTTTGTTCAATCACCTTTTGCGGCACGACGAGAATACTACGATCCCGTCGCTCATCGCGGCGCGACTCCGCTACTCGGCGATGTCGATCGGCCGCGCCTTCGACGATCTTGTTGCATCGGGCGTCGCGCACACGGAAAAGCACGGCAAGGAAAGACATATCCAGTTCAAGGCAGAAGGACGCCAGCTATTCGAGGCGGCGCGCGATCTCCTCCGCAGCCCGGTACGCTCTGTGAAGTTCGTCCGAGGCGATCACTTCCGAGTGCCGCTCAAGCAGGCGGGAGAATCAGCGCTTGCCGAGCTGACGGATTTGGCCCGGCCGTCGATACGCACATTCGCCATCGCCGCCAGCGGTTGGAAGGCGATCGCACAGACCTCCGGCCTTGCCAAAACCAGCCGGGATCAAGCCGATTTCATCATCGAGACATGGTCCTACGACCCTGCCGCCTTGTCTGACACCAATACCGTGGACCCTCTGTCGCTTTACGCGCAGTTCCGGGATCATCGTGACGAGCGTGTTGCCATGGCGGCAGAACAACTCTTGGAGAACATCCCATGGTAGCCGGCATCGACAAATTCCGTGAGCATTTCGCAGGGCATGAGGATCACTATGCGATCATCGGCGGTGCCGCCTGTGACTTGCTGTTCGATGCGGCCGGTCTTCCATTCAGAGCGACCAAGGATATCGACATGGTGCTTTGCGTCGAAGTGGTCGATCCCGCATTTGGAATGGCTTTCAAAGCATTTCTCGATGCAGGCGGATATCAGGCCCGCGAGCGAAGCGATGGCAAAAAGGAGTTCTATCGCTTCCATCGGCCATCCGACAAAAGCTTCCCTTTCATGATCGAGCTCTTTTCGCACAAACCAGCGGCGCTCGACCTCCCGGAAGAGGCGGGCCTGGCGCCCATCCCTGTGGAAGAGGATATCAGCCTCTCGGCGATCCCTCGATGAGGGCTGCTACGACGCGCTGCAGGCAGCGAAACGTAAACTGGACGGCGTCATGGTCATAGACGAAACCCTGCTTATTCCCTTCGAGGCCCGAGCCCTCCTCGATTTGACCGCCCGCTCGGACGCAGGCGAAACGATCAATAGCAAGACCATCAGGAAACATCGCAATGTTGTGTTCCGCTTGGCGCAGCTGCTGGCACCGGATATCTCAATTAAGCTCGCCGATCCGATCCGCGAGGATCTCCGAAAGTTCCTCGAATTGGCTCAAGCTGACGAGACCCTCGACCCCAAGGCGTTCGACGTGTCCCTCACACGCGACGAAGCCATCGACCTTCTTCGTTCAGCCTATGGACTGCACGGCTCAAGCGGGTTGACGGGACCGGTAAGACGAAAAATACGTCGAGACTGATTTCCGGAAAATCGGCTTTACGTCTCTGAGGGGGAAAGCCTTCCCCTGCGGCCGAGCCTTCTCGTCTCGGCCGACCCCTTCTGCGGGGAGACCCCGCAACGCCCCCGTAGAGTGAGAGTGCGGACCGGCTTTGCCGTGACGGGTTGAGGGCTGGGAGAGAGGCTCCCGGCGCCCGTCGCGGAGACCCACGGTGTCCAGAAAGATCGCACCCGCTCGCGCCGGCCAGGATCGGACGAGCCTCTATGACGAAATCACCGGCAAGACCATCGCCGAGCTGGAGGCCGGCCGCGTGCCCTGGGTCCAGCCGTGGGGGACAGCCGCCGCGAAGGCGCCGCTCGCCATGCCGAGAAACGCCGCCACGGGCCGCCCCTATTCCGGGATCAATGTGCTGATCCTCTGGGGCGCCGTGATCGAGCACAGTTTTCCCGGCCAGAGCTGGCTCACCTTCCGCCAGGCACTCGCGCTGGGCGGCAATGTCCGCAAGGGCGAGCGCGGCACGACCGTCGTCTATGCCGACCGCTTCGTGCCCGAGGACGAGAAGCGGCGCGCCCGCGAGACCGGCGAAGACGCCCAGGCGATCCCGTTCCTGAAGCGCTTCACCGTCTTCAACGCCGCACAATGCGAAAACCTGCCGGAGGACATCACGATCGTCGCACCGCCTCCGCCTCCGGGCCTGATCGAGCCTAAGGTCGAGGCGCTGATCCGTGCGACGGGGATCGACTTCCGCATCGGCGGCAACCAGGCCTTCTATGTTCCGGCGCTCGACTACGTCCAGGTCCCACCGCCCCAGGCTTATTTCGAACCGATCAACTGGCACCGCTCGGCGCTGCACGAGATGGGTCACGCCACCGGTCATTCGTCTCGTCTCGGCCGTGACATAACAGGCAGTTTCGGCACCAAGAAGTACGCCTTCGAGGAGCTCGTCGCCGAGATGAGCGCCGCCTTCTGCTGCGCGTCGCTCAGCATCGTGCCGACCGTCCGGCATGCGGACTACATCGGCTCGTGGCTGGAAGTGCTGCGCGAGGACAATCGCGCGATCGTCCGCGCTGCATCGCAGGCGAGCAAGGCGGCTGACTGGCTCCTCGGCTTCCTGCCGGCGGACGAGGCGGGCCTGCAGGCCGAACCCTCCATCGGCAGGAGGGCGGCATGATCCTTCTCACGCCCGAGTTGCGCGAGCGGCTGCTCGCCAACGGCCGCGAATGCGATGTCGACCATGTTCCCGTGGTCAAGTTCTTCAACCCCCTCGGCGCAGGCGTCTGGCTCGCCACGGAACTCGACGAGGACGGCGACACCTTGTTCGGCCTGGCCGATCTCGGCGAGCCCGAGCTGGGCTCGTTCAGCCTCGCCGAGATGACCGCTGTCCGCCTGCCGCTCGGGCTCGGCATTGAGCGCGACATCCTGTTCGAAGGCCTGTTTCCAATCTCAGTCTGGGCCGAGGCGGCCCATCGAACCGGCAGCATCCGCGAGGCCGAGCGCGTGCTCTACGCTGCCCATCGCGCCCAGCGGGAGGATGTGTGATGCGCTTCCGTCGCTGGCCACGGCCGATCGCATATCGGGACACGCCACGCAAACGCGCGGCGTTCCTTCGTCAGCAGCGCCTCGAACGGGAGGCGCTGCCGCTCTTCTCCGAGCGGGAGGCCGCGTGATGGCCTGTCATGACGCCTCCGATCTCGCGCACCGTCTCGGCCGACAGGCCGAGGCAGTCTGTCGTCATTACCTGTCCAACGGACGCCGCGAGGGCCGCTACTGGCTGGTGGGCGACGTGCGCAACACACCCGGCCGCTCGATGTACGTCCGGCTCAAGGACTCAGCCAGGGGCCCGGCCGGGAAATGGACCGACGCCGCCACCGGCGAACATGGCGACCTCCTCGACGTGATCCGGGAGAGCTGCGGCCTCGTCGACTTCAAGGACGTCGCCGACGAGGCGCGGACCTTCCTCAGCATGCCGCCACCCGAGCCGATGCAGCCCGCCGTACGCCAAGCTCCGGCGCCGCTTGGTTCACCCGGGGCGGCCCGCCGCCTCTTCGGCATGTCGCGGCCGATCACGGGCACGCTCGTACAATCGTATCTATGCGAACGCGGCATTACGGATTTGCGTGGAACCGGAAGCCTGCGCTTCCACCCACGCTGCTACTATCGGCCCGACGAGCATTCGCCGACTGAAGTTTGGCCGGCCATGATCGCAGCCGTCACCGACCTCGACGGCAAGATGACTGGCGCGCACCGCACCTGGCTCGATCCGCGACGCCGGGACAAGGCGCCTCTCGACACGCCACGCCGGGCAATGGGCGACCTGCTCGGCAATGCGGTCCGCTTTGGCATCGGCGGCGACGTGATGGCGGCCGGCGAAGGCATCGAGACCGTCCTCTCGATCCGCCAGGTTCTCCCCGACATGCCAATGCTGGCGGCGCTCTCGGCAGCCCATCTCGCTGCCATCCTGTTCCCTGACACGCTGCGGCGGCTCTACATCCTCCGCGACAACGATCCGGCGGGGAATAGCGCGCGTGATGGCCTGGTCGAACGAGCGAGCGCGGCCGGGTTCGAGGCGATCGTCATCTCGCCCCGGCTCGGCGACTTCAACGAGGATCTCCGCACCCTCGGAATCGATGCACTCCGCAGCCAGACGCGGATGCAGATCGCGCCGCAGGACGTCGCGCGCTTTATGGCGCTGAAGGCATAGCCGGCAACGAGGAGCGGGGTGACGCTGCCGCCATGCTTGCCTGGATGCGGGGGACGTCGGAGAGGACCGCGTCTTACGCCTTCGAGAGGGCGATCGGCCCACAAGCTGGCCGTCCCGGCAATGGCGGCGGCCAGCTATTTTCCGGCGGCCCTTTCCACCCCTCGCGGCAGGCCGCGCGGGGATCCCGGTTCGGGCCTTTCCATCGCGAGGCAAAATAGCCGGCCTTCGCCCTCCTCCGCTGTCGCTTCGGCCCTCTCGCTTGCGCTCCGGGTGCCGGGCCGGCCCACCCGTGGGCTTCGTCGCCATGAAGGCCGCGACGGTCGCGGTCCAGCCGACGGAGCATCCCATGAGCGAGCACGACGACTTCGAACCCCACCACGCTTCCTCACCGACCGACCACGCCCTGACCGAGCTGCAGCTTTACGGCTACCGCCCCTTCGCCGACGAGCCCGATCAGCGGCTTCTGCCGGACGGCAATGAGGTCGCGGGCGCAGTCGCCGACATCTTCGACGCCCTGATCGGAACGCTGGGTGACACCCGCCTCGAACCCGACCTCGACGATCTCCTCTGGTCGACCGTCAACATCTTCCACCGGGCCGCCGAGCGGATCGCCCGCGAGCTCGACGACAACGAGCAGGCCCAGAAGCGCTCGCAGCGGGAACAGGACGGCAGCGAGGTGAAGTCGGTCGAGCTCGAGCGCCTGATCGCCGAGGGCAAGACGCTGATCGAACGCCAGAACGCCTTCGAGCTGATGCGCGACCAGGCCGCCGAACACTACGAACGCCACGTCGGCAAGCCCTGGTTCCCGCGCAGCGGATCGAAGGTCAACCACCGCAATTTCACCGCGGCGATGATCGACAGCCGCGACTTCCTCATGGCGAAGAAGCGGGCCGAGCAAGAGGTGCTTCTGCCTCCCGGCCCGAAGATCGTCGTCACCGGGGGGCTCGACTTCAACGATCACCAGCTGATCTGGGCCAGGCTCGACCAGGTGCATGACAAGCACCCGGACATGGTGCTGGTCCACGGCAAGTCGCCGAAGGGCGCCGAGAAGATCGCGTCGCTCTGGGCGAAGAACCGCAACGTGCCGCAGATCGGCTTCGCGCCCGACTGGACGAAGCACGGCCGGGCCGCGCCCTTCAAGCGCAACGACGAGATCCTGGAGATCGTGCCGAAGGGCGTGATGCACTTCCCCGGCACGGGCATCAACGACAACCTCGCCGACAAGGCGAAGAAGCTCGGCATCCCGGTCTGGAAGTTCGGCGGCGCGTGAGCGCCGCCCTTCGTTATCCCACGTTCTCCTTCGCGAGATCTGTCAGGTAATCTTCGGCGAAATCCACCTTAAAGGCCGACCAAAGCACGAGGTGATCTGACATCTGGTACGTTTTCCACTCCTTGTATTTCGGCGGCTTGCCAGATTTGGCCGGCTTGATCAGAGGCGCATAAAGCGGCTCGTCTTCCGCGCGAAAGACGGCATTGTAAAAATCGAGAACGCCGCCACGTGGCGTCTCACCGAAGCGCTTCCCACGCCAGATTGCGATCTGATCGTAGAACTTGTCCTTTCCCATGTTGCTGCCGCTGCGATCGGTCAGCACCTTCGGGATCACGAAGCCAGCATCCGTGATCGCCTTGAGCGTCGCATCGCCCGTGTTGAAGATGTTGAAATCCCCGAGCAGGACGAGGGTATCGGGTTCGGGAGGTCGCACCTTAGGCTCTGTGCCTGTCGATGGTGCCGGTTGAGCCGCTTTCTTCGCACGCTTCGCCAGAAAGTCAGCAAGATTGCGGATTTCGGCAAGCCTCCGATTGTCGAGCGGCTTGCTGTCACCATAGTAGATGTGCACCGTGCACAGATCGATCTTGGCCCAGCCCGACCGAAAACCGCAGACGAAGGGCGTCCGGGCAAATTGGAGAACCTCCGCATCCACTTTCGAGGGCGGCAGGACGATCTCGCCGGCCAAACCGCCGAAGGTGACCTTCCGGCTGTCGTACAGAAACGCCATGCGCTCGTCATTGCCGCCCAATCCGCGATCGGTGACATCGGTCACAACGTATTTCCACCAGCTTCCCAGCAGGCTCTGGACTCGCTCGAGAGCGTATAAGTCTCCTCGGACTTCCTGAAGGGCGATCAAATCAAAATGGCTCAATATTTCGGCAATGTAATAGAACGCGTCCGTCAGCCGACCGCCAAATTTCTTGCTATCGAACTCGCGAATGTTCCAGCTTGCGATCAGAACGTCTCCCGCAACGGTCCGCGTCGGCACGCCTTGATCGGCGATTGACTTGCGCAGACGCAGCAAACCGGAGGAGATCCGTTGTCTAGTCTGCGGATCTTCTCTTCTCAGTGCGGCGTAGTATGGCATTCGCAGGTCCCCCACAGCGATTGGCAGTTCCGACATCACCTATACTTATATTCTCAGACGTGGGCGGCGCATGTCCAGGTTGTTCGACGACTCGCACCTTGCCGCTCTCGCCGCTCGGATGCGGATTTGGTGCTGCCGTGAGTTGTGATCTCCTGATTTCCGCTCCCGCCGCAGTCGCTTTTCCGCTATGGTGCGGTCGCGCCGTGGTGGTGGTGGCAGGCGCAACCGTCAGAGCTTTTGCACGGAGGCCACCATCATGATCATCCTCGCATCCCTCGCGGCCATCGGTGTGCTGTGCTGGCTGCTGTTCACGCTGGCCGTCTTCGCATTGCCGGCGTTCGTCGGCGTGAGCGCGGGCGCTTGGGCGCACGGGACCGGCGCCAGCGTCCTCGGTGCGATCCTGGTCGGTGTCGTCGCCGCTGCCGCGACCTTCGCGATCATCCAGTTCCTGGTCACCTTCGCTCGACCGATATGGCTGAAGCTGGTTGCCGCGATCGTCTTCGTCGCGCCGGCCGCCATCGCCGGATTCCATGCCACCCATGGCATCGTAAAGCACATCATGCCCTCGGACGCGTGGCAGATTGCGTTCTCCGTCATCGGGGCAGTTGCCGTCGGCGTCACCGCCTTTGTGCGGGTCGCGGGAATGGTGGCGGCCAATGGCCCCACCGGCCGGGACCTCGCACGGGCCTGACGTCACGCATCCTCTCCGGCGGGCCAGGGCAGCGACCACAGCAGGCCATCCCGCCGGTGAGAGCCGTTGCTTGCGCGGCGTGTCACCGCCGGATCGACACGCGGCCCGAAGGGCAACCGACATCGGAGCGCTGAAGGGAGCATCGTCGTCAACGCGAGCGCCGAGATCCGTTGCATGCGGGATCATCCCGGAAGGCAGGTCGGGTCAAGATGCAGCGATCCCGCCCGGACAAGGGCCGGAGGAAGCCGGTGCGCCTGATGCGATGCCACCTTGCGGCTGCGAAGGGCCACCATCGCTCCGTTTCTGACCAGACCTCGACCGCTCCAAACGGCCTCTTCTATGGCCTGATCTGGCCGAAGGTCGGCTGACGCCTCGATCGCCTCTGACGCAACAGCGGCGTCAGACTTTCTTCCCCTGGCGGCTCAAGCCGCCATTCCTCGCGAGGCAAGAAAGTCCTCCTTAGCTGTCAGGCCCCTTCGGGGTGCGCCGTCGATCGCCTCCGGCCTGCCGATCGCCATCGAGGCCGCAATGGTGCGGGCTCGAAAACAGAAAATGGAGACCTACCATGGCGACCATCGGCACCTTCAAGAAGACCGGCTCGAACGAGTTCACCGGCGAAATCGTCACCCTCAGCGTCCAGGCCAAGAACGTGCGCATCGTCCCCGACCTGCGCGCCGCCGGCGAGAACGCCCCCAGCCACCGGGTCCTGGTCGGCCGCGTGGAGATCGGCGCCGCCTGGTCCAAGCGCTCCAACGAGGGCCGCGACTATCTGGGCCTCAAGCTCGATGATCCGAGCTTCAACGCCCCGATCTACGCCAACCTCTTCGAGGAAGAGGACGGTGAAGGCTTCTCGCTGATCTGGTCCCGCTCCAATGGGCGGCGCGGCGACTGAGCCACGCGAGGCCCCGGACCGACAGTCCGGGGCCTCCTGCCTTCCCGGCGACCGAATCAGTTCGCGCCAAGGCAGGCAAGATGCGGTTCAAAAGGCACTTCCAGCTGGTCTGGACACGCAAGGACGACTATTATAGTCGTAGTTTTGGCGCGCGCGTAGCTCCGCGTGGGAGGTGATCATGCATGATCACCGCCCGACAGTCGCGGGCCGCGCGCGCGTTGCTGGGTTGGACACAGGAGACGCTCGCTGACAAGGCTCGGGTATCATTGACCGCGCTCAAGCGCCTCGAATCCGAAAGCGGGCTTGAGGTGTATGAAAGCACGCGCGATCAGGTACGACGCGCCCTCGAGGCAGCCGGCATTGTCTTTCTGTCCACCGAGCGCGGCCGAGGAGTTCTGCTCGTCAATGACCATGGTGATAAGAGGCGCTGATCGACTGTCCACGCAAAGCCCAATTCCCTCCAGGGTCGGCCGCGCACCTTCGCCGAGTCGTCACCTTCCTTTTGGAAGACAATGCCCCGAACGCATCGTGGGACGAACTGACGGCCGCTCATGATCGAGCCCTTTGACGATGCCGCCCCGACGGTGAGTGAACTCACCGACTATGATCGGGCCCACATCAAGCTCTATATGCGCCTGCTTGACGCGGCCGCTGACGGCGCGGACTGGCAGGAAGCCGTCGCGGTGCTGTTCGGGATCGATCCCGCGCGCGAGCCTGACCGCGCTCGGCGTGTCCATGAGAGCCACTTGGCTCGCGCGCGGTGGATGACCCATACCGGGTACCGTCATCTCTTGCGCCGCTCCGCCAACTGATTGTCCAGCGCCGTTCGTGATGCCGCTCCAGCATCGCGCGATGTCGGCGGCCGGGCTTCCAATCCTCCATTGGCGCAGGAATGAATTCTCGCCCGACCGCTCGAGTCGTGCGAGGAGCTGATGAATGAAGCCGGATACTTCGCGTTGGCGAGACCGTGAAAGCTACGACTTCTTCGATGACTTGCCCGTCGAGGGGCTCGCCTGGGAATGCCTTCGACGTCACGAGCCCTATCAGCAGCACTATCAGACCCTTGTGACCGCAGGGAGCGAGACATTGCCGCTGTCACAGGAGGAGCAGCATCAGTGGGGTCTGCGATTTCCCGGCAAGGCCGGACCTGTCCGCCCTGGAGCAGGAGATATTCTGGTCCCCGGCTGTCGCCCCATCCGTTCTCACCCTTGTGCATCCGCCGGACTTCCTGCCCGTCAGATCGCATCAGCCACTGACCGAGCTCGGCACGGCTCGGCATAGCCCGGAAGGAACCCACGCAATCAGTGTCGGTGATGTAGGGACACAGATCGTTCTCCTCCCCGGTAGTGATCCCTCACAGCCGCTCGCTGCGCTCATCCCGCTGGATTCCGACACGCTTGGCCGTGTCGAGGCCCTCACCAGATTCTGGCGCAGCCGGCACGGTCGCAAGGTGCCCGCCGATACCCGCATGACCATCCAGCAGCGCCGACGCCTGCGCCTCATGCTTCAGGCGGTCGACGGCCGAACCAACGGCGCGAGTTATCGCGAGATCGCCGCCGCCCTCTACGGCCCAGAGCGCGTCGGCTCCGAACCGTGGAAGACCTCGCCTCTGCGCGACACCGTCATCGGCCTTGTCGAAGGTGGCCGCAGCATGATCCGCGGCGGCTATCTCCAGCTCCTGCGCCACCGCCGTCGATCCTAGCCGCTCCGAGGGCAACCAAGGGGTGGGGATTTTAGATCCCCTTAAGTTCCCCCTCCCCCCTGACGATCTCCCTCCGCCACCGTGGTCGCCGTCCGCCGCTGAACCTCAGCGGCCGCCCGAAACCCCACGGAGGCCCGCTCCATGCGACCTGATCTCGCCGTCTTGCCGCCGCGCTTCCTGCGCACCAAGGAAGCCGCTGTGTTCCTCAGCCTGTCCGCCCGTACGCTCGAAAAGCACCGGACCTACGGGACTGGTCCGGCGTACAGGAAACTCGGCGGCCGCGTTGTTTATTCGATCGCCGATCTCGAAGCCTGGGCTGCGCGCGGCGCTGTCATCTCGACCTCCGATCCGCGTGGCCAGGTGCTGCCAGCAAAGCGCCAGACGGGGCCCGCCGCCCCGCAGCCCGGCCGCTACGCACGCTGATCGCGAGCGGCTCCCTTCATGGCGGCGCGACGTCAACCCCTCTCGGAGCGCGGACAGCTCGACCTGTTTCGGGCGCTCCCGGGCGACTTCGCGCCACGAGACGCGCAGGATCTCATGGCGTATCCCTTCTTCTCCCTCTCCAAGACTCCTCGCGTCGCGCCGATCGACTTCTCTGCCGGCGATGTCTCGATCCGGGTCGAAGCCGTGCCCGATCACGGCATGGCGACCATCTGGGACGCCGACATCCTGATTTGGGCGGCGAGCCAGATCATCGAGGCGCGCGACGCTGGGCTTCGCACCTCGCGCCTGATGGTCGCCACTCCCTTTGAGATCCTGAAGTTCATCAGACGCGGCACGAGCCTGCGCGATTATCAGCGGCTCAAGGCCGCGCTCGACCGCCTCCAGTCCACAACCGTCAGCACATCGATCCGACAACCCACTGAAGGCCGGCGGCACCGCTTCTCATGGATCAACGAATGGAAGGAGCGAACCGATCGCGCCGGCAAGCCCGACGGCATCGAGATGATCGTGCCGGACTGGTTCTATCAGGCCGTTCTCGACAACGCGCTCGTACTCACCATCGACCGCGCCTATTTCGACCTGACCGGCGGGTTGGAGCGCTGGCTGTACCGGATCGTGCGCAAGCATGGCGGCCGCCAGCGCAATGGCTGGCGCTTCGACGTCCGCCATCTGCACCAGAAGTCCGGAGCCCTGTCGCCGTTCAAGCGCTTCGCCTTCGAGCTGCGCGACATCATCCGGCGCCAGCCGCTACCCGGCTATAGGCTCTTCCTCGAAGTCGAGATCGGCGGACGGATGCTGCTCGCCTTCGAGCCGACGCCGCCCTGTGGGCAGGCTGTGAATTCCGTCGTGCCATCGGGAACCCAGGGACCCGTGCCATCAGGAACCGGCCCCTCGTGCCATCAGGAACCGAAACAGCCTCTAACCCACGGAAACAGAACCGGAAACCGCACCCCTAACTTAGACTCTAACAGAGAATCTAACCTTGAAGAGCGCGCACGCGATGTGGAAAACCTCATCCAGGAGACGGCCAACAGCCTCGGCGTGACCAAGAAGACATGGGGCAGCACATCGGCTTTTGGCAGCGCAGCCAAACACGACGTGTCGGACGCGCCGCGGCTCCCTCTCATTGATGATTCGGGTGGCGCGCGATGATCGTGGCTCTGCTCAACCAGAAGGGCGGCGTCGGTAAGACGACGCTGGCGCTGAACCTTGCCGGCGAATGGGCGCGGCACGGAAAGCGCGTCACGCTCATCGATGCCGACCCACAAGGTTCGGCGCTCGATTGGTCGCAGCAGCGCAGCCGCGAGGGCCTCCCGCGCCTGTTCGGCGTCGTCGGCCTGGCGCGCGACACGCTACACCGAGAAGCGCCCGAGCTCGCGCGCGACGCCGATCATGTCGTTATCGACGGGCCGCCACGTGTCGCCGGACTGATGCGCTCGGCGCTGCTCGCCGCCGACCTGGTGCTGATCCCCGTCCAGCCTTCGCCGCTTGACGGCTGGGCCTCGGCCGAGATGCTGGCGCTCGTTACCGAGGCGCGCATCTACCGGCCGGACCTGGTCGCGCGCTTCGTCCTCAACCGCTGCGGCGCCCGGACCGTGCTGGCCCGTGAAACGGCCGAGGCTTTGGCCGATCACGATCCGCCGGTCCTCGCGAGCACGATCGGCCAGCGCATCGGTTTCGCGGTTGCCGCACAGTCGGGGCGGCTCGTCTTGGAGCTTGACGACGCCACCCCTGCAACCCGCGAGATCGCGGCGCTGGCGGACGAGATCGATCGGCTCGGCATTGGGAGGACAACGTGATGAGCGAACATCCGAACCGTCGCTCCTTCGCTGCCCGGCCCGCCAACCCCGAACATTGGATCAAAGCCGCCGACGCTCCGCGGCCAAGCAGCGACGCCTCCGGCTTCACTGCGCGGCTGACCATAGACGTCACGCCCGAGTTGCGCGGCCGGATCAAGATCGCCGCATTCCGGCGCGGTATCACCGTTGCCGACATGTTGCGAGAGCTGCTCGCGCGCGAATTCCCCAAAGTCCAAGGAGACCCATCATGACCCGCAACGCGGCCCCCCGCGTGCGCGGCGGCCCCCTGCCGATCGCGCATCCTTCCGACAACCTGACCCATGTCGAACTGACCTGGGTGGAGAAGCGCATCGAAAATTGGATCAGGTTTGGCCGAGAGACGGGCGAACAGATCCTCGATCACAGGCGACGTGTTCTCTCTTTCCAATCCGGCAGCATCTTCGCCTTTGTTCGTTGGGCATCGAACGACTTCGGCACGATCCTCTCATGCATCGACATCGTGCGCGCGGTGAAGCCCGGCGAGGCGTACCAGACGCTCCCCT
This sequence comes from Microvirga sp. KLBC 81, assembly GCF_003075415.1. GTDB lineage: Bacteria > Pseudomonadota > Alphaproteobacteria > Rhizobiales > Beijerinckiaceae > Microvirga. The sequence goes on from NZ_QDAH01000035.1 coordinate 34,484, forward strand.
ACGTGCGCCCCGGCGGTGACATTCTCTTGAAGATCGAGGGCTGGCCCAAGGTTGAACAGGTGCTCCGCCACATCGATGCGGTGGAGGCTGCGGGCATCGACGTCTGCGACGTCTCCCCCGATCACTGGCGGCACATCGCCAACCGAATGACCGCCGGCCACGACCCGCGCGCCTACACGATGGAGCGCCATCAGGCCTGGCTCAAGCGGCGGGAGTGCGAGCAATGACCCGCTTCGGCTATGTCATGGTGACGTCCTTCTCAGTGATGGGCATTGCCATCGCCTCGTTCATCCCGACCCCGCTGCACCTCGTCTGGAACGCCTCGGCCAGCGTGCCGATCGGCCTCTACGACCTCGCCCCGCCGCACCACCTGGAAGTTGGCGATCTCGTCGCTGTCATGCCGGACAAACCGCTGGCCGACTTCGTGGTGGAGCGCGGCTATATCGGTCGCGACGTGCCGCTGATCAAGCACGTCATGGGTCTTCCCGGGCAACAGGTCTGCCGCACCGGCACCGCTGTCACCGTCGATGCCGTGCTGCTCGGCGACGCGCTCGCTCGCGACCGGCGCGGACGCGAACTTCCCGTTTGGCAGGGCTGCCGGCGCATCGCGGACGGTCAGGTTTTCCTCATGAACCCCGACGTCCCCGACAGCTTGGATAGCCGCTACTTCGGCCCGATCCCGGCGCGCACCGTCATCGGTCGGGCCACGCCGATCTACACCGACGAGGGCGGCGACGGCCACTTCGTCTGGCATGCCGCGACACGCTGAACGCTTGCCAAATTCCCGACCCGCAGCAAACCCAAGGAGGTTTCCATGCCGCAGATTGGTACGTTCGCGCCCAAGACGACAGGATTCGTCGGACGCATCCACACACTCACCCTCGACCGCGAAATCGCACTCGTTCCGGCTGACCCATCCGATGCCGAAAACGCGCCGGACTACCGGGTCCACCACGGCAATGGCGAAGGCCCGGAAATTGGTGCCGGCTGGAAGCGGACTGGTGAGCGCGCTGGCGAATTCATTGCGCTGGTCATCGATGATCCAGCACTGCCGCGGCCGATCCGCGCCAATCTGTTTCGTGACGATGAAGCCGGCGCGTCATGGTCTCTGCACTGGACCCGCCCGCAAATGCGCAACGGGCAGGACTAACGCCATGCCGCGTACTGTCCTCCGTCTCCTTTCCGGCCTGTCCTTGGCCTGCGTGCTGTCGTGTTCGACCTTTGCGGAATCGTCGACCATCGCCAAACCCTCGCCGCGCGATCCCTACGGCGGGCACATCGCCGAAGCGGCGCAGCGCTTCGAGCTTCCCACAGCCTGGATTCGCGCTGTCCTCAAGGCCGAAAGCAACGGCGATCCACGCGCCATCTCGCCCAAAGGCGCGATGGGCCTCATGCAGATCATGCCCGAGACCTGGGCAGAGCTCCGCGTGCGCCACCGGCTCAACAGCGATCCCTATGACCCGCACGACAACATCATTGCGGGCGCGGCGTACATCCGCATGCTGCTCGACCGCTATGGATCACCCGGCTGGATCGCGGCCTACAACGCCGGTCCAGGCCGCTACGAGGCGTCGCTGAAGGGCCGCCCGCTTCCGGCTGAGACCCGCGCCTATGTTACCGCCGTTGCATCTGTCATCGAGGGCAGTGACACCGCCAGCCGTGTCGTGATTGTCGCCGCCGATCCGCTGGCATGGACCCGCGCGCCGCTCTTCGTCATGCAACGGAAAAGCGATTCGGCTGCCGATCCTGTGCAGGCCGAGCGCTCGGCGAGCGATGCTCCGGCTGCGACCGCCATACGCGATGTTTCCGCCATCGTGCCGCAGTCGGGCGGCCTCTTCGTCGCCTCCGCCACAGCAGGGACCTTGCGATGAGCGTCCTGGTTCCCGATCGCACGATGGCAGGCTCTGGCGCGCCATGGAGTGCGGGAGGGTGGAGCACCGGCAACACGACCGGACGATGGCAGGATAAAAGAGCGCACATTGTGCTTCGGTTGGGCGGTTGTTTTTGCTGGATTTTCCCGCGCATTCCGCACCTTGTCGCACGTTCGCGCAATGTGCGACGAACCCTCAAACCGTTGAATCTTCGTGGTCTTCCACACATTGCAGAGCCGCGCCATGTCCGATGAGCGCGAGTTTCGCATCCGGCCGGGCCGCATCCGATCAACCCGTGCGCAAGCTGCGCGGCCCTTCATCGCACAAGCGCTTGCCGCCGCGAAGAAAGCCGGCGGTGGTGTGTCCCGCTCCGGACGCATCGTCTCCGGCAATCGCTCCCGCTTCGGCCGCGGCCAGCGCGCCAGCATCCAGGCCAATCGGCTCATTACTTCCCGTTCACGCGGCGCCGTCATCAAGGCACGCGTCGTACGGCATTCCGCGCGCGCCGCGCCGCTTGGCACCCATCTCAACTACCTGCGCCGCGATGGTGTGACCCGGGATGGGGAGAAGGCCCGCCTCTTTGGGCCCGGTACAGAGGACGCGGACGGCCGCACCTTCGCCGAGCGCTGCGAGGACGATCGGCATCACTTCCGGTTCATCATCTCGCCCGATGACGCGCCCGAGATGTCCGACCTCAAGTCCTTCACGCGCGATCTCGTCAGCCAGATGGAGAATGATCTCGGCACCAGGCTCGACTGGGTGGCCATCGATCACTGGAACACCGAGCACCCGCATGTCCATCTGATCGTGCGCGGCGTCCGCGACGACGGCCAGGACCTCGTCATCTCGCGCGACTACATCAAGGAGGGCATGCGCGATCGGGCGCGCGATCTCATCACTCAGGAGCTGGGGCCGCGCACCGACCTCGACATTCGCCGCACGCTCTTGCGCCAGATCGAGGTCGAACGCTGGACGCAGCTCGACCGGCAACTGCTCCGCGATGCGCGCAACACCGGCGTCATCGACCTTGCGCCGCATGCTGATCGTCAGCCGGATGAGTTTCATGTCCAGAAGATCGGTCGCCTTCGCAAGCTGGAGACCCTTGGCCTTGCCGAACAGATCGGTCCTGGCCAATGGATGATCAACGACAAGGCCGAGGCGACGCTCCGGGAGCTCGGCGAGCGCGGTGACATCATCAAGCGCATGCATCGCGCTCTGACCGAACACGGTATTGAGCGCGGCTCGGCAAATTATGTGCTCGCCGCCGAAAGCCTCTACACGCCCATCACCGGCCGCCTTGTGGCTCGCGGACTCGATGACGAGCTGAAAGGCACGGCTTATGCCGTGGTCGATGGCATTGATGGTCGAACACACCACATCAAGCTCGCCGATCTCGATGCCGCCGGAGACAGTCCGCCCGGCTCGATCGTCGAGCTGCGGACGTTCGATGACGCGCGAGGCCAACATCGCGTTGCGCTCGCCGTCCGCTCCGATCTCGACATCCACGCGCAGGTCACGGCATCGGGCGGGACCTGGCTCGACCGACAGGCCATGGCACGCGAGCCGGCAGCCTTGTCTGAGGGCGGCTTTGGCGCTGAGGTGCGTCAGGCGATGGAACAACGGGCCGACCATCTGGTCGTGGAAGGTCTTGCACAGCGGCAGGGCCGGCGCGTCGTCTTCACCCGCAGGCTGATCGAGACGCTTCGTCGCCGGGAACTCGATGCGCTCGGCGACAGGCTCGCCGCCGAGACCGGAACGCCGTTCAAGCGCGCCAATGGCGGCGAGTCTGTCGCCGGCACCTACCGGCAGCGTTTCACGCTCGCCTCCGGCCGCTTCGCCATGATCGATGATGGCCTTGGCTTCCAGCTCGTCCCCTGGTCGCCTTCCCTCGACAAGCAACTCGGCCGCCACGTCTCGGGCGTCGCCCGCGGCGACGGCGGGATCGACTGGAGCTTCGGTCGCAAGCGCGGACTCGGACTCTGACCATCAAGAAGAAGAAAGGATTGTCATGTCGGCCACGAAGATCCTCTGGGGTCAGATCCTCACCGTTTTCCTGGTTATTCTCATGACGACATGGGCGGCGACCCAATATGTGGCCTGGAGCCTCGGGTTTCAGGCGCAACTTGGAAAGCCATGGTTCGAACTGGCCGGCTGGCCGGTCTACTACCCGCCGGCGATCTTCTGGTGGTGGTACTTTTATGACGCCTATGCGCCGGAGGTCTTCGCCAAGGGCGGGATCATCGCCGCATCCGGCGGCTTCATCGCCATTGCAGTCGCCATCGGAATGTCTGTGTGGCGCGCGCGGGAAGCACAGAACGTCGCCACTTACGGCTCCGCCCGCTGGGCAGAGACAGCCGAAGTCAGGAACGCCGGCCTGCTTGGTCCCGATGGTGTTGTGCTCGGTCGCTATGAGCGCGACTACCTGCGCCATGATGGACCCGAGCATGTGTTGTGCTTCGCGCCGACGCGATCGGGCAAGGGCGTCGGCCTTGTGGTGCCATCGCTGCTGACCTGGCCGGCCTCGGCGATCGTTCACGACATCAAAGGGGAGAATTGGCATCTCACCGCAGGCTTTCGCGCCCGGCACGGTCGCGTGCTGCTCTTCGATCCAACAAATCCCAAATCGTCGGCCTATAATCCGCTGCTGGAGGTCCGCCGCGGGGAATGGGAGGTCCGCGATGTCCAGAACATCGCCGACATCCTCGTGGACCCCGAAGGCTCGCTGGATAAGCGGAACCACTGGGAGAAGACCAGCCACGCCCTGCTCGTCGGCGCGATCCTTCATGTCCTCTATGCGGAGTCGGATAAGACCCTCGCCGGCGTCGCCGCCTTCCTCTCGGATCCGAAACGGCCCATTGAGTCGACGCTCGCTGCGATGATGAAGACAGCGCACCTCGGCGAAGCCGGACCGCACCCGGTCATCGCGAGCGCGGCGCGCGAGCTGCTGAACAAGTCGGACAATGAGCGCAGCGGTGTGCTCAGCACCGCCATGTCGTTCCTCGGCCTGTACCGCGACCCGGTCGTTGCCGAGGTGACACGGCGCTGCGACTGGCGGATCACCGATATCGTCGGTGGCGAGCGGCCGACAACGCTCTACCTCGTCGTGCCGCCATCCGACATCAACCGCACCAAACCGCTGATCCGCCTGATCCTCAACCAGGTCGGCCGCCGCCTGACGGAGGACCTTCAGATGAAGGTCCGGCGGCATCGGCTGTTGCTCATGCTCGACGAATTTCCCGCGTTGGGTCGGCTCGACTTCTTCGAGAGCGCCTTGGCGTTTATGGCCGGCTACGGGCTGAAGAGCTTCCTGATCGCGCAATCGCTGAACCAGATCGAGAAGGCCTACGGCCCGAACAACTCGATCCTGGACAACTGCCATGTCCGCGTCAGCTTTGCCACCAACGACGAGCGCACGGCAAAGCGCGTGTCTGACGCGCTCGGCACCGCAACCGAGATGAAGGCCATGAAGAACTACGCCGGGCACCGGCTGTCACCCTGGCTCGGCCATCTGATGGTCTCGCGGTCGGAGACGGCTCGCCCCTTGCTGACGCCCGGCGAGGTGATGCAACTCCCGCCGACCGACGAGATCGTCATGGTCGCGGGCACGCCGCCGATCCGGGCGAAGAAAGCGCGCTATTACGACGATGCCCGCTTCAAGGAACGCATCCTGCCCCCGCCGGCGCTGACGCAGCCCGAGGCCGCGCGCCCGGATGATTGGAGTACCTTGCCGATACCGGCCCGACCGCAAGCCGTGCAAGCCGAGTTGGAGAGGGCCGGCCAGGATGAAGATCCGACCGAGTCCGAGCGCCGTCACCAGCCTGAACTCAGCCGCGTGAAGCCCATCGAAAAGAAGGCGCCGATCGAGAACGAGTTCGAGATCGATCCGGCGGACGATACGGACCAGGAGGCCACCCGTAACAGACGTCTCACGCGCCTCATGCAGGGCGTTGCGCGCCAAGTCTCGCTCGATTCCAATGACGGCATGGAGCTGTAAGCGCATGGCAGGCCGCAAGAAGAAGACGCAGATCTCCGTCTATCTCGACCCTGACGTCATGGCGATGCTCGCGGACTATGCCGCACGCCGGGAGCAGTCGCTCTCCCTGATCGCCGAGGCAGCCATCGCGTCATTTCTGTCGCCGGATGACGCCGAACGGCGCGAGGCCGTGATCGCCAAGCGGCTCGACCAGCTCGACCGACGAATGACGCGGCTGGAGCGCGATGTCGGCATCTCGGTGGAAACCTTGGCTGTATTCATCCGCTTCTGGCTCGCCACCACGCCGGCGCTGCCTGAACCCGCGGCCCAGGCCGCACGCGCCAAGGCCAGAGAGCGCTATGAGGCATTCGTCACTGCCCTCGGTCGAAGGTTAGCCAAGGGGCCGAAGCTGAGACAGGAGGTTTCAGAGGATATCGCCTCTGAGCACGGTGCAGGCTCGATGGAGACCTCCAGTGGTCGCTCCCGACCCGGAGACGCCGTCCGCGACAACTGCGACGAACGGCTCGACTGATCTCAGAGCCCAATCTGGTAGCGACAACGTCGGGGCTTTGGCAAACCGTCTGCGACGCTTCGATCAGTGGTCGGTTGCGTTCTCGCTTTCAAACATGGCCTGCGGCTTTGTCATCGTCGCCTGCGTGTTCCTCTGGGCAAAAAGGAAGGAGGAGACGCGATAATCCCTACACTGCTAGCTGCACTCCTTTCCGTCGGAGCACCGCCGTTTTCCTGTATTTGCACGCCACGCTCCTGCGACGCCCGAATCTTGTTGAATCGGCCTGATTTCGGGATCTCTTAATGATCCCCAATCGGGGACCGTCTGTCGTGTCCCCGTGACGATTGGGGACGAAATGACCACACAGCACCAGAAACCGGAGGCGATCCTGCGCGGCGCGCGCATGCTGCGCACTGCGCTTGGGTCGGCCATCGCCCGGTTTCTGGAAGATCCGGCCGTCGTCGAAGTCATGCTCAATCCAGACGGACGGCTCTGGGTCGACCGTCTGTCGGAGGGCCTGGCCGACACGGGAGAAAGGCTGTCCGCCGCCGACGGCGAGCGCATCGTGCGCCTGGTCGCCCATCATGTCGGCGCCGAGGTGCATCCGCGCAGCCCGCGCGTCTCGGCCGAGCTGCCTGAGACGGGAGAGCGGTTCGAGGGACTTCTGCCGCCAGTCGTCGCAGCTCCAGCCTTTGCTATCCGTAAGCCCGCCGCCGCGGTTTTCAGCCTCGATGATTATGTGGCGGCCGGGATCATGTCGACTGACCAGGCCGCGATCCTCCGCGCGGCCGTCGCGGCACGCGCCAACATCCTCGTCGCTGGCGGCACCTCGACCGGCAAGACCACGCTGACCAATGCGCTGCTGGCTGAAGTCGCCAAGGGCGAGGAGCGCGTCGTCATCATCGAGGACACGCGCGAGCTTCAGTGTGCTGCGCCGAACCTCGTCGCCATGAGGACCAAGGATGGCGTGGCGACGCTCTCAGATCTGGTCCGATCCTCGCTGCGCCTGCGGCCTGATCGCATCCCCATCGGCGAGGTGCGCGGTTCCGAAGCTCTCGACCTGCTCAAGGCATGGGGCACCGGTCATCCCGGCGGCATCGGCACCATCCATGCCGGTTCCGGCATCGGCGCGCTGCGCCGCCTCGAGCAGCTCATCCAGGAAGCCGCCGTCACTGTCCCGCGCGCACTGATCGCCGAGACGATCGATCTCGTTGCGGTTCTCTCCGGTCGCGGTTCTTCGCGCCGCTTGGCCGAACTCGCCCGCGTCGAGGGGCTCGACGCCCATGGCGACTACCGCGTCCTCCCCACCACCACCATCAACACAGGAGTCCCTTCATGATCCGCACGGTCTCTCGCGGCTGCCGCACTCTAGCGACCGCCGCCCCTGCCCTGTCCATCAGCCTCATGCTGGCGCCGGCCGCTCACGCCTCCGGCTCGTCCATGCCCTGGGAGCAGCCGCTTCAACAGATCCTCCAGTCGATCGAAGGGCCGGTCGCCAAGATCATCGCGGTGATCATCATCATCATGACCGGCCTGACGCTGGCTTTCGGCGACACGTCGGGCGGCTTTCGCAGGCTCATCCAGGTCGTCTTCGGCCTCTCGATCGCCTTCGCGGCCAGCTCCTTCTTCCTGTCGTTCTTCTCGTTCGGCGGCGGGGCGCTCATCTGATGGTGAGCCTTCTCGAGCAACCGGCCGAGGTGCCGGGATACACCGCCCCCGTTCATAGGGCACTGACCGAGCACATCCTGCTCGGCGGCGCCCCGCGCTCCATCGCCATCATGAACGGAACGCTCGCCGGAGCCATCGGCCTCGGCCTGCGCCTCTGGCTGGTTGGCCTCGCGATCTGGACGCTCGGCCACTTCATGGCCGTCTGGGCCGCGAAGCGCGATCCGCTCTTCGTCGAGGTCGGGCGGCGGCATCTGCGTATCCCCGGCCACCTGTCCGTTTGAGGAAACGCGCGGATGATGAACCTCGCCGAATACCGGCGTACTGCGGCGCGGCTCGCCGACTATTTGCCCTGGGCCGCTCTGGTCGCCGACGGGATCGTCCTAAACAAGGACGGCTCGTTCCAGCGGACGGCGCGCTTTCGCGGCCCCGATCTCGATTCCGCTGTCGCGGCCGAACTGGTTGCGATCGCCGGTCGGCTCAACAACGCCTTCCGCCGTCTCGGCTCGGGATGGGCGATTTTCGTCGAGGCGCGGCGCCATGGGGCCGCGACCTATCCCGCGAGCCAATTCCCTGATGCCGCCTCGGCGCTGCTCGACGCTGAACGCAAGGCCGATTTCGAGGAAGCCGGCGCACATTTCGTGTCCAGCTATTTCCTCACCATCGCCTATCTGCCGCCGGCTGAGGACGCGGCACGTACCGAAGCTTGGTTCTATGAGGGGCGTGAACGCTTCGGCGTCGATCCTCAAGAGATCCTGCGCGGCTTTGTTGATCGCACCGATCGCGTGCTCGCCCTGCTCGACGGCTTCATGCCGGAATGCGTCTGGCTCGATAGCCCGGAAACCCTGACCTACCTGCACTCGACTATATCGACGAAGCGCCAGCGCGTCCGTGTCCCCGAAACCCCGATTTATCTTGACGCGCTGCTCGCCGACCAGCCGCTGACCGGCGGCCTCGAGCCGCGTCTCGGCAACGCGCATCTGCGCATCCTGACCATCGTCGGTTTCCCGACAGCAACCACGCCCGGAATCCTCGACGACCTGAACCGGCTCGCCTTTCCCTATCGCTGGTCGACGCGCGCGATCCTGCTCGACAAGACCGACGCGACCAAGCTGATGACCAGGATCAGGCGGCAGTGGTTTGCCAAGCGCAAGTCGATCGCCGCGATCTTGAAAGAGGTGATGACCAATGAGGCGTCCGTCCTCGTGGACACCGACGCCGCGAACAAGGCCGCCGATGCCGATCTCGCCCTGCAGGAGCTCGGCGCCGACTATGCCGGCATGGCCTATGTCACGGCGACCGTCACCGTCTGGGACGATGACCCACGCATCTCAAACGAGAAACTGCGGCTGGTCGAGAAGGTCATCCAGGGCCGCGACTTCACCTGCATGGCCGAGACCATCAACGCCGTCGATGCCTGGCTGGGCTCGCTGCCCGGACATCTCTACGCCAACGTGCGTCAGCCGCCCATCTCGACGCTCAATCTCGCTCACATCATTCCGCTTTCGGCGGTGTGGGCGGGGCCGGAACGGGACGAGCATTTCGCTGCACCCCCTCTGCTCTTCGGCAAGACCGAAGGCTCGACCCCGTTCCGGTTTTCCCTTCACGTCGGCGACGTCGGTCACACGCTGGTCGTCGGCCCGACCGGCGCCGGCAAGTCGGTGCTGCTCGCTGTCATGGCCTTGCAGTTCCGCCGCTACGAGCGCTCCCAGGTCTTCGCCTTCGATTTCGGTGGCTCGATCCGCGCAGCCGTGCTCGCCATGGGCGGCGACTGGCACGATCTCGGCGGCGACCTGACCGAAGGCGCGGAAAACTCCGTCTCCCTTCAGCCGCTCGCGCGCATTCACGATACGCCAGAGCGTGCCTGGGCCGCCGACTGGCTCGCCGCCATCCTGATGCGCGAGGACGTGCCGGTCACGCCCGACGTCAAGGAGCATCTGTGGTCCGCGCTCACCTCGCTGGCTTCAGCGCCCATCGAGGAGCGCACCATCACCGGCCTGGCATTGCTGCTGCAGTCCAGCGACCTCAAGCAAGCCCTGCGACCTTACTGCGTCGGCGGTCCCCACGGCCGTCTGCTCGATGCGGAAGCCGATTATCTGGGTCAAGCGTCCGTTCAGGCCTTCGAGATCGAGGGCTTGGTCGGCACTGGCGCAGCGCCGGCGGTGCTCTCCTATCTCTTCCATCGGATCGGCGATCGCCTCGACGGCTCGCCGACGCTGCTCATCATCGACGAGGGTTGGCTCGCGCTCGATGATGCTGCTTTCGCGGGCCAGCTCCGCGAATGGATGAAGACACTGCGCAAGAAGAACGCCAGCGTCATCTTCGCCACGCAGTCGCTATCCGATATCGACCGCAGCAGCATCGCACCCGCGATTGTCGAGAGCTGCCCGACGCGGCTGCTCCTGCCGAACGAACGCGCGATCGAGCCCCAGATTATGGCGATCTATCGCCGGTTTGGTTTGAACGATCGTCAGATCGAGATCCTCGCACGGGCTACGCCCAAGCGAGATTATTACTGCCAATCCGGCCGCGGCAATCGCCTCTTCGAGCTCGGCCTGTCCGACGTCGGATTAGCCCTCGCGGCAGCATCATCGAAAACCGATCAGTCCCTGATTGCACGCACCTACGCCGAACACGGGCGCGAGGGCTTCCTCGCCGCCTGGCTACGCCTGCGCGGCGTCGATTGGGCCGCCGACCTGATCCCTGATCTTACCAATCTCACCTGCAACCCTGACAAGGAACGCCAGTCATGAGGACCTATCATCGCCGCTCGCACGCGATTCTGCTCGCAGTGTCCATTCTGTCTGTGCCGCTCGTGGTGTCGGCAACGCTGACGACGCCCGCATACGCCCTCATTGTCTTTGATCCATCCAATTACGCGCAGAATGTCATCCAGGCAGCGCGCGCGCTCGAGCAGATCACTCATCAGATCACAAGCCTTCAAAACGAAGCACAGATGCTCATCAACCAGGCCCGCAACCTTGCGAGCTTGCCGTATTCGTCACTCCAACAGATTCAGCAGAGTGTCCAGCGCACCCAGCAACTCCTGCAACAGGCGCAGAACATCGCGTTCAACGTCCAGGACATCGACCAGATGTTTCAGCAGCAGTACGGCACGATCTCGCTGTCGGCGACCGACCAGCAGCTTGTCGCCGGTGCGCGATCCCGCTGGCACAACACAGTGGGCGGCCTGCAGGATGCGTTGCGCGTCCAAGCCGGCGTGGTCGGCAACATCGACACGAACCGTTCCGAAATGGCCGCGCTCATTGGCCAGAGCCAAGGCGCCACGGGTGCGCTGCAGGCGACGCAGGCCGGCAATCAGCTGCTGGCGCTCCAGTCGCAGCAGCTCTCCGATCTGATCGCACTGATCTCCGCCAATGGCCGCGCCGGGGCGCTCACCGAGGCCGAGCGCGCGGCCGCCGCCGAACAGGGACGCGAACAGCGCCGGCGCTTCCTGACGCCCAGCACCGGCTATCAGCCGGGCAACGCGCGGATGTTCAACAACGGTAACTGATGGAGGCTGGCATGGACGGCAAGCTGCTGGCCCGGCTGGGCGCGATCGTCTTCGTCGCCATCGCGATCACCGCAACGGCGATCGAGATGACCCGGGAAGAGGAAGCGCCGGCCGCTCAGGACGCGCGCCAGGTTCAGCCCGAGCGCGATCCGCTGCGCGAGGGCCAGCACCGGTGCCAGCAGCTTGGGCAGAGGGCCGCCAGCGACTCCGAATGCCTGCGTGTCTGGGCGCAAACCCGCGATCGCTTTCTCGGCCGTCCAGCAGCGCCCATCGCCCCGCAAGCCCGCGAAAGGCAGTGAGCCATGGGCGGTTCCGGCGTCATCGACAATTTCCTCACCGTCTTCACCCGCTACATCGACTCCGGCTTCGGACTCCTCGGTGGTGAAGTCGCCTTCATTGCCACCACCCTGATCGTCATCGACGTGACGCTGGCTGCGCTGTTCTGGAGCTGGGGCGCCGATGACGACGTCATTGCTCGGCTCGTGAAGAAGACGCTGTTCGTCGGCGTATTCGCCTATCTGATCGGCAATTGGAACAATCTCGCGAAGATCGTCTTCGATTCCTTCGCTGGCCTCGGTCTGAAAGGCTCTGGCACGAGCTTCACCGCGCAGGATTTGATGCGCCCCGGCAAGGTGGCGCAGACCGGGCTCGATGCCGCGCGACCCTTGCTGGAATCCATCTCCGACCTGATGGGCTGGGTCTCGTTTTTCGAGAACTTCATCCAGATCGCCTGCCTCCTGTTCGCTTGGGCGCTGGTGCTGCTCGCCTTCTTCATTCTCGCCGTCCAACTCTTCGTCACCCTGATTGAATTCAAGCTCACCACCTTAGCCGGCTTCGTGCTGATCCCGTTTGGCCTGTTCGGCAAGACCGCTTTCATGGCCGAAAGGGTGTTGGGCAACGTCATCTCGTCGGGCATCAAGGTTCTCGTTCTGGCGGTCATCATCGGCATCGGATCGACGCTGTTCAGCCAGTTCACACAGGGATTTGGTGGCCAGATGCCGACCATCGATGATGCCATGACCGTCGTGCTGGCCGCGCTCTCGCTGCTCGGCCTCGGCATCTTCGGTCCCGGCGTTGCCGCCGGCCTGGTGCAGGGCGGTCCGCAGCTTGGCCCGGGCGCGGCGGTCGGCGCGGGTCTCGTGGCGGGTGGCACAGCACTTGCCGCCGGTGGGGCGGCAGGGCTCACCGCGAAGGGAGGCGGCGCCGCGTTGTCGGGTGGAGCCGCCGCCACCAGAAGTGGTGCCGCAGCTGTGGGTGGCGCGACGGCCGCTTACAGCCTCGGCTCCCTCGGTCAGTCGGGCGCTGCTGGCGTTGCTGCCGGCCTCGGCGGTGTTGCGCGGGCTGCAGGTGCGGCGGCACCATCACCGCTCAAACGTGCGGCCACACGCGCCGAGAGCATCAAATCCAGATTCTCCGAGGGCACCAGAGCCGGTCTCAGTGCCACCGGCGGCTCCTCCACCATGGGAACCATGGGAGGTCGCGCCGATGCCGGGAACGAGGCCGCGGACGCGACCGCGCCATCTCGCGACGGGCCGCCAGACTGGGCGAAGCGCATGACACGCAGCCAAGCCCTCAGCCACGGCGCAACCGCCGCCGCACACGCCGTCCGCTCTGGCGACAGTCACAGTGGCGGCTCTTCCGTCAGCCTTCAGACAAGCGACCGCTCATGAGCTTCTTCAAACGACCCGCGACCCATTATGGCAAGACGCCCGAACCCGTCACCCCTTACCAGAAGGCCGCGCAGGTCTGGGACGAACGTATCGGCTCCGCCCGCGTGCAGGCGAAGAACTGGCGCACCATCGCCTTCGGTTCTTTGTTCCTGTCAGCGGGCTTTGCCACCGTGCTCGTCTGGCAGTCGGCGCGTGGGACCGTCGTGCCCTGGGTGGTGCAGGTTGACCGGCTCGGTCAGGCACAGGCGATCGCTCAGGCCACGGCCGACTATCGCCCGACCGATCCACAGGTGGCGTGGCATCTCGCACGCTTCATCGAGCAGGTCAGGAGCATTCCGGCTGACGCGATCATCGTCCGCCAGAACTGGCTTCGCGCCTATGAGTGGACGACCGACCGCGGTGCTGCCGCGCTCAACGACTACGCCCGCGCCAATGACCCGTTTAACCGCGTCGGTCGCCAGCAGGTCGCAGTGGACGTATCGAGCGTCATCCGCGCCTCGCCGGATTCCTTCCGCGTCGCCTGGGTCGAGCGCCGCTACGAGAACGGCCAGCTCGAAGCGACCGAGCGCTGGACCGCGATCCTGACCATCGTGATCCAAGTGCCACGCGACGCCGAGCGTCTGCGCGCCAATCCGCTCGGCATCTACGTCAACGCCATCAACTGGTCGCGGGAGTTGGGCCAATGAGGATGTCACTCCGCAAGCCCGGCTTCCCGGCATTCCGTAGACCCGCGCTTGCGCTTCTTCTGCTTTCGGCAACTGTGCTTGCCGGCTGCGCGACCAACAAGCCGCCGGAGATCAGCTATGACAGCGATGTTCCGCCATTGCCTGCCGTCCCGGCTGCCGTCACCGACTTAAGTCCGCGTCCGCTGCATATTCCACCGGCCTGGACGCCCGCGCGCGGTGGAAACGCGGCAAGCACGCCCACCAGCCGCGTGCAAAACGCCAACGCCGCCGCCCGCGTCGAGCCGCGTCGTGAGGGCTATTACAATGCGATCCAGATCTATCCCTGGAGCGACGGCGCCCTCTATCAGGTCTATGCCGCGCCGGGTCAGATCACCAACATCGCGCTCGAGCCCGGCGAAAGCCTGACCGGCTCCGGCGCGATCGCCGCAGGCGACACAGCGCGCTGGATCATTGGTGATACCGCGAGCGGGAGCGGTGTGACGCGCCGCGTCCATGTCCTCGTCAAGCCCACGCGCACGGACATCTCGACCAATCTCATCATCACGACCGATCGGCGCCTCTACATGCTCGAGCTGCGCGCAGGCGAGAGCCCTTATATGCCGGCGGTCGCCTGGGCCTATCCGCAGCCTCCGGCCTCGCACCGCCAGAGCATGCCGGCGACGCCCGTCATTCCCGACGGAGGAGCGCGCAACTATCGCTACGCCCTGAGCGGCGACACGCCGCCCTGGCGTCCGGTCTCCGTCTACGACGACGGGCGCCGGGTCTATGTTGAGTTCCCGCGTGGCATCGTCCAGGGCGAGATGCCGCCGATCTTCGTCATTGGCCCGGACGGCGAGGCGCAGATCGTCAACAGCCGCATCTATCGGAACATCCTGATTGTCGACCGACTCTTCGGCGCGGCCGAGCTGCGCCTCGGTAGCGGTCAGCGCCAGCAGACCGTCAGGATCGTTCGGACCGACGAAAGGCCCGCATCGTGAGCGAGAACAACCCCGCAAGCAACGGATCGCCATCGGCCTCGGCCCCCGATTTCGCCGCCTCGATGCGATTGCGCGCCGAACCGCCGCGCGTCACCCGCCTGTCAAGGAAGGTTCTGGCGGGCGCCGGTCTCGTGGTCAGCGTCGGTATCGGGACGGCCCTGATCTATGCCCTGCATACCCGTACCAGCGGCATCGGGAACGAAGAACTCTATTCGACCGAGAACCGACCGACCGCCGATGGTCTCGCCGGCCTGCCGCGCGACTACACCGGCCCGGTTCTGGGGCCGCCGTTGCCCGGCGATCTCGGGCGGCCGATCCTCGACGCCCAGAACCGCGGGCAACCGGTCGCGCCGCCCGCCATGGCAACGCCGCAGGTCGATCCGGAGGAACAGCGCCGCCTCGCGGAACAGGAGGCCGCCCGCACCAGCCGGGTCTTCTTTCAGACTGGTCCGGGCACCGCAGCAACGTCCCTCGGCATCGCAGCACCGAACCCCACCGCGATGGGCTTACCCGGCCAGTCGGGAATCCCGACCGCGCAGGATCGGCAACTCGCCTTCCTCAACGCTGCCGTCGACCGCCGCACCGTTGTGGCCGATCGCGTCATGGCCCCGCCATCACCCTATGTCCTCCAGGCGGGCGCTGTCATCCCGGCCGCTCTCATCACCGGCATTCGCTCCGATTTGCCCGGCCAGATCACCGCGCAGGTGACGGAAAACATCTACGACAGCCCGACCGGGCGTATCCTGATCGTCCCGCAGGGCACCAGGATCATCGGCGAATACAGCAACGATGTCGGCTTCGGTCAGCGCCGAGTGCTGCTGGTCTGGAACCGGCTGATCTTCCCGAACGGCCGTTCGATCGTGCTCGAGCGTCAGCCGGGCGCCGATACCCAAGGCTATGCCGGTCTTGAGGACGGCGTTGACTATCATTGGTGGGATCTCGCCAAAGCCGCTGGCCTCTCGACGCTGCTCGCTATTGGTGCGGAGCTCGCCGTCGATGACGAGGATCGATTGCTCCGCGCCATTCGCAATGGCGCGCAGGACACCATCACCGATGCCGGTCAACAGATCATCCGCCGCCAGCTCAATGTCGCGCCGACGCTGACCATCCGGCCGGGCTTCCCCGTCCGCGTCATCGTCACCCGCGATCTCGTGTTCGAACCCTATCGAGGCTGACCCATGACGAAGCTGAAACTCGGTCCCATCGCGGACGACAAGCCGGTCAAGGTCACCGTGGAACTGCCCGCCGCGCTCCACCGCGATCTGACCGCCTACGCCGAGGTGCTGGCCCGCGAGACCGGACAATCAGTTGCTGATCCCGTGAAGTTGATCGTGCCGATGCTGGAGCGGTTCATCGCCACGGATCGCGGCTTTGCGAAGGCGCGGCGGACCAAGCCTGCCGGACCCGAACCGCGCAACCCCGGCTAATCATTGATTGGGGGCGATGCTCTCGCCATCGATTTCGCGATGGAAAGCAGACGCCGCAGAGCAGGATTGTCATTGTTCGGAGACCATACGGCGTTGAAGGGAAGGATCTCCCCAGCGATCGGCCGATAGCAGATGCCGGGAAATTGCGCGGCCGTCATCGCCTCGCTGGTCAGCGTCAGTCCACGTCCGAGCGCAACGAGAGAGAGCAGATTGTCTCGGCTCACATGGTGCGGCTGAATTTCGGGATGGTGGCCCAGATCCGCCAGCCGCTGCACCAGATAATCATGAATCTCCTGGCCGGGTGCGACCTCGCTGACGATGAAATGCTCATCAGCAAGTTCGTGCCATTGCAGTTCGCCCTTCCCGGCCAGAACATGCGAGTCCGGCAGCACAGCGATGACCCGCTCCGACCACAGTTGCGCCGCATCGCATCCGGGCCATCCGCGCGTACCCGTCAGGAAGGCGACGTCGAGCTGAAGCTGGTTGATGGCGGCGACATGCTCGGCCGGGTTGCCGTCGACGAGTTCGATCTGCACCTTCGTGTGCTGGCGATCGTAGGCGCGGAGAAGTCGCGGAATAAAGCCCGATGCGAGAGAGGAGTAGATGCCTATTCTGACGCGCCCTTCCTCCGAGCGCCCGACAGTGGCTGCGGCCTTGGAACTATCCCGGACGTGCCTGAGGATTCTCTGAGCATGGCGAAAATACCGCTCGCCCGCCTCCGTCAGGCGGACGCCCCCGCTATGGCGATGAAAGAGCGACACTCCGATCCGATCCTCAAGATCGCGGACACGGCGGCTGATCGTTGATTCCTGTATTGCAAGAGCAGCGGCCGCCTTGCGGAAACTTCCGTACTCGGATGCGGCTAGGAAGTAGCGCAGATGGCGAAACTCTATTGGACTAATGGACTTCCCCATACGCTAACCCGGCTCCCGGTCATCAATGCAAGCTGGCAAAGACAGTGCGAGAAATGAGGCCGCGACGAATGAAAGCAGTTTCTGACGCATGATGCGGTTTCCGATGCGTGGTGGGCGGATGACCCGGCGTGACGATGTTGATGAAATCTAAGCTCTCATGCGCTCCAGCTCCCTTCGGGCGGCCCGCGGCGCGGGTCGAAGATGGAGAGCGTTCCGAAATCGAACATAACTGTCCGGAGAGAAGCGCGCGGCGACGGCGATCATGACGATGCTGCCGATGGCCATCAGGGTCCAGACATGCGTGAGGTCGGCGAAGACGTCATGGAACCCGCCTGCGATCAGCGGCACGAAGCTTGCGAGGATGTAGCCGCCGCCTTGGACGATGGCTGTGAAATTGCCCGCGATCGTTGGGTCATCGATATGGTCGATTGCAACGATGATCGATAACGGGAACAGAATGCCGATGCCCATCCCCAGCATCACCATCGCGGGAATGGCCAACGCAATCGGCGACATGGTGAGGACGGCAAACCCGGTGGCCACCGTGATGAGGGAGAAAGTCAGCGGTCCGCGCCGGTCCGGGAGGTGATGAACAAAAGCAGCAACGCCGAGTGCCGTGGCAGCCTCGACAACAGTCAGAATCGACAGCAACAGGCCGGCTCTTTCGGCAGGCTGCTGAAGGCCGAGGTAGAACGGAGGGATCCAGGCCATCGCCAGCATGAAGGCGCCCGTTCCGACCCCGAAGAAGATCATCAGCGACCAACAGCGCAGGTTGCTCCACAAGTGCGGGGAGTGGGAGGCACTGACCGACGCCACCATGTCGATGCCGCCTTCGCTTCTCGCATCACGGGACGCGAGAAGCCAGACGACTGTGGCGCTCAGCGCCGGCAGTGACCAGGCCGCCAATGTTCCTTGCCAGCCGAGGCGGCTTGCGAGGTGGGCCGCCACTCCTGCGGCGACGGCGCCGCCGACCACGATGCCGGTAGAATAGACGCCGATCACGCGACCTATTCCGGCCCTGTAATTGCGCTTGGCGAAGCTTGAGGTCAAAGCTCGGATGATCGCGATTCCGATCCCCGCTCCGCTGGCGGTGAGGATCAGGCCGGCGGCGCCATCGAACCAGTACCGCAGAAGGCAGGAAGCCGCGATGATGAGGCCGCCGACTGCGACGTCCCGCCTTTCGCCCAGCACCGCTCGGATCTGCCGGACATAAATCGCACCGAGCCCGATCAAAAAGACAGGAATCGTCGTCAACAATCCAAGACCGAGCGAACCGATCGGGGTCGTCCCGAGTATCGGCGCGGCAAGGGATCCAATGGCGGCGACGGCCGGGCGCAGGTTCAGTGAAAGCAGGAAGATAGCCAACAAAAGCAGCCTGCGATTCTTCGTTTCATCTCCTGTCAACATAGGTTTTGCTCCGAAGGATTCCGGGTTAAGCCGCGTTCAAGCGTTAGATGACCGACTTTGATCATCGGGCGATTTGAGCAGGTGGCCGATATGCGGCTGGATGTCCGGTTCGTAGACCGCTTCGTGCCATCGATCCGGAGGAATGCCCTCCAGGGTAATCGAAATGGCGCCGGGATTGCGGCGAAACGCACCTTGAGCCGCTTCGGCGACGGCACTTTTCAGTCTCGCACGCGCCGCCGATCGAGGTTTGCCGAAAATGCTTGATGATGACGTGAGGCACAGTCGATCTCCTTCCAATCAGGCCGCTATCCGTGCCGGCCCGTCGTCCAGCTCGCTTCTGCTCGCTGCAACTGTCTTCAGGGCGGCGATCACATGCGGCAGTCCCGCAGGTTTCAGTACCGTGTAATGATCCGGCTCCAGATCGACGATCCGCACCACGTTGGAAATGCTGACCGATGCCGATTCGACGAAGGACCGGCTGTCTCCTCGCGCCCGCAGAATCGTTGCCGGTGCCTTCAATGGCCGCGTGCGCGGTTCCGGGCCGTAGGTCGGCCCGTAAATCGCCGTTACAAGCCGCACGATGCGTTCGATCAATCCCCTGTCGAGCGCCGGATAGGAGGCCGCTACATGCTCGATGAAGCTGGCCTCGTCCTTGGCCGTCTGCACGCATGCCTCGACAAGCTGGGGGTCTATCGAATGGGTGAACACGGAATACAGAATGGTGAGGAAAGAGCGATCGCGGAAAAGCGTATTGCTATCGCCCCGAACGGGCTGCCCGCTTTCGAGTTCCGGAGAACCCGGGGCCAGGAAAACCAGTTCCTGCACCGTCTCACCGGCCTCTTCGAGCTGAGCGGCGACTTCGTACGCGACACGGGCACCGAATGAATACCCCCAGAGGCTGTAGGGGCCTTGCGGCTGGATACTGCGAAGGACCGCGACATCCGCAGCGGCCATCTCTTCGATCGAACCGGAAATCTCCTCGCTGGGATTGATCCCTGATGCCTGCACACCCATCACCGGCCGTTTCGTCTCCAGGGCCTGGGCGAGAGGCCGGAGGTTCAACGGATAGCCGCCGAGACCGGGCCACAGGAAAATAGGCTGGTCGATTCCGGCCCGAAGCGTGACCGCCCGGGCAGTGCCGTGCTGGCGTCCCTTGGTGATGCGCCGAGCAAGCTTTTCGATTGTGGCGTCCTCGAACAATACCTGGATGGGCAGGTTCGCTCCCAGCGTCTGGTTGATTTCCAGTACGACCGTGACCGCTTGCAGCGAATCTCCGCCGATTTCGAAAAAGTCGTCCCGTATGGAAACATCATCGAGGTTCATTTCCCGCCGCCAGATCGTGCTGATCGCCTCTTCGATGGCGGTGCGGGCTGGCACGAACTCCCGTTCGGAATGCTGTTCGTCGAAGATATTCGATTGCTTGAGCGCGACGACATCCACCTTGCCGGATGCGCTGTAGGGGAGCTGGTCGATTACCACGATGCGGCTCGGGACCATATAGTCGGGCAGGATGTTATGAAGATCCTTGCGCACGAGTTCGGCGGGCCCATGCATGTGAACCGCATCCTCCCGCATGCCCTCATGGGAGATCTGGTCGGTGCTGATCTTACCCGCCAGAGCGAAGTAGACCGCCGGCTCCGGCTGGCCCGGTTCGCGCAGGATATCGAATATCCGCCGGGCGGCGACCAGATCCTTGCCGGTTTTCGAACTGTATCCCGACGACATCAGGCCGATCTGGATGTCGTTCATCTGCAGGGTTTGAAGGCCCCGCCCAAGATCGATATAGCGACGCCATGCCTCGGCCGTTCGGTTAACGAATGTGACACCCGCACTCGACCGCTCATAGACCTGCTGGTTGATAGCGATGACATGTTTCTGTTGAACCACATGCTTTGAAAATGGCTCAAATCTTCCATCCCGGTACCGGTAGGTTCCGGAAGGCAGGCCGTCGACCTTATCTCCATGGGCTTGAACGTAGATTTCGAGCGCTTCGGTATCTTCGCGTTCTGAAAACGGGACTATGTCGAATGACCCCAGATAGGCATGGTCCTCATCCAGGCGAAGCAACTCACCAACTTCGTTCACAAACGCGCCGCGTCCGAGCGCCAGGCCATATTCCGGGAGAACGGCATCGAGCAGACCAAGGATATGCCCCGTCTCCATCTCAAGAACTTCAAGGATGTTGTTCTTATAGACGGGGCGGATGGCCGCGACGTTGCCGATGAAGTGCAGTGTCGCGGAAGGGCCCGAGTCTTCTTCGCGCTCTGCCCGGATCAGGACAAGGCGATGGTCTGCAGGATGATAATAGTAATGTCCGGACGGAATATCCGCTATGTTGCGAAGTTCGATATGAACTTGCGTCGCGTAGAGTGCGCCCGGCGAAGCATAGGCATATTTTGGCAGAAGCCGTTCATGGCTCCTGAACTGCCCAAGGTTTCGCATCAATGCGCCGAGGGTCTTCAGATCCAGGGCCGAAAGGCTTGACGACGGGCCTGTAACCACTGGGCGTTCCAGCAAATTGAGGAGGTCGGTTGACGACAGCCGGCCGCCGTCAAAGAAGCGGTAGGTTTTCCGCGCAAAGGCCCGCCGACGTTGAACCACCGTTTCCTCCCGGCCAGGAAGATCGACCGACGAACGGCCGACGAGGTCGCTGGCCCGCCTCAAACCGCCATCGGAAAGCTGCGCCCTCACTTGCAGGCGGCTTTTCTTGCTCTGGTGGTGCGCTCCGTGATCGCCCTGATCCATGACCGATGCATCTCGGGGATTGAGCTCGACTCCTGCAAGCAGGACGGGCTGGCCCGTCCGGGCATCCGATTTGACAAAGACTGCCGCCGATTTCACCCAGTCATGGTTTTCAATCGCCATGCGGATCTCGTCCAATTCGATCCGGTAGCCTCTGAATTTGACCTGATTATCCGCACGGCCCACGAAGTGCAGGGTGCCGTCCGGGTTGAGCCTGACAAGATCGCCGGATTTGTACATGCGGACCGGATCCTGGCCGGGCGCCGGCGGCAGTTTGACAAACCGCTCGCTTGTCTGTTCGGGCCGGTTCAAATACCCCTCGGCGACCTGGACTCCGGAAATATAAAGTTCTCCGGTCTCTCCTGGCGGCACGGGCCTGTGCTCGTCATCCAGGATATGCAACCCCGTCCTGGCCGCTGCGAAGCCGAGCGGAACGGTCTCCTCGAGATGCTCCAAACCTTCACGCGTTACGGTAAACGAAGTGGCATTGATCGTGCATTCGGTCGGACCGTAGAGGTTGACCAGCGTGACATCCGGCTTGACATTGAGAATGCGCGAAGCGAGCTTCCGGCTCAGTGCTTCACCGCCGCTGTAGATGCTTTTCAAGGTGGACGTTTGGGCGAACTCCGGATCGTCCACCAAGGCCTGCAGCAATGTCGGCACGGCCTGCAGCATCGTGACGTCATGGGCCTTGATCATCTGAACGATGCCGGCGGGATCGCGGTGGATGCTCGGATATCCCATCACCACCGTGGCGCCGCAGCAGACCGCCAGCAACTCCCATTGCGCGGCATCGAAACTGATCGGCGTCTTCTGCAAGATCTTCTGGCCGCTGACGAGGTGATGCTCCGTTTGCAGCCATGTGAGTTGACTGACGATGGCCCGGTGCGATATCGCCACGCCCTTCGGTGCTCCCGTCGTTCCCGAGGTGAAAATCACGTAAGCGAGGTCGCTGTCCGTCAGGTCGTTCAAGCCGAGATCGAGGTCCGTCACCTTGATCGATGATTTGTCGCCGACGGACTCGACGTCGATAACCTCGACGCCGGGCAGTAGGAAATTCGAGAGAGCAGCATGGCCTTTGGCATGACTGACGATGACAGAGACGCCGCCGTCCCGCGTCATGTGCGCCAGACGCTCTTCAGGATAGTCGGTTGCGAGCGGGAGATATGCGCCGCCGGCCAGAAGCACCGACCAGACCCCCACCAGGAGATCCACGGAGGACTCGATGAAAACCCCTACCCTGTCGCTTGGGCCAATCCCGCGCTCACGCAGAGCGTGGGCCACGGAAAGGCATCGTTCGACGAATTCGGCGTAGGAAAGAGAGTTTTTCCCGTCGGTGACGGCAATCTCCCGAGGCCGGCTTCTGGCCTGAGCCAGCAACATTTCGGCCAAGCTCATTCTCGTGCTGAGCAAATTCAGGCTTGAGATAGCGCGTTGCCCACGGAAACCGGGAATCGGTGGAGGATTCGTCGGTCTGTGGTGTTCGACAGACATTCCAGTGCTCCTTTGCGCATTTTTGGATCGAAGTGTACAAAACAAGTGATAAGGGAACTGCGCTGTGCAGCGTCGTTAAAGGCTTTCCCTCGTTTCTGACTAAGCGGAGGAGTGACCGGGTCCAGAGATCACTCCCGGATATTTTCAAGTCTTGTCATCAATGCTGGATCTCGCCGCCTCAACGGATTGAGAACAGCAATCCGGCTCGCTCAACGGAATCTGCGATTCCGCTCTGTCTCAGCGCATGCCAATAAAGAACGGCGTTGTTTGTGATGACAGGTTTGCCGACCCAGTCTTCGGCGAGCGCGGCAAAGGCCGCCATTGGCACGTTCGTGCCAACCTGTATGATCGCCTCCACCTCGGGCCGGTTAACCGCCTCGACCGCGGCGCGAAGCTTCGCTGTCGTCACATCTGCAATCCGGGATGGGCTCGTTCCGCCGAGGCCATGGAGTGCGACAACCTCGTAACCGCGCTCAATGAAAAAGCGGCTTGCCGGATTGTCCCCGATTTCGGAATAGGGGCTGATCAGGCCAATCCGGCGCAACCCGCCGAGTTGCTCCAGAGCTGCCTCGATCGCGTCGGCGCTGGTGGTAATCTCGGCGCCGCCGGCAGCCTCACGAAACTGCGCCAGAAGCAACCGGTGATGCTCCGCGCCTTCCCAATAGCTATCTGGCGAGACCGCTACGATGACACGTTGTAATCCGCAGGCGCTTAAGCTCTTCAAGGCGTTGCTTGTCGATTTACGGATCCTGTCGATCACGCTGTTGAAGCCAGCCTCCTCTTCAAGAGACTCGTCTTCAATGAGGATGCGTGCAATGTGATTGGTGACCCCGGCGGGCCGTAACGCATCCATTTCCGGCTGTGCGGACGTATTGGTTGAGGGTACCGCCACACCGAGCTTCAATCGATATCCAAGAAGATCAGGCATCCAAATCTCGTAAAAATGGCGCAGGCGAACAGGGAGCGAAGTCAGACCGGCCAATGGTCGACTTCGTAGAGTCGGATACGTCGACTTCTGTGGATCAGGCCAGGTAGGAAGCAGCGATATCGAGGTTCCCGGCGCCGTATGCGGCGGCCCGCTCGAACCTGCTCTTGCCTGCAGTCACCAGGTCGAGCTTCAGGCCGGCCTCCTTAGCGGCGGCGTCGACAAGTTTGCTGTCCTTGATGGCATTATTGATCGTAAAGCTCGGCTCAAAATTCTCATTGAGGATCGCCGATGCTTTGGCTTGAAAGAAAGGACTGTCAAGAGGCCCGCCCTTCACGACGTCGACCACAAGCGCGGGATCAACACCTAACGCTTTGGCAAGAGAAAGGCTTTCTGCCGTCCCATGCGTAAGTGCAAGAACCAGGCTATTCAAGGCGAGCTTCAGCTTCGTTGCGTCGCCTGGCAGCTCGGAGACCCAGACAGAGCGGCTCCCGATCGCATCGAATATCGGTTGAGCCCGCTCGCGTCCCTCGGTCGGCCCTGAAGCCAGGATGACGAGTTTGCCCGCTTCGGCTGACTGGCGAGTCCCCTGCACCGGGGCGTCGAAGTATATCCAGCCCTTCGCAGCCGCGAGTTGCTTCAAGCGCTCTGTGGCCTCGATCCCGACTGTGCTGAGCTGGATCCATATGGCGCCGCCAATTTCGGGCCGGATTGAGGAAATCGTGCTCTCTATCGCCGGGCCGTCCTTGAGGACCGTGACGACGATGTCGGCACCTTTGACCGCCTCCGCCGGATCAGCCGCAATCACAATTCCTTCTTCCGAAAGCGCGTGCGCCTTTTGAGCGCTTCGATTCCATACGCGGACTGCAAAGCCCTTCTTATGGAGGTTGCGTGCGACCGGTGCGCCGATAATGCCGGTGCCAAGCACCGCGATGACGGCGGATTTTTGTTCGATTTGCCGCTCGTGCGACATGTCAGCCCCTTGTCAAGTATAGCCATAGGAAGTGCCCAACCGCCGATGGTTATGGACTGATCGATACAAAACTGTCAAGGCAAACACTTTTCTATAGTTTCCGGTTTTCGGAGAAGAATCAACTACCTTAAAGCTGTTATTGATCGCGATGTCGTTTACCGCCTGCCGCAGAACGATAGAGGTCAGAGCAATGCGTGGAAATGAGCGAGCGTCTGAAGTAATCGCACGTAGTCGCGCAAGGGGGTAGCAAATGCGCGTGGCCCAGGTATGTGCTCTCGGCCACCCAGCGGGCAGCAACGGTACGAACCCGCCCTTAGCGTCGGTAGGTCTGACCACTTGCAACGCGATCGCATGCTCGCGTCGCAGCCGAAGCTCTCTCGCTGCTATAGCCCTGATCCACGTGCGCCAGACCCCTGGCACGTCCAGGTGACCGATGATAGCTCGGACTGTGGGGTGCGCGAGCACTGGTACTATCGCGGTTGCCGATCCAGAGGCGGCGACCGGTACGACACCGACCTGACGGCAGCGCAGTAGATCGCGGCGCGTTACTTCTGGTAACGCATGACGCCGGAAGGTCAAACGACAACACCGGCTGGTCTGTACGCGGAGGAAGATCAGACACGCTTCGGCAATCTTCCAGGTGGCACTGAGAATGCCGGTCGTGTTGACTCCTATGGCATGTCATCGAAGCCAGCTGAGAAACGCCGGCTACAGCGACAACTGCAGCTTAGTCGCGGGAGCATCCAAGCTCAGAGAACAAATGCGTGTCGTCGGCCAGATTGGTAACAGCAAGCTCCCAATCGGATCGGACATTATTGCATGCGCGGAATGCACGCTCTCTTCCGCGTTGCCCATTGTCGGTCGAGGTGATATTTGGACCGTTCAGGCTAAAAGGGGCCAGAAATGCGACCTCGGGAATTCGATTCGGAAGCTGCGGCAGACGCGATCATGCGCGTTTTCTTGAAACATGGTTATGCCGCCACCTCAATGGACGATCTTATTCGTGAAACCGGATTGTCGCGAAGCAGCATCTATAATGCCTTTGGCAGCAAGCAGCAGATGTATCAAGTTGCCTTGCAGCAATATCATAAAACAACGTCGGCGAATGTGAATCTCGTTGCTCAGGATGGACCGGTCAAGGACATTGTGCGCAAGCTCATGATGTCAGTCGTGAACGATGAATTGAGCGGGCGGGACGATCGAGGCTGCCTCGTTGCCAACAGCAGCTTGGATGTGGCACCGCATGATCCCCAAATTGCGGCGCTGGTCGCCGATCACCTCACCCGGTTGGAGAATGCCCTTAATGCCGCGATCAAGCGTGGGCAGGAGAAAAACGAGTTGAGCGGTGATCGGGATAGCCGAGCATTGGCACGTTTTGTCGTGAGCTCCGTTCAGGGTCTCAGAGTGATGGGAAAGGGTAGCGCCGAACAGGGCCGCCGACGCCGTTTACTCGACATCGTCAATATTACGTTAGACGCCCTTTAAAACTGTTTGGTGGCGGAAGGTCGTTGGGATCGGGTGCGTTGGGCGATTGAGGAATATACTTGGCGCTTTGACGGCCTGCGGCGCCAAACTCCTCACCGCAGGAGGGCGTGATGCCCTCAATTCATCCCAGTGCCCGCACCACCCCAGCCGTTCGCCAGGAGATCGCCCGCTCGACGGAGCCCACGGGCGTGCGGGCCCAGTTGTCGCTAGGCACTTTGGCGTGAAATTCCCGATTTTGGAACAACCATAGACATCTTGGCGTGAGACTCTGAGTCCCTGGAATCTCATATGTGGACATTGGGTAATTGCCGGGGGCGCGTGAGCTCTGGTGGAGATGCCGAACAGACGACAGTCTGATTGGCCCAACAGAGCAGGAGCAGCTGATGACCTACTACGCCGGCCTGGATGTCTCGCAGAAGGAAACCACGATCTGCATCGTGGATGCGCAGGGCCGCCGCCTCTGGCGCGGCAAGACCGCGACCAATCCCGAGGCTTTCGCCCAGATCCTGCACTGGCACGGTCGTGATCTCCGGGTCGGCGTTGAGACGGGGCCGCTAATGCTTTGGCTCGTGCACGGGCTACACCGCCATAGCCTAGAGGTGATCTGTCTCGATGCGCGCCACGCCAAGGCCGCTCTGGCGATGCAGCTCAGCAAGAATGACCGCAACGATGCCGAAGGCTTGGCTCAGATCGTTCGCACGGGCTGGTACCGCAGCGTCCATGTCAAGTCGTTTGAGGTGCATCGGCTCCGTGCCCTGCTGGGCGCTCGCCGGCAGTTGGTGGGCATGACCACTCAACTCTCCAACCACATTCGTGGCATCCTGAAGGTCTTCGGTCTGGTGGCGGGTCCCGTCCA
>NZ_QDAH01000036.1 GCF_003075415.1 Microvirga sp. KLBC 81
CGAAGCCTCGTATTTCGCGCGGTAGCCGGCATCGTCCAGATAGGCGCGGTGGCTCCACTCGGACGGTACGTCGTAGATCTTCTCTTCCATGACGCTTCTCCCAGACTCGTCGTTATCGAGTAATTAGGTCTAGGTTTACGGAAAGAGAGAGGGTCCGGGCAAGCGGGGCAGGGATCGGACTTTGGTCTTTGCTACTTTTGGGTGCCTGCGCCCTGTCATCCCCGGCGGCCCGCAGGGCCGAGAAGGGAATCCATGGAGTCACAGCGCGAGTGAATGGCTTCCTCCCCCTCCGCTACGCTCCGGCCGGGAATGACACCGGGACTAAACCCCGCCCATCCGGCAGATGATGGCCCATTCCTCGTCCGTCACCGGCTGCACCGAGAGACGGGAATTGTTGACGAGGATCATCTTTTCGAGGCCCGGCTGCTTCTTGATCTCGTCGAGCGTGACCGGGCGCTTGAGGGCCTTGACGGCCTTGATATCGACCATGCCGAACTTGCCGGTCTCGTCGGTGTGGTCGGGGTAGTATTCCCTGATCACCTCCACGATGCCGACGACGGCCTTGCCCTCGTTGGAGTGATAGAAGAAGCCCTGCTCGCCTTTCTTCATCGCCATCAGGTTCTGCTTGGCGACGTGGTTGCGCACGCCGTTCCAGAACGTGCCCTTGTCGCCTTGTGCGACTTGGGCATCCCAGGACCAGACGGAGGGTTCTGACTTGTAGAGCCACTTGGCCATCGTTTGCTAACTCAATGCTCGGACTTGATGGGACGGTTCATGAGCGCATCGACCGCCTGATCGAGGGTCCATGCGCCGGACAGGATCTGCTCGACGGCTTCCGCAATCGGCATGTCGATGTGTTTTGCTTTCGCCAAGGCGACGAGAGCGCTCGCGGTGGCAGCACCCTCCACCAACTTGCCGCCGGAGGCGGCCTCGACGCTCAGGCCCTGGCCGAGATGCAGGCCGAAGGAGAAGTTGCGCGATTGCGCGGAGGAGCAGGTGAGCACGAGGTCCCCGAGGCCGGACAAGCCCATCAGCGTCTCCGCCTTAGCCCCATGGGCGCGCGCGAAACGCAACAGCTCCGCGAAGCCGCGCGCAATCAGCGCTGCCTTTGCGCTCTCGCCAAGACCGCGCCCAACCACAGCGCCGCAGGCGATGGCGAGCACGTTCTTAGCAGCGCCGCCGATCTCGACGCCGCGCACATCGGTGCGGTGATAGACGCGAAGGGTGGGGCCGGAGAGGGCCGTCGCGAGATCTTCGGCCAGTGCGGCATCGCGGCAGGCGAGCGTCACGGCGGTGGGCAGGCCGCGCGCCACATCGTGAGCAAAGCTCGGGCCCGACAGCACGGCGACCGGTGCGCCGGGTCGAACCTCTTCCACCACATCGCAGAGGAACGAGCCGGTGCTGCGCTCGATGCCCTTCGCACAGAGAACGAGCGGCGTCTCGTTGGGAAGAATGGGCGCGAGCGCCGCCGTCATCTCCCGCGTGGTCTGCGCGGGCGTGACGAGAAGCACGGCGCGGCATGCGGCAAGCTGGTTCCGATCGGCAGTCGGCGTGATGCGATCCTGCAGGCGCACGCCAGGCAGGAAGCGCTCGTTCGTGCGGGTCCTGGCAAGATCCTCTGCCTGCTCGGGCGAGCGCATCCAGAGGATGACGTCATTGCCTGCGATGGCGGCCGCATTGGCGAGCGCCGTCCCCCAGGCTCCGGCTCCGGCAATGCCGATGGGCTTCACCATCAGGCCTTCACTCCCACCGCCTGGCCGCTGGTGTCGAGC
Source organism: Microvirga sp. KLBC 81 (assembly GCF_003075415.1). Taxonomy (GTDB): domain Bacteria; phylum Pseudomonadota; class Alphaproteobacteria; order Rhizobiales; family Beijerinckiaceae; genus Microvirga. Next base: position 1,773 of record NZ_QDAH01000036.1, read on the forward strand.
GGCCAGCGGGCGCGGGCGGGCGCATTGATGTCGTCGATCAGGCCAAGGCGCATGCGCTCGAGGCCCGCCCAGGCGATCATCGCAGCATTGTCGCCGCAGAGCGCCAGGGGCGGGGCGACGAGCTTGAGGCCGGTCTCGACGGCCAGACGCTGGAGGGCCTGGCGCATGGTCTGGTTCGCGGCCACGCCGCCCGCCACCACGAGCGCCTTCGGCGTGCCGGCGATCGCGCGGAACTGGCGCAGGCCCACGCGGGTGCGGTCCACCACCACGTCGACGATGGCGGCCTGGAAGCTGGCGCAGAGGTCGGCGATGTCAGTTTGGGTGAGTGGTGCGATCTTTTCCGCTTCGAGCCGCACGGCAGTCTTGAGGCCGGAGAGCGAGAAATTCGGCTCAGGTCTGCCCTGCATGGGACGCGGCAATGCAAAGCGCTCCGGATTGCCTCGTGCTGCCTCGCGCTCCACATGAGGCCCGCCGGGGTAAGGCAGCCCCAGCATCTTCGCCACCTTGTCGAAGGCCTCGCCGATGGCGTCGTCGATGGTCGTGCCGATGCGCACGTAATCGCCCACGCCCTTCACCGCCACAAGCTGCGTGTGGCCGCCGGAGGCGAGAAGCAGAAGGTAGGGAAAACCGATGCCGTCGGTGAGCCGGGCGGTGAGTGCATGGGCTTCGAGGTGATTGACCGCCATCAGGGGCTTGCGGGTCACGAGCGCGATGGCCTTGGCCGTGGTGAGGCCGACCAGAACCCCGCCGATGAGGCCGGGGCCTGCGGCTACCGCAATGCCGTCGATGTCCCTGATCGTGCAGTTGGATGCTTTAAGGGCGCGGGCGATCAGGCGGTCGAGCACCTCCACATGGGCGCGGGCCGCGATCTCCGGCACCACGCCGCCATAGGCCGCATGCTCGGCGATCTGGCTCAGGACCTCGCTGGAGAGGATTTCGCCCCGTCCGTCGAAGCCGACGCCCACCACGGCGGCCGCGGTTTCGTCGCAGGTGGTTTCGATACCTAGGATGCGCATGGTCTGTCGGGTGCCGTCGCTACGTGATCTTTCGGGCTTTCGGCCCGGCTGTCCTCCCCCTATAGTCCGCCCCGCCGCACAAGATCAAACGCGGATGTTGTTTAGCAGGAGTACGCAGCGGGAATGATCTCTTCACCGACCCTGGTCATCGGCACGCGCGGCAGCCCCCTGGCGCTGGCGCAGGCCCACGAGACGCAAGACAGGCTGGTCGCCGCCCATGGCTGGACTGTGGAGCATCTGCCCCTGTCGATCATCAAGACCACGGGCGATACCATTCAGGACCGGCCGCTCTCGGAAGCCGGCGGCAAGGGGCTCTTCACCAAGGAGCTCGACATCGCGCTGCTGGAGGGCTCCATCGATCTCGCCGTTCATTCTGCGAAAGATCTGCCGACCACCCTGCCGGAGGGCATCGTGATCGCGGGGTTCCTGCCGCGTGAGGATGTGCGCGACGCCTTTATCAGCCAGCGCTACAAGAGCCTGGCCGATCTGCCGCCCGGCGCCGTCGTGGGCTCCGCGTCCCTGCGCCGCCAGGCGCAGATCCGCCGCCTGCGCCCGGATCTGAAGGTTACGCTGCTGCGTGGCAACGTGCAGACGCGGCTTGCCAAGCTGGAGCGCGGCGAAGTGGATGCCACGCTCCTTGCCATGGCGGGCCTGCGCCGTCTCGGCCTCACCGATCACGTGACCACCACGCTCGAGACGGATGATTTTCTTCCCGCCGTGGGGCAGGGGGCGATCGCGATCGCTATCCGCGCCGAGGATGACCGGGTGCGTGACGCCATGCAGCCGATCCTCGATGCCGCTACCGGCCATGCGCTCGCCGCCGAGCGCGCCTTCCTGACCATTCTCGACGGCTCCTGCCGCACGCCGATTGCAGGCCATGCGCGCATGGTAGGCGATGAACTCGAAATCCGCGGCCTCGTGCTGCGCCCGGATGGGTCGGAATGCCTGGAGGCCATCCGGCGCGGCTCGCCGGAGGATGCGGTCACGCTCGGACGGGAAGCCGGAACCGAGCTGCGCACCCGCATGCCGGCCGGATTTTTAGGCACCTGATGCGGGTTCTCGTCACACGGGCGAAGGAGGATGCCGAGCGCACGGAGCAGAAGCTCGCGGCCCTCGGCCACGAGGCGCTGATCGCGCCGGTGCTGCGGATCACGCCGACAGACGATCCCGCGCCTGCGGGTTCCTGTGACGCGGTTGTCGTCACCAGCGCCCATGCAGTGGAGGCGCTCTCCTCACATGCCGATAAGAGCGTCCCCATCTTCGCTGTCGGCGAACGCACGGCGGAGGTGCTGCGGGCTGAGGGCTTCGCCTCGGTCATGGCGGCGGAGGGCGATGCAGCGTCATTGTCCAGGCTGATTCGAGAGACGCTTCAGCCCCCTCTCACGCTTCTTCATGTCACTGGTCGCCATCACAAGGAGGAGCCGGCTTCCTCCCTTCGCGCAGCGAGATTCAAGGTGCTGACCTGGGAGGCCTATGAAGCGCAGGCCGTCGAGAGCTTGCCTGACGAGGCCGTGGAGGCCTTTCGGACTGGCGAAATCGGCGCTGCGCTCCATTATTCTCGAAGGAGCGCGGATCTTCTCGTCCGGCTGGCCGAGAGGGCGGGTCTCCACACCGCAATCCGTGAGTGTCCGCATCTTTGCCTGTCGGCGGATGTGGCAGCCCCTCTTAGAGCGGCGGGCGCAGCCATTCGCGTCGCCGATCAGCCTGACGAAGATGCGCTTCTCAAACTGGTGATGAGCCTTTCGTGACCTGCGCTACGGCTTCGTTTAGGATATTCGATTAGGGATCTTTGCCGAAGGAAAGGATCGTGGTCCGATGAATCCAGTCTCTCCTTTCAGGCTCCAGCCTCACGGGGGAACCGAAACGCTGCGCTCAAGCTTGCCTCAATTGCATTCCATTCTGACCTTTCCTGTTTGCCTCGCCACGAGTGACCTGTGACCGATCCATCCGATCCCAAAGCTCCCAAGAACTCCCGCAAGAAATCCGCCCGCGAGCCGGCCACCATCGATCTGAAGGCGACCGTGATCGATGATGGCGCGCAGCAAGACAAAGCCTGGGACGACGTGAAGCCCGAGGAGACGATTCTGCCGGAGCCCGATGTGCGGGCGGAAGACACGGTCGGCTCGCCGGAAGCGACGCTCGATTCCGGCACCAATGCCGATTCGATCGAATCGGGCGCATCCGCTGATGGGCTGCCGCCGCAGAGCGAAGAGCCGAGCCAAGAGCCGAGCCAAGAGCCGAGCCAAGAGCCAGGCGTCGTGCCTCCCGGTCCGCCCCCCGCTCCCGAGCGCCGCACCTCGTCGGCTGCCCTTGTCGGCTCCAGCCTTCTCGGCGGCTTGATCGGCGCCGGTCTCGTCTATGGTCTTCAGGTCTGGCAGCGGCCGACATCGACGCAGGAAGATCAGCGCCTTGCCCAGTTGGAGCAGCGCGTGAACGCGCTGGGCCAGTCTCGGCCACAGGGTGTGGACCTGTCTGCCGTCGAGAGGCGGTTGCAGGCGCTCGAATCCGCGCGGGGCCCGCTCGACCAGCGGCTTCAGGACATCCAGGCGGCAGCCGATCGCGCCGCTGCCCGGGCGGAGGAAGCGTTCAACAGGCCGCTGCCCCAGCCGCCTGCGCCGCAGAACGAGGCGGCGATCAATGATCTTTCGCAGCGCCTCTCTGCTCTCGAGAGCGAGGTGCGGACGAATGCGCAGAATGCCGCCAATGCTTCGAATGCGGTTCAGGGCCTGGATCGCCGCCTGGCTGAGCAGGATCAGCGCTTGGCGGCTCTCTCCCAGCAGGTCACTCAGAGCAGCAAGAGCGCGGAGGCGGCGGGCCAGACCGGAACCCGTGTGGTGCTCGCCGAGCGCCTGAACGATGCGCTGCGCAGCGGCACACCCTTCGCGAATGTGCTGGAGGGGCTGAAAAAGACCGGAACCGACCCCGAGAAGGTGAAGGCTCTGGAGCCCTTCGCCGACAAGGGCGCGCCGACAGCCTCCACGATGCTCGACAGCTTCGAGCCGCTGGAAGCGCAGATCCTGCGCGACGAGCGTGCCGCCTCCGGCGAATGGTCCGACCGGCTGCTTCGCATGATGGACAAGGTGGTCACCGTGCGGCCCGTGAACGAACCGGGCGCGACGGGCGTTTCCGCGACGCTCGCCCGCATCCGGCAGGCTCTTTCTCAGGGCGACATGGGCGGAGCGGCCGCGGCCTGGGCATCCCTGCCCGAGCCGGCACGACGGATATCGGAGGAATGGGGACGGCAGATCACGGCTTTGGCCGGAGCGCAGCGGGCCTCCCGCGAGATCTCCGAAGAATCTCTCGCCACCCTCAACCGTTCGACGCAATAAAAGGAACAGCCCAGAATGTGGCGCGCTCTCGTTTTCATTGGTCTTCTCTGCGTCGCAGCCTTCGGGGCGGTTTGGCTTGCCGACCGGCCAGGCACGGTCCTGGTCACCTTCGGCGGCTATGAGGTGCAGACCTCCGTCGCCGTGGCGGCAGTCGCTCTTGTCGGCCTTGCACTGGCGCTCGCTCTCCTCTGGTCGGCGGTGAGCACGATCCTGCGCCTGCCTTCGCGCCTCACCTTCGCCTCCCGGGCCCGCCGCCGCTCCCGAGGCTATCAGGCCGTCTCGCGCGGCATGGTGGCCGTGGGGGCGGGTGATACGATCGCCGCCCGCCGCTATGCCAACGAGGCCGAGCGCCTTCTGGGCAGCGAGCCCCTGACGCTTCTTCTGAAAGCCCAGGCCGCCCAGGTCTCCGGCAACCGGGAGGCTGCAGAGGCCGCCTTCAAGCTGATGATGGACGAGGACGAGACCCGGGTGCTGGGCCTGCGCGGTCTCTTCGTGGAAGCCCGCCGCCGGGGCGATGCTCTGGCGGCCCGCGAATTTGCCTCCGAGGCCATCCGCATCGCTCCCGCTGCCGCCTGGGCGAGCGATGCGGTGCTGGAGGCGCGCTGCGCCGAGCGCGACTGGCGCGGAGCACTGGAAGCCATCGAGCGTCGCACCTCGCTGGGCCTTCTCGACAAGGCAACCGCCAAGCGTCATCGCGCGGTGCTCTTGACCGCCGATGCCCTCGATCGGGCCGAGCACGATCCAGAAGGTGCGCTGAGGAGCTCCCAGGATGCGGTGAAGCTCGCTCCCGATCTCGTGCCCGCCGCCGCTCTCGCCGGAAAGCTCCTGTCCCGCCGGGGCGATCTGCGCCGGGCCGCCAGGATCGTGGAAGCCGCCTGGCGGAGCCAGCCGCACCCGAATCTGGCGGAGGTCTATCTCAACCTGCGTCCCGGTGATTCCGGTCTCGATCGCTTGAAGCGCGCCGAGACCCTGTTCAAGCTCTCGAATGGCGCGCCGGAAGGGCGGCTCGCGGTCGCCCGCTCGGCCCTGGAATCACGCGAGTTCGACCGCGCGCGCGATGCGCTCGAGCCGCTTCTGGCGGATCGGCCCACGATGCGCGTGTGCCTCCTCATGTCCGATCTCGAACAGGCGGAGCATGGTTCTACGGGCAAGGGGCGCGAATGGCTCGCCCGCGCCACCCGTGCTCCGCGCGATCCGGCCTGGATTGCGGATGGCGTCGTTTCCGACCAATGGGCGCCGATCTCTCCCGTCACCGGCCGTTTGGACGCCTTCGTCTGGCAGGCCCCGCCGGATGTGCTGATCGCACCCGAAATCACCATGCACGACGACGTGACGGCGGATATCGACGACGAGCCCAAGGCGCTGCCCGTGGCGGCTGCCGAGGAGCCGCAGCCTGCAACGGCTGTCGCCTCCGCACCGGAGCCAGTCCCTGCTCCGGCGGAACCCGTCAGCACGGTGGAAGCCGCTTGGCCTGAGCCTGAGAAGGAAGAAGAGACGCCGCAGCCCAAGCCGGAGCCTGTGGTCTTTCCGGTGACGCCGCCGGATGTTCCCAAACTCGAGGAGCCAGCGTCGGCTCGCCGCAGCGTTTTTTCCATCTGGTAGGCGAAATTCCGCTCGGCCCTGCCCTTGCCAAGCGGCAGGCGAGAGGGTATGACGACGCCCTCTTCGATCGCATGATCGGTAGGCCGCAATAGCTCAGCTGGTAGAGCACCTCATTCGTAATGAGGGGGTCGGGGGTTCGAATCCCTCTTGCGGCACCATTCCCAGGCGATGTAGCAAAGGCGGCCTTCGGGCGGCTCTTGGCTGTCGAGTGGGAGGCAAGGTTAAGGGGCCATAGCTCAGCTGGGAGAGCGCTTGCATGGCATGCAAGAGGTCGGCGGTTCGATCCCGCCTGGCTCCACCATCCTGCCAGAAGAGACGGAGCGTGCGGGTGTAGCTCAGGGGTAGAGCACAACCTTGCCAAGGTTGGGGTCGAGGGTTCGAATCCCTTCGCCCGCTCCAATTTCCAAAAAGGCCGCCTTCGGGCGGCTTTTTTGCTTTTCAGCCCTTCACCCGCAGCACCACCGGCTCGCGAATCCTCTCCACGATGACCGGCGGGCAGGCCTTGCGCAGGCCGCCGAGCGGCACATGGGCCACATAGGGCTTCCTCAAGCCGCCGAGCGGCAGGCGGGAGCATCTCACACACGCATATCGCTTCGTGATCACGCGCTGTGCAGGCCGCACGACAATTAGCTCGTCTACTTCTTCAACGGCGGGAGCGGAGGGCAGCGAGAGATCGGCAGCCCAGGCGCCGGGGATTGCCGTGATTACGAACATTGCAGCTGCCAGAACTCTCATCCCGATACCCTCAATGACATCATGGAAGGTAAGCTAGGCCGATGAGCGGAGGGGAAAAGGCCGATCGGCATGGATGCTTCCTGACAATAAGCCCGCACCCAAGCAAACGGGCCCTTGCCAGGAGAGGGAGGGCCCGTCGTGACCACAAGGGTCATGCATCATTGATGCTCATCCGGTTGAACCGGTTCGTGTGACATTCAGATTGTCGAGCTGGGAGTCCCTCCCCATGCTCAATCCGGCATAATGGAGGGTGCTTTCAGCCCAGGCGGTGTCGCGATGTCAGCCTCCATTCCTTCAAGGCCGGGGCGGGTGCCCGGCCGGCTATCCCACGGTCGGCTGCGGTTTTCAGGAACCCGCACAGCACTATCATGCCGATCCGCTGCTTCTGACAGGCTTTACCCAGAAGCGCGGGCAGACCTGTCATTGTTGAAAAGGTTTCCGGGAGGAACTTGTTTCAGCGTGGCGGAAAAGAAAAAAGCCCGGCATCGCCGGGCCCTCGGGTTCGTCCCTTACGGGAGCAGAGCGGATTACGATCAGGCGGCTTTGACACCGGAGAGGAAGCTCGAGACCTCCATGCTCAGCTCGTTGGAGTGGCGTGCGAGGTCCTGGGCCGCTCCCAGCACCTGGGATGCTGCCGCCCCCGTGTGGTCCGCTCCCTGCTGAACGTCCACGATGCTGCCGGTTACTGCCTCCGTGCCGCGGGCGGCTTCCTGGACATTGCGCGCGATCTCGGCCGTGGCTGCGCCCTGCTCCTCCATTGCGGCTGCAATCGAGGTCGAGATCTGCGACATCTCGGTGATCGTGCGGGCAATCTCGTGAATGGCCGTCACCGTCTCCTGGGTGGCCTGCTGGACAGAGGTAATCTGCGCGCTGATTTCTTCCGTTGCCTTGGCCGTCTGAGAGGCGAGCTCCTTTACTTCCGTCGCCACCACGGCAAAGCCCTTGCCGGCCTCGCCGGCGCGCGCCGCCTCGATGGTGGCGTTCAATGCCAGCAGGTTGGTCTGGCCCGCGATGGTGTTGATGAGCTGGACCACATTGCCGATCCGCTCGGCGGAGGTCGCCAGGGCCTGCACTGTCTCATTGGTGCGTTGCGTTCCCTGAACGGCGCGTTCTGCCACCTGCGAGGACTGCCCGACCTGGGTCGCAATCTCGCGGATGGAGATGGAGAGCTCTTCGGTGGCAGCGGCAACCGTCTGAACATTAGCCGAGGTCTGCCGGGCCGCAGAGGAGACGGTCATCGATTGCTGGCTGGTCTGATCGGCCACGGAGGTCATGGACTGAGCGGTGGCTTCCATCTGCGTCGCAGCGGAAGAAAGGCCCTGCGTGAGAGTGGAAACTTTCGTCTCGAAACGCCTGGTGAGTTCGTCGAGCATCTGCGCCCGGCGCATCTTCGCCTGCATCTCGGCCTCCTGCTCGGCCGCCAGACGACGCGCTTCGATGGCGTTGTCCTTGAACACCTGCACGGCATTCGCCATCACGCCGATCTCGTCGCGACGAGAGATGCCCTCGACCGTCACGGTCAGATCGCCGCTGGCGAGGCTGCGCATGTTGGTCACGAGCTTCTGGATGGGATTCGAGATGCTACGTCCGAGGCCGAATGCGATGGCAATCAGAACGATTGCGGCGGCTGCAACCAGGGCAAGGAAGATGTTGCGATAGGAGGCGTCAATCACTTCAAGATCGTCGATGTAGACGCCTGTGCCGATCACCCAGCCCCACTTGTCGAAATTGACGGCGTAGGAAAGCTTCGGGGAAGGCTCGGTTCGATTGGGCTTGGGAAAGAGATACGGAACGAAGCCTCCGCCTGCACGCCCCACCGTCACCATCTCCTTGAGGAAGGCGACGCCGTTGGCGTCCTTGAGGTTCGAGTTGTCTTTCCCTTCCAGCGCCTTGCTGAAGGGATGCATCAGCATGACGTTCTGATAATCCATGATGAAGAAATATTCCGAGCCGCCATAGCGCAGAATGCGGAGCTCATAGGATGCACGCTTCTTGGCTTCGTCTTCGGACATCTCCCCCCGCTTCGAGCGAGCCTCAAAATCTGCGACGATGCTGACGGCCGCTTCGACCAGATTCTTGAGTTCAGTCTTTTTCTGCTCGGTCAGAATGGTTGAGATCGTCATGGAGCCATAGATGGCCAGCACGACCAGCGCGAGAATGCCCGCTGCCATTCCGGCATAGAATTTTCCGGCGACGCCAGCAAAAGCATTTGCCCATTTCGAGCGTGTGTTGAAAGCCTCTCGGGACATTTTTATTCTCATCTTCCTTCCGACGTCATCCTGGCGTGCGGATTTGCAGGTCGATGAAGAAGTAATTTGAAAGGCTTGCTCGAAGATGTCGTAGGAGCCTTGTCCTTCCAAGTCCGACAGCTTACCTATCGTGATCTTGGCGCAGGAAGCCCTTTACAGAACCACGATGCCCGCGTGCTTCGCCTTGTTGTCGGGCTCCACATGGATCGTGATGAGCGCGTCCTCGACCTCGTCCTTCAGCGCCCGCTCCAGGCGGTCGCAGATGTCATGCGCATCGGTCACGCTCATGGTGCCGGGCACGACGAGATGGAAGTCGATGAAGGTCATCTTGCCCGCATGGCGCGTGCGCAGGTCGTGCGCCTCGATGGCGCCTTCCGCGTTGCCGGAGATGATCTCGCGCACACGCGAGAGCGTCGCCTCAGGCAAAGCCTCGTCCATGAGACCGCCGATGCTTTCCTTGATCAGGCCCCAGCCGGACCAGAGGATGTTGATCGCAACGAAAGCCGCCAATACCGGATCAAGCCAGGTCCATCCCGTGACGGGAATGAACACGAGGCCCACGAGAACGCCCGCCGAGGTGAACACGTCCGTCAACAGATGACGGCCATCAGCCGTAATGGCAGGCGAGCGCAGACGGCGGCCTTGGCTGATCAGCATCCAGGACCAGATGCCGTTGATGACGGTCGCGGCCGCATTGATGGCGAGGCCCATGCCGGGAGCATCGAGCATCCTGGGTGTGAAGAATCCGAAGTAAGCCTCGCGCAAGATCATCAGGGCGGCGACGATGATCAGAACGCCCTCGAGAACGGCGGAAAAATATTCCACCTTATGGTGGCCGTAAGGATGATTGGCGTCGGCGGGCGTGGCGCTCACGCGAACGGCCATGAAGGCCGCAATCGCCGTCACGACGTTGATGATGCTTTCCAGCGCATCCGAATAAAGCGCGATACTGCCCGTCACGTAATAGGCCGCATATTTGAGCGCGAAGACGAGCGCGCCGATGAATATGCTGCCGATGGCAAGCTTTTGAATCCGGCTCATGGCTGACATCGACAAACAGGGCAGTGGGTTCAAGCGAAGCCGCCCTTATAGTGACTGCTCCCTCAAGCGCAAGTCCCTCAATTTACTTGCAATTCGCTCGCAAGAGCGATGGGCCTATTCCTGGATCTCGGCGATCTTGTGCATGAGCGTGCGGTAGTAGCCGGCCAGGGAAGGCGCGAGGGATTGGCAGCGCACGACGAGGGTGAGCGCTTCGTTCCGCTGCCCTTTGCGAATGCTCTCGAGAGCCTTGGCATGGGCGGTCGTCAGCTCCGCGATCGTCGGGTCCTGCCGCTGCGAGGCCGGAGCCACGACGGTGAAGATGGCCGACTCCGTTGCGCGCCCCCGCACGGCAATGCGGTCGAGCTCGATCAGGACATAGTTGTCACGCACGGCCTGCGCTGTCGCGGGACCGAGGATCAGCGAGACCCTGTATTCCTTCGACAGGCTTTCCAGGCGCGAGGCGAGGTTCACCGTATCGCCGAGGACCGAGTAATCGTAGCGCCAGCGCGAACCCACATTGCCCACCACGCAATCGCCTGTGTTGATGCCCACGCCGACCGCGAAGGTGGGCGCATTGTCACCTTCTTCCTGGCGCAAGGTGACATTCAGCGCGTTGACCGCCTCCATCATGCGCATGGCCGCACGCACTGCGCGCTGCGGATGATCCGGGCTCGGCAGCGGCGCGTTCCAGAACGCCATGATGCAATCGCCCATGTATTTGTCGATGGTGCCGCCTTCCGCGAGCACGGCTTCCGAAAGGGGGTCGAGCAGGCGGTTGATGAGCGTGGTCAGGCGTTCCGGCTCGTCCTTCAGTTTTTCGGAGAGCGTGGTGAAGCCACGCACGTCGCAGAACAGGACGGAGAGGTTGCGCCGCTCGCCGCCGAGTTTGAGCGCGCTCGGATCGCGCGCGAGCTTTGCGACGAGATCCGGCGAGAGATAGCGCGAGAAGGCTTCGGACACGGCATGGCGCAGCTGCCGCTCGCGGGCATAGTCGAGGCCGAAGCGCGTGCCGAAGACCGCAAGGGCCGCAGCAACTGGCAGCACGGGCGGCATCCATACGCGCTCGATGCGCAGGACAAGCCATGCACCCGCGATGAGGAAGACGACCACGAAGAGCGCGGCGAACCCGGTGCGCCAGGATACACCGTGAACGGACATGGCGGCTGCAAGAAAGGCCGCAGCGATCAGCAGCGCCATCACGGCAATACGCGGAACAGGGATGACGAAGAGGTTGTGGCGCAGGTTGTCGACGATCGTCGCCTGCACTTCCACGCCCGCCGTGAGCTCGCGCGTGGTCAGGGTATAGGCCGTCGGGAAGGTATCGGGTGCGCCCGCATCCGCTGACGTCGCCGCTTTGAGGCTCAAGCCGACCAGCACGATCTTGTCCTTGAAGCGTCCCGGCTGGAGAAACTCCTCCGGATCGAGCGCCTGGTAATAGGATACGGTGGGATACGTGCGGGTCGGGCCGAAATGCTGGATGAGAGCCCCGTCAGGCGGCGGCTGTACCGGCTCTCCTGCGAGACGCAGGATCTCCGCCGCGAAACCGTCCGGCTGCAGCGGCATGCGGCGCAGATACACGTCGCCATCGGGATCGACAGAAGCAACACCCGGAACGGCGCCCGCATCGAGGAAAGGATCAATGGGATTGACGCGCGTGATCTGAATGCCGTGATCGAGCTTCGTCATCACGTCGTCCGATGCCAGCACGACATCGGGTCCGAGCGCTGCGGCGAAGCGCTTGTCGGCCTCTTCCGTCGAGGGTTCGGAAAAGATGATGTCGAAGGCGATGATCTTGGCGCCTGCCGCACGCAGGCGCTCGATGAGTTCGGCGTGCAACGCGCGGGACCAGGGCCAGCGCTGGCCGATCTCCGAGAAGGAGGGCTCGTCGATGGCCACCACTTCCACACCGTAAGGATTGGGTCGCGGCGGATCGATGATCGAGAGGACATCGAAGAGCCTTGCTTCGATGAGCGCAAAAGGCGGGAAGAAGACAAGCGGTATCAGGAGGACCGCGATCAGCCCCGCCATGACGAAGTGCCGCCAGAGCGGCTCTCCGGTCTGCGTCTGCATGGCGGGGTTGGGTGCGTTCACTCTCAGAACCGTGCCTTCAGGCTCGCCGCGACAGTGCGGCCCATCCCCGGAACATTGGGGGCAAACTCGTACGTCTCGTCAAAGAGGTTGAGCGCCGTCACGCCGATGAGGAGATGGCGGTCGGGCGTTTCCCACGTGATCGAAGCGTCCGTTGTCCAGTAATCGTCAAGGGGCTGGCCCGCCAGATTCCCTGTGATGTCGCCGAAGAAGGTCTGCACCAGGGTGAACTTGAGCCTGCTCGGGTGAACGAAGGTGAATCCTGCCTGGGCAAAGCGTTCCGCAACGAAGGGAATTTGACCGCCATAGTAATCACCAGCGGTCAGATTCTCCGTATCGGAGAATCCCACGGTGCCGAACAGGCCGATGCCATGCCCAAGCCAGATATTGGTCGTTGCGGAGATGCGCTCGATCCGTCCTTGTTCGAGATCCAAACTGCTGAGCGTGTTGAGGATCGGCAGGTTGAGACCTTTCACATCCTGCCTCTGATATTCCACGGCCGTGAAGATCCGGGGACTCCATTCTGCATCCCAGCGGGCCGCAAGCGTTTCAGTGCGGCTGCCAAGCGTCGTCGGAAGCAGGTTGGGAATAAGGCCGACTGTCGAAACAGGAGAGAGCGTCAGGCCGAGCGGGAACTCCGTGTCGTAGCGATAGGCTGCACGCAGCCAATGTCCTTCGACAGGTGAAAAGGCTGCTCCCACCCGTGGGTCGAATGTAGAGCTCTCCTGTTCCACGGAGACGGGGCGCGTTGTCGAGACCGAGCGCTCTATGGGGCCAGACAGAAACGGGATGAGAGGATCGGCATTGTAGAAGTCTACAAAGCTTCTGGTTCTGACCTCGCCCCGCGTGTCGAAATTGTAGAAGGCATATTGGCCGCCGGCCTGAAGCTCAAAGCGGTCGGACGGACGCCAGAAAAGATCCGCATAGCCACGTGCGGCGTTGAAGGACGAATCGAGAAGAGATCTTTCTCCGTTCGACAGAATGAAATCGAGAAGCCCGGCGAACGTGCGTGGCGCTCTCTCCTGAAACAGTCCGGAGCTTGCCTCTCTGTTGTCAGCTTCTGTCTCGCCCTTCTGGCCTTCGATGCCGTAGCGCAGGGTGAAATCACCAATGCCCAGGGTATGGCCGAGGGCCGCCACAGTACCTTCGGTCTCGGACCGGCGGCGTGTATCCTCAAGCGTCTGGTAGCTATAGGGGAGCGTCACACCAAGTGGATCCGGGAAACCGAAGAGGACGGGATCTGCGTCGATGATTCCCGCGTCTTTGCGCGACTGCTCCTGGCGCGACTTGCCGCGGCTGTAGAAGAGCGCCGCGGTCAGCACGTTGCGATAGCCGAATGTATGGCTCCAGCCACCTCCCGCTTGGATGTTGATGTCGTCACGACGCTCGAGGAATGGCGCGGGTGGAGGCAGAGTGACCAGACCTGGTCTTCCCTCCGAGGCAGTGCCGAACACCAGAAACCGGTCGGCCGCCGAGGGTGTCATGCCGATGAAGAACGCCCCGCTGTCAGCCTCCTCCTGGAACAGGACATTCTCATCATTGCCGCGGGTGCGGCTGGCACTGAGTGAGAAAGACGTCGGCATCGGATCGTTGACGAAGCCGGCGACGTTCGCGTCCGTTTTCCAGCCGAGGCGACCCTCGCGATCGACGATCTCGCCGCCGACCTGAGCATCGAGGAAGGGGCGGCGAATGATGTCCGTCCGCCCAATGCGGCCGGCAACAGCCAGTGGATCGAAGAACAAGCCTTGAATCGTCAGGTTCAGGGAGGTCAAGTCGAGACCGGAATCGTTGACTTCATCCAAGTCCGGCTCGGCCAGAGTGATTCGTGGGCGCAGCGAAGCTGCTTGATCGAAGTAGCTCGCGCCTTCGAACGGATTGAAAACTCTGTCGCCGTAGAACCGTCCCCATTCATGAAGGCCGATGAAGCGGTAGGCATCGGCCGTATAGGAACCGCCCTGCCTGTTCACCGCGAGCGGGGCGAAATAGCCGCCACGGGCCCGATACCGCCTCAGGGCTTCGCGTGAGCTGAGGATGGCCTCGTCGGCCTGATACTGGTCGATGGCAAAGGCCGTGCGGGCGACCGAGACGACGGGATCGTTCGGGTCGAGCCGGTCGGCATTGTCGAGAGCCTGCTGTGCAAGCTCGTAATCACCGTTCTGGTAATAGGCCGCTGCAGCGATCAGCAATCCCTGCGAATAGGCAGGGTTAGCGGCCAGTCCGGCGAGGGTTGCCTCGATGGCCTTCGCATTCTCGTCCGTTTGCATGAGGTAGCGGCCACGATAGACATAGCCCGCATGGAAACCGGGGTCGAGTTCGAAGGTCCTGTCGATTAGTGCACCTGCTTCGTCGACGCGATACTGGTCGAGAAGATGGATGGCGAGATTGGCATGGGAAACAGGATCGTCCGGATCCTCCGCGATGGCGCGCTTGAAGGCGGCCTCTGCTTCAAGGTTTGCGTCGCGGTCGGACTCGACAAGGCCGAGGCTGTTCCAGACCGATGACTTGCCGGGGGCGATGGCCGCCGCCTTGCGCAACTCCGAAAGGGCGCCCTCGAGGTCACTCTCCAGGGCCGCCTTGACCGCGGCGCTCGCCGCCAGAACATCCGGATCCTCCGGATCGATGGCGCGGGCGCGATCGAGGGAGGCGCGCATCTCGTCCCGGCGGTCGAGCAGGAAGGCGACCTGTGCCGCGAAGATGGCGAGCCGGGCGTCGTCGGGATATTTCCTTTCCGCAGCCTTGATGACCTCGGCCGCAGCCTTGAGGTCCTGTTTGAAGCCCACCACGAAGGCATGAGCCATCGCGGCAAGTGCACTGTCTCTCTGGGCTTTGGGTTCAGACAGGGCGCGTTTCGGGTCGGCCATCGAGGCTGCGATGTAGCGGCCATAGGTCGCCGTGACACGCCTGTCGCCGCTCACGCCCTGCTCTGCGCGGCTGAAATGGGCCTCGGCTTCGCTCCAGCGGCGTCCCAGACCGGCGAGAAGTCCGGCTACGAGATCCGCCCGGGCGCGCTGGCTTGCGCTCAGAGCATGGCGCTGTGCCTCTGCCAGGGCCTTCGCAGCCTGCATGCGGCCGTCAAGCTCCAGTGAGACCTCGGCAAGGCTGAGCCAGTCCTCCGCCCCGCGCGCTTCTGGCGGGATGGCCGTGAGGCGGGCCCGCTCGGCCCGCATGGAGGGGCCTTTCAGGGGCGTGGCGGGAAGCCCGATAAACGCGTCGCGCAAGCCGTAGTAGAACAGCATCTGCTCGCGGTCATTGGGCTTCACGAGCACGAATTTCGTCGGGGCCTGGCCGATGGCGGCCACGGCACCCTCGCCCTGACGCACCGTGACGGAGCCTTGCGCATTCCTCAGCTCCACCACGCCTTCCAGCACGATGAGAGAGGTCTTGCCCGAGCCGTCGACCGAGAGGGACCAATCCGTGCCCCGGATGGCCGCGACCGCTGCAGGTGTTTTCACGTCGACGCCCGTGCCGCCACGGGCTGCGCGGGCCCACACTTGGCCCGATTGCAGGCTCAGCTGCGTGTTGCCCTGGGTGGAGGCGACCTCGTTCACGACAAGCGTGGAATTCCGCCCGACGCGGATCTGGGTCTGGTCGGCGAACAGAATGGCGAGATTGCCGATGGCGTTGGTGCGCAGGGTATCGCCACCGATGACATCCTGCCTGATCTGAGCTTCGCGCCAGGCATCTTCGCGCACGAAGCGCATTTCCTCGCCGCCCTTGGCAGCCACGATCGAGCCCACGGCGGGGATAGGCCGGGGAATGGGTGACTGGGCATGAGCCTCGGCCAGGCACAGCGCGAGAGAGCTCGCTGCCGCAAGGAGCCGGAGTGAAGATGCTGGCATGGGGATAGCTGTGATAACGTTGCTTTATTCTGCGGAATTTAAGCTTAGCAGGAATAAGGCAGGATCAAAGCTGATTCAGAAGGACTCCTCTGTGCTCTACAGCACAGTGGCTATTCCGCAACGGAAGAAGCTGGAAAAGTGAAGCGCAAAACCTGCTCCGAGTTCTCAGGAAGCGCTCTTGTTCCGGGCCAGGATCAGCTTCTGCTTCAAATCATGCTGGGCAAATGGCTTCTGGAGCACCGGGCGGTCGCGGAAGGAGTCGCGGATGCCGGCGCTGCCGTATCCCGTCGAGAACACGAAGGGAACGGAGCGCTCAGCCAGAGCCTCGGCCACCGGATAGATCGGTTCACCCGCCACGTTCACGTCGAGAATGGCAAGATCCACCTGCTCGCGGGCGACGGCATCGAGCGCTGTGGAAAGGCGCGCGGCCGGGCCGATCACCTCGCAGCCGAAATCGAGGAGCATGTCTTCCAGCAGCAGAGAGATCGCCGCTTCGTCCTCCACGACAAGAATGCGCAGGCCGGTGAGATCCCCTTCGCTTGTCACGCTGTCAGTCACGATTTCTCTTTCTTTCACGCAAGGCGCCACAAGGTCGTCATTCGCAGCACCGGACCTCTCCCAGGTGCCTGCAAAGGCCGCTTCGGGAATCAGAAGGTTCTATCATCCTTGCACGAGGGTGCAAAAGGCGAAGGAACCCGTCAGAGCCCCCTATGCTTATAGCCGAGTTGATCTTAGAGCGGCCGGTTCGAATTGCATAGGTCCCCAAGAGCCTGAGTTTACTCGAAAAAGCGATGGTGAAGTCCGGACTTGCGTAAGTTTTGTGCGACTCTTCGCCTTAGGTCTTGATCTGGGCTTTCACCAGCGTTCCGGGCTTGGCTCTGAGGCGGTCCCAGGTCGTCATCGGCTCGAGAGCCGACACCGAAGGAGCTCTGCTCGGCAGTTCCCTCACAATAGACAAACTCCAAGCCCCCAACGCCAAGATTGCTATTGAGGAAAAACCGGCGCGCGATGCGGCGAGGCGTTACCTCGGCGCGTTGGGAGTTGTACCGAAGGCAGGCTCAGGAACATCGCCATAGCCCTTGCGGAAGACAGGCCTCCTCTGAATAATCGCGCCATGTTCAGTCGATTTATCCTCGCGTTCACCCGCCGCCCGCCCCAGGACTCGAAGGCCGATGCAATGGAGCAGGGCCATGGCTAGAGGCGGAGCCAAGGCGCCGATCCTCATCGTCCTTCATCAGGAACATTCGACACCGGGCCGCGTCGGACGGCTGCTCGCGGAGCGCGGCCATCGGCTCGATATCCGCCGTCCCCGCTTTGGGGATCCGTTGCCTGAGACGCTGAGCGAACATGCGGGCGCCGTGATCTTCGGCGGCCCCATGAGCGCCAATGATCCGGACGATTTCATCAAGACCGAGATCGGCTGGATCGGCATTCCCTTGAAGGAGAACAAGCCTTTCCTAGGCCTCTGCCTCGGCGCCCAGATGCTCGCAAGTCACTTGGGCGCCGGCGTGTGGCAGCACCCGGAAGGACGCGCCGAGATCGGCTATTATCCTCTGGTGCCGACGAAAGCCGGAGAACGCCTGAGCGAGGTCTGGGGCGTTCCCTGGCCGAGCCATGTCTATCACTGGCATCGCGAGGGCTTCGATTGCCCCTCGGGTGCGGAGACGCTGGCCACCGGCGACGATTTTCCGACACAGGCCATCCAGGTCGGCGAGAAGGCTTTCGGCCTGCAGTTCCATCCGGAAGTCACGCACGCCATGATCTGCCGCTGGACCGTGGTGGCCGAGGAGCGGTTGTCCACGCCCGGCGCACAGGATCGCGTCCGCCAGCTCGACGGGCGCTTCCAGTACGATCCGCATGTCTCGCGCTGGATCGACCGTTTCCTCGATCACTGGCTCGATGAGCCGCATGCGGCGAATGCCGGATGTTAAGTCGCGTCGAACTCGAACGGCGAAACCCCGCGCCTCATCTCGTCCACGATCAGCGCGTGCATCATTGGCGGCGCCGCGCGCTGTGGGCAGGCAACGCGCTCGCAAAGGCGGCAATTGATGCCGATGGGCGTGGCGTCTGCGGAGGACAGATCGAGGCCGCGCGCATAGACGAGGCGATGGGCGTATTTCAGCTCGCAGCCCAGACCCACCACGAATTGCGGATCGGGCATCCCCCAGGGATTGAAGGCGCGCTTGACCGAACGGGCCATGGAGAACCAGCGTGAGCCGTCGGGCAATTCGATGATCTGGGTCACCACCTGCCCCGGCGTTCTGAAAGTCGAATGCAGGTTCCAGAGCGGACAGGTGCCGCCGAATTGCGAGAACGGGAAGCGTCCGGACGAGAAGCGCTTCGACACGTTGCCCGCCGCATCCACACGCACGAGGAAGAAGGGAATGCCGCGTGCGCCGGGGCGTGCCAGCGTGGTGAGGCGGTGCGCCACCTGCTCGAAACTCGCCCCGAAGCGCGCACCCAGCACTTCCACGTCGTAGCCCAAGGCTTCCGCCGCCGTATGGAACTTGCCATAGGGCATCATGAGCGCGCCGGCGAAGTAATTGCCGAAGGACACGCGCAGCAGCCGCCGCGCCGGGCCATCGGTCGGCTCGAGTTTCGCGGCGAGTGCATCGATTGTCGTGCGCATCTCGGCGAAGGCGAGCTGGTAGGCGGCCTGGAAGGTGCGGCCAGACGGATCGACCAGTTCCGAAATCAGGAGCTGGCGGCGGTGATGATCGTAGCGCCGCAAATTGTCCGACATCACGTCGATGGGCATGACGCGCACGCGAATGCCGTGCTTCGAGCGCAGGCGTTCCGCAATGGCGAAGAAGGGCTCGTGTCCGGTGACGGCAAGATCGGAAGCAAGCGACTCGGCGGCCTCGTCCAATTCCGGAAAATGGTTCTTCGCCTCGTGGATCAGCTCGCGCACCCGGTCCACCGGGTTGATCTGCGGCGCATCCTCGGCGCGATCCCGGTCGTTCAGGTTGGGCGTCACCACCTCGCGCGCCCCGCGCATGGCCTGATAGGCGCGGTAGAGACGGTTGACCGCATCCACGAGGGTAGGGGCGCTCTCGATGGTCTCGCGCAACTCGATGCGGGAGACCGGAGCGCTGCGGAAGAGCGGGTCGGCGAAGATCTCCTCCAGCTCCGAGACCGTACGCTCGTGATCGTCATTGGCGAATTCGCGCGGGTCCAGGGAATAGGCGTGGGCGAGGCGGATCAGCACCTGGGCCGTGATGGGGCGCTGGTTGCGCTCCATGAGGTTCAAATAACTCGGCGAGAGCCCGAGCTCTTCGGCCATGCGAGCCTGGCTCAGGTTGAGGTCCCGCCGCAGGCGCTTGAGGCGCGGGCCGACGAAGAGTTTTCTGCTCTCATCCATTAGTAAATCTTTTTACAAGTTTACTCACCAATCTCTGTCGGCGATTTACAAGGTCACTTTTCTTTCGAAATCAGCCATTGAAACAAAGACATCTTCGAGGATTATACCCTTCAGACATCACGCCGACGCACAGAGTTTGTGTCTCAGGCGGTCCTTTTGTCAACAGATGTAAACTTTACGACGAGGGCTTTCCCCCTCGAGTCACAACGGAGAACGACCATGCAAAAGTCTCGTTTCTGGGTGGTTGGCGGTGAGTACACCTCCTGCGAATGCGAAAGCCTGATCCAGGGGACCGAGCGCGTCGTCGGTCCCTTCGAGAGCCGCACCGAGGCCGAGCGCATCTGGCGCACCCTCTCCGAGGATCACCGTCCGCAGGCGCAGGTGCGCTTCACCATCGCCCAGGAGCCTCCGTCGGCTCTGAGCGCTTAAACGCCGGCAGGTCCGTCCCTCTTCACGTCATCCACTGCCGGCTCTGACCGGTGGTGGATGCTGTCGTTTTGACACGAAGTTTTGAGCCAGAAGGCCGGGACTCACGATGCGCCCTCTGCTTAAATGCCAAGCGTGACCTAGAAATAGCCTAGTGCTCGTCTGATCACGCTGAGGGGACCAATATGAAACCCGTTCTGAATGCCTTTGTTGCTGCTTTGGGCCTAGGCCTTGTGGCCTTGAGCCCTGCCAAAGCCGATGTTGTCGTCTCGTCGAAGATCGACACGGAAGGATCGGTTCTCGGCAACATGATCCTGCTGAGCCTCGAGGCCAACGGCATCAAGACGCAGGATCGCATCCAACTCGGCGCGACGCCGGTGGTGCGCAAGGCGATCACGGCAGGCGAGATCGATATCTATCCGGAATATACCGGCAATGCAGGCTTCTTCTTCAACAAGGCGGACGACCCGCTTTGGAAGGATGCGGCCAAGGGTTTCGAGACTGCCAAGAAGCTGGATTATGAGGCCAACAAGATCGTCTGGCTCGATCCCGCGCCCGCCAACAATACCTGGGCCATCGCATTGCGCAGGAATGTGACGGAAGGCAACAAGCTCAAGACCCTCTCCGATTTCGGCAGATGGGTGTCCGGCGGCGGCCAGGTGAAGCTCGCGGCCTCCGCCGAATTCGTGAATTCGGAAGCGGCTTTGCCGTCCTTCCAGAAGACCTATGGCTTCACGATGAAGCCCGAGCAGCTTATCGTGCTCTCGGGAGGCGATACGGCGGCGACCATCAAGGCGGCGGCCGAGCAGACCAATGGCGCCAATGCCGCCATGGTCTATGGCACCGATGGCGGCATCGCACCGTCCGGCCTCGTGGTGCTGGAGGACGACAAGGGCGTGCAGCCCGTCTATGCGCCGGCGCCCATTATTCGTGAAGTCGTGCTGAAGGAGAACCCGAAGATTGCGGACATCCTCAAGCCCATTTTCGCCTCGCTCGATCTGACGACCCTCCAGAAGCTGAACGCCCGCGTGCAGGTGGGTGGCGAAGCGGCGAAAGCGGTTGCGGCCGACTATCTGAAATCCAAGGGCTTCATCAAGTAAGCGTCTGACGTGTCGCGCAAAGCGAAAACAGGGTGGCCAAGAAAAGACCAAGGTTCAACGTGAGTTCCGTGACATCCCGGACGAGCGCGCTCGGCATGATTCCGCCACGCCCCGCGTTCTCCCTCGACCGGCTCGGGAGCGTGATCGCCATCCTCATTGGCATCGCGCTCTTTTCCGCTCCCTTTGCCACCTATCGCGCCACCCGCATCGCATCCGGTGAAGCACGCCTGCTGATCGAGGCGCTGCCGATCACCATGGGCGCGGTCGTGGTGGCGGTGGCGCTCGGCGTTGCCGTTGGGAGCGTGCTGGTGCGCGATCCGCTCGGACGATTGGGATCGGCCGTGATCGGTCTTGCCATTCTGCTCCCGTCTCTGGGCCTTTCCGCCGGTTTCCTGACGCCGGCCGACAACAGCTTCGCCCGCGTTTCGCCGTCGCTTGGCTTCTGGCTCCTGGCCTTGTCGTTCTCGCTGCTGGCCATCGATGCCTTGGCGCGCATGAGGCTGGGACCTTACGGCCGATTGATCGCTCTGGCTGTCGGAGCAGGCGCTCTGGCGCTTCTGCTCGTTTCAGGGATCTGGAACGATCTCTCGATCCTCAAGGAATATCACACCCGCGCGGACAGCTTCTGGCGCGAGGCGCGCCAGCACCTTCTGCTTGCCTTCGGCTCCATGGCGGCAGCCTGTCTCGTGGGCATTCCGCTCGGCATTGCCGGCCATCGCACGAGAACGCTGCGAGTGGCCGTGCTGCAGGGCCTGAGCATCGTGCAGACGATACCGAGCATCGCCTTGTTCGGCCTTCTCATGGCCCCGCTCGGCGCGATCGCTGCCAGCGTGCCCTTGGCCGCCGCGTTAGGCATCCGAGGCATCGGGGCCACACCGGCTTTCATCGCCCTCTTTCTCTATGCGCTCCTTCCCATCGTCGCCAACACGATTGCCGGCTTGAACCAGGTGCCTGCGGCCGTCGTCGATGCGGCGCGCGGCATGGGCATGTCGGCGCGCCAGCGTCTGATGCAGATCGAGATGCCGCTTGCTCTTCCGGTGATCCTTGCGGGCATCCGCATCGTGCTCGTCCAAAATCTCGGACTTGCCACGGTGGCGGCGCTCATCGGCGGAGGGGGCTTCGGCGCCTTCGTCTTCCAGGGGATCGGTCAGACGGCCATCGATCTCGTGCTCCTGGGTGCGATTCCCACGGTCGGCCTGTCCTTTGCGGCATCCATCATCCTCGATGCGCTGGTCGATATCGCCAAAGGGGCGCTCGCATGATCGAGATCGACCGTCTCACCAAGCGCTATGGCGCGACCACCGTGGTCGACAACGTGTCCTTCCAAGTGGAGGAGGGCACGATCACCGTGGTCGTGGGCACTTCCGGCGCGGGCAAGTCGACCTTGCTGCGCATGATCAACCGTCTGGTGGAGCCGAGCGCGGGACGGGTTCTCATCGATGGGGATGATACGCGCTCGATCCCGGAAGATGAGCTGAGACATCGCATCGGCTATGTCATTCAGGGCTATGGGTTGTTCCCCCATCGGACGGTCGCTGCCAACATCGCTACCGTACCGCGCCTGCTCGGATGGGATCGCAAAAAGATCGCGCAACGCGTCGAGGAATTGCTCGATCTGTTCCAGCTCGATCCGGCGGAGTTCGCCCAAAAATTTCCGAATGAACTATCCGGCGGGCAGCAGCAGCGTGTCGGTGTGGCGCGTGCGCTGGCGGCACGGCCTGCGCTTCTTTTGATGGATGAGCCGTTCGGCGCGCTCGATGCGGTGATCCGCTCCAAGGCTCAGGATGATCTTCTCGCCATTCAACGTCGCTTGGGAACCACCATCGTTCTCGTCACCCATGACATGAACGAGGCGTTCCATCTCGGCGATCGCATCGCCGTCATGGACCAGGCGCGGCTCTTGCAGCATGCGACGCCCGCCGAGTTGCTGATGCGCCCGGCCGATGACTTTGTCGAGCGACTTGTCGGAACAGCGGAACGACCCTTCCGGCTTTTGACCCTCACCAAGGTGCAGGACGCTCTCGAACCGGGCAGCGCCGAGGGCGAGCCGATTGCGGCTTCCGAGAGCCTTCACGATGCGCTGTCGCGTCTCATGTGGCTAGGGCGAAAAGCCCTGCCGGTGGCGGATGCCTCGGGGGCGATCATCGGCAAGGTGAGCGTCGGCGGCATCCTGGAGCATGGGCGACCTCTCCCATGAATCTGGCCTCGCTTCTCCGGTTGACGGCTCTGATCCTGCTCGTGGTCTTCATCGCGATGCCGCAGGCCTTCGCGTTTCTCTTCGAGCCTTTGACGGCTAATCGCGCGCCCGCCATCTACAATCAGGGAAGCCTGCTCTTTCTGACCCTGCAGCATCTGCGGACAGTGGTTCTTGCGACTCTTGCCGGCACGGTTCTTGCCGTCGCGCTTGGCATCTTCGTCACCCGCCCTTCCGGGGCCGAGTTCCTTCCGCTCTCGCGCAGTCTCGTGAATATCGGGCAGACCTTTCCGCCCATTGCGGTCCTCGCCATTGCGGTGCCGCTCGTAGGCTTCGGCGAGAAGCCGACATTCATCGCGTTGTTCCTTTATGGCCTTCTGCCGATTTTCGAGAATACGCTGACGGGCCTGACGCAGGTTTCGCCGCAGACCTTGGAGGCAGCGCGAGGCATGGGGATGAATGCGCGACAGCGCCTCTTTCAGGTCGAGCTGCCTTTGGCCTTTCCGGTGATCCTTGCCGGCATTCGTCTCTCCGTCATCATCAGCTTGGGCACCGCCACTATCGGTTCGACCGTTGCCGCGAAGGGACTCGGCGAGGTGATCATCGCAGGATTGCAATCGAACAACATCGCCTTCGTTCTGCAGGGTGGATTGGTGGTTGCGCTGCTCGCCATTCTGATCCACGACGGGCTAGGCCTTATCGAGCGCTTTGCCGCCAGAAAGCTGGGCCGTTCCTTGGACGAGGTGTCATGACGCTGCTTGAACGGCTGAAAACGGAGACCAGACCCGCTCACGACCGGATCGAGAAGGCGATGGACTTTGAACGCCGTATCGCCACACGCGACGGCTACACGAACCTGCTGATCCGCTTCTACGGTTTTCACAGCGCATGGGAGGAAGCGGCCAGCGCCCTCGCGTCTGACAAGGCTTTCTTCGAGAGCCGGTGCAAGACGAAGCTTCTGGTGAAGGATCTCAAGGCGCTCGGACTGTCCTGCGACGAGATCATCCGGTTGCCGCAATGCGATCCTCTCATGCCTCTGCCGTCGCCTGCAGCCGTGCTCGGCAGCATGTATGTGGTCGAGGGCTCGACGCTCGGCGGCGCGATCATCGCGCGCGAGGTGGAGCGAACGCTCGGGCTCGATGACAAGACGGGTTGTGCCTATTTCAAAAGCTATGGGCGTGAGATCGCCGTCATGTGGAAGCAGTTTGGAGCGAAGCTGTTGGAGGCCTCCTCTCCTGAAGCCGACGGTGTGATCGTCGAGACCGCCCAGAAAACCTTCGACGTCATGCATGACTGGCTCTGCGAGGCCGCATGAACAGCCAAGTACCGCAAGAGATTGACTTGACCGCATGCGAGCGGGAGCCGATCCACATCCCCGGCAGCATTCAGCCGCACGGTGTCCTGTTCGCGATGTCCGGCACAGACCTGACGATCACGCACGCGAGCACCAATACGGTGTCGGTCTTCGGGATCGATCCCTTATCAATTCTGGGAAAAACCTTCCGCGAGGCTCTGCCTGAGGTGGCCGCGCGGCTGGAGGGGGATCTGGCCGAGCCGATGCCACTGGGAACGGCGCGCTATGTCCGTACGATCGTGCTGAAAACGGCCGCGGGCGAAACGGCTTTCGATGCCGTGCTTTCCTGCTCGGGCGGTCATGTGATCCTCGAGCTGGAGGCGGTGCCTGAAGACAGGATCTCCAGCATCGATGCGCTCTGCCCGACCCTGCGTCGTTTCGTGGAGGAGCTGCACGGAGCCTCCACCATCGACAGTCTCTGCCAGCTGGCGGCGGAAGACATCCGCCGCATGACCGGATTCGACCGGGTTCTCATCTATCGCTTCGACGAGCAGTGGAACGGCACCGTCATTGCCGAAGACCGGAACGAGGCCCTGCCGTCCTATCTCGATTTGCGCTTTCCCGCCTCCGACATCCCGGCCCAGGCGCGGGAGCTCTACCGCCGCAATCGCCTGCGCATCATTCCCGATGCGAACTACACGCCCGTGCCGATCCAGTCTCACGATCCCACGCCGCTCGATTTGAGCGACTCGGTGCTGCGCAGCGTTTCGCCCGTCCATCTCGAATACATGCGCAACATGGGCACGCCCGCGTCCATGTCGATCTCGATCCTGCGCGATGGCGCGCTCTGGGGGCTGATCTCCTGTCACAACAGCGAGCCTCAGCGCGTCTCGCTGCCGGTGCGCAATGCCTGCGACTTCCTCACCCAGATCTTCTCGTTGCAGTTGGAAGCCCGGGAGAATACGACGCTGGCGGAAAATCGCGTGCGGCTCGGCGCCGTCCAGGCGCGGCTTCTCGCCTACATGGCAGGAGAGAACGTCTTCGTCGACGGGCTCGTGAACCATCCGGCGGACTTGATGCTGCTCGCAGGTGCGCAGGGCGTTGCCATCGTCACGGACGAGCATTGCTGGCGCCTGGGCGAGGCTCCGGGCGAAGAAGAAGTCAGGGCGCTCTATGCCTGGCTCTCAGAGCATCATCAGGAGGACGTATTCGCCACCGATCGCTTGGGCGAACTCTTTACGGCAGCTCAGAGCTATGCGGGCAAGGCGAGCGGCCTTCTCTCCATCTCCGTCTCGAAAATGCGCTCGAGCTACATTCTCTGGTTCCGGCCCGAAATGATGCAGACGGTCAAGTGGGGCGGAAATCCCGAGAAGCCCGTTCGGGAAGAGGCCGGCACATTGCGCCTCCACCCCCGGCGTTCCTTCGAAATCTGGAAGGAGACTGTGCGCGGGCGCTCGCTTCCCTGGGATCAGAGCGAGATCGAAGCGGCGAAGGAGCTGCGCAATGCCATCGTTGGCATCGTGCTGCGTCGCGCGGAGGAATTGGCGGCTTTGGCCGAAGAGCTTCGCCGCTCCAACAAGGAGCTGGAGGCCTTTTCCTATTCCGTGTCCCACGATCTGCGCGCGCCGTTCCGCCATATCGTCGGTTATTCGGAACTCCTGAAGAAGCAGGAGTGGAGCGGCCTGTCCGAGCGCGGCAAGCGTTATATCGATACGATCATCGAGGCGGCCTACACGGCGGGAACGCTCGTCGACAATCTGCTGCGCTTCTCGCAGATGGGCCGCACGGCGCTCAAGCCTCGCCCTGTGAATGTGAGGGAGCTTGTGGAGGAGATCCGCCGGAAGCTCGTGGAACATGCGGGGGACCGCCGGATCGAATGGATCGTTGGTGACCTCCCGACCATCGTGGCGGATCCGGTGCTGATCCGTCTCGTTTTCGAGAATCTTTTGGATAACGCCGTCAAATATTCTCGGAAAAGGGATACATCCCGCATCGAAGTGGGTTCCTATAGGGATGGCGGGGATATCGTCTTTTTCGTGCGGGACAACGGCGTCGGCTTCGATATGAAGTACGTCGACAAGCTGTTCGGCGTTTTCCAGCGACTGCACCGGATCGAGGACTTCGAGGGAACCGGGATCGGGTTGGCCAATGTTCGCCGTATTGTCGAGCGACATGGGGGCCGCAGCTGGGCCGAGGCTCAGCCGAATAGGGGCGCAACCTTCTTTATTGCCCTGCCCGAGAATGAAGGAGCGGCATGAATGCCGGAATTGAAACCGATCCTGCTGGTTGAGGACAACCCGAAGGATCTCGAACTGACCCTGGCCGCCCTGGAGCAGAGCCAGCTTGCCAACGAGGTCGTCATTGTGCGCGATGGCGAGGAGGCGCTCGACTTTCTCTACCGGCGAGGCGCCCATGAGAATCGCAACACCAGCGACCCCGCCGTGGTGCTGCTCGACCTCAAGCTTCCGAAGATCGACGGGCTCGAGGTGCTGGAGAAGGTGAAGGCCGATCCGCATCTGAGGCAGACGCCCGTGGTGATGCTCACCTCCTCGCGGGAAGAAAGTGATCTGATCCGCAGCTATGAGCTTGGCGTCAACGCCTTCGTGGTGAAGCCGGTGGGCTTTCGCGAATTCTTCGATGCGATCCAGGATCTCGGCGTGTTCTGGGCCATCCTCAACGAGCCGCCACCGAGGCGGGCTGATCGCTAGGTTTTTGCCCATGGACCAGCCGGCCGTTCACCAATCCCGCCGATCGCTCCGCATCCTCCTCCTGGAGGATAGTGCGCTCGATGCCGAGCTGGTGACGGAGGCTTTGTCCGCAGCCGGTCTGTCCGTATCGATGGAGCGCGTCGTCCTGGAGGAGGATTTTTCCCGGGCGCTTCGCGATGGTGAATGGGACTTGGTTCTGGCCGATTACCTTTTGCCCGGGTTCGACGGGTTGAATGCTCTCGCCCTCGTGCGGGGGCAGCGTCCGGAACTGCCCTTTGTGTTCGTCTCCGGCGCACTCGGCGAGGAGATAGCCGTCGAGGCGCTCAAGCGTGGGGCGACGGATTACGTCATCAAGGACAGGCTGGACCGGTTGCCCGGAACGGTTCTGCGTGCGCTCGCCGAGGCGCGCGAACGGACCGAAAAGCGCCAGGCGCAGGAAGCCCTGCAAAAGCTGCTTGATGAGCGGACTGCACTTCTGCATGAGCTCGACCACCGCGTGAAGAACAACCTGCAGCTTCTCATGTCGTTGATTGGCATTGAAATTCGGCATGCAGAGGATGAGGCGACGAGCCGGGTGCTGGAGCGCATGAGAGAACGCCTCCAGGCTCTCGGCGCAGCGCATCGCGATCTCTATGACAAGAACGGCTCGTCCCGCTTCGACGCCAGCAATTTCGCGCGAGGGATCTGCGAGGAGCTGACGACCGCAGTTTCCGGTGTGACGATCACTCCCGAGTTCGATGTCGAGAATATCGAAGTGGAAGCGGCAAAGGCCGCGCCCATGGCGCTTCTGTTCAACGAGATCATCGTGAACGCACTTAGTTATGCTTACAAGGAGCGGCACGGCAAGTTGAAGCTCGTCATGCGTGTGCGTGATGGCCGGCTGCTTTTTCAATTATCCGATGATGCCTTCAGCCCCGAAGAGAAGCAGGCGGCGCAGAACGGTGCTTCGGGCACCATCCTGAAGGGCTTGGCGCGGCAGCTCGATGCGAACGTCGAATGGCCGTCCGACAGGCCTGAGGTGCTGGTGCGCATTCTCATGCCGATTCACGAAATCAGCTGACATGGAGAAGCGCGTAGAAACCACAGCAGAAACAGCTCCCACGGGACGAGGCCCTCCCATCGTGCCTCGCACTTCGCTACGGCAGGTTCTCTGGGGGCTTGTGTTCGCTCTGACCTTGCCGGCCATCCTCATTGCAGCGGCCGGGTTCTATTCCGGATATCACGCCGAGCGCGTGGCGACGGATCTGCGTCTTCAGGAAACGTCTCGAGCCTTGAGCCTGTCTCTCGATCGCGAGATCGAGAAGAGCGAGATGGCCCTGCGGGTGCTCGCTCTGTCGCCTCACCTCCCCAATCGAGATTTCGCTGCGTTCCACCGGCAGGCCAGCGCGGTTGGACTTGCAAGCCCGTCCTGGGTTGCCTTGATCGACCCCGGCGGAAAGGTTCTTCTCAATACACGGGTGCCCTATGGCACGCCCTTGCCGGACAGCATCCGGCAGAAAGAGCTGTCCCGGGTTCAGGAAACGCGCAAGGCACAATTGTCGGATCTCTATGTTGGGCCGGCGACGGGGCAGTTCCTGCTCACTCTCGACGTGCCCGTCGTCATCGATGGCAAAGTCGTCTATATTCTCTCGGCAGCCATTGGAACCGAGATTTTTCAGCAGCTCATCCGTGATCAGCGGATTGCGGATGGCTGGAACGCCGCCGTGCTCGACCGCAATGGCAGGATCGTCGCCCGTTCCCGCGCGCCTGAACGGTATGTGGGACAACTCGCAAATCCCGTCGTGCGGGATGCCGTCGCATCGTCTCGTGAAGGTCATGTGCAAAGCGTGACGCTGGATGGCGTTCCGGTCCGCACATATTTCAGCAAGTCGCCCACCTATGGCTGGACGTTCATCATCAGCGTGCCATCCACGGAACCCGCCGCATCATTCGAGCGCTCCCTGTTCTGGCTTCTGGTCATGGCAGGGTGCATCCTCGTCGGCATTGCTCTGGCTGCCATCCTCTCACGTTTCATCGCGAAGCCTGTCGACCAGCTCGTCGCTGCGGCGCAGGCCCTTGGCCAAGGCCATGATGTGGCTGGAGCGACCACGAATGTTCAGGAGTTCGACACCGTCCAGAGGGCGCTCATGGATGCGGCTGCTGAAATCCGAAAGCACGAACGGGAGAGGGAAGAGGTTCTCGCATGCGTCGCCGAAAGCGAGGCACGCCTGCGCCTGGCGCTCAATGCGGGCGATCTCGGCTCGTGGGAGTACACGCCCTCCACCGGCACATTCGTGACCTCACTCACCTGTCGCGCCAATTTCGGTCGCAGACCCGACGAGCCCTTCTCCTACGAGGATCTGATCGCCGCCATCCATCCGGATGATCGGGCAACACAGGCCCGGGCTGTCGCTCAGGCCGTGGAGAACCGATCGGACCTTCATGTGGAATATCGCGCCATCTGGCCGGATCACAGTGAGCATTGGATCCGCATCAGCGGACGCGTGCGCGTGGGTGCCGATGGCCATCTGTCCTTGGTTGGGGTCTCGCAGGATATCACGGAGCGCAAGCTGGCAGACGAGCGCCAGGCGATTCTGCTGCATGAGCTCAATCACCGGGTCAAGAATACGCTGGCCACCTGCAATCGGTCGCTTCGATGACGCGTCGATCCGCTCAGGATGGCGATATGACAGTATGGGACGCCTTCCTTGGCCGGGTGCAGGGCCTTTCGAAGACGCACAATCTTCTCACCGCCTCTCAATGGCAGGGCGCGCTGCTGGAGGATGTCTTGAGAAACGAGCTGGAACCCTACCAGGATACGATGCTCCAGCGCATCCGCCTGCGCGGACCCAGGATCAATTTGCAGCCGAGCGCGGTGCTGGCGCTTGGCCTTGCGGTTCATGAGCTTGCCACCAACGCAACGAAGTATGGCAGCCTCACGGCGCCGGAGGGCAAGGTGAACGTCATGTGGGCGATGACACCCTCGCTCAACCCGCCGGTCCTGATCGTGGAATGGGTCGAGAGTGGAGGCCCGCCCGTGACGCCACCCAAGCGTCAGGGCTTCGGCACCAAGCTGATTCAACGCGGTCTCGCGCAGCAGCTCGGCGGCGAGATCAAGCTCGACTTCCGCCCTGACGGCGTCCGCTGCGTCATCACCTTCCCGATCAAGAACGTGATGGTGGATGGTGATGGGGCGGGCGAGGCCATCGAGCGATATGCTTCCTAGCGCCTCGTCAGCGAAAAGTGGACCCGGTTTTCCGCACGATGCGCTTTGTATAGAAAGGGGCATCGGATTGATCCCAGAAGTGCATCCCACTTTTGGGTCCGAAGCTCTAGCGCTGGGCTGCAGAAACGTCGGGCAGCTTGGCTCTTCGCCGCGGCCCGGATGGTGGCAGAGACAACAGACCTTCAACTCGGATACCCCCATGATGACGGTGCGTGACAAGCTCGAAATGATTCTGGCGCGGCTGACGGCCCGGGAGGACGACGAGAGGATCTTTCTGAACCTTTATCCCGCAGCCGCTCGGGCTGCCGCGGATGCCGCCGATGCGCGACGGCAGGCCGGAATCTCCTTAAGCCCGCTCGACGGCGCACTCATCTCCATCAAGGATCTGTTCGATGTGGCGGGTGAGGCGACGACCGCAGGCTCCATCGTGCTGCGTGATGCCCCGCCTGCCGCACGGGATGCCACGATCGTCCGCCGCCTGCGCCAGGCCGGTGCCGTGATCCTGGGCAAGACCAACATGGTGGAGTTCGCCTTCTCGGGGCTCGGCCTCAACCCGCATTACGGCACCCCTGGCAACGCGGTTGATCGGTTGCGGATTCCCGGCGGCTCTTCCTCCGGGGCAGGGGTCTCGGTAGCCGAGGGAACGTCCGAGATTTCCATCGGCAGCGACACGGGCGGCTCGGTGCGCATTCCGGCTGCGCTCAACGGTGTCGTGGGCTTCAAGCCGACAGCGAAACGCGTACCGTTGGAGGGCGCTTTTCCGCTCTCGCCCAGTCTCGACTCCATCGGCCCGCTTGCCCGCTCCGTGCAGGATTGCGCTTTCGCTGACGCGATCATGGCAGGGGACGAGCCCCGCACGCTCGAACCCTATCCGCTGACGGGATTGCGGATCGGTATTCCACGTGGGCGTCTGTTCTCGCGCAGCGAAGCGATAGTAGAGGAGGCGTTCGAGAGAACCTTGGGTCACCTCTCGCAGGCCGGTGCAATAATCGTCGATTACGCAATCGACGATCTCCTCATGGCCATGCGGGAGACGACCGCAGCAGCCTCCATCGCCTCCATCGAAGCTGCGGAGGTACATGCGAACTGGCTCGAAAGCCGCTCGGCTGAAATCGATCCGCGCGTTCATTACTGGCTCGCACGGAGCAGCGCGGTTCCGGCTCACGTTTATTTGCGGATGATGCGCCGCCGCCGCGCATTGGTAGAGGCCATGGATCAGCGCCTCGCTCCTGTCGACGTGTTGGCCCTGCCCACGACCGCCATCACGGCGCCTCTGATTGCGCCACTGGAGACTGACGAGCAGCTCTACAACGAGACTGATGGTCTGATCCTGCGCAACACACAAGTGGCCAACCAGTTCGATCTGACGGCGTTGTCGCTGCCGTTGCCGGATCGCGAGCGCCCAGTCGGCTTCATGCTGATGGCGCGGCACGGCCAAGATCGCAGACTTCTGGACATCGGAGCGCGCATGGAGCAGGAACTGCTGCGCTGATGAGTCGTCAGACACGATCAGAAGAGGCGCGCGTTCTTTCTCTATCATGGGTAGGCAGCAGTAGGACAGGAAGCATGCGCAGGTTTCACCTCGCTCTCGGCTATACGAGCCTTGTGCTCGGTATCATCGGGATCGTGCTGCCGCTGCTGCCGACAACCCCCTTCGTGATCCTGGCCGTATGGTGCTTCGCGAGATCCAACCCGGCACTGGCCGAAAGGCTTTATGAACATCCCCGTTTCGGCACTCTTCTGACCACCTGGCGCGACCAGCGCGCAATCCCTTCGCGCGCCAAGGTCTATGCGCTCCTGACGCTTGCGCTGTCCTACGCCATCACCGTCTGGCTGACCCAAAGCCCTTACGTGCCTTTCATCCTCGCCGCCATCATGGGCAGTGTTGCTCTCTACATCGTCACCCGTCCGAGCCCACGGGAAACCGCAGAGGATCAAGAAGCAAGCCGCGACTAGAGCATCGTGCGGAACTCCGGTTCCGCTTTCAACGATGCTCTCATTGACGGAGAAAGCATCGGATCGGTCCCAAAAGTGCAAATCCACTTTTCACGTCCGATGCTGTAGAGTTGTTTACACTTGCGTCGAAACAACTCTGTTCTTTGGTGCGGCGCATTTTAGTACGAGCCGAGGTTCACTTCACCGAAAAACGTTCTAGACGATGAAGATGTCGGCATTGGTCATCGCGAGACCCTTTTCGAGATTCGCGATGGCGACCTTTCGCGTACCACCGATGCCATCCGGGTCATAGGAGAGAACCCCGTGGACGGAATCGTAGATGACCCGGTCGTCGGCATCATGTGCGGCGGTCCCGATCCAGAATGCCGATGGTGTCAGCGACTGCCATGCCGACCCGAGGGCTGTGAAGACGTTGTTATCCAGCCAGATCGTGTCGTCGACGACGGAGAAGTCCAGAAGGGTGTCGCGGACCCCATTCGCTTGTGTGTTGAACACAACGGCATCCTTCCCTGAACCGCTGCGAACAAGGTCGCTGCCATCACCACTGTAAAGACGGTCGTTGCCAGCGCCTGCTGTCAGATAATCGTCGCCGCTTCCTCCGTGCAGCCTGTCGTTTCCGTTCTCGCCGGCGAGTCTGTCGTTTGCCGGACCGCCGTAGATGACATCATGTCCAACGCCACCGAGAATCCGGTCGTTGTGCACTGTCCCGTAAAGAAGGTCGTTCACCGTCATGTATGGGAGCTGACCATAGAGGGGCGCCTCTCCAGGGCGAATGCCGATGGGATAGGTCACGGGCCAGTCGATGCCGACGCTATGAAGCACGGATGCAATGACCGAGTTGCTGTTGAGGTCGCCTCCCGGAAGCTCCTTATAGATGTCGAAGCTGTAAGGAAGGTGGGCGGCATCGATGTTCGCCGCATGCTGGACCATTATCCTCCAGACATCCTCAGGATCACGGCCGCCTAGATCGAGAACGGTGTGATGCCGTTCCGCGAGGGTATCCGATCCTCGTCTGTCGGGGGAAGATGCCAGATCGACATTTGCGAGGGTCCCGAGACTCCCATCAGATTCGAGGCTGCCCCGGATCACCGTCTCCGATAGCACGTTGCCTTGGCTATCGGTGACCCTCTTCACCAGGTAAAGATGATGAAACTCGCTGTTGATGTCTCCGACGCCGAGGGGCTTGGCTTCGATGGCGATGACCGTTGGCATGGCAGGGCTCTCCTCACGCGTCAGACAGACAATGGAGACATACCAACGGCGTCCAGAGCTTCACCGTTCCGTGCGCTCGCGCAAATTCGCATCTGGTCTCCCGACGCGCGGCATCGACGATCGTCTAGATTTGCGGCCGAGCCTTCTCTGTTGATGTCCTCGCATGGGTGGTTCATGCTGCGCGATAGGAACGCTGTTCCTCAGCAGGCTACAGCGAAGCGGAGGACTGATGATGAGCAAACCTGAGCAGACGAGCAGGGTTGACGAGCTTGCAACCGAGCTGACCCGCGAGCAGGAAGCGGCCGTGCGGATCCTGGCGAACGAGTTGCACAGGGTGAATGCAGCGGTGCAGAACTGTGTCGAGCAGGGCCTCTCGGTGGAGCTGCAGCGTGTCATGCGCCACCATTCGGAGGATGGCTTCTGGGGTGACATGATCGTGCCGATCATCGTGAAGCGGAAGTAAGCGGCTTTCCGCACCATAAAACGCGATTGTAGGGCTGGCCTGGATCGCCTTCGGGGCGATCTGGCGCCAGCCTTTTCAATGACGAGCCGGCTTGTCATTCCTTTGCGGAGATAGCGTCTCGAGCGTGTAGATGTTCGATAAAAGGTCGCGTTTTGTAAGCTCTTTACATTTTGCTGCAAGATTGCCTCGAAGGCTCTGCACCCGTCTGACAAGGCTGACAAGAGGTGTCGCTTTTTCCCAAAAAACCATAGACTTAAGGTGTATCTCTTTCTAGGCGCCGGGATCCCGTTGCGTCGAAATCCGACAATTTCGCAATGGAATCAATTGCATGGCCTCTCCGAGAATTTGTCAATAATTTACATACTGACAGACGTTGTATTGTAAAGCTTCACACCTGGACCTTAACTCGCCTTCCCGGTTCCGAACGCCCCGGCTACTTCCTCGTTCAACCTTCCCGAAAGCGAGGATACGAAAGTGGCTTATCAAGATCAGATTGCACAGGCTCACCGCATCATCGAAACCGCCAAGACCTGGGACGGCATCAATGCGGAATCGGTTGCGCGCATGCGCCTGCAGAACCGCTTCCAGACCGGGCTCGACATCGCGCGCTACACCGCGAAGATCATGCGCGAGGACATGGCCGCCTACGATACCGATCCTTCTCTCTACACGCAGTCGCTTGGCTGCTGGCACGGCTTCATCGGCCAGCAGAAGCTGATCTCGATCAAGAAGCATTTCGGCTCCACCAAACGCCGCTATCTCTATCTCTCCGGCTGGATGGTCGCGGCTTTGCGCTCCGAGTTCGGTCCGCTGCCCGACCAGTCCATGCACGAGAAGACCAGCGTTCCCGCGCTGATCGAGGAGCTCTACACCTTCCTGCGTCAGGCCGATGCCCGCGAACTCGGGCTTCTGTTCCGCGATCTCGATGCCGCGCGCCAAGCCGGCAACGCGATCAAGGAAAAGGAGATCCTCAACGCGATCGATAATTACCAGACCCATGTCGTTCCGATCATCGCCGATATCGATGCGGGCTTCGGCAATGCGGAGGCCACTTATCTTCTCGCCAAGAAGATGATCGAAGCAGGTGCCTGCTGCATCCAGATCGAGAACCAGGTGTCGGACGAGAAGCAGTGCGGCCATCAGGACGGCAAGGTCACCGTTCCGCACGAGGACTTCCTCGGCAAGATCCGCGCCGTGCGCTACGCCTTCCTCGAGCTCGGCGTCGATGACGGTCTCATCGTTGCCCGCACCGACTCGCTGGGCGCGGGCCTCACCAAGCAGATCGCCATCAGCCACAAGCCGGGGGACATCGGCGATCTCTACAACAGCTTCCTCGACTGCGAGGAGATCACTCCCGAGAACTGCGTCAATGGCGATGTGGTCATCAACCGTGACGGCAAGCTCATGCGTCCGAAGCGCCTGGCGAGCAATCTCTTCCAGTTCCGTCCCGGCACGGGTGCGGATCGCTGCGTGCTCGACTGCATCACCGCCCTGCAGAACGGCGCCGATCTTCTCTGGATCGAAACCGAGAAGCCGCACATTGAGCAGATCGCCAGCATGGTGGGCCGCATCCGCGAGGTCGTCCCGAACGCGAAGCTCGTCTATAACAACTCGCCGTCCTTCAACTGGACGCTCAACTTCCGCCAGCAGGTCTACGATGCTTGGGAGAAGGCGGGCAAGGACGTGTCGAAATACGACCGCGCGAAGCTCATGAGCGTGGATTATGACGACACCGATCTTGCGAAGGAAGCCGACGAGCGCATCCGCACCTTCCAGGCGGACGGCGCGAAGCGCGCGGGCATCTTCCACCACCTCATCACGCTGCCGACCTACCACACGGCCGCCCTCTCCACCGACAATCTCGCGAAGGAGTATTTCGGCGATCAGGGCATGCTGGGCTACGTCCGCAACGTGCAGCGCCAGGAAATCCGCCAGGGCATCGCCTGCGTGAAGCACCAGAACATGGCCGGCTCCGACATCGGCGACGACCACAAGGAATACTTCTCCGGCGAGGCCGCGCTGAAGGCTGGCGGCGCGCACAACACGATGAACCAGTTCGCTGCTTGAATTCGGCGGGCGTGGCGGGAGCCGCTTCGCCCGCTGAGCAGCGAAGATCTCTCAAGGGCGGGCTGCAGTGTGAAGCTGCAACCCGCCTTTTGCTTTGATGGAGGAAGGGTGCGCTTTCCAACGGAGGTGTCGTGTTTGCCAGATCAAGCTCGCCGGAAGTAAGCGTCGCATTCAAAACGAATTTCTTTCCTTCAGCCGCGAGGTGGCTCGTGCCGCATTGAACAGGAGAGCCATTCGGCATCGTGATGCAGGTCTCGTTGGGGCAAAGAATCTCATGGATCGAGATAAAACCCTTTCCGCTCTTGCGGAGGACGAGTTCTTCCGGACCCTGACGTTCGCACCACTCGGGAGTATCATGCAGCAGACGAGGAGGGATGTTCCATGAGCATCCATCCCGGACTGGCATCTTGCAGACGACTGTTTCGACATCTGCAGTTGCGACATTTCTTGCTCCTGCGAGTTTGCTCAAGCACCCACCAACAACGCCTGCCAAGGTATGCTCGCCTGGCACATCCGGAGCGGCCATTTCGGTACTGTCCCTCTTGACGATCTGAACCTGCTCGCGCTGGGGCTTTCGAGGGCAATCTGCGGGCCGGAGAGGCGAAGGCGATCATGGGGCTGTTCATCGACGAGAGAGCCGATGAGCGGCAGCGCGAGGCGCTATAATCCATCTTCGCAGGCCAGGCCGGCGGCTGGCCGGCGAACTTTGCTGCCGATATCGGTGAATTCCGAGGGGTCGAGTTCGTCCCGGTCACGTTTGAAGTGGCCAACGACTTGGCTTTCTGGCGAGCCGAGATCCCGGGCAAGGTCATAGGACGGGCAGGGGCCCTGACCGGACCGACAATGCCACCAGGGCAGCGGGTCCAGACGATCAATCCACCTCGTTAGCCATCTGCTGGTCTGGCTGGTTTCCGGTCTGTTGGTCTACCCACTTGTGCAGTTTGGCCGTGACATGGCTTCACACCCGGCGGCTCCAAGCCATGGTGTTGGGCTGGGGGCGTTCTGATCATGGCAGGGCTCTATCAGCTCACCCCGCTCAAATGCCTGTGCTTGCGCCACTGTCGCTCGCCACTGGCCTTTGTCGCGCTTCTCTGGCGCGAGGGCCCGGTCGGGGCTCTCAGGATGGGTGTACAGCATGGGCTCTGCTGCCTCGGCTGCTGCTGGGCCCTTTCGGGGCCTTGGTGGCTGCGGGTGCGATGAGCCTGGCCTGGATGCTATCGCTGACCTTGTTGATCTTTGTCGAGAAGGTCTTCCCCCCCCGGGCCAACGTCTCTCCGCCGTGATCGGCTCGGCTTTAGTTGCGATTGGGCTAGCGCATCGTGCGGAACCGGAGGTCCGCGTCAGCGAAAAGTGGATCCGGTTTTCCGCACCCAACGATGCTCTGCTTGAAGGAGAAAGCATCGGATCGGTCCCAAAAGTGCAGATCCACTTTTCACGTCCGAGGCTGTAGTGACTATCGGTGGGATCTTGCCGCCATCCTGGATCGCGTCGTAAGAGCACCGGACCAGCCTGCCTATGTAACCGACAGTCCTGCCCCGCAGCCATGACCATTAGTTTGCCGCTTTTCCGCGAAAACTAGGGAGATCAGGAGCGTTTGACGAGCATTCCGTCTCGCGGCTGCGCTGGAAGCCTCTGCTTGAGGTTCCAGCTCGATACCCAAGTGCCTTGCGCATATCGGCCTAACCGTCACCTTAGTACATCGTCTTGGTATTCCTGCAGTAATTCGTTTGCCGGTAAGGGAGTCGAACATCGCGATCTCTGGATGGGGCGTACTCTCTGAACTCAAATTGACGTAGACGACGCTCCCTGCCTCCTGATGGTGTTCTCCATCGCAGGGCTGATTGAGCAACGTGCGAGCCTTAAGAGGACCAGGCCCTCGCCAGCCCATCAAGGCTAAGCTCGCGGGAGGTATGCCATGGAAATGCATCAGGTGCGGTACTTCCTCGCCCTGTGCGAAGACCTGAACTTCACCCACGCCGCTGAGCGCTGCCATGTGGCCCAGCCCTCCCTGACGCGGGCCATCCGGCAACTGGAGCAGGAGCTTGGAGGGCTACTCTTCCATCGGGAGCGCTCCCATACGCATCTGTCGGAGCTCGGCCGTATCGTCCGCCCGCATCTGGAGCAGGTCTATCGCGAGATGCAGGAGGCGAAGCGCCAGGCAGTGGATTTTGCCAGGCTGAGGCATGCTCCCTTGAAGCTCGGCATCATGTGCACCATCGCTCCTGATCAGATCATCGGCCTCATCAGCGCAGTTCGGGCGCGGCACGATGGCATCGAGCTGAAGATGGCCGACGCCAATGCCTGGGAGCTTGAGGAACGTCTTCTCCAAGGTGACTTGGAGGTGGCCATCTACTGCATTCCCGGCCATGAGCCGGACGAGCGCCTCCACATACTTCCGCTTTTCCGGGAACAGATCGTTGCGGCTCTGGGAAGGCAGCATCGTCTGGCGAGCAAGAACGCCGTCCGGGTGAAGGATCTGGACGGGGAATGCTACATCCATCGCACGAACTGCGAGTTCGCGGGCTTCGCCGATCCGGTATTTCAGGCACAGAATGTCAAATGTACTGCCGTTTATTGGAGCGAGCGGGATGACTGGACGTTGGCCATGGTCGCGGCTGGACTCGGCTGGGCTTTCATGCCGGCAAACTCTGTCAATCATCCGGCTGTCGTCGGCCTGCCGATCATCGAGCCCGAGTTCTGGCGTGAGGTGAACCTCGTCACCGTGCGGGGCCGGCCGCACTCGCCGGCCGTTGGAGCACTGGTGCACGAGGCGATGAGCACGCGCTGGTTCGGGGAGCGTGCCCTCGCGGTCGAGCGGACCACGTTCAACGAATCTCCGGTCGATGACAGCGTTCAGGCGTAGGATCTCGTCTCAGTGAGCTGTCCAGCCGCCGTCCATGGGGAGCGCCGCACCAGTGATTGAGGCGGCGGCATCGCTGGCCAGGAAGGTGGCGAAAGCCCCAATCTCCTCGGCCATGGCAAAGCGTTTGTTCGGCTGCTCCGCCAGCAATATCGTCCTGATCACCTCTTCGCGTGGGAGACCATGCACCTTCATCTGCTCCGCGATGCGTTCTTCGGCAAGCGGTGTCCAGACGTTCCCGGGGCAGATGGCGTTGCAGGTGATGTTCTGTTCCGCCGTCTCCAGCGCAACGACCTTGGTCAGGCCGACGATTCCGTGCTTGGTCGCCGCATAGGCTGACGTGAGCGGCAAACCGACGAGCGCGAGCGCCGAGGCGATGTTGATGATGCGCCCCCCGCCCTGGCGGTGCATTGCCGGAAGCGCCAGACGGATCGTGTGAAAAGCAGAGGACAGATTGATCGCGACAACCGCATCCCACTTCTCGACCGGAAGCTGATCGATTGGGCCGACATGAAAGATGCCGGCATTGTTCACCAGGATATCCAGTCGTCCAAAGGTCTCCAGCGCGAGGTTCACCATGCCGGCGATCTCGTCCGGCTTGGTCATGTCGGCAGCGGAGTAGACTGCCGCTACGCCTGTTTCCCGCTGCAGGCTTTCGATCGTGTTGCCGATCTCATCCTGCTTGCCAAACCCATTGATGACGACCGATGCGCCGGCGGACGCGAAGGCGTGGGCAATGCCAAGACCAATGCCGCTGGTGGACCCGGTGACGATAGCCACCTTGCCGTTCAGGACTCTTGCAGAACCAGTCATTGCTTGGAGAAGGGTAACGTTCATGAGAATTCTCCCGCGGCAGCTCGGTCGGATCTGTTCATCGGTGTGCGGAGCCGGTTCGCATGGCCGATGCCTTACCCTGCGGTCATCATCACTCCAGGGCGCGCCTCGTGCAGGATAAAGCCTTCGACCGGATCGAATTCCCCGGACCAGGGAGCCATCTCGAGGACACGGCTCGTGTCGGCGTATCCGGCCTTCCAGCGCTTGCGAATGCCGCTCGGGCTGAAGTCGATATCCTTCGTGTGATCCTCGCCATCAAGCGGCGGCGCCAGCAGCCGGACCACATGCATCCGGGTCAGGCAGCCATAAGCAGCCAAGTCCTTGACGGCCTGGGTCTTTTGATCCGCTTCCGGCAGGCGACGGACGAGCTCGGCGATCACATGCCGGAGACGATGGATCTGCTTCTGCCGGGCAATATGACTGACCGCACGGCTCGAGTACTGGATGTCCTTCTGCCGGTTCATCACCTGCCAGATCGTGTCCGGCTCGGGCCCCTGCGGATTCCAGATATGGACAGCAAAGATGACTGAGTTCTTTCGCGGGTTGTCGTCGAACACCGCCTCGACGGGCGTGTTCGACAGGATGCCGCCATCCCAATAGAGGTCCCCGTCGATGCGCACGGCCGGAAAGGCCGGAGGGAGCGCGCCGGACGCCATGACGTGCCGGACATCGAGATCCATGTCGCGGCTGTCGAAATAGCGCATCTCGCTGGTGCGCACGTTCGCCGCCCCGACCGTCAGCCGCGTCTCCCGACCGTTGATCCGGTTGAAATCGACAAGCTCGGAGAGAGTCCGGGCCAAAGGGGATGTGTCGTAGTAGCCGGCAGATTCGGGTCCCAAGGGCATGTGGAGGCCGAGGAAGGCCGGAGGGTTCGGGCGGAAGAAGGCCGGAATGCCCTGGGTAATCGTCGTCAGGTTGGTCGCCAAGGACCCCATCAGAGGCCAAGCTCCCAGGAGTTCCGCCCAGGGGCTGTGCTGCATGCGGCTCCAGAACTCCCGGAGTCGCTCCAGCCGGTCCTCCGGCGCATTGCCGGCGATCAGGCTGGCGTTGATCGCCCCG
The DNA here is from genome assembly GCF_003075415.1 of Microvirga sp. KLBC 81. Lineage (GTDB taxonomy): Bacteria > Pseudomonadota > Alphaproteobacteria > Rhizobiales > Beijerinckiaceae > Microvirga. The sequence goes on from NZ_QDAH01000036.1 coordinate 42,411, forward strand.
ATCGAGGTGCCGATGACCCAATCCGGCTCGACCCCAGCCTCGTGCAGGGCTTGGTAGGCGCCGACCTGATAGGCACCGAGCGCACCGCCGCCCTGCAGAACGAGAACGATCTGGCCGAGCTCCCTTGGGACACGGCGCAACCGGGTCGGCACCGTCTCTGGGAGCCGTTGTTCGGTGATCGCTTCAGGCGGGGTTCCCGCCCGCTCGAGTTCGCGGATCACCGCCTCGTCGGAGCCCTTGTCCGTTCTGAGGGCTTGAGGCGTGACGTGTCTCATCATGGCGTCCTCCTCAATGGGCCGTCCAGCCGCCATCGACCGGCAGAGCGGCCCCTGTGATGGAGGCGGCGGCATCGCCGGCCAGGAAAGTGGCGAAGGCACCGATCTCCTCGACAGTGGCGAACCGCTTGTTGGGCTGCTGCGCCAGGAGAATGTCCCGGATGACCTGCTCTCGCGGGATGCCGTGGGACTTGGCCTGGTCGTCGATCTGCGCCTCGACCAGCGGGGTAGAGACGTAACCCGGGCAGATGGCGTTGCAGGTGATGTTCTGTTCTGCGGTCTCGAGAGCCACGACCTTGGTCAGGCCGACGATTCCGTGCTTGGCAGCCACGTAGGCAGCCTTGAATGGGGATGCGACCAGGGCATGGGCCGAGGCGATGTTGATGATACGGCCTCCGCCCTGCCGACGCATCGCCGGAAGGGCATGACGGATCGTGTGGAAGGCCGACGAGAGATTGATGGCCAGAACCGCATCCCATTTCTCGACCGGGAACTGATCAATCGGGCTGACATGCTGGATGCCGGCGTTGTTGACCAGAATGTCGAGGCGCCCGAACGTCTCCAGCGCAAGATTGATCATACCCGCGATCTCATCCGGCTTGGTCATGTCGGCGGCGGAATAAACGGCCTTTGCGCCTGTTTCGCGCTGCAGCCTTCCAATTGTGTTGCTGATCTCATCCGATTTGCCGAAACCATTGATGACGACAGAGGCTCCGGCGGACGCGAAGGCATGGGCAATGCCAAGACCAATGCCGCTGGTGGATCCGGTGATAACGGCTACCTTGCCGTCCAGGATTCTTGCCGAAACTGTCGTTGGTTGGGCGAGGGCGACATTCATGATGATCCTCCTTGGTTGTGTTGCTTTGCTTGGGCGAAATGCCAGGTTGCTGCCGGTTCATAGGGGGCTGCTATCAGCCGCAGGACACGCGCACTTAGTGGACAGCAGCCGGAGACGGAGGCGGAACATCGCGCTCTGCATCGGGCAATGGTCTCTCGGCCGCAGGTCGTAACCGCACGGCCAGAAGCGCTGCGACCAAGAGCGAGATTCCGACGCCGGCGACGCACGCGGCCCAGCCATACTGGTCGAAAACCTGGCCCAGGACCGCGCTGCCAACGAGGCCGCCGAAGAAATACGACGCCAGGTAAAGCCCACTCGCTGACCCCCGGTCCGTCGTAGCCGCATGGCTGACGAAACCTGTAGCAGTCGCCTGGGCGAAGAAGGTGCCGATCCCAACGAGCATAAGTCCTGCCAACACAGCCGATAAGTTGGGAAAAACGAGGAGCGGCAGACCCAATCCTGCGACAGCGAGGGAACCCCAGAAGGTCACTCTCGTCCCGAACCGCTGCACAGCGTGGCCGGCGAACAGGGTCGTGACGATGGACGGTGCGAAGACGAGATAGACGAAACCGAGAGCCATCTGGTCAAGCGAGATCGGCTCGCCGACGAGAACGAAATTGACATAGGTGAAGGTGCCGATGAAGGCGAACAGGATGCAAAAGCCGATTGCAAAGCTCGGGCGCAGGAGCGGGTTGCGCAGATGCTCGGCCCAGACGGAGAAGGGTGAACGGCTCGGCTGGTCCTGCGCCATCATGGGTGCGGCTTGCGTCAACCAGAAATAGACGATGGCTGCGCCGAGCAGGTTCAGTCCGGCAAGCGCATAGAAGGTAGGCTGCAGGCCAAAGTGATCGGTAAAGCCGGCAGCGAGAAGCCGGCCGAAGAGATTGCTGGCGACATTGCCGGTGATGTAGGCCGCGAAGGCTCCACCTGCGTCCATGGCGCTGCAATGCTCACCCAAATACGCCAGGGTGAGCGTAAACGCGGAGGCCATGCATAGGCCCTGAGCGATGCGCAGGACCGTGAAGGTGCTGAGATCGGGCGCTACGGCAAGGAGAGCGGTCGGGATTGCGAGCACCGTCAGGCTGACGAGGATGCCGCGCCGCCGGTCGATGCGATGGCTGAAATAAGCAACAGTGAGGCCGGCAACCGCCATACCGATCGTAGTCGCGTTGACAGCAAACCCCATTGCGGCTGGCGTCACGTCATAAGCTTTGGCCAGCGCCGGCAGGATGGCTTGGGTCCCGAACAGGTCGATGACCGTCAGGAACGCGATCAGACCAATCAGAAGTGTCCGTTCCAGCGTGCCGGCGTGGTGGCCATGCATCGGCATGGCATGATGTTCACCAAGATCCGTCATGACTATCTCCTCGCGAGCCGGGTTGCGCCCAGTGCCTGGGGACTGGGCGCCTCCCATACGACGAAGGTGCTCACATCATGTGCTCGTCCTCTTTCCTCATCTCGTGGAAGACATCGGAAGACAGCAGGACCGCCGGAGCCTTGCCGGTGTTCTTCCACCAGTGCTGGACACCGAGCTTCTCGACAGAGACCTCGCCGGCCTTGTGCACGATCGGCACGGTGCAGTTGCTGGCATATTCCTCGATCGTTCCCGAGACGATGTAGATCAGGGCAGGGCGGTCTTCATGGCTGTGCCAGGGAACGACGCCGCCGGGCTGGACCACCAGTCGCCGGATCCGCATTTGCCGGTCTTGCAGGTTGACCTTCTCCTTGGACAGGTCGATTGAGGCGAGGACGGTGTCCGTGACGCCCTTGGGCCGTGTTTCGCCCTGGGTGCGGGCGCTTGTCTTGACCTTGTCAGCGGGGCACTCCCCGGCATTTGCGGGAGCGGCCAAGACGGCGCCAGCCAGGAGAGCGACTGCACACAATCCATGCCGGAGCATAAAGGGGCCTTGAATTCGGTTCAGCATATCAATGTCTCCTCTGTTCCGCTGCGCCCAGATGGAGGCAATCCGATGTAGCCGGCGCGATGCGGTAGCCTCATGGTCGGTCAGGCCAGGCCTGATTGAAAATGCCGAGTAGGCCTCGATTCCATAGCCGGAAGCTATCACCGCAACAGGCTGATCGACGGTAGAGCCGATTTGCCAACGGGGAGGAGGACTCCGATGGAGATGCACCAGATCCGGTACTTCCTGGCCGTTTGTGAGGAGCTCAATTTCACGCGGGCAGCAGAGCGCTGCAACGTCGCGCAGCCCTCCTTGACGCGAGCCATCAAGCTGCTTGAGGAGGAGCTTGGCGGCGTTCTATTCCATCGCGAGCGGAGCAACACTCACCTGTCGGAGCTGGGGCGCATGGTGAAGCCGCATCTTGAGCAGGTCTATGCCCAAGCGCAGGAGGCCAAGCGGCAGGCCTTCGACTTTGCCAAGCTGAAAAAAACGACCTTGAAGTTAGGTGTGATGTGTACGATCCAGCCGGATGAACTCGTCGAGCTCGTCAGTGGCCTGCAGGCGCGACATCCCGGGATCGAACTTGAGATTGTCGATGCAAGCGCGGCGGACCTGGAGAGCCGGCTCATCAACGGCCAGCTCGAGGTTGCGATCTATTGCATCCCGGGTCGAGAGCCTGACGAGCGCTTGCACTACATGCCCTTGTTCAGGGAACAGTTCATGATCGTCGTCTCGCCCAACCACCCGCTTGCGCCTCGGGACGTGATCACGCCGCGCGACCTCACGGGGGAGCGCTATCTCAACCGTATCAATTGCGAGTTCAACGGCTATGCCGGACCTTTATGGAGAGAGCATGGTTTTGCCGGGTGCGACACCGTCTATCGCAGTGAGAGGGATGATTGGATCCTCGCCATGGCCGTAGCTGGGCTCGGCTTTGGCTTCATGCCCAAGAGCTGTGCGAGACATCCGATGGTCGTCGCACGTCCCATGGTGGATCCGGAAATCTGGCGCGAGGTCAATCTGGTGACGGTCCGCGGGCGGCCGTATTCCCCGGCGGTTGGAGCTCTTGTCCGCGAGGCCATGCGGGCTCGATGGCTCGGTCAGCCGGCCCTCGCCATCGATCTGGAGAAGGAGCGCCAAAGAGCGGAGGAGCCCGCCTAGGGCAGGCTTCTACAGCATCGGACGTGAAAAGAGGATTTGCACTTTTGGGACCGATCCGATGCTTTCTCCTTCAATGAGAGCATCGTTGAGAGCGGAACCGGAGGGCCGCGTCAGCGAAAACCGGATCGACTTTTCGCTGACGCGGCCCTTCGGTTCCGCACGATGCTCTAGACCAGATAAGCAGAGCCGTAGCCGCATCGGGTGGCCTCGGCTATTGTCTGCTATTCGGGCGGGCGTTTCGGCGGCGTCAGGGCTGCCATGCAGCTGCTGGCGATACTTCGCGAACTCGGGATGCCAAGCATTCCATCCCTGCTGCCGATACCCAAGATCGGCATGGCTCTCAGCACTGAGAGGTCTCCGGAGAAACCGAGGCTCGATCAATCAGCCGGGCGCTTCGTCGACGAACTCGTCTGGTATGCCGAGGCTCTGCGGCGTCAGCGCGCCGAGGACACGCCGTACGAGAGCCTCGGACGTGAAAAGCGGATTTGCTCTTTTGGGGTTCGATCCGATGCTCCCTTGTTTAACGGCGCATCGTTCGGGCGGAAAGCCGGGTCCACTTTTCGCTGACGCGGCCCTTCGGTTCCGCACGATGCGCTAACGCGGTCAAACCCAACTGGCTGAGCACGTCTTCCTGATGGGGCTTCGACGAATTCTGGATCGGCATAACGCGAGCAACCAGCAGCACCCGCGGTTTTCCAGCTCAGCTCATTGAGAAGCGTGTGAGTTGAGACGGACGAGAAGGGATGGGCAAGGAGCGCTACGACTCGTGACGAGATCAACCGCGGGTTGACCGTGGCCGCGTCGTCTGCTGCCTCCGCCGCAGGTAAGCCTCACACCGCGCACGCCAGTTGCGCCACCATGCAACGATAGCTGATGGGTATCGATTTGGGAGTCGCTCGGTATTTCAACATGAACGTGGGTTCCTTCATGCTGCCATGGCTCACGTGCGGTGCGTGAGCAGCAACTCGGAGGAGTGCCCGATGGCTACCCGCATTGCAGGCTTGTGTGCCACTGCCCTGATCCCCTTCACGCTCGCTCTTTCGCCCGCCATGGTCAGAGCCGAGGAAGTTGGCCGGCAAACCCTTGAGAATGGCATCGTGAGGGTGAAGAGCGCCTATCCGATCAGCGAGACGGTCGATCGGATCAAGCAGGACGTCTCGTCAAAAGGCATCATGTTCTTCTTGGCAGTCGACCAATCGAAGCTTGCCTCTGATGCCGGGATCAAGCTTCGGCCATCGACGCTCCTTGTCTTTGGTAATCCAGCGCTTGGGTCGCAGTTCATGACATCGAATCCACTCGCCGGCATCGACTGGCCGGTGCGCCTGCTGGTTCTGGAGGACGAGAAAGGTGAGGTCTGGGCGGTTTACAACGACTTCGGCTACATCGCCCGCCGCCACGGTATTACCGACCGGGATGCGGCCTTCCAGAAAGCCTCAGAGGTGATCGCATCAATCACCTCAAGCGTTTCCAAGTAGAGGCGGACGCGACTGCTTCCTGCGCCAAATTGGTTGAGGACCGGAGGCTATAGCATCGGACCCAAAAGTGGATCTGCACTTTTGGGATCGATGCTCACTTGCTTAAGTGAGCGCATCATTCGAGCGGAAAACCGGATCCACTTTTCCGCACGAGGCGCTGACGAACATGTCCTGAGAGCCGTCGTGAGATCCGCCGGTGTCGGCAGACCAGGGCTCTCCGTACCACTATTGGTTGTCCCGCTGGTCTCGGAGCCGGGGCTTCTTCGTTCATGAATGTGCCTTTGGTTGACGTGCGAAAAGCCGCCGAATCTGTGCGGCTCCCACGGCCCATCCGTCTGCAATCTGACAGCTGGTACAAGGCAGGCGTTCTGTCGCCTCCCTGAGTTAGCGTGGCGTCGCCGATCAAGAGGTTGCCTACGCCATCACGAAGCCGTCTAGTCTCCTTTGGGAGACATCCCATAAAATGTTATTTTAGCAGCCACCGACTCCTATCTGGCTATCTGGAGTGGATCTCATGCCACACCGTCAAGCTCCACCGCGTGCGACTGCCGAAGAGCCGATCATATTCGTTGTCGAAGATGATGAATCTCTGCGCGAAGCGCTGAGAAGTCTGTTTCGATCCGTTGGCCTTAAGGCCGAGATGTTTGGTTCGGCGATGGAAATGTTGCATAGTAGCTTGCCTGACGTAGCCAGTTGCATGGTGCTCGACGTCAGACTGCCGGGCATGAGTGGCCTCGACTTTCAGGCCGAGCTGGCTAGGGCAAACGTTCATATTCCCGTCATTTTCATGACGGGCCACGGCGACATTCCAATGTCGGTGAAAGCCATGAAGGCTGGAGCTGTTGATTTCCTGCCCAAACCGTTTCGCGATCAGGACATGCTGGATGCCGTTGCCATAGCGCTTGAGCGTGATCGCCAACGGCGGCAGGCCCAAAAGCACTTGTCGGACTTGCGGGCACGTTTCGACACCCTGACCCGGCGCGAGCAGGAGGTGATGGGCTGGGTCACAACCGGAATGATGAATAAGCAGATCGCGAGCAAACTCGGGGTCAGCGAGATTACCGTCAAAATCCATCGCGGTCAGGTCATGAGAAAAATGGGCGCTCGCACACTGGCCGATCTGGTGAGAATGGCCGAGGTGCTCGGAGCCCGTTCCCCCTCCTCCCCATAGGGTCCGCGGTGCCTCCGTTGGCGCGGAGGAACTCGACCGGCCGCGGTCTAAGCCTCGCACCAGGGTCTGTTCCTGTTGACTGATGGGCCATGTGAGGACTGCCGGAAACGCCCTCAAGGCCAGGAGGCCCCGCGTGCCTCCTAAACCAGACAGGCAGAATCTCCCGCGAGAAAAGGAGGCCAGCTGCCCCGACGAGGTCAGGATCCTGCAGGATGGGCCCCCTATTCGAAACCCTTATCCATCTGAGCCAATTGGTGTAAGATTATCGAGGAAGTGCACGCCCTGCGGCCCGGAGGCGTATCATGAACCGCAGAAGTGTCATGTTCGCCCTCGCCCACGCCGGCTTGCTGGCTCTGGCCCGCCCGGTTTCAGCCCAGAAACCGCCTCGCATCGTCTTTCTCAATCCCGGCGAGCCGGTCGACCGTGGGGCCGGTCCATATTGGCAGATGGTCAGCGACTCGATGCGTATGGCCGCGCAGATGTTCGGGATGCAACTCGAAGTACTCTTTGCGGAGCGAGACCACCTGCGGATGCTGCGCCAAGCCGAGGAGGTGGCGCAACGGGCTGATGCCCCAGACTACATCGTCATCGTCAACGAGAAGCTGGCCGCCCAGCAGATCCTTAATATGCTGGCGCAGTCGCCAGCAAAGATCCTCCTCATCCATAACGATCTCACGCCCCAGCAACGTCGCGAGGTCGGCAATGAGCGTCAGCACATTCGGAACTGGATCGGAACGGTCACAGCGGACGCCACACGGGCCGGCTACCTGCTGATGGAATATCTGTACCATCGGCTCGGTGACCGTGAGCCGCGAGTCGTCGGTATTACGGGAGATCCCAACACGCCGGTCTCGCTGGAGCGGGCTGAGGGCGTCAGGGACTATATCGTCCAGGCAGGACGCGGCACAATCCATCAGCTCGTGTACGGGGACTGGAGCTACGCGGATGGCGAAAACAAAGCAACAATTCTACTCGCCCGCTACCCGGACACCAACATCATCTGGGCCGCCAACGACTCGATGGCGTTGGGTGCGCTGCGCGCGGTCAAGGCCCGTGGGGCCTCCGTGCTCGTGGGTGGTATGGGGGGCTGGCCGGATGCCCTCTCAAGTGTGGCCGAGGGCGGACTGACAGCCACCGCTGCGGGCAACTTTCTCATCGGAGCCTGGGCGATCATCTTGCTCAACGATTACCACAATGGGCATGATTTCGCTGCGCATGGCGGGGTTTCCCAGAGTTTCGACTATCTCGTCGTTGGCCATGAGAACGTCGCCCGATACGATGACATCGTCATGAAGCGAAAAGACATGCTGGACTTCCGCAGCTACTCGAAGGCACTGCATCCGCGGCCCGGGCCCTACGACTTCAGCCTTAAGGGCCTCGTGGAGAAACGGAACTTACCTTGATCTCTCGATTCCCCGCAGGCTTGCAGCTGCACGCTGTCAGTTTGCACACCAAGCTGATGCTGGCGCTTACCATGCTCGTAGCGGCAGTGGTGGCTGGATCCGCTTATCTCGAGATCGAGCGAGAGCGGGGCCGCAGACTCCTCGAACTGGAGGGACGTGCCACGGAGTTCGCGGACCTGCTCAGCCGTTCACTGGCCCAGCCGCTCTGGAATGTGGACTTCAAGGCAATTGACCATCAGCTTGCTGCACTCTCGGATAATGCCGAGGTTGTCGAGTTCAGCGTGACCGCAGTCAATTACGGTCTGGTCTCCACCGTGACTAAAGCGCAGTCGAGGGGCACTTCCGACACTATCGTCCGCATGCGGCCGATCGAGTACGCGGCGTTCCCAAGTTCCCCAGCAGAGAAGATCGGTGAAGTTCGCGTCGTGCTAAGCCGTGCGCTCACTGATGCGGCGATTGCTTCGTTCCGACGGTCCATTCTTCTCATTGCGGTCACTACCATCATCAGCCTCTATGTGGCGACCTTCGTGCTGCTCAAGTGGATGGTGCGCGGCCCGATCAACCGCCTGGAGGTGATGGTTGACCGCATCGCCAGTGGAGACCTGGATGCGCGTTGTGCGGTTGAGTCCGAAGACGAGCTGGGCCGCCTTGCGATGCGCGTCAATGCGATGGCGGCCCGGTTGCGTGAATCGACGGCACAACTGCGCGAGAGCGAAAGAAAATATCGCGGCATCTTCGAGACGGTCGGCGTATCGATCTGGGAGGAGGATTTCTCCTGGGTCAAAGCCGCCATCGATCAACTGAAGAGCCGGGGGTTCCGGGACATTGGCGAATACCTGACCGAGCACCCAGATTTTGCACGGGACGCCATATCAAAGGTGAAGGTTGTCGACGTCAACGACACGACCATCAGGCTCTTCAAGGCTCAAGACAAGGAGGAGTGCCTCGTCTCACTTCACAAGATAATCACGGAGGAAACGATCAAAGTCTTTGAGAAGGTGCTCGTTGCCCTCGCCGAGGGCTCGGCGCGGTTCGAAGCCGAGACACCTCTCAAAACGCTGACGGGAGAAAGATTGACTGTGCTGTTCACGATTACGTTCCCGCCGCAGTCTGATCCTTTCGACAGAGTGCTCGTGACCGTGACGGACATTACAGAGCGCAAGCGGGCGGAGGAGGAACTGCGGCGCAGCGAGGCCTACCTTGCGGAAGCGGAGTCGCTGAGTAAAAGCGGCAGTTGGGCGTGGAACCCCACCACGGACGAGATCACCTATTGGTCTCAGGAACGCTACCGCCTGTTTGGCTTCGATCCGAAAGCAGGTATCCCGTCCTTGGAGGCGCTTCTCCAGCGGATTCATCCGGAGGACCGGGCAAAGTGGCTCGAAAACGCGGAAAGCGCAATTCGTAAGAGGGGAGATTCCGAGATAGACTTCCGGGTCGTTCTTCCGGACGGCGAGATCAGACACCTTCACGGAATAGGCCATCCCGTTTTCAGCGAATCCGGCGACCTTGTTGAAATCATCGGGGCGGCCATGGACATCACCGAGAACAAGCGGGCCGAAGAGGCGCTGCGGGAGAGCGAGGAGAAATGGAAGGCGGTTTTCGAGAACAATCCGACCATGTACTTCATGGTCGACGCAGAAGGCACGATCCTGTCGGTGAATCCCTACGGGGCTGAGCAACTCGGCTATACCGTCAGCGAACTTATTGGCTCCTCGGTTCTGGACATTTTTCATGAGGCGGACCGAGAGGCCGTGCAACGGAATACCGTCATGTGCCTCGAACAACTCGGCAGGACGATGAGCTGGGAACTCCGCAAGATCCGCAAAGATGGCTCGCTGCTCTGGGTTCGCGAAACAGCCAGGGCTGTGCTGATGAAGAACCAGCCTGTCATCTTGATCGTCTGCGAGGACGTTACCGAAAGAAAGCGGGCGGCTGAAGCCTTGCGGGAGGCGCAGCAGGAACTTGCGCGCGTCAATCGCATCACGACGATGGGGCAGCTAGCGGCTTCGATTGCCCATGAAGTCAATCAGCCCATCGCCGCGGTCGTTACCCATGCACATGCTGCTTTGCGCTGGCTCAGTGCCACTCCCCCCGATCTGAAAGAGACCCGGCAGGCTCTTGGCCATATCGTCAAGGACGGCAATCGCGCCAGTGAGGTCATCGGCCGGATCCGGGCTCTGATCAAGAAGATTCCTCCGCGAAACGATCTGCTGGACATCAACGAAATCATCCGCGAAACCATCGCCCTGACCCGTAACGAGTTGGTGAGGAATGGCGTTTCGCTGCAAACCCAGCTCGCAAAGGGGTTGCCGCTCGTTCAAGGGGATCGGGTTCAGCTGCAACAGGTGATTCTGAACTTGATCCTGAACGCCGTCGAAGCAATGAACAGTACCGAAAAGGGTGCGCGGACGTTGCTGATCCGCACCGAAGAGGATCGGTCACGGGGAGTGCTCGTCGAGGTGCACGACACCGGACCGGGACTGGAGTTGGAGCACTTGGACGAGTTGTTCAATGCATTCTACACGACTAAGCCCGGCGGCATGGGCATGGGGCTTTCGATTTGCCGGTCAATTATCGAAGCGCATGGCGGGCGGGTGTGGGCTACCGCGAACAAACCCCAGGGTGCGGTCTTCCGGTTCACCTTGCCTCCGCGCCAGGACGTTGCGTCGTGATCTGGCACCTGGCGTCGCCAAGTGGCCCGGCAACACTGAATGTCCGAGATGATGTGGCCGCAATCTTTGACGCCGTTGAAGCCGGTTTCTCCCAGTCCGGCATATGGTCGATCATCGGGCAATCCTCGGCTCCCGGCTGATCAGTCCATCCTCGGAAGATCGCGGTGTCGGCTTTCTGATTGGGGTGAGGACGCTCGCCACCGCGGAGCCTCGCGGATGGAAGCAGCCAAGTTACTCACGGTCACCAAAAGAATTGCACCGATGACCTTCTGTGCTGAATCGCCATTGTTGCACAAGACTTCGATCCTGTGACCGGAAACAGCAGCTCCATTGGGATAGTCGGTGAGAGCGGTTGAACCACTTGGAATTCAGGCAAGGTAGGGGGATCCATAAACCTAAGTATGATTTCACCCGAATATATTCGGATCATACTCGTCCCGCTTACGACGGCTTCGCAGCCGCAGGGGTTCTATCCTCAAAGGCAGGAGGGCGGGCCACCTTGTCGAATCTCCCGGTCATTTCGATCATCGATGATGACGAGTCCGTTCGCGTTGCGATGAAGAGTTTCGTGAGTTCGCTCGGATTGGCCGTTCACACTTTTCCGTCGGTCGAAGAATTTCTGCAGTCCCCACACATGCACGAAACGTCATGTCTGATTACCGACGTTCAAATGCCGGGCATAAGCGGGGTCGAGCTGCAAAGCCTTTTGATCGCCCAGGGTCAGTCTATACCGATCATTTTCATTACGGCCTATCCCGAAGAGAGACTTCGGGCACGCCTGCTCAAGGCTGGAGCTGTTGGCTTCCTGAACAAGCCATTTAATGAGAAAGCCTTACTTCAATACATCGATATGGCCCTGAAGAGGAGCCGGGGGTGACCGTGCCGTGCGAAAGCTTTCCGGTTGTCGCGTGTTTCCGGCGGTTGTTGCGGCGTCGAGGAAATGCCAATCGAGGGGGATGGATGGCATTATGTATATGGAGGCTCAATTCCGAGAGCCCTTGCACACGAATTCATGATTCCTGGTCAGGACGAGCGCTCGCACATGACGGCACTTACAGTATAAGTCCTCTTAAACCAACGTATAGTCGCTCCAATCTCTCTCGATAGCCATCCCTTCCGTAAGGACAATCGAGTTGTGGCAACGAGCGTGCTAGCTTCGGATCACTCAGAACATTTTCTACTCGAACTCTGCCGAGAGGCGCCCGTGAGGCGAACTGGCACAAGAGGCTGCTATGAGTGCGACCGGGGGGAATACATATTTGTTGCGGACAGCAATCCGATTCTTCGCGAGGAGCTTGCGCGGGACTTATCGGCCGCTGACCACAAATTCGTTAGGGTGGATACGAGCGAACAAGGTTCCCTCGTTTCAAGGCATCGGCCGCATCTGATCGGTCGGCCGTATAGCCGTGCCGACTTCCTTGGCCCGGTCGATGGGTGGACTCTCGCGGATCATTATCGCGACGTCACCCCAGCCGCCCTGTAGTAATCTTCGCCCGGTGTCACATCGTCCTGAGGAAACCGACAACGACCACCGTGCTAAAAACGATGGAGCCCGTGACCGACGGGGTGCGGCCCGCCCACGAAGCCGCTCATCCCAACCTCGGCGAATATCGGCGAGCGGCACAAAGTGGGGCGGTCGCTCGGCCATGACTTGTCGGCGAGCCTCACATTCGACGTGAGTTCACGCGGAGCATAGTCCGCTACTGAATACAGATCTCGTACCACAGCGAAGGCATTCGTCAGTCTGGAGGGCAACGTGCGAAGGTACAGTACAACTCATACACTTAGTCGGCTCTGGCTCGAACCCTGTCCTGACGAAATCGAGCAAAGGATAATTCGTGCCTATGTTCAGCTTGTGTTTACCGCCAGTGATGCGGCTGGATTTAGAACGATCGTAGTTGCCCGGTTCGGCTCTCTTGACGTTCGTTTAACTGAAATTCCTTGCGAGAATGAAGCAGATGGCCGGCCGCTGTTCTGGCTGGAGATCTACTCGCATGCCACCGGCGCGACAGTAGATAGCTGCGGATGTTCCGAGTTCGACGAGCCCGAACTAGCCGCTGCCGTGGAACTGATGCTGGAGGCAAAGCGCCGCCACGAGCTCTATCATTAAGCGGCATGGAAATCCTGGGCTGATGGCCAGGAACCAAGATTCAGGTTCATCCGCTTTGATGAACACTTTTCAACCATACTTCCAGAAGCAGGACAATTCCGGATGAGCCTGAGCCGACATGTTTTCATCGACGAATTTAAGCACCAAATTATTGCCCTTCCGAAGACAAGTCGGCAGCCGCAGGTGGTGAACAGCACTACGCGAACGCTCCAGCGACATTGCCGCTGTGATTCTTAAATATGCAATGGCTGAGCCATCTGGATTCTGGTGTCCGTATTATGGTGCTTCGTGGTTCATGAAACGGCTGCTGCGCTCCTCGATCAGGCAGCATTTGCTGGCGTTCAGCATTGCTCCGATACTCCCGGTTCTCGTGTTTGGCTTAGTGCTTGTTTGGTGGTTCGCCGACACCGAAAGCCGCCGCTATGAACGTGACGCGCGTGATGCCGCACAGCGGATCATCTCTGCCGCTGATCGCGAGCTTACTGGGGTGCTTGCAACAGCCCAAGCGCTTGCCGCGTCGGAATCATTGACCGACGGCAACTATGAAGCGTTCTACCGACGAGCTCTTGTCACCTTGCGCTCGTTGTCTCCTGATCGATTTGACATCTATGCTATTGTGGTGAGAGACCGCACGGGCCAGCAGGTCGTGAACACGCGCCTTCCCTGGAGGGCTCCTCTGCCGCAGGATGCCAATCATCAGATTGATGAAGAGGTGATCCAAACAAAGCGTCCCTTCGTGCAGGATCTCTCCGTCGATCCGTTCTCAAGTGAACCGGTTGTGTACGTCCGGGTGCCGGTGCTGAAAGAGAACCAAGCCACTCACGTCCTCTCTGTCGCCCTGGAGCCGAAGCTCTTTGCCGAATTGCTCCAGGCACAGAGTCTTCCAGCCGACTGGACAGTGGCCCTGATTGACCGTGCGGACCGGATCATTGCTCGCTCTCGGCAGCATGAGACCTTCGTCGGTAAGCTCGCCACGGAAGATCTGCGCAGGAACGCGGTTTCCGACGAGGGGGTCTGGGAGGGATTTACGCAAGAAGGTTTCCCGGTCCTGGCAGCCTATGCTCGATCCAGGCTGTCGGGCTGGAAAGCGGCTGTCGGGGTGCAAAAGGAGACTATCCAGCGACCATTGAAGAGATCGTTGTGGACGATTGCTGCCCTGGGCCTCGCACTTATCAGTCTCTCCTGCCTCCTTGCACTGTGGCTGGGGAGACGCATTATCAATCCTGTTCAGGCCTTGGCTGATCAGGCCCGGGTGCTTGGAACGGGGGCACCGGTGGTGCGGCTGGGCACCGGATTGCGCGAGATCGATGATGTCGACCGTGCGCTCTCGATGGCCTCCTCGGAGCTGCGGCAGCGGGAGGCGTGTTTACGCGCAAGTGAAGGTCGTCTACGGGCGACGCAAGAGAACGCGGCCGTCGGAATTGCCGAGGTGGATCAGGAGGGGCGTTTCGTCTATGTGAACGAGGCGCGCTGCCAGTTGACTGGGCATACCCGGGAGGAACTGCTGGGGCTGCACTTCACGCATGCGAACGATGGCATTGAGCTGACGGCAGATCGCGAGTTGTTCGAGCGACAGGCCGCCGGCGAGTTTGGTGTCTACACGATCGAAAAGCGGCACATCCGCAAAGACGGAGCAGAGGGGTGGACCCGAGTCTCCAGCAGTGCGGTACGGGATGACCACGGTCGCTTTCTCTATGCGGTTCGGGTCGTGGAAGACGTCACAGAGCGCAAGCGAGCCGAGGAGCGCCAGAAGCTTCTTATCGACGAACTGAATCACCGGGTGAAGAACACCCTCGCCACTGTTCAATCCCTTGCATGGCAATCGCTTCGCCAGGGATTGCCTCCGGAAGTCGCCCGTGAGCGGTTCGAGGCTCGCCTCCTGGCTTTATCCCGGGCTCATAACCTTCTCAATGAGAGCGGCTGGGAGGCAGCCTCACTGCGCAAAATTCTCAAGGTCGAGCTTGAACCCTACGGGATCGAGTCACAGCGGTACGTTCTCGCCGGGCCAGATGTGGATCTGCCTCCGAGAGTGGCTGTCGCCCTCGGTATGGCCGTCCACGAGCTTGCGACGAATGCCGTCAAGCACGGTGCTTTATCGGTCCCGGACGGCCACGTCCTGGTGGAATGGAGCGCGGAGGTTCAAGACGGAGGGACGGCCCTGGGCATCACTTGGCGCGAGGCCAGCGGGCCTAGAGTTGAACTGCCGACGTCCACAGGCTTCGGTACACGTATGCTGAAGCAGATCATCCAGCGTGAGTTGGTGGGAAGCCTTGACATGCAGTACCCAGCTGAAGGTCTGATCTGCCAAATCAGCATCCTGGTCGGGGAGACCACAGGAGCGGCAGATGAAGCGGTGGGGCATCGGAGATGAGGACCAGATGAGTGCAATCTGCCGCCACGCCTAAGGGAATGCGAGAGGCGACCTAGCGCATCGTGCGGAACCGAAGGTCCGCGTCAGTGAAGAGTGGACCCGGTCTTCCGCTTTCAACGATGCGCTCTCTCTAGAAGAGAGCACCGGACCCAGAAGTGAATTCCACTTCTGGGTCCGGTGCTCTAGAGCATTTTTCGGCGAAGTGGATCCGGTTCGCCGTCAGAAAATGCGGCTGGGCAAAGAAGGGAGCCGATTCCACGCAAGTGGAAGCGGCTCTAGTCACTTCTCTGGTCAGCTCAGGGCAATATCGTCAACCAAGAACCTAACTCTACATACATTTGCGCCTGTCTCATCCGTGACGAGCAGCCGCCACTCATTGCCGGTCCAGAACTTTCTACCCGCATCCCTGAGGATTTCGCCTGCAATCGTGATTGCATGGGCGCGGGCTTCCTCCCTGTTGGCGAGGGTCGTTCCGTCCTCGTCTGTGAGCTTTTCGCGATCAAAGATGTGAAAGAAATACCGAGGCATTCTATGCGCCCTCACGTCCAGATATCAGATAGGAGCGAGCCGGATCCAATCGTCTCGGAGCCCCGAGACTGGATACTGCGAAAGATCAAATTACGGTGCATCATTATCTGCGCTTTCCCGTCTGGGGTTCGGGTTCGCCTACGCCCGCGTAAATGATTGCGAGATAGTGGCGAAGTCTTCGTGCTCCCTGAAGAAGTTCACGGCATGCATAGCTCTGTTATACATGCGCTTGGCGGAACATAGACTTTTGCCCTACTCCCCCATAGGTATTTAGAAGCAATAATTCAGTTGATTTTGACGAACCCTCGCAGAGGAGGTCGCTTTGTGGCCGTAACCTATAAGGTTTCGCTGCTGCGTCTCAATTATCTCTGCGGAGAGCGAGAGGTATCAGGAGGATTTAAGGCATCTATACTTTGGTATGCCGACGCCTGCTAGCTGCATCGTCGGCTCATCCAAACAATAGAAACAGGTGGGGCAGGATCAAGAGCGCTCCAAGGCGCTTTTCTTTTATACCGATGCTCCGTTCATAGCGAAGCGCATCGTGCGGAACCGAAGGTCCACGTCAGTGACCCGAAGGGCCGCGTCAGCGAAAAGTGGACCCGGTTTTCCGCTCCTAACGATGCGCTTTGTATAGAAAGGAGCATCGGACCCAAAAGTGCAAGTCCACTTTTGGGTCCGATGCTCTAGTCAACTTCCCAGCGACCTCTGCTGGCCTCAGGTGAGTGTATCGGCCCAACATGCGTGGAGCCGGCCGTAACAAGCAAAGGCTAAATCGGTTTCAGCAACGGCTTCCCACACACCGCCTCACCCATATGTCACCGACGGTTCAAGGATCAATTCATCTTGAGGCATGAAGGCGTTGATCTCCCTAACGCGACGGATGCTCGAGGGTCAAAGGACAGGAGTGTGGGAGAATTTCACCACGGCATTGCCCGCTGTGGAATGTTTCCGGTCGGTTTTAACAACCGTTATTGTTTCGTGATCAAGAGGCAGGAAACAATGCTAAGATAGGCTGCGTTTGGCCTTTGAATGTCAACGAGGTCATACAATGCGTTTTATCTTTTCTACTGCTGTTGCGGCTCTTGTTGCGCTTCCGATTGCTGCTCATTCTCAGACAGCTAATCAGAACGCAGGTGCTGGTGCTGGTCTTGCTACTGGCGCCGTGACAGGCGCAATTGTCGGTGGGCCGGTTGGTGCGGTTGTTGGTGGTGCCGTCGGTGCTATCGCCGGAGGTGCTCTTGCTGCTCCTCAGGCTGCTCAGGTCCAGCAGTATGTCGTAACTCAGGGCACTCCATCGGTGCGGGTCCAAGAGCAGGTGGTTGTCGGCCAGCCTTTGCCGCGTCAGGTGGAGCTTTATGCGGTTCCGTCGACTGTCGGTGTGCAAACACAGTACCGCTACTCAGTTGTGAACGATCGTACCGTGCTGGTCGACCCTCAGACCCGCCAAGTCATCCAAGTCATTGAGTAGGTCAAGTATCTCAGGTGGAGAGAAGGGCGGTCCTGGTGGCCGCCTTTTTGCGTATCGCTTCCCGGAGGGACTATCAGGAATTTCGTGTGGGGCCTTACGATGATCTGGAAGGAGACATCGCATGGCACGCCGCAAGGAATCCC
>NZ_QDAH01000037.1 GCF_003075415.1 Microvirga sp. KLBC 81
GCTCAGATCGGTATCGTAGGATGAGGCTGTCATGCCCCTTCAGATGGGCACCACCCGATTTTCCAGACATCCTCTAGCTCTGGCGTGAGTTTGATAGCCTCTGCTTCTCCCGGCGCGGGATCCGTGCTTTTGTTCGAAAGCCAGCCGCATAACCCGTGACCTTGACGCGGCAACAACGAGCGCCTGCCATCAAGCGCCAGTCCGAGCCTTGTCCGACCCTGTTCTTTCGTGATGCGATCTATGCACAAATCCAACGCGCCGATCACGGCCGGTTGCGTTATGTTGGGTCCTGCATGGTCGTCAGGTCAGCCAGAACCGGATGACGAGACCGACAGTTCCCGTCGTGCCCACGCCGGCCATCCAGAGGCCGATGAACCACAGCCAGCGGTGCAAGGTGGAGCCATGTTCGAGATCGTTGCCCATCAGTGATAGCCCTCGTGACCGGTCTTGCCGCGGAACACCCAGTACGAGTACCCGGTGTAAGCCAGGATGATCGGGATCAGCACGCTCGCACCGACCAACATGAACTGGAGGCTGGCATGTGGCGCCGCGGCCTCATGGATCGTGACGGCGATCGGCACCATGTGCGGGAACATGCTGATGCCCAACCCGAGCAGGCAGAGGGCGAACAGCGCCAGCGTCAGCAGGAATGGCCAGTGCTCCCAGCGGCGCGCCAGGCTCATGAGGAGCGCGCCGGAGCAGAGGCCGACCAGCAGCGGCACCTGGGCTGTGAACAGCACCTGCGGCCAGGCGAACCAGCGTTCGTAATAGGCGCCGCTCAGGAACGGCGTCGCCGCGCTGACCAGGCCGATGCAGGCGATCAGCCCGAGGGCGAGGCGACCGGCGAGGCGGAAGCTGTGGTCCTGGACGGCGCCTTCGGTCTTCATCACCAGCCAGGTCGCCCCGAGCAGGGCATAGCCGATCACGAGGCTGATGCCGACCAGCAGGCTGAAGGGCGTGAGCCAGTCCCACCAGCCGCCGGCATAGGAACGCCCCTCGACCACGATGCCCTGGAGCAGGGCGCCGAGCGTGATGCCCTGCGCGAGCGTCGCCACGATCGACCCCATCGTAAACGCGATGTCCCAGTAGCGGCGATGACCCGGATCGCGCCAGCGGAACTCAAAGGCGACCCCGCGGAAGATCAACGCCAGCACCATGGCGATGATCGGCGCATAAAGAGCCGGCAGGATGATCGCATAGGCGAGCGGGAAAGCTGCCATGAGACCGCCGCCGCCCAGCACCAGCCAGGTCTCGTTCCCGTCCCAGACCGGCGCCACCGAGTTCATGGCGCTGTCGCGTTCCGGTCCCGGTGCGAAGAACGGGAACAGGATGCCGATCCCGAGATCGAAGCCGTCCATCACCACATAAGCAAAGACGGCAAAAGCGATGATGAAGGCCCAGAGGGTGGGAAGGTCAAAAAGAGGTGTCATGGTTCAAACCTCCGCGCCGAGAGTGCGGGCCGGATCGACCGAGGGCGCCGGGGTGATGCCGGCCGTGCGGATGGGATGGTCGGGTCCGGCCTCTGGGCCTGTCTCGCCCCGATGCGGCGGCTTGCCCATGAGCTTGAGGATGTACCCGGTGCCCGCGCCGAAGACGATGAAGTAGACCACGATGAAGGTCAGCAGCGACGCCGCGACGGCTGGGGCCTCGAGCGGCGAGACTGACTCCGCGGTTCGGAGCAGGCCGTAGACGGTGAAGGGCTGCCGCCCAACCTCTGCGGTGACCCAGCCGGCGATCACGGCCACGAAGCCAGCGGGACCCATGGTGAGCGCCAGCCAGTGCAGCGGGCGCCAGTCGTAGAGCCGACCGCGAAATCGTGCCCACAGGCTGAGCACCCCGAGACCCAGCATGAGAGTGCCCAGTCCCACCATGATGCGGAAGGCCCAGAACACCACCGGCACGTAGGGCCAGTCGGCGCGAGGGACCGTGTCGAGCCCGTTCAAGGGCGCGTTCAGGTCGTGCTTGAGAATGAGCGAGGAGGCCTTCGGGATCTCGACGGCATAGCGCACCGCGCCAGCCTCCTGGTCGGGAATGCCGAACAGGATCAGGGGTGCACCCTCGGGATGGCTCTCGAAGTGCCCCTCCGTGGCCATGATCTTGGCGGGCTGGTGGTCGAGCGCGTTGAGGCCGTGCAAGTCGCCGACAAGGATCTGGAGTGGGGCGACGACCGCTACCATGCCGGTGGCCATCGAAAACATCACCCGGGCGCCCTTGTTGGTGCGGTCGCGCAGGAGGTGCCAGGCGCCGACACCGCCGACGACCAGCGCTGTCGTGAGGTAGGAGGCGAGCACCGTGTGCACCAGGCGATAGGGGAAAGATGGATTAAACACGATGGCCCACCAGTCCTGCGGCACGAACTGCCCGGCCTCGTTGATGCTGTAGCCGACCGGAGTCTGCATCCAAGAATTGGCGGACAGGATCCAGAAGGCCGAGATGCAGGTGCCGATGGCCACCGCGAGCGTGGCGGCGAAGTGCAGCTTCCGGCCGACCCGGCCCATGCCGAACAGCATGATGCCGAGGAAGCCTGCCTCCAGGAAGAAGGCGGTCATGACCTCGTAGGCCATCAGCGGGCCGACGATCGGCCCGGCCTTGTCGGAGAACACGGCCCAGTTGGTGCCGAACTGGTAGGACATGACGATGCCCGAGACCACGCCCATGGCAAAGGCCAAGGCGAAGATCTTGAGCCAGTACTTGAACAGGTTGAGGTAGACCTCGCGCCCGGTCCACAGCCACAGCCCTTCCAGCACGGCGAGATAACTTGCCAGCCCGATGGAGAACGAGGGGAAGATGAAGTGGAAGGAAATCGTGAACGCGAACTGGAAACGCGCCAAAAGAAGAGCGTCGAACTGATCAAACATCTGTTTCCCCTCCGGATAGAGCGACGGCCAATTGGGCCCGTTCGTTGACGTGGAGACGGAAGGCGTCGGGAAGCGCGTAGTGCCCTATGACGTCGAAGTCGTACTTGCCGCAGGCGATGTTCACGACCTTGTTCCTTCAAGGCTCGAACTTGAGTTTTCTAACGATACCAGGGCCTATACTGACAATTGCAGGATCGCTCTCGCGATCAGCCTCATATTCAAGAACCAGCACTTTTGCCCGTGATGGTGAAAACTTTCTCCTCTGAAGAATTCATTTTAATCTTCGCACTGTATTGAACTAGCGCAAGACCGGTCTCGCCGCGTCACTCTGGAAACGGGGCGTCCGCCACAAAATCGACAGCTGAAGGAGCCTTGTAGTCGGCAACAAAGCGCTCTCCGAAGTCGCGAACAAAGTTATCGTAGGTCAATTCGGGCTTCACTTCGGCGATGTGACAGAAGCATCGCGTCATTCGCTGCTTCATTCCAAGCCTGGGGAACTCAGCGATGATCCGTTGCATCTCGTCGGAAGGAATGAGGTCAAATTGCCAGCCGATCACATCAAGGCAGATGCCAGCCGTGCAAAGTGCGACCTCTGCCTCCTTGTAGAGCCCGATCGAGGGTGTTGAGTTGAGGGCGACGCTATCCCAAATCAATTGGGCACGATGGTCATCGAGTCCACCCGCCCTTGCGAAGCTACTGGCGAGATCGGCAGCCTCCACCTCGAAGCGGCGTGGTCCGGCAAAGCGCTCGTTGAGGGTGATATCATGCAGCAAAGTTCCGACGGCAACGACCTCAGCGTCGTGCGTGATGTTCTGAAGCTGTCCAAGGCGGATGGCAAAGAGCCAAGAACGAACGACATGATTATAAAGGTACGGTTCGCATCGCTGCCGAGCGTACTCGAGAGCGGCATCAACGATCGGAGTGTCTGGAACCGAGACACCGGCGACCACTCTGTTATCTGTCCCAGGCATCGTCATACCCTTCATATCAGATCGGCAGTGCGAATGGATTGGATCGCCTCTGCCGGCGACGGTGGATCGGCCGAATTTCCGGCCGACCCTTGATGCAAGTTCGGCGAGCCGCTCTCAGCCTTTGATGAAGGCGAGCAGATCGGGATTCACTACATCGGCGTGGGTGGTCAGCATACCGTGGGGGAATTTCTCATAGACCTTCAGCGTGCCCTTCTTGAGAAGCTTCACCGACAGGAGCGCGGAGTTCGCGATCGGCACGATTTGGTCATCGTCGCCGTGCATCACCAACGTCGGCACGTCGATGATCTTCAGATCCTCGGTGAAATCGGTTTCGGAGAAGGCCTTGCTGCCGTCATAATGAGCCCTGGCGCTGCCTGCCATGCCTTGGCGCCACCAGTTCTGGATGATCCCCTGCGATGGCGTGGCCCCGGGGCGATTGTAGCCGTAGAAGGGGCCGCTCGCGAAATCGAGATAGAACTGCGCGCGGTTCCCTGCGAGCTGCGCCCGCAAGCCGTCGAGCACCTCGATCGGCAGACCTCCCGGATTGGCTGGCGTCTTCACCATGAGCGGCGGTACGGCACCGACCAAGATCAGCTTGGCCACGCGGCCCTGCGGCTGGCCATGGCCGGCAACATAGCGGGTCGCCTCACCGCCGCCGGTCGAGTGGCCGATATGGACGGCGTTGCGCAGGTCGAGATGCTCGACCACCGCCGCTACATCGGCAGCGTAGTGGTCCATGTCGTGACCGTCCGACACCTGCGCGGACCGCCCATGGCCCCGGCGGTCGTGTGCGACGACGCGATACCCGTGGCTCAGGAAGAACAGCATCTGGTTGTCCCAGTCGTCAGCCGACAATGGCCAGCCGTGGTGAAAGACGATGGGCTGAGCGTCCCTTGGGCCCCAATCCTTGTAAAAGATCTCGACGCCGTCATTGGTGGTGACTGTGCTCATGTCTGCTGTCCTTTCGGTTGGTGGATTGATGCGGTGAGCGGATTGAGCCGCTGCTGGCCGAATGGGCAGTGCCGCCAGAACAGTGGCAACAGTGGCGCTCAGGCCGAGTACGAGGAGATTACGGCGCGCCGGATCAACCGGCTCGGAAAGGGTCAGTTCGGTCATCGGCTCTCCGTCGCTTTGATTGAGTTGACAAGCACGGCGTATGGACGTCCACGGGTATGTCCGCTGGAATCGACATGGCACTGGCGATGATCGAAGAAGATCTTGGAAAGGAGATCGCCCGGGGCCTTGGCATGTTTTGACGTCGTTGTGTCCATGCGCTATCTCCTTGATGGACGCTGTTAGTGCATTGCCTTTGAAGCATGCCTGCCTAGTGGAGATCGCGCTATTGAGCTGGTGGCCTAGGTCCCCACTTGATAAGTCTACGAATGACTAAACCAAAGTTTAGGTCGTACCTATGACAGCATAGGTGCCAATAGACAGGCGCGACTGGATCCCGACACCCCGGTGGACAATACCAGTTCTCGTCGCTTCTCGAGTGCGATCCAGGCTCCGACAAGGTTCGCAGGGCTCTGAGCTTCGCACGGGAGAATCTGCTACAGAAACTTTCGGTGGAGCGTATCGCCGAGGTGGCCAATCTCTGCGTTCGGCAGTTCAGCCGGGCTTTTGTCTCATCGACGGGAATGACACCCGCAAAAGCCATCGAGCGCCTGCGTGTCGAGGCGGCGCGCCCCATTGTCGAGGACAGCCGCCGGACCTCCGACGAGATAGCCCGTCTGGTCGGGTTCCTCGATCCGCACAGGATGTCCCAGAGTTTCATCCGCACTCTCGGCCACACGCCATCGCAGATACGCCGCCTGTCCCGACAGGCGACGGCGGCCGACCAGCACAGCACAAACTGACAATCCTGTCGGTCCTTTGTTTGTCTCAGAGGTTGGCCCGGTTTCGATCAAAGACCCCATTTGGGCTCCGCTCTGATGATTGATGCATCGTCGGAGTGGAATCGATGCCCATACCGAAAGCACCGGAAGACACATCACCTCTGATCCGGGATCGTGAGTTCGGTATCGACGTCATCCACGACGAACACGGCGAGGATCTTCGCAGGCTGCGTCTGGCTCGCGTTGGCGCTGACCCGATGATGATCGCCGGGCATCTCCGTCCAGTTCTGGCCGGTTTGATAGGTCACTTCAGGTCCTTCGTTGACCTGCATGCGGACGGAACCTTCAATGACTGTCGCGTAGATGATCGCGGATTTCGCATGGGTGTGGGACGGCGAATACCCACCCGGTCCGTATTCGACCAGGACACCCTTGATGCTCTTGCCTGGAACCCCTGGCAAAGCGCGCTGGTAGACCTGCGTCACTTTTGCGTTCTTGGCGCCGGAGAGCGTTACCTCTCTGTCCGGCGAGCTGGTGCTTGGGCGTCGACATTGGCCACTCCAAGGGCGGCAGAGCCACCGATTCAAACCATGTCATGGCTTTTCGCGCAGCCCCCTTTCGATTCTACGGTCGGGAACGAGCCACGCGAGTGCAACCAGGACGTACACGGCGAGGGACAGGCGCACATCGACCGAGGCCAGGACGATCGCCAGGATGCCGCCCGCAATTGAGATCTTGCCCTTCCGATCGGATCCGACCGCTCGCCGTAGCTCAGACTCTCGACCCTGCGCATGGATGATCGCGGCCTGGAGGATCAGAAAGGCTCCCGCCGCCATCAGAAGTGACACGCCGTAGATCGCCGTTGGCAGAGGGGCGAAGTGGGCTTCGTTGAGCCATGCGGTCGTAAAGGGAATGAGCGATAGCCAGAACAGCAGATGGGTATTCGCCCATAAGATGCGGCCGTCGACCTTGAAGGAGATTTGGAAGAGATGGTGGTGATTGTGCCAGTAGATGGCGACATACAGGAAACTCAGGACATAGCTGAGGAAGACGGGCGCAAGGGCAAAGAGAGCATCGAGATCCGCGCCATGCGGTGCCTTCAGCTCGAGCACCATGATAGTGATGATGATCGCGATTACGCCGTCGCTGAATCCCTCCAGCCTGTTCTTGTTCATTGCACTGCCTCCTCGGGCAGGATCTCCCTATCCACTATCCGCAGATACGACGAGCGGGACGCGGCCGTGAGGGTTTGATTTCGGGTATACCAAGATTATCCTCGCGGCACTTGGGTTGCCTGTGCATCTCTACAGGATTGTACGTTATAATGTTGCCAGAGAGCTGCCTAAGCAGAATGAACACTCCCTGAGTGGGCGGCGCCTGTAACCAGCTTAACAGCTAACATCTGGATGTCCGACGGTGGATCTTCGCTCATGCCGCCGATCACGTCAGCTCTATGCATGTCTAGCGAGGGTGCTGACCTGCTTGTCCGTAGTTGAAGGGCCTATACCGAGGTACAGGACCGCTGCGCCCGCTGACCAGAGCAGTAGGTATAGAGCGTCTGGTTAGATCCCACCACACCAGCGTTCATGTAGCTACGGTTGAACCGCGGTCGTGTTGCCTTCGACGCATTTAGCGTCTTCATCGTGAAGTAGCCCCCGAATAGACCGGCCACGATCTCCCACCTCGCTAAGAGATAGGAGTAGTGTTGGTGCCATGACTGGTTCTTCCCCGAAGTTAGAGGTCCTGGACGGACCGCAACGCCGCCGCCGTTGGACGGCCTCTGAGAAGCTTTCCATCGTCCAGGAGACCTACGAACCTGACGCCACGGTCAGCCTGGTCGCCCGCCGGCATGGGGTGGCGCCCAACCAGCTCTTCCGCTGGCGCAAGCTCGCCGCTCAAGGAGCACTGACCGCCACCAGGGGCCCAGGAGGAGGTCGTTGCCGCCTCTGAATACCGGGCCCTGCAGAACCAGATCCGTGAGCTGCAGCGCCTGCTCGGCAAGAAGACGCTCGAGGCCGAGATCCTCAAGGAGGCGCTGGAGGTCGCCACCGGGCCCAAAAAGCAGCTGTTGCGCTCGCTGTCGTGGCCCAAGGACGGTTCGCGATGAAGGCCGTCTGCACCACTCTCCGGGTCGCCCGTTCCAACATCGCCAAGCAGGCAGCGGGTCGACCACCAAAGCGCCGGGGCCGCCCGCCGTTGCCGGAGGAGGAGCTCGTCACGGCGATCAAGGCGATCATCGGCAGCCTGCCGACCTACGGCTACCGGCGGGTTCATGCTCTCCTGGAGCGCCAGGCCAACGAGCAGGGTCGTCCTGCTCCCAACCACAAGCAAGTCCATACCTGGTAATGAAGGCCCATGACCTGCTGCAGCGCCACGCTGGAGGTGCCGAGAGGCGCCGGCACGACGGTCGTGTTGCCGTGGAGCGCTCCAATCTGCGCTGGTGCTCGGATGGGTTCGAGATCGGCTGCGACAATGGCGAGAAGGTGCGGGTCGCCTTTGCCCTCGACTGTTGTGACCGAGAGGTGCTGGGCCATGTGGCCACGACGGAAGGGATCAAGGGCGAGGACGTGCAGGAGCTGATGATCACCGCAGTTGAATACCGCTTTGGGCAGGTGAACCGTCTGCCGCAGACCATTGAGTGGCTCTCGGACAACGGCTCGGGCTATATCGCCCATGAGACGAAGAGCCTCGCGCGAGAGATGGGGTTGGAGCCGAGGACCACACCGGTGCAGAGCCCCCAGAGCAATGGCATGGCTGAAGCTTTCGTGCGCACGATCAAGCGTGATTACGTCCGAGTAAACGGGATCCCGGATGCCCGGACGGTGATGGAGAGCCTGCCCTTATGGTTCGAGCACTACAACAGCCTTCACCCGCATAAAGCGCTCGGCTATCGTTCCCCGCGTGAGTTCATCGCCTCACGTCAACTGGGATGATCTGTCCGATCTTTCAGGGGCAACAACACATCGGCATGCAGCCAGTGTTGATGCATGTTCCCAAAAGAGTTTGTGCTCCAGAAGCGCCGTCCTCATGCCGGATGTGGTCAACCGCGCGGCAAGCGAGGGGCCGGCTTGTCCAGCGCCGATGATGATGGCGTCGAAAGTCTGGGTCATGGGAAAGCTCCCACGATCAGCATCGCACCTAAGATTGCGACTGAATCTTCGATCAGGGCGGCAGGACGATCCTTGCCGAAGGCAGCGGCTAGACGCGCCCGGCCTTCCGCCCCTCCAAGCGTGCCAACGATCCCTCCCAGAGCTCCGGCAACAAGCCCGCCGAGAAGGGAGCCACTCTTCGCGGCAATAGCTCCGCCGCATAGGCCGCCCACGATGATCCGAGTAGCGAAGGGCAGGAGCAGCTTGCGGCTCGGTGTGGTCGGGAGCTGATCGGTAATCAGTTCCCCAATTGCGAGCACTGTCAGTATCCAAGGCGTGAATCGATAGCCCAGAAAGGCAAGCCAGGTTCCCTCAAGATTGAGGAGCCCGAAGAAGGCGGCCCAACTTACCGCAGCTGGCGCGGTCATGGCTCGAAGGCCAGCAATCACGCCAATCAGGAATGCTAACAGGATAAGCACCATCAATCATCTCCATCACCGTCGAGACCCAGACCTCGGAAAGCATCCCTGGATTTCGACCATGTCCCGTCACATCAACTTTCTTGTCTATCAAGGCTTCGTGCTGTTGGATCTCAGCGGCCCTACGGAGGTGTTCTCTTGGCATAGCCGGATGTCAGCCCTGGTAGTTTTACTCAGGCGTCGTTTGGACGACTACACAGCCCGAGGTCCAGTCGTAGGCATACGAACGTTTAGGCCTCCATAGCGACCTGCATGCCGCAGCGGTCGCCCGAGCTGACCGGTTGGAGGAGGGAGGAGGTGGGCAGGCGCTTGGCTGCTGAGCCCAAACTCGCCAACTTGCGCTTCAAGCCGCCGGACCCACACGCTTTGCCGGAGCCCTCCAAGTCGTCGCTCACGCCAAGGAGGGCTCGCATCCAGACACTTCCGCGATCAGACTTGGTACAATTGCAGTTATGGATAGCGCACTGGCGGAGGCGGCGGCTCGGGCAGAGGGATAAACTCAGCCTCGTCACTGGGTACCGTATCGAACCGGGCCGCCTTCCAATCAGCCTTGGCCTGTTCGATGCGATCCTGTCGCGACGAGACGAAGTTCCACCAGATATAGCGCGGCCCGTCCATCGGCTCGCCGCCCAGCAGCATGAATCTGGCATCATTCCGTGCCCGGATCGTGATGCGATCACCCGGCCGGAATACCAGGAGCTCGCCGGTCGGGAACACGTCGCCGGCGATCTCGACCTCGCCCGAGACGGTGTAGATCGCCCGCTCGTCGTAGTCCGGATCGAGCGGCAGGCTGGCGCCCGCCGGCAGGATGGCGTCGGCATAGAACATCGGGCTTGAGGTCTGCACGGGTGACGCCGCGCCAAGGATTGAACCGGCGATGATCCGCACCGTCTTACCATCCGCATCGAGCACCGGCATGTCGCCCGCATCGTAGTGGACGAAGCCGGGATTTGCCTCCTCGTCCTGGGCCGACAGGGCCACCCGGCTCTGGATGCCGAAGAGCTTCGAGCCCGTTGCCCGCAACTCCTGCGACGTCCGTTCGGAATGGACGATGCCGCGCCCGGCGGTCATCCAGTTGAGCTCACCCGGCCGGATCGGCAGTTCCGTTCCAAGGGAATCCCGATGCATGATCTCGCCGTCGAAGAGGTAAGTGACTGTCGAGAGTCCGATAGGGGGATGAGGTCTGACATCCATCCCTGATCCAAGCAGGAACTCGGATGGGCCCATCTGGTCGAAGAAGATGAACGGGCCGACCATCTGCCGCTGCGCCGATGGGAGCGCGCGGCGGACCTCGAAGCTGCCAAGATCACGGGTCCGAGGCACGATCACGGTTTCGATGGCGTCGCAGGCGAACTTGTCACCGGGTTTCGGATCTTCTGCGGGATTCCAGCTCATGAGCTTCTCTCCTTCCTAGTTTCTTGCACAAGTGCCCTGGTGTTCACGCTCGATGGCCCTGTTCGGCAGCTATGGCGAAAACGTCGTGCTCTCCGTCCAATCCCTTGAGCTCGAAGCGGCCTATGCTTCTGGGCCATGTGTCCGGTAGGGCGGAGGCGAAGGCTTCGGAGCAAACCACCGTCTCACCGCTCGCCTTGGCGATCACCTCCAGACGGCTGACCATGTTCACCGCAGGCCCGACCACGGTAAAGTCCAGGCGGTCGAGGCTGCCGATATTGCCGTACATCACGGATCCCGCGTGCAAGGCCGCTACGAACGGCGGCAGGCTCTCGGCCCGGGCCACTGCGATCGCTCGCGACACGGCACGCACGGCCGCCGCACACGCCGCTGCGCGGTCGTCCTCACCCAGCTGGAAGATCGACAAGACCCCGTCACCCAGAAACTTGAGAACGTCACCTCCCTCCGCCCGCACAGCATCGGCCACGGCCTCAAAATAGAGACCAAGCGTGGCTAGGAGCTGTGATGGGGGTAATGTGAGCGAGAGAGGTGTGAACCCGCGCATGTCAGTAAGCAGGATGGCCGCTTCGGTCTCGACGATGTCGCCGCGGTGGATCGCGCCGGCTTGCACGCGTGCAGCCGGCTCCTCGCCCAGGAAGGTGGCCAGCAGGCTTGCTGTCGAGCGGCGCATGGCGATGGCTTCCAGCGCAGCAGAAAGCGGAACGGAAAGGCTCTTGATCAGAGCGATGTGGCTTTCATCAAACCCGCTGTCGTGCCGCGTGGCGAACATCGCCGGTTGGATGATCCCGTTGCCAAACGCAATCGGCACCGCGAGGTAATCGGTAAAGCCGGCACTCGCCAACTCATGGAGGACAGCGTGATCCCCGGGCTTAATCTGGTCGAGCCGCCATCGGACCGAGGTCCCGGTCTCCATAACGTGCTGGGACGGGCTGCCGAAATAGGCCGGGGACTCGCGCAGAGCCTGGCTGATGGTGAAGAGTTCGGCTGCCGTCTCCGGCACCCAGATGATGCCCCAGGCGGTCAGGAGCGGGTTATCGACACGCATCGCGATGCGCAGCCGGTGCAACGGAACCCCTATCGCGGTCAACTGCTCTGCAAACCCGGATGTCAACGCAACTGCATCGCCAGACAAGCGCCCCGGCCCGATCAACCACGCCGCGAGTTGCTCCCCCTTGCGTGTCCAGTCGTCCAAGGCAGCGGTCTGACGGAGTGGCACCATGCGCTCTACCTTAGAACAGGATACTATCCTTTGCCTCGATCGGTTTGAGCTCCGTCTGCTCGCCGAGCATCACCCGCATCTCGATCTCAATTCGCCGCGTGATCGATGAGATCGGGACATCGTTGGCGTTCCCTTCAAAGGGGTTCGAGGAATTCTCTCCAACCTTTTCCATCGAGACGAATATCCAGCCGACAATCGCACTGAGCGGGACATTCAACCAAGCTGTCCACGCCGCGATCCCAGCCGGTTCGCCCAGCTCCCGCGCGTATGGGAATAGGCTGAACGGCACGATCGCAGCAAAGATCTTCACCACGATGACGGCAATGGAATAATAGTTGCGCGAATACGGATAGTTCTTGACCCGCTTCAAGCCCCCTTGCAATCGAAGAAGTTCATCGAGGGCGCCCGCCAACCCGGTAAAGATGAATTCGCTGATGAGGCTTCTGCTATGAATGTCCTTGATGGCTTCATACTGCCACTGAAGAAGGAGAGCCTCCTTGTCGCCGCGATGCACCTTGAACTTCTGCAACTCGGCATCCGACAAATAGGGTCTCAGCTCATCCTCAAGGACGGACTGGCTTTCAGGGCTCGGAAGCCTGGCAAGGAAACTGACGTTCCCCCGGTCATAGGTATTTTCCCAGGATCTTTTTTCGCGCAGATAAAAGCGCAGCGCGGTCAGCCAGGCAAAATGGCGATAAAAGATCTCTCTCAGTCCCGGCTCAGGCGCGGCATCTCGGTTGTCGATCGTTGCCATCAACCTGTTGGCCAGGACCAAACTAGCCGTACTGACCTGCCCCGACAGGGTCAGACCGTCATTGAAGCGTGCGTAGCATTGCTGGTTCTTAAAGGCGAGACTGATCGCGAGTGCCGACCCTACAATGGTCAGAATTGGCCCTGGTACCGTCAGAAAGCTCCAGCCCGAGACCTCCAGAAACAAGGTCACTAATATTGACCAGGAAATGATCCAACCGATCTCCCATCGCGTCCAGGCGAGAAAGTCGGTGGTCTTGTACTGTCGACCTAAGTGCATGGCCTAGCCACCCTTAAGTTGTCGGATGCGGATGACGGACCTGTCGGACACCGGATCAGGCGTCTTGTGACGGGCGAGCACGGACTCGTTGATCGATACGGGCAGCGGTAGCGGCGTTTCAAACAGACCAACGACTGGCAGGGCGACGAAATAGCCAAAGTAAACAGCCGTGAGAATTTGAGCGGCAATCACGTATGCGCCCTCCGCCGGCCTGCTGCCGAGATATCCAAGGCCGATGAACGCCACAACGAAAGCCCAGAGCATCCACCGGCCGATCGGGCGGTAGGACATGGAGCGCACCTTCGAGGTGTCGAGCCAAGGTAAGAAGGCGAGCACGAGGACTGCGGAGGCCATCGCGACGACACCGCCGAGTTTGTCGGGAATGGCACGCAGGATAGCGTAGAACGGCAGGAAATACCACTCCGGCACGATGTGCGCGGGCGTCACCGCCGGGTTGGCCGGGATGTAGTTGTCCGCATGGCCGAGATAGTTCGGCATGTAGAACACCCAGTAGGCGAAGAAGACCATAAAGATGATGATCGAGAGGATGTCCTTCACGGTGGCATCTGGGGTGAACGGCACCGTGTCTTTCTTGAAGTCATTGATCTCGACACCGGTCGGGTTGTTCTGCCCCACATGGTGAAGCGCCCAAATGTGAAGCGTGATGGTACCGACCAGCATGAAGGGCAACAGGTAGTGGAGCGAGAAAAACCGGTTCAGGGTTGCATTGCTGACCGAGTAGCCGCCCCACAGATACTCAACGATCGTTTCACCCACGAGCGGAATGGCGGAGAACAGATTGGTGATGACGGTCGCGCCCCAGAACGACATCTGCCCCCAGGGCAGGACATAACCCAGGAATGCGGTCGCCATCATGATCAGGAAGTTGATGACACCCAGGAGCCAGAGGATCTCGCGCGGCGCCTTGTACGATCCATAATACAAGCCACGAAAGATGTGGATGTATACCGCGATGAAGAACATCGACGCGCCCGTCGCGT
Source organism: Microvirga sp. KLBC 81 (assembly GCF_003075415.1). GTDB lineage: Bacteria > Pseudomonadota > Alphaproteobacteria > Rhizobiales > Beijerinckiaceae > Microvirga. Next base: position 13,896 of record NZ_QDAH01000037.1, read on the forward strand.
GCAAGTACCGGATGAGCCAACCGTAGTTGACGTCACGCATGATCCGCTCGATCGACTGAAACGCCAGATCAGCATTCGGCACGTAGTGCATCGCGAGGAAAATGCCGGTCACGATCTGCGACGCGAGCATGAGGGTCAGGATACCACCAAACGTCCAGAGGTAGTTCAGATTCCGCGGCACCGGATACGACACGGCCGTATCATAGGAAAAGCCGATGATGGGCAGTCTCGCCTCAAGCCACCGCTCGAACCGGCTTTTCGGCTCGTAATTGCTATGCTTGAACATTTCGTGACCCGATCCTGTTCAATCGTCTCTTAAAAGGCCACAGGTAACGCATCGGCCACATAGCGCCTGAGCCAGTCCTCGAACCGGGTTGGCGCAAATCGCGGATGATCGCCCGGCACCAGGGTGTCGTCCTTCAGCACCGCCCCGAAATACAAAGCTCGGGGATCGGCAATGACGCTTCGGGGATCCTCGTTGGCAGCCAGGATCTGTTTGGCGAGCTCGTTGAGGCGGAACCTGTCCGGACCGACAATCTCAAGCTCGCGGTTCTGGGGACGACCCATCGCCACGTCGCGCAGCGCTACGACAACATCATCAGCCGCAATGGGTTGGATAGGGGCCGGCGACAGACGAAGCACGTTGCCGTCGGCGGCACTTTCGACAATCCCGGTCAGGTACTCGAAGAACGGCGTCGATCTTAAGATTGTATAGGGTATGCGCGATGCACGGATCAGGTTCTCCTGTGCCATCTTCGCTCTGAAGTAGCCGCTTTCGGCCAGACGATCGGTGCCGACGACGGACAAGGCGACATGATGCTGGATGCCAGCTTTCTCTTCCGCTGCCAGAAGGTTCCGTCCCGATGTTTTGAAGAACTCCAGTGCAATGTCATCCTGGAGTGACGGCGAATTCGATACATCCACGACGATCTGGGCACCATCCAATGCTTCAGCCAGTCCCTCACCGGTGATTGTGTTGACGCCTGAAGACAGTGAAGCAATCACAACATCCTGATTGCAGTCCTGTAGCGCAGTAACCAGTCTGGATCCAATGTGTCCGGTGCCACCTACTACAACCATTCTCATCATTCACTCCGCATGCAAGATCGATCTGGTTCGAAGGAGGATGCCGTGGGCCGGCGTAAGCCGACGGTCCGCTGTTGTAGTTTTAGTCGAGTGCGTTCGGGCCGCTACATAGCTCGAAGTCCAGTTGAAGGCATACGAAAGTTTAGCTCTTTATTTCGGCTCGGGTGATGCGCATCTGTAGTTCCATGTTCGAGGTGTCCGTAAACATCTCGGATGCATCGACCGGAGCCGACGAGGTTACCTTCGCCATTGCGTATCCGCGTTTCGTGACCTGTGGTTCAATCGGATACCCGGCCTACCGATCACAAGTCGCGGCGGCCGGAGCATTTCATTTCGGAGATCCGACCGGGCTTGGCGGCTTGATCATGTCGCGGGCGTAGCTCAGACCGATTCCGTATCCTCCTCCATGAGTCTCCACGATGGAGCGTGCGTCGTCATAGGTCTCGCGACGGGTCCAATCGCGCTGCAGTTCGAGCAGGACCTGGATCCAGGATGTCATGCGTGCTCCAGCGGATTCCATTCGACGGAGAGCAAGATCATGGCTTGTGGGAGTCAGACCTCCGCATGCGTCTGCGACGACGGACACTTCGTAGCCTTCCGCCAACGCGGAGATCACGGTGAATGAGACACATGCTTCCGTCAGGAGACCTGAGACCAGCAGGCGCCTTCGGCCCAATGACGCGACCGCCGTGCGGGCCGGTTCGTCCTCCCAGACATTCATATTCTTCCGGTCGATCGCCTGCACATCCGGAATGATCTTCTGAATCGAAGGCATCAGAGGCCCGCTGTAGACCTTCGTCGCCTATGTCGAGACGACGATCGGAAGGCCGAAGACGACGGCGGTCCGAGCCAGGGCGGCGGTATTGTTGAGCAGCGTCTGACGATCGATGGACTCCACGGCAAACGCCAGGCCCGCCTGATGATCGATCAAGAGCAGCGCGCAGTCGGATGGAGTCAGAAGGGATGTAGTGTCTACCATAATTCCTCCTCTTGGAAGTTGGCGCTGGCCAATACTGCTGGCCGTCAACGATCCTCATGACACGCCCTCCCCTGTGACGGGTCTTCCTGCCCGGTGAGGTTCGAACGCCAGGAGGTGCTGGACCATCGGCTGCTCGGGTTCTTGATGAAAGTGTCGGGCCTCCTGGGTACTCGTATCAGCCACGGAGACACGACGATCCTGACGTAGGTGCTCAGCCCAGGACTCGACGAAGAATCACTCGACCACGCGCTCCGGATTGGCCGCATCCTCCGAATTAGCCTTCATAATAGAGACCCTGAACGATGGCCGGCTTGGCATTGCCGGCTTACGCGAGCTCAGTGTGTCTCGCACCGTAGCGCCGGTGCACCAACCGATCCGAGCCTTGCATCGACCGAGTATTTGCCCGGGCCCGTCACATACAGCAGCATGAAACCGCCGATCATGCTGAAGTTCTTATAGAAGTTGATCATGTTCGCAGAGCGGTCGGCCCCCTCCATGCTCCAGTAGGGATGACCGATGTACGCAGTCGCAAGGCTATAGAGCGCCAGCACCACCGCCAGCGGTCGCGTCCAGACACCAAGGATGATTGCGATAGACACAAAGAGCTCGACCATGATCGCCACGAGGGCGGAAATGGTCGGCAAAGGAGCGCCGCTCTGCGTCATATAAGCGACGGTTCCAGAATAATCGCCAAGCTTATCCCAGCCGAATATCAGAAACAGCAGGGCAAGCAGGAAGCGAGCGATCAGAATGACCTCATCCCTGATCCTCTCGGCGCCAAAGTCGTTCATGATCCGTCTCCGTGGCTATCGGTGGGTTGCGAATTCTGCCGGGCGCTACCGGGTTGTCGTCTTGGCGCGAGCTCGCAGTGCAGCAATACCTTTCACCTCTGATCCGGGATCGTGAGTTCGGTATCGACGTCATCCACGACGAACACGGCGAGGATCTTCGCAGGCTGCGTCTGGCTCGCGTTGGCGCTGACCCGATGATGATCGCCGGGCATCTCCGTCCAGTTCTGGCCGGTTTGATAGGTCACTTCAGGTCCTTCGTTGACCTGCATGCGGACGGAACCTTCAATGACTGTCGCGTAGATGATCGCGGATTTCGCATGGGTGTGGGACGGCGAATATCCGCCCGGTCCGTACTCGACCGTAACACCCTTGATGCTCTTGCCTGGAACCCCTGGCAGAGCCTGCTGATAGACCTGTGTGACCTTTGCGCTCTTGGCGCCAGGAACCGCTAGAGCTTTATCGGATGAACTAGGCGCTTGAGCATTGGCATTTGCCACGGTCAGCAACAATGCTATGGCTGCGGCATTGATCGTCACTTTCATTGGAAGTCCTCCTTTTTCAGCTGCCACCGTCTATGTACAGCTGACGGCCTTCACGCTTTGACGAAGCTAAGAAGGTCCGGATTCACCACATCAGCGTGAGTAGTGCACATGCCATGCGGGAAGCTCTCATAGACCTTGAGCGTGCCATTCGTCAGCAGCTTCACGGAAAGCAGCGCGGAATCCGCGATGGGTACAATCTGATCGTCGTCGCCGTGCATGACGAGTGTCGGAACATTGATTGCCTTCAAGTCCCCGGTGAAGTCAGTCTCTGAGAAAGCTTTGATGCCATCGTAGTGAGCCTTGGCACTGCCTGCCATGCCCTGGCGCCACCAGTTCTGGATGATGCCCTGCGACGGTGCCGCTCCCGGACGATTGTAGCTGTAGAAGGGCCCGCCCGCGAAATCGAGATAGAACTGCGAGCGATTTGCTGCGAGCTGCGCCCGCAAGCCGTCGAACACCTCGAGCGGCAGCCCACCCGGGTTCGCCGGGGTCTTGACCATGATTGGCGGCACAGCACCGATCAGCACGAGCTTGGCGACCCGGCCTTGAGCCTGTCCATGGCGCGCCACATAGTGCGCCGCCTCTCCGCCCCCGGTCGAATGGCCGATATGAACGGCGTTCCTGAGATCGAGATGCTCAACCACGGCCGCAACATCGGCGGCATAGTGATCCATGTCGTGACCATCGCCGACCTGAGACGAGCGGCCGTGGCCACGTCGGTCATGGGCAATGACACGATACCCCTTCCCCACGAAAAAGAGCATCTGAGCATCCCAGTCGTCGGAACTCAGTGGCCATCCATGGTGGAAGACGATCGGCTGGGCGCTCTTTGAGCCCCAGTCCTTGTAGAAGATCTCGACGTTGTCCTTGGTGGTGACTGTACCCATCGGTTGTCTCTTTCGTCAGAATAAATGCTAGCCTGGGGCAGAGCCCATACGTGAACGGAGGGCAGTTCTGCCGGAACGTTGTTCTCGCCGGCGTTCAGGCAGCCTTAGCTCTGGCCGCGAACCACTGGTCGAAAGCGATCTTGCCGAGGCGTGGATTGTTGTCCGAAACCAGCGTGGCCTCTTCGAGCTTGGCCCCGGAATAGGGGACCTCCGCCGAGGCTTCGACAGCCCGGGCATCCCCCGTCGCAGCCAGATACTTCGCAACCAGGTCGCGTATGGGGAACCGCTCCGGTCCGGCGATTTCGATTGTGCCATTGCGGGGCGGAGCAATCGCCACTTCGGCCATGACATCGGCGACGTCGTCCGAGGCGATCGGCTGGATCAGCGCGGCGGGCACAACCACTTTATCGCCGAGATCCCAGGACTTGACCAAGAAGCCCAGCAACTCGAAGAACTGCGTCGAATGGACAATGGTGTAGGGGACACCGGACCTCTTGATCAGTGTCTCCTGTGCCAGCTTGGCTACGAAATAGCCGCTCGCCTGCAGACGATCCGTTCCGACGACGGACAAGGCCACGTAATGCTTGACATCGTTCGCCGTCGCGGCGGCAATGAGATTGCCTGTCGACCTTTGAAAGAACTCGAGAACGGCGGCATCCTCCCAGGAGGGCGAGTTCGACAGGTCGATGATGACCTGGGCCCCCTTTACCGCTTCGGCGAGGCCCTCACCCGTTACCGAGTTGACACCGCTTTGCGGTGACGCGGCAACCACGTCGTGTCCAGCGCTGCGCAGGCGGGCGACAGTCTTCGAACCGATGAGGCCAGTTCCACCGTTGATGACGATCTTCATAACCGATCTCCTGTTGTAAAGCCTTTAATGCTTGTGTGCCGCGATACCCCGGTTCAGCTCAGCCCCGCCCTGTCGAGTCCGTAGAGCTTGTCGGCCGATCCCGGGACAGACCGGAAAGCCACCCCTGCCCGGTTCCAGGCGTTGATCGCCATGACCGCAAAGGTCAGGTCGGATAGTTCCTTCTCGGTGAACTGGCTGCGGACCCGCTCATAGAGTTCGTCTGGAACCCCGCCTTCAGGGAGCCTTGTGAGCGCCTCGGTCCAGGCGAGGGCAGCGCGCTCCCGCGGCTCGAACAGAGGCGACTCGTGCCACGCTGCAATATGATGGAGCCGCAGTTCACGCTCTCCATGGAGCTTCGCCTGCTTTACATGCATGTCGAGGCAAAAGCTGCAGCCATTAAGCTGTGACGCGCGGATCTCGACCAAACTGAGAATCGACGCCGCGATGCTGCCCTTGCGAATAGCCGTCGAAAGATCGACAAGCTTTTTGAGGAGTTCAGGCGATTGGGCACCATAGTTGAGACGTTCTATGGCAGAGTTCGCTTGAAGCGTCTTGACTTGCTGTGAGGTTACGGCGTCCACAGTCTATCTCCGTGATGAGCTCTGTCGGTGCATTGCCTCTGAAGCATGCCGGTCCAGGGGAGATCGCGCTATTGGGCAGGTGGCGTGTGTGCCTACTTGATAAGTCTACAAGTGGCTAAACTAAGGTTTAGGTCGCGCTTATGACAGCATAGGTGCTGCGGCTGTATAGAGGATTGACTCAGATCCACTGGATGGGTCGAAATGGTAACATGAGTCGAAACGCGGCACCCCTGTCAGGATGATTTGCTGCTTATCAGCCAGGGGAGCAGCTCGACGTTCGCTGACGGCGTCCTTGCCACATATCTCATCTGATCGATGGACAGCGAAATAGAAGTCGGCCGGATCGATCCCGGGCAGAGCTCCTGCACCGGCATGCTGCCGGAGCACAAGCCGGTGCGGCGCGGGCGAGAGATGATCGACCTGCTCGCGGTGGAGGAGCCGAGGTCTAAGCTGGCGAAGATACGAGTGGTGTCGTACGAGGCAGCGATCGACCAATTGTTCAAACGCATGGTCGTCTAGTTCGGCCCTAACCCAACAAGCGGTCAATACTCCCAGGGGCCCGGTACCCAACGAAAGACGTCGCCGTCGACCGCCACATGGCAGACGGACGGGAACGACAGGTGAGTGGCCACCAGCGACTCGCGGTTCGCCGCCAGCTCCCGCAGAAGACGGACCCGGACGCGGGCCGCCTCCTCGGGGTCGTGTTCGAAGCCGTTGTACCAGTCGGGGTGCTCGAACCCGACTTGGAACACGGCGTCGCCGGCGAACGTCAGCCGGTCGCCGCCGGACGCCAGGCGGACCACGCTATGCCCGGGGGTGTGGCCGCCGGTGCGTTGGACCACCACCCCTGGCGCCACCTCGTACTCGTTCTCGAACGTCTGCAGCTGGCTGTGGTACTCTTTCAAGAACCGCTTGCCCGTCCGCCGAAGCGCGTCCGGGAACCCTGGCGGCATGGAGACGCGGGAGAAGTCGGGCGACTCCCAGAACTCGGCCTCGGCGGCCGCCACGTGGACCCGCAGGTCCGGACGCAGCCGCTCTTTCACCCCGTAGGCGAGCAGCCCGCCACAGTGGTCCATGTGCATGTGGGTGAGCACCACGTCGGTCACAGATGCGAGATCGATGCCGGCGGCCTTCAGTCGCTGGGCCAACTTCCCGGCCCGCGGCAAGTCCGGGAACTCCGTCCCTATCCCAACGTCGATGAGTATGGTCCGGCCGCCGCTGCGCACCACGACCACGTTCAGCGCCCACTCGAGCACGTCCGGCGGCAGGAACATGTCCTCCAGCCAGGCCGCCCGGACGGCCGGGTCGACGTTGTGGCCCAACATCGCGCCTGGCAGCGACAGCACTCCATCGCTGACCACCATTACGTCAATCTCGCCGACCCGCAGCGCGTAGCGCGACGGAACCAACTCGGACTCCGGTCTACCGTGGATGTACCTCGCGGCCATCTTGTCGGCGCAGTGCTTGACCGAGGGGTGTGAGGTGTTGTCCAAGCTCATGTTTGCCTCCTGCTGACCGCCTTACCCACGGCTGTATCTATGAAGGTGTTTGAAGCATGCATGCTTACCGGAGATCGTGCTATTGGCCCGGCGGCGGGGATACCCACTCGATAAGTCTACGATGCCTATACCGAAGTTTAGGTTTCACTCGGTATGGGACCGCTTCCTGGCAATCTTACGCATCAGCCGGACGTTCCTCATCGTCACCTGGAATATCCCTGTCGGGTAGTGCGGTCTTGAGGCTCTGAAGGAGGACGTCGTCAGTGACCGGCTTCGTCAGATACGCATGTGCCCCGCTCTCAAGCGCCCGGCTTCGGATCAATGGATCGGTTACGGAGGTCACGATGATCACTGGCACGGTCGAGCCCTTTGCCTTGAGCTGCTGCAGCAGTTCCAGGCCGCTGATGCCCGGCATCCGAATATCGGTGATGAGACAATCGAATCGATCGGGCGCATCGGACGCCAGGAAGGCTTCGGCCCGGTCGAAGGCACGACAGGTGTAACCCATGACAAGAAGGAGATCGGAGAGGGCATCACGGATGGCCTCCTCGTCATCCACGACCGCAATGACAGGCGGATTGAACAAGCGGGTGACCTTTGCTGCTGCAGCCCGGCAGGCCGACGTCCCCGAGGCTGCGCTCAATCACGCCGCAGGGAAACCATACCGAGGTCTAGGATTCACAGCTTATCGCGAAGGTCAGCGGGCAGCGTCTCCCACGCACGGATCAGCTCGCCAACGGACGCCGCCTGCATCTTGCGCATGACATTGCCGCGGTGAAGCTTGACCGTAATCTCCTTGATGCCGAGGTCGAAGGCGATCTGCTTGTTGAGCCGGCCGCGCGCCACTTCGCGCATGACCTGCCGCTCGCGCTGTGTCAGCGTTGCAAACCGGTCGAAGTGTTGCTTGGCGCGACTGGTAGCTGCCATCTGCTCTACGTCTTTCTCGATTGCAACGGTTATTGCGTCGAGCAGGGTCTGGTCGCGGAAAGGCTTTGTGAGGAAATCGACGGCTCCGGCCTTCATGGCTTGGACCGACATGGGAATGTCGCCATGGCCCGTCAGGAAGATGATAGGCTTTAGGTTGCCCTTCGCTGCCAGTTGGTGCTGAAGATCGAGACCGCTTGCCCCGGGCATGCGGACGTCGAGCACTAGGCAGCCAGGGCGGTCGGGAAGCTCGGATTCCAGCAATTCACGAGGCGAAGCGAAACAAATCGCATCGAGACCGATGGACAGCATGAGTTCCTCGAGCGCAGTCCGGACTTCCTCATCGTCGTCAACGATGAGAACCAGCGGGCGATCTGCTTTGGTGTCGGGTGTGATCATAGGAATGCCTCCGGGTTCCACGAGGGCAGCGAGGGCGGAAAGACGGTCATCTGCTGTCCGGGCGTCATGGCGCCATTTCCCCTTCAAGTGGCAGCGTGAAGCTGAACGTCGCCCCCTGTCGCTCGTTATTCTCGGCCCATAACCGCCCGCCGTGAGATTCAACAATCGATCGGCAGATTGCCAGCCCCATGCCCATGCCGTGTTCCTTTGTCGTGAAGAACGGCTCGAAGATCTTCTCCGGAAATTCGATGCCCATACCGCGATCGCTGATATCGATCTGAACCTCATCCCCTCGTCGGTGCACACGTAACCCGAGAACTCTGTCGGCTGCTACAGAGTCCATCGCCTCCATGCCGTTGCGGATAAGATTGACAAGAACCTGCTGAACCTGGACGCGATCGAGCGCGACAGGCGGAAGGTCGCCTTCGACCTCAACAGTCATGCGAATGCGGCGCCGCGCCGCCTCCTCAGCCATGAGGGAATAGGCCTCGGCGATGATGCTGTCGAGTGTCGTGCTCATCCTCGCCCCCACGGAATGCTTGAACAACGCGCGGATGTGGCTCACGACGTCAGCGGCGGAATTGGCATTATGAATGATGCGCTCCACCGTTTTCTGAGCGCGCTCGAGGTTCGGAGGGGCCGCCGAGAGCCAGCGCTGGCACGCATTGGAGTTGGCGACGATCGCGGTCAAGGGTTGATTCACCTCATGTGCAATGGCAGCCGACAGCTCAGCAAGGTTTGCTGCTTGGCTTGCTCTTGTAAGGCTCTCTCGCGCCAGATGCAGCTCTCCCTCAATGCGGACCTGATCGTCGATGTCGTGCGAGAGGCCAAACCACTGGACGATGCGTCCGCTCTCATCCCGCAGCGGCTCGGCGCGGCCCGACATCCAGCGGTAGACCCCGTCCACGCGACGGATGCGGTAGTTGAGAGAAAAGCTCTCGCCGGTGGCCAGAGAGCGGTTGAGCGCTTCCTCCAGCTTGGCTTTGTCGTCGGGATGGACGAGGGTCATTATGGTGGCCGCCAGTCGACTCGTGCCCGGCTTGTCGAAGTCCCCTACATCCAGGCCGCAGAACTCGATCAAGCGCTTGCTGAAGAAAGTCGGCTCGCCCTCGGGAGACAGCCGCCAGAGCAGGCTCGGGACCATGTCCACGAGCTGCGAGAGCTCCCGCTCCCGGGCGTGCAGAGCTTCGTGTGCGCGCATCTCATCGTCGATATCAAGGGAAATCACGTACCATTGCACAATCGCTCCACTTTGATTTCGCACCGGTTCCCCGCGGGTATCAACCCAGCGATACGCCCCGTCGGCACGGCGCATACGGTATTTCATGGAGAAGGGCTCGCCGGCGGCGAAGGATTGGCGGACCGTCGCTAGCACACTAGCTGCATAATCGGGGTGGACAAGGGTCTGGATGGCAGCCGCCAGCCGGCTCATGCCCGGCTTGTCCAGATCGGCCACGTCCCTCAGACCGAAAAAGTCCAACAACCGCTTGTTGAAGAAGATCGGCTCGGCCTCGGGCGTCATGCGCCTGATGAGAACTGGAACCATGTCGACAAGCTGCGACAGCTCCCGTTCCCGGTCGCGCAAGGCCTCCTGCGCGACCACTAGGTCGTCGATGTCGACACTCACGCCATACCACTGGATGATCTTGCCGGAGTCGTCGCGCAACGGCTCCGCGCGGCTCTCGACCCACCGATGGGGGCCGTTGGATCGGCGCTGACGATATCTCCCCACGAAGGACGCGCCTGTCGCGATTGAACGTGTAAGCGCCTGATCGACCGCGTCCCGGTCCTCCGGATGGACGACCGTCAGGGACCGCGACCCGTCAGGCGCGATCAAGTCCCTCAGAGTGACGCCAATGACATCCGTGGCCCGCTTGTTGAGGTAGCACGGTATTCCTTCCGGGGTCGTACACCAGATGACAGCCGGCACAGCGTCGATCATCTGCTGAAGCTGGCGCTCGCTCCGCCGCAGCGCCTCTTCAGCGTTCATCTGATCGTCGATGTCGTGACAGAGGCCGTACCACTGGACGATGCGTCCGTTCTGATTCCGCAACGGCTCCGCGCGGCTCGACATCCAGCGATAGACCCCGTCGGCACGGCGCAGGCGATACTGCAACACGAAGCTCTCGCCCGTGACAAGGCAACGGTTGAGAGTGTCCCTAAACTCTGCCGCGTCCTCCGGATGGACGGTCTCTAGGACTGCCTCCAATCGGCTCATGCCCGGCTTGTCCGTATCCTTCACGTCAAAGCCGAGATAATCCACCATGCGCTTGTTGAAGAAGGTCGGCTCGCCGTCGGGTGTCAGACGCCAAACGTGGCTCGGAACCATGTCCACGAGCTGGGAGAGCTCCTGCTCCCGATCGCGCAACGCTTCCTGAGCGCGCATCTCATCGTCGATGTCGAGGCAAACGCCGTTCCATTGCACGATCGCGCCGTCTCTATTGCGCATGGCAGCAGCGCGCATTTCAACCCACCGGCACTCGCCGTCGAAGCGCCGTAGGCGATGCCTTTGGGTATATGGCTCGCCGATGGCCAAAGATTGCGCGAAGAGTGTGTTGACCGTGCCCAGATCGTCTGGATGGATGATCGCGCTCAGCACGCTAGATAGCCGTGAAACGCCCGCGACGTCCCTGTCCTCGGCATTGAAGCCGATGAAGTCACGAAATTGCTGACTGAAGTATATGGGCTCGCCGTCTGGGGCGGCGCACCAGATGTGCGCGGGGAGCGTCTCAACGAGTTCTCGCAGGGAGCGCTCGCTTTGGCGCAATGTGAGCACCGCCAGCTGGTGCTGTCGGGATATGGCGGCCACGATGAGCGCCGAAGTTGCCGAGATGGCCAGAAAAAGCTGCAGCATGATCTGCTTTTGCTTCTGGGACTCAGGATCGCCAAGAAATTGGCTGACGCCGGATATTGTGAATACCGCCGTGATCAGAGCGAGGAGGGTCAAGGTGACGGCGGCGCCTTTGAACTCAAAGCGCACCGCGGCCCAAAGAAGAGGCGGCATGATGATGTAGGCGAAGGGCAGATAACCGCTCAAGGAAAGGGCAGCGACACCAAGAAAGATCAGTCCCAGGACGCAAGCTTCCAGCCATCGTGCGCCCGAAAGCTGAGCCTCACCGCGCCAGTTCTGAAACACGACCAGTGCCAGTGGCGCTACGATCAAGACCCCGGTGGCGTCGCCGATCCACCAGAGAGGCCAAGCCGACGCGAAGGATTGTATTCCAAACCACGCCAGTGTCGCACTTCCCACCGTCGCGCTTACGACCGGTGCAATTCCAGCGCCCAATACGACCAGTGCGAGAACCTCCTGCAAGGTTTCCAGCCGGACCGGCCGCCTGCAGGTCCGGTTCACGAGCCATGCGCCGGTCGCTGCTTCAAGAGCATTGCCGGTATAGATCAGGACGGCGACAGGCAGTGGATTGTGGAACCACAAGACATTGCCAAACAGTTCAGCCAGACAGCCCCCCAGCATCCACCACGGCCAGCTGTACCTTGAAGCGAGGATAAGCGTAGCAAGGAAAAGCCCGCTCGGAGGCCAAATGGAAATACCTGTCCCAGGTACGATTGCGAGCGCCTGAGCGAATCCGCTGGCCAACACATAGGCCGCGATAAACAGGCTCAGGTGCAAGAATTGAGGACGGTGAGACCAGACGCACATCATCGGCTTCTCCTGCCGGACAAAGAAAGCCTGGAACTGTAGCGCTTAGTATAGCACTTGCTCACCATATTGAGCGGGCGAACCCGCATCTCATCCTAGTCCCAGGGCCAGCCGTACCTCGTGGGAATCTTCGAGAGGGCAGGCTGAAGGTATCGGCTTGAATGTCGTGACAATATTGCTAGCTTGCCCGGGCAGCGAATTGCCTCTTTCGCTTGTTTCGCTAAGGCTGGGTTCAGCTCGTGCCAGCATGAATTGTGAACATAAGCGATATTGGCCAGCCCTCAAGCGATAGTGTTATCACGGGCAGAAAGACATTCTACTTGTCTTGGCCAAGTCCAACCCCGTTCAAAAAGATCTCTACGGCGGAAGCTACCGCCTTCCGCACTTCTTTGTCTGACGGTGGCGGGCGGAGTCCAAGAATGACCTGCAGATGCAGGTTGTCGCGGATCATGCCAACAAAATGCCCGGCTGCGCGCTGGCAATCATCCGTCCGGATTTCCCCTCGTTCCTTCGCGAGTTCAAGCACGTCAGCGAGCTGGGCCGCGGCTCGGCCCGGTCCTTGTTCATAGAACGACTTCACAAGATCAGGGAAGCGATTGGCCTCGGTGACGGCAATTCGATAGACGCCGATCACGGTGGGGGACATGTAAATGTCCATGAGGTGCTGACCGAATGCTGTCAGCGTTTCCCGTAAGCCGCGCCCCTCGATCTCCTCGATCGCCAAGCTCGACAACGCCATGTCCGCGCTACTTGTGACGATAGCCGAGAACAGGCCCTCCTTGCTGCCAAACTCACTGTAGATGTTGCGCTTCGATCCACCGGCGCGCTCGATGATCGCATCGATGCTTGTCGCTGCGTAGCCTTGCTCAAAAAAGACCTCGGCAGCCGCTTGTAAAAGGGCTTCCCGGCGGCTGCTTGGCCGCCCTGACTTTACTGCAAGCAAAATCTTTGAACCCCATCTTTCGACGTCTGCTCTTCGTGGTAACGTGCGTTACCGCGCTTGTCAACAGTGGCGCTGTCTTCTGGCTATCCTAGACTTCGGCTTAGTTCTCATAGACCTATCGAGTAGACGCCCACACCGCAGGATCAATAGCGTGATCTCTGTTGCGCGGAGCATGCTTCGGCAGCAATGCACTGAAAGAGACCATCAGGGAGATCGCGCCTGGCAGCCGCAGTAAATACGACTGCGGCTGCACCGTGAGGCAACATCTTCTTGACTGGTAACTGTCATTACCATATGAGTGGTTGGTAACACCTATTACCGGAGGGCGCCATGGCGCAGCTCAGCAAGAAAAAGCGGATCGGCCTGCTGTTGTGCCTCGGCGCCGTGGTGGTCCCCGCTGCAGGATGGGCCTGGGCTCGCTCGAACGACGAGACGTCGACCGACAATGCGTACATCCGCGGAGACGTGACCTCCCTCGCCCCGAGGATTGCGGGCTACGTTACGGCAGTCGAAATAGAGGACAACCAGACGGTCCGGGCGGGTGACGTTTTGTTCCAGATCGACGATCGGGACTATCGTGCACGGCTTGCGCAAGCGGTGGCCAATATTGAAGCGGCTCAAGCTCGCCTGACCAATGTCGATGCGGAGACCGAGCTTCAGCATGCTCTCATCCAGCAGGCGGAAGCCCAGAAGCAATCGGCTGTGGCCGAGTTGAACCGCGCGACCAAAGCCTCGGACCGCCACCGCCAGCTGATCCGCAGCAACGCCATCAGCCAGGCTCAGATCGATGAAAGCGACGCGGCGCGAGCGCGGGCGGAGGCAGGAGTCACAGCGGCGGCAGCAACGGTAGAAGCTCAGCAGCGCCGCATTGCTGTCCTAGCCACGCAGCGCGAAGCGGCCGTAGCGGCCGTCGCGCAGGCCCAGGCTGCACGCGATCTCACCCAGATTGATCTCGACAACACCGTTGTCCGTGCGCCAGTCGGCGGCGTAATCGGCAACCGCCAGGTTCGCGTCGGCCGGCTTGTCGCGCCGGGCGCTGCCTTGCTCGATATCGTTCCGGTCACCGATGTATGGGTCGTGGCGAACTTCAAGGAAACCCAACTCGAACATATCCGGCCAGGTCAGCGCGCCCGGATCACGGTCGATGGCTATCCGAACGAGGCGCTTGAAGGTGTCGTGGACAGCTTTGCGCCCGGAAGTGGGTCTGCCTTCAGCTTGCTTCCCGCGGACAATGCGACAGGCAATTTCGTTCGTGTCGTCCAGCGCGTCCCGGTCAAGATCCGGTTCGCCAATAATCCGTTGCCCGGCCGCCTCGTGCCTGGCCTGTCCGCGCGCGTCGAGATCACCGAAGGAAGCGGCTCATGACCATGGCAGTCGTCTCCCTGCCGAGCCGCGACAAGCCTGCGACAGGTGTCCTTCTTGTTACAGGCATCGTGCTTGCCGCGCTGACGGAGGCGATCGCCAGCACCGTCCTGTCGCTCGGGCGGGGCGATATCATCGGCGACACCTATGCCACGCCGGATGAATTCGCCTGGCTGGATGTTGGATACACCGCTTTCAAGCTGATCGGGTTCATCGCTGCTCCTTGGCTGATGACCCGGATCAACCCGCGCAGCCTGATCATTGGGGCGACCCTCGTCATGGGCACAGCCTGCGGTTTGGCCGCCCTCACGGCTCGGTTGGACCTGCTCGTCGCGCTTCGCATCTTCCAGGGCTTGTCTGGCGGCATCCTCCTTGTTGGGGGGCAGGCAATTATTTTTCTCGCCTATCCGCGGTCCCATCAACCGATCCTGCAGGCTCTGTTTGCGGTAGGGTCGGTCGTTGCGCCCGCGACGATCGCCCCTGCCCTTCAGGGCTGGTTGCTCGATGCCCACTCCTGGACATGGATCTTCTTCAGTGTCGTTCCGGTAGCTCTGGCGGCCGCCGGGCTGCTGCTGATTGCCGACGGTGCAATTCCTAGTAAGATCACGCGTCGTCCGTTCGATTGGATGGGCTTCTCGCTGATCTCCATCACACTCTTCTGCTTCACCTACGTGCTCAGTCAGGGCAGCCGATGGGACTGGTTCGAGGAACCACGCATCCTGTGGCTGACCGTGGCTGGCACAGCCACACTGCTGGCCTTTCTTGGCCACCAAATCATGACCAAGGGCCAAGGCCTGCTCGATTTTACCGTGTTCCGGTCGGATGATTTCACCTTTGCCTTCATCGTCAGCTTTGTTGCCGGCGCCGCATTGTTCGGAAGCGCGTTCCTGATCCCCTCCTTTGCCGTATCCGTCCTCGCGTTCACGCCGACCGATGCCGGCCTGCTCTTACTGCCAAGTGGCGCATTGTTCATAAGCGCGCTCCTGATTGCCGCCGTCCTCATCCAGGTGCGTCGTGTTCCTCCGTTCGCCACGGTGCCATTCGGCATTCTGCTGATCATGGTGGCGATGTGGATGCTGTCCGGCTCGACCAGCGAAAGCGGCGCGGACGACATGATGGCGGCCATCCTGCTGCGCGGCTTTGGCCTCGGCTTCCTGTTTTTGTCGATCACCCTGATTGCCTTCAGCAATCTCACCGGCAGCAACCTCGCGTCCGGCATTGGCCTCTTCAATACGGGTCGCCAGCTTGGCGGTCTGATGGGCGTCGCCGGGCTCCAGACCCTGATCGAGCATAACGTCACCGCCAATATTGCGGTGCTTGGCTCCCACGTCGCGGCAGGCGTTCCTGTGATCAGCGAGCGGTTAACGACCACGACAGCCATGCTGGTAGCAAAAGGCATGGACGCCGTCGCGGCTAGCCGCGCCGCCATGAGTCTGCTGGGCCGGGTCGTTGTAGGTCAGTCCACCGTGATTGCCTTCGACACGGCGTTCACTGCCGTCGCCCTGCTTTTTGTCATCGCCGCGCCCGTGCTGGTGACCATCAAGATCGGCCTGCACAGATACGCGAAATCGCACGCTGCGAATTCAATGGGGACAGTTGAGTTACATTCCCGGCCACCGGTCAAACAACAGGCGGAGAAGATACCTCTTCAGGCGTTCGGCTGAGACTACGGAAGCCGACTCAACAACGGTCGACCCACTGGAGGCCCAGATCGCGAACCTGTGCCCCCTCCACGCAGGCTCCATCAGCATCCCGCCGGGCCCTGGCCGCCGCAGCCAGGGCCCACTCGTAACCACGTCACAGGTGTCTAGGATGGATCATGCTCGATAACATTCCTTCTGTGAGTAAGGGACCAATCTCTGATCTTCGGAGCATCCGCAAGAAGCGCCAGATCCTCGACGGCGCGCGACAGATCTTTCTCCTGAACGGCTATGCGGAAACCAGCATGGAAGAGATCGCCGTCCAGGCGGGAGTCTCGAAGGGCACGCTTTACAACCACTTCGACAACAAGGACGACCTGTTCAAGTCGCTGATCGATGCGGAAGCATCGCGCATTGCACGAAAACTGCCTTCCCCTAATCTGGAGGATCCCAACTCAGCCTCTGCTCTGATGCCGATCGGGATTGCCATTCTTCAGGTCATGGAAGCCCCGACTACGGTGTCGACACTGCGCCTGGTCATCGGCTCGCTGGGCCGTTTCCCCAGGCTAGGCGAGGAGTTCCTGACGCGAAGCCTTGGTAAGACGGTCGAATGGATTGCGGAGTACCTCGGTACTCATGGAGCTGCTAGTGGCATCCAGATCCAGGACAGCTATGCCGCAGCGGAGCAGTTCACGAGGTGGTGTCTGGCACATGCGGTGGAGCGTGTTCTCTTGCCCGACCAGCCCCGGGATACAGGCGCGGATTGCTCCGCATGGGTAGAGCAGGCGCTTTGCGCATCAGGCATCTCAACCGGTGCGCATAATCATGCGTGATATCCCGTCAGCTTCAACTCATCATCGCCCTAGCGATCTCCTGCGGCACCCTTCACATCGCCATCTAGCCAGACACTGGGACATTGGACTATCCGTTTGCACTCGAGCGAATGGCTGGCGGGGTACATTGGCCGCTGGATGTCTGGTCGCTGCATTGATTGTTGGTTTCGCAGTCCAAGCTGACGAGCTCGACCCTCTGATCGTTTCTGAGGAGGCGAGAGTTCTGAACGATCAATGGCAGGTGTGCGCCGCGACCTTCATAAAAGGAAGACTTCAGGCGAACCAGCCGGCGGAGAAGCTTGCAGAGCAAGCACTTGATCGATGCCGTGCAAGACAGGACAGTCTGAACCGCTTCTTGATCAAGAGAATTGGGGGGGACGAGCGCCAGCAATGTGGTCGTGCTCCTGCGCGAGAAGTATCAGTCCGGGTTGATTGCAGCCATCGCCGAGCTGAGAACACGCGATTAGTCCTGCTCGGCTGGCCGCTTGACGGCGTCAAGACGTGTGGGTCGGTTTGATAGCGGTCCGGTCAGCTCGCCGCTTGCCACTGGTTGATGACCTCAACGGGATAGATCAACATGATGATGTTGAGGATGAGGTTGTCCCGGATCCAGTATCCGACGATCAGCTCCATGAGCAGAGCGATCATCACCGTCAGCCAAACCGGCCAGATGCGGGCAAGCCAGAAGCCGGCGATCATCGCGGCGATGTCCATGATCGAGTTGATAACACTGTCACCATAATAGTTGAGAGCGATATTCGTCGCCCGGTAGCGTTCGATGACCGTGTTCGTGTTCTCAGCAATCTCCCACGCGCACTCGACGCCGAGAGCCACCAGGAGCGCCACGCCCAGCGGCAGCGACCGCCCTCGCACCAAGCCGGCGAGCCACGTGGCACCATAAAACAGGAAGCCATGGATGATGTGGGATGGAGTGTACCAGTCCGTCAGGTGCTGGGAATTGCCCGAGTCGTTGGCCGTCCCATGCCACAGCTCGATCGTTCCGCAGGTGCAAATCGGCGTCCGGCCCATGGCGAGCAGGACGCCAGCCGTGAGCGCAAGCAGGCACAGGGCAACACCAGTATAAAGCATGGTCCGTGCACCAGCAGGCTTGTCCACCCCAGTCGCGGCGGCTGCAGTGCAGGCGTTCTCGGTTCCTTGCAATAACGTCATCTTGCCCTGGCCCAGCTTTCAGAGTTCTGATCGGATTGGCCGCTCACCGGTCGATGGGCTCCAGCGTCGAAGTCGCGGCTTTGAACACGAAGACACCGGGTCCAGCATAGTGCTTCTCCAGCGGGTCTTCGATCTGCGTCTGAAACTTTGAGTAGAGCGCCACCATCGCGGTGAAGCGCGCATGCCGGAAGCTGTCGGCCGTCGTCAGCTCCGAGATGTCGACAACGCGGGCCCCGTATCGCCTGGCCGCGGCCTGAACCCACGGATCGTGGACATCGTCGGCGCCAACACGCCGGCCACCGGTGATGATACGGGACAGGGTCAAAGCGGTGTCATCGCTCGACACCAGTAGCGTGAGCGGGCGAGGAAGCCGACCGATGATCTCGAGCTGGCGGACCATGTCGACGACGTCGATATCCGGAGCAGCCAACACGACATTCGAAAACCGTTCGAACAGCGCTCGACGACGCTCGCGGCTCATTTTTGCCAGCGTCTCCATCGTAAGCCATCCTCCCATGCTGTGTGCAAGCAACACGACCCGCGCGCGTGGCCGCTCAGCCAGAATTTCGATGGTCCTCGCAAGGCCGTCCGTCGATGCTGATGCCGCCGCTCTGTCCGCGCTATAGCTAAGCGTCCTTGCCTTGGACGGCCAGGCGAAGAGCACCGCGACCCGGTTATCGTGGGCATCCGCGGCGATCTGGGCGAGGCGATAAACTGTTTCCTGAAAGCTGTTATTGTATCCGTGAACGAAAAGCCGAATGGACCGTCCGTTGCCCTCCTCGCCGGTGATGCCGGATCGGAACTCGGCCTCCGAAAGGCGCGCCGATTCGATCATGACGAAATCAGTGGCGGGATTAGGTGGATCACCTGGCCACTCGATCGCATCGGTTTTGTGCGTTGGTGGGATTGAGATCACGTACCGGGCGAAGCGAAGTGTCTGCGATTGACCGCTGTTGAATGCAGTTGCCGATCCAGGCTCTGGCGTTCGCAGTGTCGCGACAAAGATGGTGACGTTCCTGTCGCCACGCTTCGCTCCAGATGACTCCAGGATCTTGGGTCCAGGCCGTGAAACGCACGCAACGAGCGCAACGACGAGCGTGATGGCCAGGCCCCATCGAGCCAAGGAGGCTGGCCAGACCCCGATGTCATGGTTCGTCTTGGTTCGGTCAAGAACCACCTGCCAGCCCTCCCATGGCACTGGATCAAGTACCTCGGAGCAACTGGCGCTCATGCGCTTCGTCGTTCCGAGCACTATCTTTCAATATCGGAAAGCAGTCGGCTATCGACCGAAGGGAGATACACTCCTATGCCAAAGCACAGGGCGCCCTAAACGTCTTGATAGCACGCCTTAGCACAGCCTAACGGATGCCTGCGTAGGATAGGCGAGAACGCCGGACTCTTCCATTCTCCTCACACCAACCACCTCTGCCGGGAACAGACAGGCGAACTGGGATTAGACGAAAAGGAGATGGATATGAAAAATGAAGCACCAAACAAGGAATTGGAGTGGACCAATCTGGTTCTCGGCATCGGCCTGGCCTGCGCCGCCTTGATGTTCACCGGCGCACCTGCCGCGGCATGGAATGCTGGGATCATCGGCTCGCGGATTGGGCTGTGCTCCGCGATTGCGCTCTACTGCTATGGGGATTGGGTCCAATGGTCCAATCTCACTCTGAGCTCCTGGGCGGTCGTCGCTCCGTTCCTGCTCGGCTTCGGATCGTATTGGCTTTGACAGCAGAGATATGCTCGTGCGTCCCGTTCAAAGTCCTAGGCATGCATGCCTCCGTAGCCGGTGACGCCCAGTCTTCGCCGTTGATCGGGTGAGTGACGGCGGGGCGCTCCTGAGGCTCACGCGGAGAACATAGACCGTTCCAGTTTGGGGATCAGACGGTAAACTTGGGAGGCATCCTCTCATTGGGTGAAAGGATATGGACCGCCTCGAAGCCATGACCGTTCTGCTTGCCGCTGTAGACCCAGGAAGCCTGTCTGCCGCCGGCCGTTAGCTCCGCCTTCCCTTGGCGACGGTCGGCCGACGGGTTTCGGAGATGGAGGAGCACCTGAACATCCGCTTGCTGCTACGTGGTCACCGTAAACTGACACTGACCGACGCTGGGCGCAGCTACGTCGCCTCATGCCGACGGATCATGGAAGACATTGCGGAGGCCGAACGCACTGCCGCCGGAGAGTATCCGACCCATCGAGGGGAACTGCCCATCAGTGTGCCGCAAGTCATGGCACGCATCCATGTCATGCTCGTCGTTGCGGAATTTCTGCGGACCTATCCGGACGTTCGCAGGCGCGTGCAGCTGAACGATCGAAACGTGAATCTGCTCGATGAGGATGTCGAGCGCGCGCTGCGCATCGGCAAACTGCCCGACAGCAGTATTATTGCTGTGCGTGTTGCGTCGATCCGCTAAGTGCTGTGCGCCAGCCCGGGCTATTTGACAATACGGGATGTGCTAAAGACGCCAGCCGATCTCCCGGCGCACGACTGTGTGGCATACGAAGATTTAGTGCTTGGGAGCAATTGGGATTTCCATTCGTAAGGAGCCCCGCAGATGATACCGATCCTGTCCAGCCTCGTCGTGAACTCAGTTGAGGCGGCAGTTAGCGCCGCAACGGCTGGGGCCGGCATTGCCCGGGTGTTGTCGTACAAGATCGACGATTTGGTGAACTCGGGCGCGCTCGTGACATTGCTGGAGGCGTATGAACCCTCGCCTATACCGGTCAGCTTCATCTATCCCAGTCAATGCCAAGTACCGCTGAAATTTCGCGCCTTCCTGAACTTTTCGATCCCGCGTCTGAGGGAGCGGCTTGGCGCATAGCCAGCACGGATAATCGTCGAGAAGACGTGTTTCGTAAGTCGAGATCAAGTCAGCCCTTACACTGGGATCTCCCTGCTCAGGGGATACTTTCAGGTCGGCCAGAGTGTGAACCTGTGGCAGGTCCTGGGCATGAACACGTCATGCAACTCTAGCCGCGGCTCCCGCTTTCCAGCCGAGATCATCAATCAGGCGGTCTGGTTGTGTACTGTGTCAGCCTCAGCTCTTCCGACGCATCCCCGAATGCGGGATGATGCGCATCGAGCGGCTAAGCGGAAATGGCTGAATGTCTGCACCAGATCAAACCGAGCCTTTACGCGAGCCCGTGTGAAGGTCCGCTCCACTCTGCTCTTGCAGAAGTTCGGCTCAGGTCAGCCCCGTGCCGGAAACAGCCATTTGTTGATCCTAACGTCACGGCCCATCCCATCATTTTGTTCTCAGTGGTGGACAAGGGCCGATCGTCTGCCGATGGGGAGCAACAACTCTGCGGTCTCCAGCACCGCGACGAGGAGCCGGCCGAGATGACACCGGCCGGCAACCATCACGCTCACGAGGCCTTTGGCAGAGGAACCAAGCCCGAACTCCGGCTGCCGTAGCGCTCCGCCGGCAGACGGTGGGACAGGTTGGGACCGAGTGCCGCGCGGGCGGTCTTGAACGCGAGCCAGTCGGCGATGTCAGGCAGCGCAGGAATCGTGACGCGCTCTCCCTGATCGAGGCCTGCGAGCGCGGCATCGACCATATCGCCCGTCTCCATCACGACCTCCTGCGGCAGGGTGTTGATGTCGATCCCACCCTTCGCCCACAGCTCCGTGCGCGTGGCTCCGGGCAGTACCGCCTGCACACGCACACCGTAGGACGAGAGCTCGCTGTCGAGCCCTTCACTGAAGGCAAGCACATAGGCCTTGCTGGCGCTGTAGCCGACGCTGATGGCAGGCTGATCGCCGCGAATGCCGGCTACCGAGGCGATGTTGATGATGTCACCTTTGCGTCGCTGTGCGAGCCCCGGCGCAACGGCCCGTGCCAGACGCGTTGACACCGCCACATTGAGCTGAATCATCGCATCAAGACGCTCGGGATCCATGCTGATCGTCGGTCCGGAGACCGCGATACCGGCATTATTGACCAGCATGGTGATGTCATCCGCTTGGAGCCGTGCCTCCACCTTGCGGGTGTCGTCCGCATTAGCGAGATCGGCCGGCAACACCTCGATCATCACGCCAGTCTCGTCGCGCAGACGAGACGCAAGCGCATTCAGCTTCGCTTCGTCGCGGGCAACGAGAACGAGATCATATCCGCGTCGGGCGAGCCGGTCCGCATAGACCCCCCCGATGCCGGCCGAAGCGCCCGTGATCAGCGCTGTTCCTTGTCCTTGGCTCATGGTTCATCCCTTTCATGAGAAAGTACACGTTCGGGCGTGTAACCGGACCTTTCAGGTCGGACGCTCGACTGCGATGGCCGTTGCCTCGCCGCCACCGATGCACAGGGACGCAATTCCGCGGGACAATCCTCGGCGCTCCAGGGCATGCAGCAGGGTCACGATGAGGCGGGCGCCGGTGGCGCCGATGGGATGGCCGAGCGCACACGCGCCGCCATTCACGTTGAGGATGTCGCGTGGGATGCCGAGGTCCCGTTGCGCCGCCATAGCGACAACTGCGAAGGCCTCGTTGATCTCGAACAGGTCGACATCCCCCACGCTCCAGCCCACTTTGTCGAGAAGCTTGCGGATCGCCGGGATCGGCGCCGTGGTGAACCAGGCCGGATCCTGGGAATGGGTCGCGTGGCCCCGGATCTCCGCCAGGACCGGAAGACCCTCGCGTTCGGCGATGGAGCGGCGCGTGAGCACGAGCGCGGCCGCTCCATCGGCGTTGGCGGAGGAACTCGCCGCTGTGATGGTGCCGTCGGGCCGGAAGGCCGGCTTGAGGGACGGGATCTTCTCGGGCGAGACCTTGAGTGGGTTCTCATCCGTGTCGATCACCGTGTCACCCGTCTTCCCGGCGATGACCACGGGCGCGATTTCAGCTGCGAAAGCCCCCTCCTCGATGGCCTGACGGGCTCGGGTGAGCGTCTCGATCGCATAGGTGTCCTGGTCGGCCCGGCTGAACTGATAGGCCCCGGCCGTCGCCTCGCCAAAATCCCCCATCGGCCGGCCGCCCTCATAGGCGTCCTCCAGGCCGTCCATCATCATGTGGTCGATGAGACGGTCGTGGCCGACCCGGTAGCCGCTGCGCGCCTTGGCCAAGATATACGGCGCATTAGACATGGACTCCATGCCGCCGGAGACGACGATCCCAGCCGAGCCGGCCAAGATCAGATCATGGGCGAGCATGCTCGCCTTCATGCCGGAACCGCAGACCTTATTGATGGTCGTCGCGCCTGTCGCATCCGGCAGGCCTGCCCCACGGGCGGCTTGACGGGCCGGGGCCTGTCCTTGGCCGGCGGGCAGCACGCAGCCCATGAGAACCTCGTCGACCTTCTCGGGCGCGAGCCCGGCGCGGTCGAGCACGGCGCGAATGACATGGCTGCCGAGGTTCGGAGCGCTTAGTCCCGAGAGACTGCCCTGGAACCGTCCGAGCGGGCTGCGAGCGGCGGAAACGATTACGACCGGATCATGCGACGACATCTGCGCCTCCTTTATATGATGCTTGACATATAATATGATGGTCATAATGTAAAGCCCATAGCGAACGGAGTGCTGCATTGCGTTACGAGAAGGGTCACAAGGAGCAGACGCGCAAACGCGTCCTTGACATTGCGGGGGCGCAGTTCCGCGCCAAGGGAATCGAAGGGACCGGCGTCGCCGGCCTCATGGCTGATGCCGGGCTCACCCATGGCGGCTTCTACGCCCATTTCAAATCGAAGGACGACCTTGTCCGCGAAGCCCTCACAACCGCCCATGCGAGCAGCCGCGAGGCATGGGCCGCGGAGGCAAAGGCCGCACGCGAGCGTGGCGAAGACGGGCTTGAGGCCATCGTGCGTCGGTACCTGCGCACGGTGCACCGCGACCGGCCGGAGGCAGGCTGCTCCATCGCCGCGCTCGCGCCCGAAGTCGCCCGCAACGATCCGAAAACCCGCAACATCATGGCCGATGCCGTAAGGGAAATCGTCGCGATCATCGCGGCCGAACTGCCCTCGTCCTTCCGCGAGGAGAAGGCGACGGAAACCGCCTATGCGATCTTCGGACTGATGATCGGCACGTTGCAGCTTGCCCGCGTGACGACGGATCCTGCTCTCTCCGAGACGATCCTGCGCTCCGGCCAGGAGGCTGCTCTGCGCCTCGCCCGCAAGGGGGTCTGACGAAGCCGGGCACGAACCCCGCCAACCGGTGAGGCTGCTTGGAAGCGATGAATGGAGGGTGCTGGAATGGACATCCCAAAACGAGATCATCTGTTTCTTGACGACGTGCACGTCGGCCAGACCTTCACGAGCGCATCGCACAGACTGGATGCCGAACAGATCAAACGGTTCGCGGAGGAGTTCGACCCGCAACCGTTTCACGTTGATGAGGATGCCGCTGCCAGGTCGCTCTTTGCCGGCCTCGCCGCCAGCGGCTGGCATACGGCCGCTCTCACGATGCGATTGCTCGTGAACGGTGGCGCGCCCATCGCTGGCGGCCTTGTCGGCGCGGGGGGCGAGATCGCGTGGCCGAAGCCGGCCCGTCCCGGCGACGAACTCCATGTCGTCAGTGAGGTCATGGAGATCATCCCGTCCCGCTCCAAGCCGGACCGGGGCATCGTGGTTTTGCGGAGCGAGACCCGGAACCAGCGCGGCGAAGTCGTTCAGGTGATGACGTCGAAGCTTGTGGTTCCGCGGAGCCCGTCCACCGCCGCGCCCTGAGTGTCACCTGACCGACGGGCGATCGGTCAACGATCATGGCCCCCAGGAGACGCCGGAGCCTCCGGAGCGCGTCACATCGATGGGTCTACCCGCCCCTTCTGTCCCTTGTAGGGATCCCAGACTGTGCATGTTGATTGCCTCAGGCCGGCGGGCTTGCGGCTGTGACGCGATCGGGGCGGCAGCCGTTCAGGAACAGGTTCGCGCACATCCTGGCCCTTGCCGCGATCTCCTCGGCATCGAGCACGCCGCGTTGGCCCAGCATCACGGCTCGCTGCGGCTCCATGACCATCATGCCGCGCAGCATGTCCGCCGCGACACGAGGATCCTCGAGCGCAATCAGTCCCCGGTCGCATTGCCGCCGCAGCCAGCCCTCAATGGCCTCCCGGGTACGTCGCAGGGCACCCTCGTAATAGGCCGACCCGAGTTCGGGAAAGCGGTCGCGCTCACTCAGGACGAGCCGGGTGATGGCGATGACCTCCTCGTCAAGCGCCAGGTTGCCGTAAGCGCACAGAATGCGCTCGAGCGCCGCCTCAAGCTCGAGGGTTCCGACGACCGTCTCGTCGATAGCCAGCATGAAACGGCCGATCCGGTCGGAGCACATGCTTTTGAACAGATCCGCCTTGGTTGGGATGAGGCGATACATCGTCTTGGTGGAGACGCCGGCCCGCTGGCCCACGGCGGACATGGTCGTCGAGGCGTAGCCGTTCGCCCGAAATTCCAGTGACGCGGCCTCGAGGATCAGGCGCCGGGTCTCCTCATCGGAGCGGATTGGCGGACGCCCACGGGAGCGCTGGACCGTATGTTCATTTTGTCGCATGAGCATTTTCCAAAATCAGGTTGACGGGTTCGGTTCCCGCGCTCATTTTGGAAAATAATAGTTTTCCATAAAAAAGCCAAGTGCGTTTGGGGGCTCGCGGGAACGGAAAGGACCCGAACAATGAGCCAACATCCGACAGTCTTCACCATCGAGAAGGCGATCCCGGCAGCTGAGGCGACGCCCGGGTTCGTGGCACCACGCGAACTCCGCGTTCCAGCCCCCGAGGCCACGCCCCAGCCGATCGGAGAGGCCTCCAGCGCATCCAGAAAGCGCCCCATCCGCAAGCTGTTGCTCATCGGGGCGAGCCTCATCGCCGTCGCCGGTGCCTCGGACTTCGGCTGGCGGTACTGGACCGTCGGGCGCTTCGAGGTCTCGACCGACGATGCCTACGTCAAGGCCGACAACACCACGATCGCCCCGAAGGTCCCCGGCTACATCGCCGCTGTGCTGGTGGGCGACAACGAGCGCGTCAAGGCCGGAGAGATCCTGGCCCGGATCGACGATCGCGACTTTGCCGTGGCGTTAGTGCAGGCTAAGGCCGATGTCGCCGCAGCGGCGGCGACGGTCGCCAACAAGGAGGCCGCGCTGGCCGCTCAGCAGTCGCTGATTGACGCGGCACGTGCAACGATCGCCGTCGATCGAGCCAACGAAGCCTTCGCCGAGCAGGAGGACCGGCGCTATGCCGCCCTTGCGGCCAAGGGCTTCGGCAGTGTCCAGAATGCCCAGCAGGCCTCATCCCGCATCGCGGCCGCCCGTGCGGCGGTCGCGCGCGACGAAGCGGCCCTCGCGAATGCGACCCGGCAGACCGACATCCTGAAGGCCGAACTGGCTCAGGCCCAGGCGGCGCTGGCTCGGGACGGAGCGGCGCTCAATCAGGCCGAGCTGAACCTGTCATACACCACCATCACTGCGCCGGTCGATGGGGTCGTCGGAAACCGGACGCTGCGCGTCGGCCAATACGTGCAGGCGGGAACGCAACTGATGGCCGTCGTGCCCGTCGATACGACCTACATTGTCGCCAATTACAAGGAGACGCAGCTCACCAACGTCAGACCCGGGCAGCCGGTCGAGATCGATGTCGACACCTTCCCGGGCGCCACCTTCAGTGGCCGCGTCGACAGCATCGCGCCGGCCAGCGGGCAGGAGTTCGCCCTGCTGCCGCCCGACAATGCCACTGGCAACTTCACGAAGGTGGTGCAGCGCATTCCGGTGAAGATCGTTCTCGACACCAGCAGACCGGCTGCCGGCCAACTCAGGCCCGGCATGTCGGTCTACCCAACCATCGATACCAAGGCCGAAGCCACGCGCATCGCCTCCGGTCCCGAACGGAACGGCTGAGACCTGAATGACTCACGCAGGAGACATGTCATGTCCACCATGACACCGACCATGAGACTGGACCCGCCCCGCCCTGTACCCGCGACCGTTGCCTCGTCCCACAAGGCGAGCCTCACCTCCTGGATCGCCGTTCTGGCGGGCATGATCGGCGCGTTCATGGCGATCCTCAACATCCAGATCACCAATGCTTCGCTCCTCAACATCGAGGGCGGCATCGGCACTGGCGTCGACAACGGAGCTTGGATCTCAACCTCCTATCTCATCGGCGAGATCGTGGTGATTCCGCTCACCGACTACCTGAGCCGCGTGTTCTCCTTCCGGCGCTACATCATAACGAACACCGTCCTGTTCGCGCTGTTCTCGATGGCCTGTGCCTTTACGCATGACCTCGGTTCCATGATCGTCATGCGCGGCCTGCAGGGGTTTTCCGGCGGCGTCCTCATCCCGATGGCCTTCACCATGGTGCTGACCAAGCTGCCCAAGCCACAGCAGCCGATCGGCCTCGCCCTGTTCGCGATCTCGGTCACCTTCGCGCCCGCGATCGGTCCGGCCATCGGCGGCTATCTGACCGAGAACTATGGTTGGCAGACCATCTTCTTCGTGAACACGCCGCCCAGCATCGTCATGATCATCGCGCTCGCCTTCACGATCGAGAAGACGCCGATGCAGCTGCCGTTGCTGAAGGAAGGCGACTGGGCCGGCATCGCGACCATGGCCATCGGACTCTCGGCGCTGCAGACCGTGCTCGAAGAGGGCAACAAGGACGACTGGTTCGAATCGCCCTTCATCTTCTATCTCGGCATCGTGGCGGCCGTGTTTCTCGCCGCCTTCGTGGTCATCGAGCTGACGGTGGAAAAGCCGCTCGTCAATCTGCGTCTTCTGAAGCGGCGCAACTTCGGCATCGGCGTGCTCGTCAATGTTCTGGTCGGCTTTGCGCTGTTTGGCAGTGTCTACATCCTGCCGCAATACCTTGGTCAGGTGCAGCGGTACAACGCTGAGCAGATCGGCAATGTGCTGGCGTGGACCGGCCTGCCGCAGCTGCTGCTCATCCCGCTCGTGCCGCTGCTGATGAAGCGCTATGACGTGCGTTACATCGGTTTCGTCGGCATCAGCATCTTCGCCGCGAGCTGCTTCATGAACATCACGCTGTCGCTGGACAGCGCAGGCGACCAGTTCTTCCTGCCCAATGTCGTGCGCGCCATCGGCCAGGCGTTAGTGTTGACTCCCCTCAGCAGCATCACGACAGCCGGGATCGCTCCAAGCGAGGCAGGCGAGGCATCCGGCCTGTCCAACATGCTGCGCAATCTCGGCGGGGCCGTGGGCACCGCGACGCTCGCGACGGTTCTGACCAAGCGCGAACAGTTCCATTCCAACATCATCGGCCAGTCGGTCACGCTCTACCGCGAGGAGGTGCGCCAGCGGATCGATGATTTGACCCAGTACTTCATGGCGCATGGCGTGGTCGACCCCGCAGCAGCGCATCATCAGGCGATTGCGGCGATCGGCGCAACCGTCCGCCGACAGGCGCTCGTGATGGGCTTCAGCGACACTTTTGCCGTGATCGGCACGCTGCTCGCAATCGCGGCTGCCGTGCTTCTCTTCGCCCGCAAGGTGGGCGTCGGGAGCGGCGCGGGCGGCGCACATTGAGACGCCACTGATCAAGAGAAAGCCAATCCAGGCCTCAGAACTGTACGGAGACCAAAATGCTACCGAAACCTAGCCTGTCGTTTCCAAATGCCGTCCGGTCGATGCCCGGTTGTGGCGAGACCCCACCAAACGCAGGACCTGAGACCCCGCTGGTCGCTGCAGTGGTAGAGAGTTCGGCACGCGTCTCCCCTGCGTACAACCTGTTTCGGTCCAGGCTCGAATCCGACCTTTTCTGCGCCATCCCGGAGGATCGTCCGGTTCCAATCTTCATCGAAGCGCCGAACTGGACGTATGCCGGCAGGGCCGACGCTCTTGCTCAGGGGGTGTTCGACCTGGAGGCGGCGAGGACAGCCGTGCGGTTCAACGGGTTCTACCTGTTTGTCGCTCTCAATCGACGCGGCGCTGAAATTCGCCAATCCGTCCGACCACTCGCATCGTTCACCGATTGCGGACCGCACGAGGCCGCTCGATGGGAGCCACCCATAAGCCAATGAGATGAAGGAACATATGTCATGAACATTCAACTCCAGCCAGATCTGACTGTCGCGAAGCGAGACCTTCCGTTCGAATGTGTCGCGCTGGTATTGCAAGGTGGCGGGGCGCTCGGGGCCTACCAGGCCGGAGTCTACGAGGCTCTCGCGGAGGCCGGCATTCATCCCGACTGGGTCGCCGGCGTCTCAATCGGCGCCATCAACGCGGCCATTATCGCGGGAAACGAGCCCACCGAGCGTGTCGCCAAGCTGCGTGCCTTCTGGCAGGAAATCACCGCCAACCCGCTGCTCGACTGGGCTGCCGCTGTCAACGCCTTCACACCGAAAGGCGACCTGCCGCGTGCGCTCTTCAATCAGCTGAGTGCGACCTACGCGGTCATAGCGGGCGCCGCAGGTTTTTTCGCACTTCGGCAACCCGCTCCCTGGCTGCACCCGAACGGCGCTCTTGAGTCCACGAGCTTTTACGAAACCAAGCTCCTGAAGAGTACGCTCGAGCGGCTTGTCGACTTCGACCGGATCAATGCCGGTGGGATGCGCTTCAGCGTCGGTGCCGTGAATGTGCGCACCGGCAATTTCGTCTATTTCGACAACACCACGCACACGATACGTCCCGAGCACGTGATGGCGAGCGGCTCGCTGCCGCCCGGGTTCCCGGCCGTCGAAATCGAAGGCGAATACTACTGGGACGGTGGCCTCATCTCGAACACGCCGCTGGAATGGGTGGTCGAGCAGGGCCCCCGTCAGGACACGCTCGCGTTCCAGGTCGATCTGTGGAGCGCTCGCGGCGAGTCTCCCCGCAATCTGGCCGAGGTCGTGATGCGGCAGAAGGAAATCCAATATTCGAGTCGCACACGCGCCAACACCGATCAGTTCAAGCGGTACCAGCGCGCCCGAAACACACTCGCGAGCCTTCTCTCGAAGCTGCCTCCCGACCTCCTCGCCAGCGAGGAAGCGAGAACGCTGAACTCGATCGCCGACCATAAGGTCTACAATCTCGTCCAGCTGATCTACCGCTCGAAGCATTACGAGGGCCACTCGAAAGATTACGAGTTTTCCCGGTTGTCCATGGAGGAGCACTGGCGCGCCGGTTATCACGACGCGGTGCGCACGTTGCGCCACCCCGAGGCACTCCAGCGGCCCCGCAATCAGGAAGGGGTCTCCACGTTCGATCTTGCCGTGGACGGTCGGGAATAGCGCAAGGAGACTGCCGCGGGTCAAGAACATCCTGCGCCCAACCTCTCAAGCGCGACCAAGCTCCGTACCAACGTATTCGATCTGCGAGCCAGCTTGCAGCCCCAGTGACCCGCTCAATCCAACGTAGGAGATCCAGCCATGCATGAAGACAGTGTCCGGACCAGAGCATTCGCGATGCCCCTGACCAGCCCGGCCTATCCGATCGGACCCTATCGCTTTCGCAACCGGGAGTATCTGATCATCACCTATCGGACCGACCTGAAGAAGCTCCGGGAGCTCGTCCCGGAACCGCTCGAGGTCGACGAGCCGCTGGTGAAGTTCGAGTTCATCCGCATGCCGGACTCGACCGGCTTCGGCGACTACACTGAAAGCGGACAGGTCATCCCCGTCTCGTTCCGCGGCCGCAAGGGTGGCTACAGCCACTGCATGTTTCTCAACGACCACCCGCCCATTGCTGGCGGGCGTGAGCTGTGGGGCTTTCCCAAGAAGCTCGCGAACCCCACCCTGCGCACGGAAGTCGATACCCTGGTCGGCACGCTCGACTACGGTCCGGTCCGCATCGCGACCGCCACGATGGGCTACAAGCACCGAGCGACCGATCTCGCAAGCGTGAAGGCTGCGCTCCAGGAGCCGAATTTTCTGCTCAAGATCATCCCGCATGTCGATGGTACGCCGCGCATCTGCGAGCTCGTCGAGTACTACCTGGAGGACATCGACCTGAAAGGGGCCTGGGTTGGTCCCGCATCCCTGGACCTCTGGTCCCATGCCTTGGCGCCGGTCGCGGAGCTGCCGGTCCTGGAAGTTGTCTCGGCAACTCACATCGTGGCCGACCTGACGCTCGGGCTTGGCAAGGTCGCGCATGACTATCTGGCACCATCCGAGCCGTCTTACCGGAAAGAGAGACGCCATGAACTTGCAGAATGAGGTCTCACCCGGTGGCGACCTTCGTCCAGGAGAGTATCGCTGAACTGGCTTACTTGATCGGGCTCTATGGCTCGGTCTCGGTCACCTTTAATGGCTTGGCCGTGCCGGAGGATGGTTGAGACGCACTGACAAACTCAGGATCACTTTGACAGAGATCGGCGCTCAAGACGAGCGCTTCGAATTGAACGATTGGACCCAGCAACACGGAGGCTTCGATGACGCTTCGCTCCAAATCCGCCGTTGTGACCGGCTCGACCAGCGGGATCGGGCTTGGCATTGCGCGTGCCCTAGCTAGAGAAGGCACCAACGTGCTGATCAACGGCTTCGGCGAGCCACAGGACATCGAGAAGGAACGCGCCGGCCTCGAGGCCGAATTCGGTGTGAAGGCGCTCTACTCGCCCGCCGACATGACGAAGCCGGATCAGATCGCCGACATGATCCGAGGGGCCGAGGAAGCCTTCGGAGGTGTCGATATCCTCGTCAACAATGCCGGCATCCAGTTCGTCTCGCCGGTGGAGGAGTTCCCGATCGAGAAATGGGACCAGATCATCGCTATCAATCTCTCGTCCGCTTTCCACACCACCCGGGCGGCCGTACCCGGCATGAAGGCCCGCAAGTGGGGCCGCATCATCAACACGGCATCGGCGCATTCGCTGGTTGCCTCGCCCTTCAAGGCGGCCTATGTGGCGGCCAAGCACGGCATCGCCGGCCTCACCAAGACGGTGGCGCTCGAGCTCGCAACGCACGGTGTCACCGTCAACTGCATCAGCCCGGGCTACGTGTGGACCCCGTTGGTGGAGAAGCAGATCCCCGACACCATGAGCGCGAGGGGGCTAACCCGCGAACAGGTGATCAACGATGTGCTGTTGGAGGCTCAGCCCACGAAGCAGTTCGTGACAGTGGAGCAAGTGGGAGCGCTGGCGGCCTTCCTGTGCTCGGAGGCGGCAAGCCAGATCACCGGCACAAACCTTTCCATCGACGGAGGCTGGACGGCGGAGTGACGGTTCGCATCAGAAAGCCGAATGGGGTGCCCTGCGGTCTCGTCAGATCGAGAGCCTGAAGCCTGCTTGACGCCTCCCAAAGGACACTTGGCCACAGGGCAATTGCGGGGCCAGCCCCAGGCCACGAATGCCCTCGTGTTGGCCGTTGGTCAAGTCCTCAACGGGCTTGACACAGCCTTGCGGGTCTCGGCGAACCCGAGCCGCGCCAGTACTGCCTGTATTGTTGCTGACATTGATGTTAGCTGGGCATGAGAGGCTCGCTCGGCGTTCTCTCGCAGATCCACTTCATGGACTTCCGCGCACGTTCAGCGAACGGCTCGTCGAAGTCACGTGGCTCCGTAATCGGCAGCTGCAGACAGACGCACTGGGCAGGCAGAACCTGGCACCAGTCGTGGATCAGCTGTCGGTAGCTCCGCCCGACCGCCCGGATGTTGCGATCCAAGTCATACAGGCCGAGCGGGTTGACGGTGCCATTCTCCTCCCGCAGGGCGGTGTCCCAGTCGACCTGGTCCGTGAGCGAGTACCACGTGAAGCCGATAACCGGCACGCCGGAGTTGCGCACGCGCAGGACGTTGGACCACTCCTTCCAGAGCCACTTGACCGCCTCGTCGCCGCTCGGGCCCTCCTTGGTGTTGGTCTCCGTGTGCATGACCGGCAGCCTGTAGCGGTCGTGGTACTGTCGGGTGATCTCGGCATAGCCGAAGACCTCGTCGGAGGCGCTGGTGTGCCCGTTGGCCGAGACGAGGTGCTCGTTGGTCACGTAGTAGTCGTTGCCCATGACGCAGTGGCGCTTGAGGTTGGCCCGCATGAAGAACTCGTATTCCGCCCGGCTCATGCCGTTGTCCATGAGATAGTCGAACATGTCCGAGTCCACCCGCCGGCTATAGTTGAGGTCGAGCGGGATAAAGCGGCGGGCGTTGTAGAACTCGGCGAACGGGATCGCATTCGGACAGTCGGGGTGGAAGTGCTCCGAGGACTCGCTCTGGATGAAGATGGCGTCGGCGCGGACGTCGAGGATCGTCCCCATGGCCAGCACATTGGCCTTGACGATGTGTTTGAGGGCCGTGACGAAGGCCTGATCGCTCGACAGCTGCTCGTTCCACCAGCCATAGGCCGCTGAGAACGTGGCGCAGATGAACATTTCGTTGACGGGTGTGTAGAACTGGACCCAGGGAAAGCGCTCGGCAAAAGCCTGCGCATACCCGGCAAAGAGCTCTGGAAAGTCAGGGTTCTGGAAGTTGCCGATCCAGTCGGGCACCCCGAAGTGGCAGAGGTCAACGATCGGCACGACATTGCGCCGATAGAGGTCACCGAAGGTCTCGTCGCAGAAATCCCAGTCGTAGCGCCCCTGCCCGAGCCATGTTGTGTGGATAGGCGGGCCGTACCGCAGGACCCTGATGCCGAGCTCGTTCAGGAGTTCGAAATCCGTCCGCCAGTTCTTATAGTGGCCACACTTCTCCATCTCATCGACGCGGGTCCGGCCACCATTGATGGTCGGATAGCTGTTCTCGATTCCTGTGGCGAACAGAAACGTCCAAGCAGTCATGGTGGACCTCCCTTATGATGGGAAGCGGCACGGATCGGGGTGTTATAGTGGAGGACCGCCTCCCGTCCACTCCGCTCCCTATTCGAAGGCGGCGGACTGACCATCCTTGGCCGAACAGCCGGGCCGCCGTGCAAACAGTGTTCACCAGCGGAAGCGATCTCGCGCTGGCATGGGCGATCCCGCCGAACTCAGTTGCGGTCGTCCACGCGGGTCTCGCCGCGGGCCCTGGTCAGAACAGCGTCCTTGGTCAGAAAGGCGTGAAGCGCGGCCACCACCTGCGCCCCCTCGCCCACCGCTGCGGCCACCCGCTTCACCGAACCGGAACGGACATCCCCGACGGCAAAGACGCCGTTGAGGCTCGTCTCCAACGGGCGCCGGCCGGGAGCCACATCGGCTCCGGTCAGCACGAAGCCCTTGGGGTCCAGCGCCACATGAGACGGATCGAGCCATTGGGTGTTCGGCAAGGCGCCGATGAACAGGAACAGATGCCGCATCGGCCGGCGGATTTCTTCCCCCGTTCCCAGGCGCCAGCGAACCGCCTCCAGGCGGCCGGGCTGTCCCTCAAGTCCGGTGATCTGGGCCTGGGTGATGATCTCCACATTAGGAAGGCCCTCGATCCGGTCGACGAGATAGCGCGACATGCTCGCCCCAAGATCCCGCCCCCGGACGAGTAGCCACACCTTCGCCACCCGGCTGGCAAGGTAGACCGCTGCCTGACCCGCCGAGTTGCCGCCGCCGACGAGGGCAACCTCTTGGCCGGCGCAGAGCTTCCCTTCCAAAGGCGAGGCCCAATAGTGCACGCACGCGCCTTCGAACCGTTCCAGGTCCGGGACATCGAGCCGCCGGTAGCGGGCGCCCGTGGCGATCACCACAGACCGGGCGCGGGCTTTATCGCCATTGAGCAGATGCACCACGTATGGGCCGTCTCCTGACACTCCGTCGCCCTCAAGACCAACGGCCTCATCCGGTATCGCCATCTCGGCCCCGAACTTCTGTGCCTGCGTGAAGGCGCGGGCCATCAGCGCCATGCCCGTGATTCCGGTCGGAAAGCCGAGATAGTTCTCGATTCGGGTAGAGGCCCCCGCTTGGCCGCCGAATGCGTGGCCATCGAGCACCAGGACGGAAAGGCCTTCGGACGCGGCATAGACGGCCGTGGCAAGTCCAGCTGGCCCCGCCCCGACGACAACGACATCACAGATTCGGTTTGGATCGAGCGCCCCCACCAGCCCGATGCTGCGGGCCAGATCGAACTCGGTGGGATTGCGCAGCAACTGGCCGCCCGGACACAGAACAATCGGCAGATGTTCCGAAGCGATATGGAACCGCTCGATCAGCGTCGCCGCTGCAGGATCGCTCATGGGATCCAATCTCTGGTGAGGATGGCCGTTGCGAGTCAGGAAGTTTTCGAGCCGCAATACATTGCCATCATCGGCCGATCCAATGATCAGCGGTCCGCCGATTCGTGCTTCGATCAAGCCGACACGCCGCAGGATCAGGGCCCGCATGATCCGCTCTCCAAGTTCCGCCTCGGCCACCAGAAGCGCCCGGAGGCGCTCAGGCGGAATGATCAGGGCCTCCACCGGCTCCAGGGCATCGGCGTCCGCGAGTGCCGGGCGCCCAGATAATTGAGCCAGTTCGCCCATGAACCCACCCGGACCATACGTGACGATCGGCTCTTGGTGGTCTGTTTCGTCGTGCCGGGTCACCTCCACCCTGCCGGTCAGGATAACGGTGAGGCCGTGACCCGCCTCCCCGCTCCGGACGAGCGGCTCATGAGCGCGGTAGTGCTGGACCTTGCCGAACCGGTGCAACCGCGCGATCTCGTGTGGCTCCAGGATGGGGAACATCTGATCGCGGCGCGTGGCGACAATTGATTGCATCGGCGAGGGCATGATCGCCTCTCCTTCTGGGCCAAAGAACTGCGCCGGGTGAACGAGTATACAGCGGGTCCCGGTCCAAGGGCGAGACCGTGCCTGATCAGCTGTTATCCTTGTTGCAGCACATCCGATGTGCCCGTTACATCAGGTCAGTGGGTGACAATTCGGATGGGTGTTCGCCTTATCCGGCTCTCCAGGACCTGCCACTGCTGAGCTTCGGTAGCACTAGCGGTCTGATACCATCACCGGCAAGGCCAATGCTCGGCGTTCGCTGCATGCCACTCACCCGAAGTGACTGAGGCAAGGGATCGATCCACTCCGCGGTGGTGAAGCAACCAAGCCAGCCATAACCCGCTCAGAGCCGCTTCTTTCACATGTACATGCGGCAGTGGATACTGTTGGCCACACCACGCATTAGGGTGAAACCCAAGGTTTGCAACATCGCCTTCATGTGAGTGGCAGCGAGGTGTAGAGTTTTTCCTGTTCCAATGGCTCGCCCGCTCTGCTTGAGAGCTCCAATCGAATCCTCCGAGAACCCGTAAAGGGCTCCCGAGGACTGATTCATCGGACCGTAAGTCTTGAAACAGAACTTTCTCAGTCATGCTTCCGTCAACAAAGGAGTCCGCCCATGAAAATCCTGATGGTGCTCACTTCCCATGATCGGCTCGGCAATACGGGCAAGCCGACAGGTTTTTGGCTCGAGGAGTTCGCCGCGCCCTACTATGTTTTTCAAGGATGCCGGCGCCAGGATCACGGTCGCTTCGCCCAAAGGCGGCCAGCCACCGATCGACCCCAAAAGCGACGAGCCCGGCAACCAGACCGAGGCCATGGCGCGGTTCAAGAACGATCCAGAGGCGCAGGAGGTCCTGGCGAACACCGTCAAGCTCAGGGACGTCAGGGCGGATGACTACGACACCGTCTTCTATCCGGGCGGTCATGGCCCGATGTGGGATCTCGCCGACGATCCGACGTCCATCGCCCTGATCGAAGCGATCTACAACGCCGGCAAGCCTGTTGCCGCCGTGTGCCACGGGCCTGCCGTCCTGCACCGCGCGACCTATCAGGGGCAGCCAATCGTCAAGGGCAAGCGCGTCACGGGCTTCACCAACTCTGAGGAGGAAGCCGTCGGTCTCACAAACGTGGTGCCGTTCCTCGTCGAGGACGAGCTGAAGCGGCTCGGGGGCCGCTATGAGAAGGCTGCCGACTGGGAGAGCTTCGTCACTGTCGATGGCCGCCTGATCACTGGGCAGAACCCCGCCTCGTCGACCGCCGCGGCTCAGGAACTCCTCAGGCTTCTCGGCTGAAGCCCAACCCTTGGCGGCTCTCGTCGCTTTCAGTCGCCAAGGGACTTTCCATCTTGCAGCCGCTCAAGCACGGTCGACGTCGATCACGGCCTGAGCGAAGGCCTGCGGCGCCTCTTGCGGCAGGTTGTGGCCAACCCCACCGGTGATCAGCCGATGCTCGTACCGGCCGGAGAACTTCCTGGCATAAGCCGCCGAGTCCGGATGGGGTGCGCCATTGGCATCGCCTTCCAGAGTGATCGTCGGGACGCCGATCAGCGGGAACGCGGCGAGCCGCTGTTCCAGGTCGTCGTACCGGCGCTCACCATCGGCCAATCCGAGCCGCCAGCGGTAATTATGGATAACGATGCTGACATGATCCGGATTGTCGAAGGACGCTGCGGTGCGGTCGAAGGTCGCGTCGTCGAACTGCCATTTCGGCGAAGCGAGCTGCCAGATCAGCCGGGCAAAATCGTGCCGGTATTTGTCGTAGCCGGCTCGGCCGCGCTCCGTGGCAAAATAGTACTGGTACCACCATTCGAGTTCGGCCTTGGGCGGCAAGGGCATCTTGTTGAGCTCACGGCTGCCGATCAGATAGCCGCTTACGGACACCATCGCCTTGCATCGTTCCGGCCAGAGCGCCGCTAGGATGTTGGCGGTCCGTGCGCCCCAGTCGCAGCCCGCGATGACGGCCTTCCCGATCCTGAGGGCATCCATCAGGGCGATGACGTCGACGCCGAGCGCCGATTGCTGGCCGTTCCGGGGCGTGTCGTCCGAGAGGAAGCGCGTCGTACCATAGCCGCGTAGATACGGCACGATCACCCGGTAGCCGGCATCGGCGAGTAGTGGCGCAACATCCACGTAGGTATGGATGTCGTAAGGCCAGCCATGCAGAAGGATCACTGGAGCGCCGGTGGCGGGGCCGACTTCTGCGTAGCCGATATTCAGGACATTGGCATCGATCTGCTTCAGCGGACCGAATGACGTATGCGTTCCCGACTTGATCGCGGGCAGATTCAACGATCCTTCTCGGTTGGACTGCGCCCCTGCCGAACCCATCACAACGACTTCGGCGGCAGCGGTCAAGGCCGCGAGGCTCAAGAAGCGGCGGCGATCATGATTGACTCCTTCGGACATGATCCTCTCCCGATGGGTTCAAACCGGTGATACGAAGTGAGTTGGGCGGCGACGTAGGGCGT
Source organism: Microvirga sp. KLBC 81 (assembly GCF_003075415.1). GTDB lineage: Bacteria > Pseudomonadota > Alphaproteobacteria > Rhizobiales > Beijerinckiaceae > Microvirga. The sequence continues at coordinate 52,010 of NZ_QDAH01000037.1, forward strand.
GCATGCCGCCCAACTCCTTCCCATCAGCGCAGCGACTTGAAGCTCGCGCGAAGCTCTTCCGTGAAGAATTGCGGCTGCTCCCATGCCGCGAAATGCCCGCCCTTGGGCAACCGATTATAGTGGATCAGCTTGGGAAAGGCTTTCTCGGTCCAACTGCGCGGCGCGGTATAGATTTCGTCCGGAAACGCGCTCACCGCGACCGGAATGGTAACGCCCTTGGGAGCGAAGAATGCGAGCTTGCTCTCCCAAAAGAGACGCGCCGAGGAGACACCCGTGTTCGTCAGCCAGTAGAGCGTGACGTTGTCGAGGATATCGTCGCGCGTGAGGCCTTCTGACTGTCCGTCGAAGACTCGTCCGATGAGCGCTTGGCTGGCCGCATCATGGTCGAGCATCCAGGCGGCAAGGCCGATAGGCGAATCGTCCAGCGCGTAGAGCGTCTGCGGGCGGTTGCCCATTTCCTGCGCGTAACCCACACGGTGCTTGTAGAAGAAGTCCAGTTGGTCCCACGCATACTTTTCGTCACCCGAGAGACCGGTGGGCGCTGGCCCGCCAGCGAGCGCCGCTGAAATATTGTCAGGGAGGGTTCCCGGCATATTGGTGTGGATGCCAAGCAACCCCGCGGGCTTCTGAAGCGCCATTTGCTCGGAGATGGCATCGCCCCAGTCACCGCCCTGTGCGACATATTTCTTGTATCCCAGCCGGTCCATTAGGACGGCCCAGACGCGCGCGATGCGCTGCGGATCCCATCCGAGCTCCGTGGGCTTGCCGGAAAAGCCGTACCCTGGAATCGAAGGAATGACGACGTCGAATGCGTCGTCGGCGGTCCCGCCATGAGCGGTCGGGTTGGTCAGCGGCTCGATGATCTTCAACTGCTCGATAATCGAACCCGGCCAGCCGTGCGTGATGATCACCGGCAGCGCATTCGGATCCTTCGATTTGACGTGGATGAAGTGGATGTCGACGCCGTCGATGTTAGTGACGAACTGCGGCAGCGTAGCGAGCCGCTGCTCGACCTTTCGCCAGTCGTACTCATTGGCCCAATAGCCGGCGAGCTTCTGCATCGTCGCAAGTCGCACGCCCTGCGAGTCGTCCGCCACCAGCTCCCGGCTGGGCCATTTAGTCGCTTTGATCCGCCGCTTGAGATCGGCCAGTTCCTCGTCGGACGCGCGGAACTTAAACGGCCGGATCGCGGTGTCTTCCGTCGCTGCGCCCGCTACGGCGGGCTGCGCGGCCAGATTCGTCGGGATCAGGCTGACGACGACTGCGGCTGCCGACATGGCCAGAAGCCCTGCGACTGAGTTGGTAAGGAAAGACATCACCATTCTCCCTGTTGGACAAGCGAACCTGAGGGCTGACAAGTGGCTTCATCGAGGATGGGCTTCCGTCGACCCAAGCGACCGTGTTTTCTCAGGATGGACTTTCGTGGCTTCGACGGCTTGAGCTCCCGAAGGCTGGGCCTGCGGTGCATAGGACAGTCAGTAGAGCGAGCAAAGCGGATGCACGCATCGTTACTCTCCTCTCGTCCCGCTAGGCGGGCGCACGAAAGAAGCGGACCAGCGCCACCGATCCTATTAGGTACCAGGCTACGACGCTCTGCCTGGCTATTTGGGACAGCGACATATCCGTTTGGGCCTCCGGATGTGGCATTCACGTCGAGTAAAGCCGCAACCTCAATTCAGAGGCTTCAGGTTTCCCAGCACGGTGGGGATCAGTTCCGAGACAGTCGGGTGAATGGGAACTGCCCATTGCAGGACCGGATAGGTCGCTCCCGCATTCATCATATCCAAGATGCCGTGAATCGCCTCATCGCCTCCCACGCCTAGAATGGCTGCCCCCAGGATCTGCTTCGTGTCTGCGTCGGCGACCACTTTCATGAAGCCCTTGGTCTCACCTTTCTCGATCGCACGCCCAACCCGCGTCATTGGGCGTTTGGACACCAACAGCCTGCGGCCCGTGCGCATCGCTTCGGATTCCGACAGGCCGACGCGCCCGAGCGGCGGATCGATGTAGAGCGCATAGGCGGAAATCCGGTCGCTCACCCGACGGTTTTCGCCGTCGAGGAGGTTGGCGGCAACAATCTCGTAATCGTTGTAGGACGTGTGGGTGAAGGCTCCGCGGCCATTGCAGTCGCCCAGGGCCCAGATGCCCGGAACATTCGTGGCGAGCGACTCGTCCACGACGATGTAGCCGCGAGCATCCATCGCGACGCCGGCCTTGTCGAGACCGAGATCGTCCGTGTTGGGCCGGCGCCCCACTGCCAGCAGCACATGGGAACCGGCCGCGAATGGCTCCCCGGACGTGCAATCGACGTCGACCGCCACACCGTCCGCAAGCGGCTTGAAGCCAATGCAGGTGGCGCTGGTGCGGACCACGATCCCCTCCTCGGTGAGGATCCCCCTGATAGCATCCGACACATCCTCGTCCTCGCGGGCAATCAACCGCGGCGCCATCTCGACGACCGTGACCTGGGCACCAAAGCGCCGATACATCTGGGCGAATTCGAGCCCGATATAGCTTCCGCCAACCACGACGAGATGCCGTGGAATGGTATCAAGCTTGAGAATCGATGTGTTGGTGAGGTAATCGACCGTGCTGATACCCGGCATGTCGGGCACGTTCGCGCGGCCGCCGACATTGATGAAGATGCGAGGTGCCCTCAGCCGGCTCTCGCCCACCCGGACGACATCCGGGCCCTCGAACCGGGCATGCCCTTCGATGACCGTCAGGCCGTCCATGCCGCGCAGCCACGTTTCGACACCTGTGCGAGCGTTCGTTGAGACGGCATCGGCGCGGGCCTTGACCCGCATCATGTCGACTTTGATCGCACTCTCGAGCGCGATCCCGTAATCGGCGCCGCGCCGGGCAAGGTGCGCAGCATAGGCGCTAGCGACCAGCGTCTTGGTCGGCATGCAGCCGGTGTTGACGCAGGTGCCGCCGAACAGCTGACGCTCGATGATCGCCACCTTCATGCCGGCGGCGGTCAAACGCTCGGCCAGAGATGGTCCCGCCTGTCCGGTCCCGATGATGATGGCGTCGAAGACTTGGGTCATGGCTTGGGTCCCACGATGAGCGCCGCGCCGAGGATCGCAGTGGCGTCCTCAAGCCGAGCAGCATGCCGATCCTTTCCTAAAGCGATTGGGCCGCTGCTCATGTCGGCAATGGCTGGCCGGCCTGCTCCCGGACGATGTACTCGGCGTACCAGTCCGGCCAACCCTCATCATGCTGGCCGGTTCGCTTCTCATGCTCGCCATGCGCCGCCGCCGCACGGCGGAGCGCGGCCGCGAGTTCGCTCGACGAGGCGAAGGTCGTGTCGTTCGCGTCCACGCGTCCGGGCAACCGCGCCGTGACCTCCTGCAACAGCCAGCTATTGCCATCGGGGTCACTGAACGAGGCGAACGAGTTGTAACTGCGCCGCTCCGGATCGGGTCCGCTCAAAGGGCCCTCCCCGACGGCGGCACGATGGAACACTTCACTCACGTCGACACCGCGCTCGACGAGTTCGGCGCGGGCAGCCTCGATGTCGGACACGACGAGATAAAGTCTCTGTGCCGACCCCGGCTCGGCCGAGGTGACGCCCCGGCCAAAGTGGATCGAGCACGGCGATCCCGGAGGCGTAAATTGTACAACCCGAAACGCATCGCCCTTGACGAAGTCGGCGTCGAGCCTCCACCCCAAGCCGCCGTAGAAGCGCTTGGCGCGATCGACATCCGAAACAGGGATGACGATGACCTCAAGCTTCATATCGATCTTCCGCGCTTTCGGAATCTCGATTGCGGTTTCATCATCTACCTGAGTACTGCTCATGTCTGGCTCCTTAGGTATGGGTACCTTGAGAGCGGCAACACACCCCTAAGCGCGTGCGTCACAGCAAAGGCACGCAGTCGAACTGATTTGGCTATCAGATTACGCAAACCGGGCGGGCCAGGAGCGACGTCGACAAGGCTGTCGATCAACGGCCGCCCGTCGGAGCCCAGGTCCAATGCAGGACTTTAACTTGTGTGAACAGGATACGCCTTCTTGCCATGGTGGGGAAGCGTCACAGAACCTGTTGATTACGTAGGGCAGCGGACGGTCAGCTCATGATCAAAGCGTGACTTTGTACAGGCCAAATAAACATCCGCTCGCGAACCGGTCCAGAAATCCGAGTATGGTCCGCCCGGTGCCGATTTCGTGAAGCGAAGCGTTAGGTTAACGGTGCCCGTCGGAAGAACTTTGCTTATTCGTCGGCAGCCATAACTCCATCATCAAGTAAATGCCGTTGAAATCAGATCAGTGCAGCTTGGCTCGACTCGGCGAACTTCTCTTCATATGGGCTGAAATGACCGCTTGGCACGAGGACCAGATGTTTCGGATCCAAAGCATGGCGATATCCTCTAAAGCAAGGTCGGTCGGAGTCACATTGTCATGCTCTGCTACCACCATCAGGAGCGGTGTCGGTGAGATCCGAGAGATGTAGATCCCGGCTCATACTCCGAGCCCATCTCGGTGGAGATGGGCTGCACCCCTTACCCTATCGCACATCAGCCCGTCCCGTCAGCCGTTTGCGTGAAATGCCCAGACCGATGGTGGCCATCGTGCTCATGGAATACTCCTGTGTCGCTGACTGCTTACAGCAGCCATGCTATCTCACCATTGGGTGCGGGCCGTCCACAGCATCATAAGCTGACATCGGTGAGTCGGTTCAGCCCAACGGCTACGCATGCGCAACAAGCATTGCGATCGCGACCGCACCGCGCTCATTCGGTCGAAACGTAATCGTCCTCCCTGGCATTCAGCATCGCGGCCAGTGTGCGCAGGCCAGTATCGAGCTGGTCCATTGTCGGAGCCGCCAACGCCAGCCTGACAGCGTCCGGCGCATGGCCGGACGTGACGGCGAAGGTCGTCGAGGGCGTTAACGCAATGTCGCGCCGGGCCGCGGCAGCAACAAAGGTTTGCGAACGCCAGTGTGCCGGCAGCGTCAACCACAGATGATAGGATTTGTCGTTCCTCTGGATTTTGAAAGCCGAAAGACGATCGGCCGCGAGTTTCTGACGCGCGCGCGCATCGAGGCGCTTCAGCCTCGAAAGCTCGGCAACGGTGCCGTCGCTGATGAGCCGCTGAGCCGCCGCAAACGCAAATCCTGAGGCGGTCCATCCGCCCGAACGCACTGAAGCCATCACGCTTTCACGCAGCCGCTGCGGCGACACGATGAAGCCAAGCGCCAGACCGGGAGCGACCTTCTTGGAGAGGCTGTCGATGACGATGCAGGATTCCGGCGCGAGCGCCGCAAGCGGCGGCTCATTGTCGAGGAAGCTGTAGACATTGTCCTCGATGACCGGAAGGTTGAGTTTTTCGACGACGCGCAACAGATCGGCTCTGCGCGTCGGGGGCATTGTCATTCCCAAAGGATTTTGCACCGCCGGCTGAACATAGATGGCTGAGAGATATGCCTCATGGTGCGCCTTTTGCACCGAGTCGGGCCGGACACCATCCTCGTCCATCGCCAGCGGCACCAACGAAATACCCAGACGGGCGGCGATCCCCTTGATGAACGGGTAGGTCAAAGCCTCCACACCACAGCGACCGCCTATGGGAACCACTGCGGCGAGCGCAGCGGCAATGCTTTGCCGTCCATTGCCGGTGAAGACGAGTTGTTCTGGGGAGGGGGACCATGCGCCCTGCGACAAGTACGCGGCTGCGATGCTTCTGGCCGCCGGTGTCCCGACGCTGGTTGCCTGCCGCAAGGCGGCGTCGAGCGCCCCAGGGTTCGTCAGGCCCTCCAGGCTTTTTGCGATGAGCGCCGTTTGATCCGGGAGTATCGGATAATTGAACTCAAGATCAATCCGGATGCCGCGCGGTTCGCCTGGGGCTGCCACGCCGCGCCTAGCATCACCCGCGATAAAGGTGCCCCTGCCAACTTCGCCGACCACTAAGCCGCGGCGCAAGAGCTCCGCATAGACGCGGCTCGCCGTCGAGACCGCGATCTTGCGCTCGTAGGCAAAGCTGCGCTGGGGAGGCAAGCGGTCGCCGGGCTTGAGAGTGCCATCGGCGATTTCCGCCGCGATGGTGTCGGCCAGCTTCAGATATTCGGACTTTGACATTAATTGCACCGAGAGCAATGTTTTGATTGTCCGGAGTATTTTAGAGGAGCATTATTCCTACATCAACCAAATTGCACCAGCCACTGCTCGGAGCAAACACCGGAGACCAGACATGACTGCAACGCTTTCAACCATCCTCCGGCCTACGAGGACGGAAAGCCCCGCCGCAAGTCTTCGGATCTTCACTGCCTGCTGGGAGAGGATCGTGCGCAATTTCGTCCATCGCGCCGCCATTGCACAGCTTCGCGAGTTCGACGACGATGCACTCCGGGATATTGGCCTCGTGCGTTCCGGGATCGAAGCAGCGGTCCGCGGCGTAATGACCGCTCCCAACCGGGTGAGGATGTGATGATGGCCTCCCCGGTTGCCCCGGAGCTGACGACTGCCACGATCCTAGTTGCTTTTGCCGGCGTGTTCCTGATCTGCTTCATGAAGGGTGCGTTCGGCGGCGGATTCTCCATTGTGGGCATTCCGCTGCTGTCGATCGTGATGGACCCAGTGACAGCCGGTGGCCTTCTCGCGCCATTGTTGGTCGCGATGGACCTGTTCGCCTTGCGCTATTGGAAGCCCTCAACCTGGTCGAAGCCGGACCTTGTGCGGCTGTTGCCGGGGCTCGTGATCGGGATCGGGCTCGGCTATCTGCTGTTCCGCGTTCTGGACCACCGCGCCATCGCGATCGCGATGGCGGCGATCACCCTGATCTTTGTCAGCCTGTGGCTTGTGGGAGGCGGTACGGTGACGATCCGTCCACGTTCGTCGCCGAAGGCGATCGCTGCCGGTCTCGCATCGGGCGTCAGCACTATGGTGGCGCATTCGGGCGGACCGCCGCTGGCGATGTATCTGCTGCCGCTCGGCCTCAGCAAGGAAGTCTATGCGGGAACGACGAGCCTGTTCTTCACGGTCGGCAATGCCACCAAGGCGGCGCCGTGGCTGCTGCTGGTGAAACCGGCGGGCAACGACTGGACACTGATGGCGGCTTGCCTGCTCGCCATTCCCACTGGCGTCTGGCTTGGTTGGCGGCTTCACGCAAGGCTGGATCAGCGTCAGGTTTATCGAGCCTGCTACGGATTGCTGATCGTGACGGCGTTGAAATTGTTGTGGGACGGCGTTTCCGGCTATCTCGCGTGAATTTGGACTGCGAATGTCTGCTGTGGGTCGAGGTCGTGTGAAAACGCGATGTCGGACTGTCCGTGATGGCCGCTGTTTGCGTATGCAGCCCCGGCCGGCATGGGA
>NZ_QDAH01000038.1 GCF_003075415.1 Microvirga sp. KLBC 81
GAGGGTCACACCGCATTCCGTCCGCACACCACCCCATTGGATCATCAAAGCGTGCCAATCAGCCTGTTTCCACACAGGCTCTCTCCCACGTCAGACATCGAGCCGGACCGCTCCTCGCGCCCCCTCGATTGATGCCGCACCTCGGACGGCTCTCACGCCCCGGGGACGCCTCCGCGCGCTCTTTGACAAAACATCCTGAATGACACGACGGCAAACTCAGCCGGGTGAACCCCTTCAGCCCCGCGACCACTCGGTCGCCAGCACGATATGCGTTGTGGCGGTGGCAACGCCCTTCACAGCGGCAACGGTATCCCTGATCGTGTTGAGGGTCGCATTGGAGTCGCAAGCGACCATCACCATCAGGTCGATCGATCCGGTCAGCGAGTGGCAGGCGACGATTTCAGGAATGCCGGAAAGACAAGGCACCACCTGCTTGCAGCGGAAACCCGGCTCGAAGGTCACGGCGATCATGGCGCGCACGGCGGGGTCGTGCTCGGAGGCCAGTTCCACCGTATAGCCCTTGATGATGCCCTCGCGCTCGAGGCGGCGCATTCGCTCCTGGGTCGCACTGCGGGACAGGCCGACACTGCGGGCGAGGCCGACGAGGCTCTCCCGGGCATTCTTCCGCAAGGCGGCAACGAGGATCTTGTCTTTGTCGTCCAGCATGGCGCCCCATCCGCCGCCTTGAGGCGGTCCAACCGGCATTTAGCCGGTCAGGCCGTCATCTTGTCGAGTGAAACCGGCCGAACATTCATGGAAGCTTGAGCCCAGTTTCACAAGGAGCTTCCGATGCCTTCCGACCTCACGAACGCGGTTCTTCTGCCCATCGACATGCAGAAAGCCTTCGATGGCCCATCCTGGCCGCGCCGCTGGAACAAGGCCGTCGATGCCAACGGTCTGTTGCTCATCGAAGCCTGGCGGGCGGCGGGACGCCCCATCATCCACGTCCGGCACGATTCGGTTGAGCCGAACTCGAGCCTTGGCCCTGCCCAGCCGGGCAATGCCTTCCGGGAGGGCTTCGGGCCGAAAGGTGACGAGCCGCTCGTCACCAAGAGCGTGAACTCGGCCTTCATCGGCACCGACCTCGACCTGCGCCTCCGGCGGCTTGGAATCGACACCATCGTCGCCTTCGGCATCGCGACCGATATGTGCGTGTCGACCACAATGCGCATGGGGGCCAATCTGGGCTACCGCATGATCTTGGTCGAGGATGCCTGCGACTGCTTCGACCTGCCCGACGGCAGGGGCGGCACCATTCCGGCGGAAACCGTCCACGCGACGCATGTGGCGACCTTGGGCTTCGAGTTCGCCAAGGTCGTCACGACGCGGGAGCTGGCTCAGACGCTCACGGGAGCCGAAGCGGCCTGAGAACATGCTTCCCGTCATGCCGGGCTTGTCCCGGCCATCCCGATCAGAAGAACGCTGCGTTTCGCACTATCGGCATCCCCGGCCTTGTGCCGGGGATGCCGAGCGGTGGGACAGCTCACCCCTTCGGCAGCATGTCCTTCACGAGGCCGCTGGCCTTGGCGAAATCCATGCGGCCGGCATACTTGGCGCGTAAGATCCCCACGACCTTGCCCATATCCTTCATGGAGGCGGCGCCCGTCTCGGCAATGGCGGCTTCGATGGCAGCCTTCGTCTCCGCCTCATCCATCTGCTTCGGCAGGTAGGCGGAGATCACCTCGACCTCGTTCTTCTCGGCTTGAGCCAGTTCCTCGCGTCCGCCCTGCTCGTACATGGCGATCGATTCCTGGCGCTGCTTCACCATTTTCTGCAGCAGAGCCAGGATTTCCTCATCGGAGAGCGGCTCCTTGCCATTGCCGCGGGCCTCGATGTCCTTGTCCTTCAGGGCAGCCTGAATCAGGCGGATCGCGCCAAGCTTGCCCTTGTCGCCGGCCTTCATGGCCTCTTTCATATCGGCGGTGAAACGTTCGCGCAGCATGCGGATCTCCTTTAAATTAAGGTGGCTTCAAGCGTTGACGGGACGCGAGCGGCCCCTTAAGTCACGGGGACAGTTCACGGACGGCCCTTAACGGGCCTGCTCAAGCACGGCCTGTTGGCCCCGGACTTACAAGAGATCATGACGATGCTGCAAGACAAAGACACCGCCGGGTCCCACTCGGGTGGCTGGGAAGAGCCACGCGCAACGGCCGTTCTCGTGCTCCAGGACGGCACGGTGCTGGAAGGCTTCGGCGTCGGCGCCGAGGGCGAGGCTACCGGCGAAGTCTGCTTCAATACGGCGATGACGGGCTACGAGGAGATCCTGACGGACCCCTCCTACGCCGGGCAGATCATCACCTTCACCTTCCCGCATATCGGCAATGTCGGCACGAACGAAGAGGATATCGAGAGCGTGAACGCCGCCTCGTCCTCCGGCGTGCGTGGCGTGGTGCTGGCCGCCTCAATCACGGAGCCCTCCAACTGGCGCGCCTCCCGCGACCTGGACGCCTGGCTGAAAGCCCGCCAGATCGTCGGCCTCTCGGGCATCGACACCCGTGCCCTCACGGCCCTCATCCGCGACAAGGGAATGCCGAACGCGGTGATCGCCCATGACCCGAAGGGCGAGTTCGATATCCCGGCCCTCAAGGCCAGGGCTGCCGCCCTTCCCTCCATGGATGGCCAGGACCTCGTGCCGCTGGTCACCAGCACCCAGCGCTTCGACTGGGACGAGACCACCTGGACAAGGGACGAGGGCTACGGCCATCAGGACGGCCAGCCGAAGCATCACGTGGTCGCCATCGATTACGGCGTCAAGCGCAACATCCTGCGCCTGCTCGCCCGCGCCGGATGCAAGGTGACGGTTGTGCCTGCCACCGCTACCGCTGCCGAGGTCCTGGCGCTGAAGCCCGATGGCGTGTTCCTCTCCAACGGCCCCGGCGATCCGGCGGCGACCGGCGAATATGCCGTTCCGGTCATCCAGAAGGTGCTGGAGCAAAAGATCCCGACCTTCGGCATCTGCCTCGGTCACCAGATGCTGAGCCTGGCCGTGGGCGCCAAGACCCAGAAGATGCACCAGGGGCACCATGGGGCAAACCACCCGGTCAAGGACAAGACCACCGGCAAGGTGGAGATCACCTCCATGAACCACGGCTTCGCGGTGGATCCGGCGACGCTCCCGAAGAACGCCGTGGAGACGCACGTCTCCCTGTTCGATGGCTCGAATTGCGGCATCGCGCTCACCGACCGCCCGGCCTTCTCGGTGCAGTACCACCCGGAAGCCTCCCCCGGCCCGCAGGACAGCCACTATCTCTTCGACCGCTTTGTGAAGCTGATGGACGAGGGCAAGACGAAGCAATCCGCGTAAAAGGCTTGTTTTACGTGGATCTTCCAGATCGCGCCGTCACTCACGCCGGGTGACGGCGCTTTCTTCTTAAACGTCACGCTGGCCTTCGGGACGTGCTTTTTCACACGCAGATGCAGCCGCGACAAACGCGGACGTTGCCTCGTCCCCCCAAATCACGTTAACCAGTCATTAATCATAAAAACCAATGATTCCGGGCTATTTTTGGGGGTTTCTCCGATGGATTTTGATCACGATTCCGGCGATTTCGGCCGTCTGCACAACCTGTTCACCTTCCACCTCGGCATTGCCGTCACGCTGTCCTGGCTGACCTCGCTTTATGCCGCCGTCTATGCGCCGTGGGTGCGCAACATCCGACCGCTCATCGACCCCACCAATGTCGGTACGGTGGAGAGCACCTGGTCGTATCTCTTCATCTTCCCTGTCGTGCTCACGATGGCGTGGCTGATCTCCATCTTCGGACAGAACGTCTTTGCCAAGTTCCGCCTCCTGAAGAACCAAGCCATCGAGTTCGGCATTGCGGCCGTCGTCGCCTTCGTCATGTTCTATCTCTCCATCGACCGCGCCGTTGCGGCGATGCTGTTGGGCATGTGAGCGGAAGAGCTTCAAGCCCAACGCTTCAGCTCGATCTTTCGCGTGAGCCGCGCGTTCCTTCCCCATCGAGAAGGGAGATCAGCATGGCTCAGGCAAAAGGATATGGCGATCCGACGGGCTACAACACGCCGCTGGGTACGGAGACTTACGTTTTCCAAAGCAACGGCATCGTGCCTAACAATTCTCTGCCGTTGATCGTCCGCCGCGGCGCCGTCACGCCGGATCAGGACGATCCCGCGAAAGCGTTCGAGACCACCTTCGCCCGGAATGGCTGGACCAATTCCTGGCGCAACGGCATCTTCCAATTCCATCACTATCACCCCAACACCCATGAGGTGCTCGGCGTTTTCTCGGGCTCAGCCACCGTCCGCTTCGGCGGCGAGGATGGCGAGACCGTTGCCGTATCGACAGGCGATGTCGTGATCGTTCCGGCGGGTGTGGCCCATGCCCTCATCAACTCGAGCGATGACTTCGCCGTCGTGGGCGCCTATCCGGGTGGCCGCAGCTACGATACCGTGCGGGACGACCCCAACGCGCTTGCCGCCTCGCAGCAGCAGATCGCCCGGGTGCCCCTGCCCGACATGGACCCTGTCGATGGCACGGATGGACCGCTGACGAAGCTCTGGGCTTAAGCATGATGACGCAGGCCTAAGCTTGGGCTAGAACTCGCCTCATGTTGAACTGGCGAGATTACTGGAACCAAGACACGCCGATCTATTCGGGCGAGCGGCACAAGCTGCTGCACTACAAGCTCGTGGCGAACGACATTATCGGCCTCATCCCCTCCCGAGAGGCGGTCGTACTCGACTACGGTTGCGGCGAAGCCCTCTTTGCCGATCAGGTCGCCGCGAAGTGCGCGAAGCTCTATTTGAGCGATGCCGCTCCCCTCGTGAGAGAACGCCTGCAGGAGAAGTTCGGCGCGAATGAGCGTATCGTGATCCTCGCTCCCGATGAGGTCGCCAGCCTTGCGGACGCATCGCTTGATCTCATCGTCGTGAACTCGCTTCTGCAATATCTTTCTCTTGATGAGTTGCGCAGCCTGCTGAAGCTCTGGCGCTCGAAACTGAAGAGCGGCGGCAAACTCGTCATCGCCGATGTGATCCCACCCGATGTGAGCCCGGTCACGGATGCGAAAGCGCTTCTCTCATTCGCCTGGCAGGGTGGCTTTCTGACGTCGGCCCTTCTCGGCCTCGCTCGCACGGCCTTTTCCGAGTATCGCAAGATCCGAGAGGAGATTGGGCTCGCACAGTACAGCGAAGACGAGATCGTCGATATTCTGCGCGACGCGGGTTTCGAGCCGAAACGCGCCGCACGCAATCTCGGTCATAACCCGGCGCGGATGACCTTCGTCGGACAGGTTGCCTAGGCTCTCGCGAGAGAGCGCTTTTCGCTGGCGATCGACCAGGCAAGCACGCCGAGACCGGCGACGGCCAGAACCGCGCCGACCCAGCCGGTCGCCTCGAAACCATAGCCTGCCGCAATCGCAAGGCCACCGAGCCAGGCACCAAGGGCATTCGCAATATTGAAGGCCGAGTGGTTCGAGGCGGCGGCCAATGTCTGCGCATCGGCTGCGACATCCATCAATCGCGTTTGCAGAGCAGGACCAAGAGCGACACTGCAGCCGACGAGAAAAACGAAAGCTGACAGCAGATAAGGATTATGGGCCGTCAGCCAGAGCAGCGTCATGACGACTGCGCTGCCGGCCAACGTTCCTGCGATGGTGCCGATCAGGTTCTTGTCGGCAAACCACGCACCAACGAGATTGCCGGCGATCATGCCGGAACCGAACAGAGCCATCATCAACGGCACAGTGCTCTCCGGCATGCCTGCAACGTGGGTGGCTGTCGAAGCGATGTAGGAAAACACGGAAAACAGACCACCGAAGCCAACGGCGCCGATGGCGAGCGTGAACCAGACCTGCTTGCGCTTGAAGGCACCGAGTTCTCGCATCGGGCTTGCGCCCTCCTCCACCCGATCCTTCGGCAGGAACAACCAGATGAGAACAACGGTCAGCGCCCCCATGAAGCCTACAGCGGCAAACAGAATCCGCCAGTTCAGGATCTGGCCGAAGAACGTCATGATGGGTGTGCCGATCAGGGTTGCCACCGTCAGCCCCATCATCACGCGGGCCACGGCCTGGGTGCGCTTCTTGGGTTCGACGAGAGATGCCGCGACCAGCGCCGCTACGCCGAAATAGGCGCCGTGTGGAAGACCGGTCAGGAAACGCATCAGCACAAAGGATTCGAAAGTCGGCGCAATGGCGCTCACCAGGTTTCCAACTGCGAAGATCGCCATGAGAAGAAGCAGCAGCGTCTGTCGCGGGAGCTTTGCCGCGAGCACGGCAATGATGGGAGCACCGACGACGACGCCGAGAGCGTAGGCACTGATGGCATAGCCTGCCTGTGGCGTCGTGACGGCGAATTCCTGCGCCAGATTGGGCAACAGCCCCATGATGGCGAACTCCCCCGTGCCGATGCCGAAGCTGCCGACGGCGAGCGCCAGCTCGATGAGAGCAACAGTGAGGCGCGACTTGGTAGCGGCATGCCCATGACCTGGCCCATGATGACTTGGCGCAGCCGGGCGCGCTTCCTCTGCAATCGCCAGATCGGACATCGAAAACCTCGGGGAATTCTGGAAGGAGCAGATGCGCTTATTGCACTGCAAAAAGATTCTGGCGACCCGCTGGGATGCAGCCCTGACCTGCATCAGAATCCTGGAACGTTTCAGAGGCAGGCCAAAAGCGCTGCTTGCTTATGCAAATGTCCAAATCTTGTGCGCCATGAAGCTCCACAGCATTACGACGCCTGTGGTGATGACCTGCGCCGGCAGGTAGGGGCCGCCGATCCAAACCGTGAAGGCATGCATGAGAAACCAGGTCAGCAGGAAGCCGACGAAGGCAACCACGGCGAAACGCCACGTCGCCTCGCGATGCGGACGGCTGCTCTGATAAGTATGCCTGCGGTTGAGCACATAGGACACTAAGCCACCGGCCACATAGCCGGCGAGGGTTGCCGGGACAGGATGAAATCCTCCTCCTTCGACCAGAAGGATGAGCAAGCCGTAATGAGCCACGGCCGCCGCGAGTCCGACCCCGAAGAAGGCTGCGAACTGCCGGCTGAGACGGTGGAAGGAGGATAACGCGGTCACGCCTACCCGTTAGCCTCTTCTGCAGATCGCGTCACCTCGCCTCTTTGAAGAGCCCCGGCAATTTTGCGGATCATGGCGCGAGGCAGAAACTTCGCCCCGAACGTTCCCAACCGGTTGGTCACGCCGGTCACCACGATGGCCTTGCCGGCCTCATAGCCGTCGACACCCATCCGCGCGACCGCGGCGGCGGACATGGCGCCTTGCTTGAAAAGCTTGGAGCTTTCGAGATCGGCCATTGCGGAAAACTCGCTTTCGGTCGGGCCGGGACAGAGCGCCGTTACCGTAACTCCTCGGGACTTCGCCTCCTCGTGCAAGGCCTCAGAGAAAGAGAGCACGAAAGCCTTCGTGGCATAATAGACTGCCATATAGGGCCCAGCCTGGAAGGCGGCTGTCGAAGCCACGTTCAGGATACCGCCCCGCCCTCGCTTAAGCATGCCAGGCAGCATGAGGCGGGAAAGCGCCGTGAGCGCCGTGACGTTGAGATCGATCATGGCGATCTGCCGCTCGAAGGGCAGGGTTGCAAAGTTACCCCTCAGCCCGAATCCTGCATTGTTCACAAGAGTATGGACCTGAATGCCCCGATCCCGGAGCATTTCGACGAGATCTTGGGGCGCCTCCCTGTCCTCCAGGTCGAGGGCCATAACCTCGATCTGCACCTTGTGAGACCTCTGGATCTCATCCGCGAGAGCCTCGAGCCGCTCATGACGCCGGGCAGCAAGGACCAGAGAATAGCCACGCGCCGCGAAAACCCGCGCCAGTTCCGCACCGATCCCGCTCGATGCCCCGGTAATTACAGCCCAACGCGATGCCTCATCCATCCTCTGCCTCCTTGGGGGTTCCCCATAAACGCGGGCGATCATGCCGCATGGGGAGACCTGTCGCCAAATCATGGCTTAGGTCTTTGAATTTCTGACATCTCCGTGTAAGAGCCTCTCTCAACCTTCAATCTGACACATCCCGGCTGCGCTTGAAGCGCCGCATAGAGCGGCCGCGCGGCTGGACACGCCTGGGTGGGCCTATGCCGAAGCGGACAGACATTTCCTCCATTCTCATCATCGGCGCAGGACCGATCATCATCGGTCAGGCCTGTGAGTTCGATTATTCGGGCACGCAGGCCGTCAAGGCCCTGAAGGAGGAAGGCTATCGCGTCGTCCTGGTGAATTCGAACCCCGCGACGATCATGACCGACCCCGATCTCGCGGACGCCACCTACGTGGAGCCGATCACCCCTGAGATCGTCGCCAAGATCATCGAGAAAGAGCGCCCTGACGCGATCCTGCCCACCATGGGCGGCCAGACGGCGCTGAACTGCGCCCTCTCCCTCAAGAAGATGGGCGTGCTTGAGAAGTTCGGCGTCGAGATGATCGGCGCGACGGCGGAAGCCATCGACAAGGCCGAGGATCGCCAGCTCTTCCGCGAGGCGATGACCAAGATCGGCCTCGACACCCCGAAGTCCCGCCTCGCCAACGCCTCGGCCCTCAAGAAGGCCGACAAGGAAGCCTATCTCGCCGAGCTTGCCCGCCTCGAAGCACTCGACATCCATCCCGGCGACAAGAAGCGCATGATCGCCGCCTACAAGCTGAAGTGGGATGGGGCCGAGAACGACCGCCGCAAGCGCTATCAGGAACACGCCATGGGCGAGGCTCTGCTGGCGCTCGCGGAAGTGGGCCTGCCCGCCATCATCCGCCCGTCCTTTACCATGGGCGGAACCGGCGGCGGCATTGCCTATAACCGCGAGGAATTCCTCGACATCGTCGAGCGTGGCCTGGACGCCTCCCCCACCAACGAGGTGCTGATCGAGGAGAGCGTGCTCGGCTGGAAGGAGTATGAGATGGAGGTCGTCCGCGACAAGGCGGACAACTGCATCATCATCTGCTCCATCGAGAACTTCGATCCGATGGGCGTGCACACGGGCGATTCGATCACGGTCGCGCCGGCTCTCACGCTCACCGATAAGGAATACCAGATCATGCGCGACGCCTCGCTGGCGGTTCTGCGCGAGATCGGCGTCGAAACCGGCGGCTCGAACGTGCAGTTCGCGATCAACCCCGAGAACGGGCGCATGATCGTGATCGAGATGAACCCGCGCGTGTCCCGTTCGTCCGCTCTGGCCTCGAAGGCCACGGGCTTCCCCATCGCCAAGGTCGCGGCGAAGCTCGCGGTCGGCTACACGCTCGACGAGATCGCCAACGACATCACCGGCGGTGCGACGCCGGCTTCCTTCGAGCCCACCATCGACTACGTGGTCACGAAGATTCCGCGCTTCGCGTTCGAGAAGTTCCCCGGTGCCGAGCCCACCCTCACCACCGCGATGAAGTCGGTGGGCGAGGCCATGGCCATCGGCCGCTCCTTCCCTGAATCGCTGCAGAAGGCGCTTCGCTCGCTCGAAACGGGTCTCACCGGTCTTGACGAGATTGAAATCGAGGGGCTCGGCAAGGGCGACGACAAGAACGCCATCAAGGCCGCGCTCGGCACGCCGACCCCGGATCGCATCCTGAAGGTCGCGCAAGCCCTTCGTCTCGGCATCAGCCATGACGAGGTCTACGCATCCTGCAAGATCGACCGCTGGTTCCTGGAGCAGCTCCAGGACATCGTCGACATGGAAGCCAAGGTGAAGGCTCACGGCCTGCCCAGGAGCCCGGGCGCCTTCCGCCAGATCAAGGCGCTGGGCTTCTCCGATGCGCGGCTGGCGGTTCTCGCCGGCAAGACCGAGTCGGAGGTTCGCGAGGCGCGCCGCGCTCTCGGCGTGCGCCCAGTCTTCAAGCGCATCGATACCTGCGCGGCAGAGTTCGCCTCCCCGACTGCCTACATGTACTCAAGCTACACGGCTCCGTTTGCTGGCCAGCCCGCCGACGAGGCCAATCCGTCGGACGCCAGGAAGGTCATCATTCTCGGCGGCGGCCCGAACCGTATCGGCCAGGGAATCGAATTCGATTATTGCTGCTGCCATGCGTGCTTCGCCCTGAAGGACGCTGGCTATGAAACCATCATGATCAACTGCAACCCGGAGACGGTCTCGACCGACTACGACACCTCCGACCGGCTCTATTTCGAGCCGCTGACGCAGGAGGACGTGCTGGAGATCATTGAGACCGAGCGCTCCAAGGGCACGCTCCACGGCGTGATCGTGCAGTTCGGCGGCCAGACCCCGCTCAAGCTTGCCCATGCGCTGGAAGAGGCGAATGTGCAGATCCTCGGCACCTCGCCGGATGCGATCGACTTGGCCGAGGACCGCGACCGGTTCAAGCGCCTCCTGGACAAGCTGCACCTGAAGCAGCCGAAGAACGGTATCGCCTATTCCGTGGAGCAGGCGCGCCTGATCGCCGCCGATCTCGGCCTGCCTTTCGTGGTGCGCCCGTCCTACGTGCTCGGCGGCCGCGCCATGGCGATCATCCGCGACGAAAACCAGTTTGAGGATTACCTGCTCGGCACCTTGCCCAGCCTGATCCCATCCGACATCAAGGCTCGTTACCCCAACGACAAGACGGGTCAGATCAACACGGTTCTGGGTAAGAACCCGCTCCTCTTCGACCGCTATCTCTCGGATGCGATCGAAGTGGACGTGGACTGCCTCTGCGACGGCAAGGACGTGTTCATCGCCGGCATCATGGAGCACATCGAGGAGGCGGGCATCCACTCGGGCGATTCCGCCTGCTCGCTGCCGCCGCGCTCGCTCTCGAAGGAGACAATGGCCGAGCTGGAGCGCCAGACGAAGGCTCTCGCCCTGGCGCTCGACGTGGGCGGCCTGATGAATGTGCAATACGCCATCAAGGACGGCACGATCTATGTGCTTGAGGTAAACCCCCGCGCCTCGCGGACCGTACCCTTCGTGGCCAAGGTCATCGGCGAGCCCATCGCCAAGATTGCGGCTCGCGTGATGGCCGGCGAGCCCCTGGCCAAGTTCGCTCTGACCCCGAAGGAACTGCCGCATATCGGCGTGAAGGAAGCCGTGTTCCCCTTCGCCCGCTTCCCAGGCGTGGACGTGCTGCTTGGGCCGGAAATGCGCTCCACGGGCGAGGTCATCGGCCTCGACCGGGGCTTCGGCGTGGCCTTCGCCAAGAGCCAGCTCGGCGCTGGCAGCCAATTGCCGAAGACCGGCACCCTCTTCGTCTCGGTCCGCGACTCGGACAAGGCCCGAATCCTTCCCGCAGTCCGGCTGCTGGAGGAAATCGGCTTCCAGATCGTGGCGACCGCCGGCACCCAGAAGTATCTCGAGGAGCAGGGCGTCAAGGCAAAGCGCATCAACAAGGTGCTTGAAGGGCGCCCCCACGTGGTGGATGCCATGAAGAACGGCGACATCCAGCTGGTGTTCAATACCACCGAAGGGGCGGGTGCTCTGTCAGATTCCCGTTCGCTACGACAAGCTGCCCTCTTGCATAAGATACCTTACTACACCACTCTTGCAGGAGCGATCGCTGCAGCCGAGGGCATCAAGGCCTATCTCGGCGGTGATCTCGAGGTCAGGGCGCTTCAGGACTATTTCGCCTGAGGTGTTCCTGCCTGCACAATGGAACTGCGAAGCTTCTGGTAAGTTTTCGTTGACATGCGAGGGCGCTGGAAACAGCGGCCTCGTACCTCTTTTTGGACGAGACAAACGATGGACAAGGTCCCTCTGACGATCAAGGGTTTTGCGGCGCTCGAGGAAGAGCTCAAGCACCGGCAACAGGTTGAGCGCCCCCGGATCATCCAGGCGATCGCGGAAGCCCGCGCGCTCGGCGACTTGTCGGAAAACGCCGAATACCATGCCGCCAAGGAAGCCCAGTCCCTCAACGAGGGCCGTATCCTGGAGCTGGAAAGCCTGATTTCCCGCGCGGAAGTCATCGACATCGCGAAGCTCTCGGGCGAGCGAATCAAGTTCGGGGCCACCGTGAAGCTGGTGGACGAGGACACCGAGGAAGAAAAGACCTATCAGATCGTGGGCGAGCCAGAGGCCGACGTCCGCTCCGGCCGGGTCTCCGTGTCCTCCCCCATTGCCCGCGCCTTGATGGGCAAGACCATCGGCGACACGGTGGAGGTCTCCACCCCCGGTGGTGGGAAATCCTACGAAGTCGTGGGCGTTCAGTTCCGCGTGTAATATCCAATATGATGAGGGGGCATATGATGAGAGATCAGGCCATGCTCCCCTTATCCCGCCGCTCCTTCCTGACGAGCCTCGCCCGCACCGGCCTTGCCGGTGCGGGACTGTTGGCGCATGTCTCGGCTCAGGCCCAAGCCTTCCCCAAATATTTCTCTTCGTTCTCCGTCGATGTCAGCCCCTTGAAGGCTAAGGGGCTCGGTCCCTTTGCCGATCTCGTCGGCCAAGCTGCCCTTGATCAGCTGCGCCGTTCCTTCGCCGACCGGGTCGATCCGCGCGGCCCGCGCTTTGTTCTGGTCATTACCGGGATCTTCCTCACCTCGTCCCCCGACAACGGGAGGGGTTGGCGGCGCCACGGCGGCGGTGGTGGTGGCGGAAGCGACGGCATGGACGGCGAGGCCCTGGCCGTTGGCCCCAGAGGCCAAATCCTGGCCCGTCATCCGCAGCACGCGGCGCGGGATCCTGACACCAGCAGCCTGAACCCGGACGAGCAGGGTCGCGCAGTGGCCATGGCCCAGCATTATGTCTGGTGGCTGCGGCGCAGACTCGGATGAGAGCTTAAGGCCAGGGCCCTATTCGGTCACTTCCGCGATGTCCTGGATCGGCACCAGCGGCTCGTCCTTGATCAGGTCGAGGGTAAGGGCGGTCCGGACGTTGCGGACGTTGGGCAGGGACGTGAGCTCGGAGACGAGGCCCTGGAAGGAAGCCAAGTTGGGGGCCACGCATTTCATGATGAAGTCGATATCGCCCGACAGGGTCCAGCATTCGCGGACCATGGACCAGTCCCTCACCCGCTGCTCGAACTCCTGGAGCTCCTTCTTGCCCTGAACGTCGAGCTGGACCATGGCAAAGCACACGATCTCGAAGCCCAGGCCCTTGGGGTCCAGAATGGCGCGATAAGCCTTGATGATCCCCGCGCTCTCGAGCGCCCGCACTCGGCGCAGACATGGCGGCGCTGAGAGGCCCACGCGGCGGGCCAGCTCCACATTGGTGATGCTGCCGTCGGCTTGCAGTTCCTTCAGGATAGCCCAGTCAATCGAATCGAGGCGTCCGCGCACGGTTACTCCAATAGGCGCAAGCCCGGCTCTTCAAGGCCCAGGTCATGCAGCACTTAAGTCAAAAAACTCGTCTTGGCTGAGTAGACCGTGTAAAGGGTCGACACAAGCGGGACGGG
Source organism: Microvirga sp. KLBC 81 (assembly GCF_003075415.1). Taxonomy (GTDB): domain Bacteria; phylum Pseudomonadota; class Alphaproteobacteria; order Rhizobiales; family Beijerinckiaceae; genus Microvirga. The sequence goes on from NZ_QDAH01000038.1 coordinate 13,291, forward strand.
CGATTAAGTCGCAACGAACCACATGAACTCCACAGGCTCATTGATCGAATGTTGCGCGACAACACCGGCCTTATCACCTGGGTTCTGACCGATGGCAAGGCCGGGGACGAGCTGCAAGCCTTGAGCGTGGCAGAGGCCCTGGGCCTTCAGCCCCAGATCCGCCGGGTGAAGCCAAGAGCGCCTTTCACCTGGGCAATGCCTTGGGGACCTATTGACTTCCGGGAGCGATCCGGCGCTCCCAGCAGCCCCATCACCCCGCCCTATCCCGATCTGCTCATCGCCTCCGGGCGCAGGGCCGTCCCCTATCTGCGCTTCATCAAACGCGCCTCGGGCGGGCGGACTTATACGGTTCTCCTGAAAGATCCTCGGACGGGACCGAAGACCGCCGATTTCATCTGGTCGCCGGATTACGACCGGCTGCGAGGCCCCAACGTCCTGACGACCCTGACGCCGCCGCACCGGGTCTCTCCAGACAAGATTGCGGCTGCACGCGCGCAGCCCGATCCTCGCCTAGCCTCCCTGCCCCATCCTCGAGTCGCCGTGCTTGTCGGGGGCGACAGCCGTCATCATCGGTTTACGGATAGAGATATTGCCCGCTTCGTTGAGCACCTGACGACCCTTGCGGAACCAGGGGCCGGGCTGATGATCACAGCCTCCCGCCGTACACCTTCGGCTCTGCGGGAGGCCCTCATCGACCTCACCGTGCGGCACAACGCCTATTTCTGGGACGGTACCGGCGAGAACCCTTACGTCTCCATGCTCAGTCTTGCCGACTTCATCGTCGCCACGGCAGATTCCTTCAACATGATCGGCGAAGCGGCAGCGACGGGCAAACCGATCCTGGTCTTCGAGCCTTCCGGTGGGCATCCCAAACTTGATGTTTACATGGCGGCCATGAGGGCCCATGGAGTTGTGCATCCATTCGAGGGCCGTCTTGTAGGACAGCCCTACGAGCCCTTAAATTCAACGCCCAAGATTGCTGCTGCCATCGTCCGGGGCTTCAGCCTTCACCGACGCTCGCTCGGTTTGCCGGACCTGGCTTTTTCGCTGGAGATTTCCTGATGGCCCATTCTCACGCCAAGCTCATCATCATCGGCTCGGGGCCTGCAGGCTATACGGCAGCGATCTATGCGGCACGCGCCCTGCTCGAACCCGTCATGATCTCGGGCTTCCAGCCCGGCGGGCAGCTCATGATCACCACGGATGTGGAGAACTATCCGGGTTTTGCAGAGGTGATCCAGGGCCCCTGGCTCATGGAGCAGATGCGCCTTCAGGCCGAGCATGTGGGCACCAAGATGATCTCGGACCACATCGTGAAGGTGGATTTGAAGCAGCGCCCCTTCCGCCTGGAGGGCGATTCCGGCCACACCTATACCTGCGATGCCCTGATCGTCGCGACGGGCGCCCAGGCCAAGTGGCTGGGCCTGCCCTCCGAGGGCCTGTTCCAGGGCTTCGGCGTCTCGGCCTGCGCCACCTGTGACGGCTTCTTCTATCGCAACAAGGAGGTCGTGGTGGTGGGCGGCGGCAATACCGCTGTCGAAGAGGCACTCTACCTCGCGAACCTCGCCTCCAAGGTCACCCTGGTCCACCGCCGCGATTCCCTGCGCGCCGAACGCATCCTGCAGGATCGCCTGTTCAAGCACCCCAAGATCGAGGTGCTCTGGAACAGCGCCGTCGAGGAAATCTGCGGCACGGAGAACCCTTCCTCGGTCACCCATGTGAAGCTGAAGAACCTGGTTTCCGGCGAAGTCTCCGACTTCAAGACCGACGGCGTGTTCATCGCCATCGGCCACAAACCTTCCACGGAACTATTCGTCGGCCAGCTCGACATGAAGCCGGGCGGCTACCTTCAGGTGAAGCCGGGCTCGACCAGCACCAATATCCCCGGCGTCTTTGCCGCCGGCGACGTCACGGACGACGTTTACCGCCAAGCTGTGACGTCGGCAGGCATGGGGTGCATGGCTGCCCTGGATGCTGAGCGCTATCTGGCCGCCCTGGAGGCCACCCAGGAGGCCGCTGAATAGGGTTTGTTAACAACTGGTTATCCCTTGGGCAGGATTCCTATTGCATCCTGCGTCCAGCTCATAAGAGATTGGGTGCCCCGCATCGGGAGAATGCAGGGCAGCAGGGGAACGCCGTGGACTGGGATAAAATCCGGATTTTCTACACCGTCGCGGAAGCGGGCAGCTTCACCCGCGCCGGTGACGATCTGGGCCTGAGCCAATCCGCCGTCAGCCGTCAGATCAGCGCCCTGGAGCGCGAGCTGAAGGCCCCCCTCTTCCACCGACATGCCCGTGGCCTGATCCTCACCGAGCAGGGCGATCTGCTGTTCCGCGCCGCCCGCGACATGCGGATGCGCCTGGAAACCACCAAGGCTCGCCTTGTCGAGACGAGCGAACGCCCCTCCGGCGAGCTGAAGGTGACGACCACCGTAGGCCTCGGCTCGATCTGGCTGGCCCAGCGCGTCGCCGAATTCATGGATCTCTATCCGGATGTGCGGATCGAGCTGATCCTCTCCAACGAGGAGCTGGACCTTGCCATGCGCGAGGCGGACGTGGCCATCCGCCTGCGCCGCCCAGCGCAGCCGGACCTGATCCAGCGCCGCCTCTTCACGGTGCATTTCCACGTCTATGCATCGACCGACTATATCAAACGCTTCGGCGAGCCGAAGACCCTGGAAGAACTCGACGAGCACCGCATCATTTCATTCGGCGGCGACCAGCCGTCCTACCTGATGTCGGTGCATTGGCTCTCGACCGCTGGACGAGAGGGTCGCGAGCCGCGTCAGTACCATTACGTGGTCAACAACATCACGGCCCTGAAACTCGCAGTCGAAACCGGTGCCGGCATTGCGGTGCTGCCGGATTATGCAGCCGTGGGCAATCCGAACCTGGTCCAGATCCTGCGCGATGTGGAGATGCCCTCACTCGACAGCTATCTGGTCTATGCGGAAGAAATGCGCTCCGTCGCCCGTGTCCAGGCGTTCCGCGACTTCCTGATTTCCAAAGCCCAGCGCTGGACCTACTAAGCTCCGAAAAGCCTTGAATCACCCCCTCTGAGAGGAGGCATGGCAGTTTTATGTCATGGTCTCGCTCAAGCCATGCGTGCAGCGCAGCCCTTTCATGAGGCATGTTGCATTGCAAATAAGTCGAATGCAGCCGATATGGGCATTGGCTGATTTCAACGCGGCACCGCTTTTCTTCCTCCCGGCGCTGCCGTGTCGGCCGTTCCCTCTGGAAGGTTTTGACTTCTATTTGTCGGACCTCACTTCATGCCGGGCCTTTGGCCCGGCTTTTTTCTTTTTCAGCACTCGCAAAGCCTGAGCATCGGGCCCAAAAGTGGCCTTGCACTTTTGGGGCCATCCGATGCTCCCTTTTTGGAATCGCGCATCGTTGAGTGCGGAAAACCGGATCCACTTTTCGCTGACGCAGACCTTCGGTTCCGCACGATGCTCTACAGCATCGGACCCAAAAGTGGATTTGCACTTTTGGGACCCATCCGATGCTTTCTCCTTGAATGAGAGCATCGTTGAGAGCGGAAAACCGGATCCACTTTTCCGCACGATGCTCTAGTGGTGAGGTATGACCTCCTCCTTGAGGACGCGGCGCAGGACCTTGCCCACATTGGTCTTCGGCAGCGTCTCCCGGAATTCGATCCGGCGGGGCACCTTGTAGCCGGTGAGGTTCTCCCGGCAGAATTGGCGCAGGTCTTCAGGATCGAGACTCGGATCCTTGCGCACCACGTAAGCCACGACCGCCTCGCCCGATTGCTCATCCGGCAAGCCGATGACGGCAGCCTCCATCACACCCGGGTGCTTCACGAGCACATCCTCGACCTCGTTGGGATAGACGTTGAAGCCGGAGACCAGGATCATGTCCTTCATTCGGTCCACGATCTTCACCTGCCCGTCGGGCAGGATCACCGCCACATCGCCGGTACGGAAATAGCCGTCCTGCGTCATCACGCGTGCGGTCTCGTCAGGGCGCTGCCAATAGCCCGCCATCACCTGGGGCCCCTTCACGCACAGTTCGCCACGTTCGCCCGGCGGCAGGATGGTGCCGTCGTTCGCGCGGACCGTCACTTCAGTCGACGGCAACGGATAGCCGATGGTACCGGTGAACTCCTCGATATCGAGACGATTGGCGCAGACCACCGGCGATGTTTCCGACAGGCCATAACCTTCGATGATGGGCTGACCGGAAATCTCCTTCCACTTCTTCGCAACAGCTTCCTGGGTTGCCATGCCGCCGGAAACGGCAAAGACCAGCTGCGAGAAATCGACCTCCCTGATGCCCGGCGCGTGAGCGAGCGCATTGTAGAGCGTGTTCACGCCGGACATGAGCGTGATCTTGCTCTTCTTGAGCGTCTTCACGAAACCTGGAATATCGCGCGGATTGGCGATGAGAAGCTGACAGCCACCGATCTTCGTCATGAGGAGCCCACACACCGTGAGACCGAAGATGTGATAGAGCGGCAGCGCTGTGACCATCACGTGGTCCTCACGCTCACCGAAGTAGGGGCGCATCCACGCTTCACATTGCAGCACATTGGCTACCACATTGCGGTGGAGCAGAACCGCACCTTTCGCAACGCCTGTCGTGCCGCCGGTATATTGTAGGAAGGCGATGTCATCACGCGTGACGGTGACAGCTTGCGGTTTCTTGCGCGCGCCTTCACTCAACACGGCCTTGAACGGCACGGCCTTCGGCAGGCGGAAGGGTTTGACGGCCTTTTTCACATGGCGCGAGACGAGATTGACGATGGCGCCTTTAAGACCCAGCAGATCGCCCGGTGTCACGATAACCACACGATCAAGCCTGAGATCGGGCAGAGCCTCCTCCACCGTCTGTCCGAAGTTTTCGAGCACGAACAGGAAGCGCGCCCCGGAATCCTTCAGCTGATAGGTCAACTCGCGTGGCGTGTAGAGCGGGTTGACGTTGACCACCGTGCCACCGGCCAGTAGCACGCCATAGAGGATCGCCGGATAAGCCATCACGTTCGGCAACATGATCGCGACACGATCGCCCTTGTTCAGGCCCTGCTGCTGGAGCCAGGAAGCGACGGCATCAGCGCTCTGCCCGAGCCGCGTATACGTGATGCGCTTGCCAAAGCTCTCGGCGGCGACACGGTTCGGGTATTCCGTGATGGCGTTGCGGAAGATGTCGTTGAGGGTGCCGATATTCGCGTCTTCAATGACCTGAGGCACGTTTGGCGGATAGGAATTGAGCCAATGCCTATTCGAGGCTTGGCCCGCCGGGTCCGTCACAGCGGCCGGTTGAGTTGTGGCGTTCATTGTTTTCCTCCCGCTCCAGGGCGAGTCTGTTTCAGACGAGATGGCGTCTCCGGTAAAGCTTAGATTGGAGCGGAAGGAAGAATTTGTCGATGGGCGCCCCCTCGACGAGGAGTCGTGACGCCCACCGACGATGCTCTCTTTCTGGAGTAGCGCATCGTGTGACGCGGAAAACCGGATCCACTTTTCCGCACGATGCGCTAGTGAGTCTTCTGCAGGACCATGTCGGCGGGCCTGCCGCTGAGCTCAGCCATGTGATCGAAGCGGGTCGAGAAGGTGCCGACGCCCGCCGTGACCGAGCGCAACTCGACGATCAGGTCGCCGATTTCGGATTCCGGGATAGTGGCGTTCAGCACTTCCCAACCTGCCCAGCCAGGCCGTCCATCATAGCCGAGGATCTGACCCCGCCTTGCGGTTACAAGGCTGGTCGCCTTGGACAGGGCTTCGGTGGGAATGGTTATTTCCACCGACAGGATAGGCTCCAGCAGCACAGGCTTAGCCTTCGGCAGGGCTTCCGCCAGAGCGAGCTTCGCCGCTGCCTGGAAGGCGGCATCGGAGGAATCCACCGTGTGATAGGAGCCGTCCGTGAGGCTCACCGCGAGATCGACCACGGGAAAGCCCAGCGGGCCGCTTTTCAGGGCATCGCGCACGCCGGTCTCCACAGAGGGGATGTATTGGCGTGGAACGACGCCACCCGTGATCCGATCCTCGAAGGCAAAGCCTCCGCCGCGCGGCAGCGGCTTGATCTCGATCATCACGTCGCCATACTGGCCGTGTCCACCGGTCTGCTTGCGATGGCGTCCGCGGGCGGAGGCCGGCAAGCGGATCGTCTCACAATAGGCGACGCGCGGCTTGGCGATGTCGACGCCGACCTGGAAGCGTGAGGCGAGTTTTTCCACCGCAACACGCAGGTGCATCTCACCCTGCCCGAGCAGACGAATCTCGCCCATCTCAGGCCGGTTCTCTACCACGAGCGACGGGTCCTCCTCTGTGATCTTCGCGAGCGCGCTCGAGAGCCGCACATCGTCCTTGCGATCCTTCACCTTGAGGGCGACTGCGTAGACAGGCTCAGGCGGAGCTGACGAGACAATGGTTTCAGGCCTGTTCTTGTTTGCTGCCAAACTGTCGCCTGTCGCAATGCCTTCAAGCCGTCCGAAGCCAACCGTATCACCGGCAACCGCTTCGGCTTTGCGCGTGGTGGTGTTGCCCACCATCGTGAGCAGGCTGCCGACGCGGCTTTCAGCGCCGCGCGAGCCCACGACCGTGTCGCCTTCACGGAAGGTGCCGCGCATCACCCGCGCGACGGAGAGCTTGCCGCCCTGCCCCATATGCAATGTCTTCATCACATGCGCGAGCGGCGCGCCCTCTTCGGAGATTCCAAGACGGGCGCGCGTTTCCGCGAGCGTCGGCGCTTCGTGACGCAGGGCTTTCAAAAGGCGCGTGACACCGTTGCCGCGCTCGGCGGAACCAATGAGCACGGGCACCACATGCCGGTCGCGCAGTTCTTTTGAGAGATCGTCGAAGATGCGGTCGCGCGGAGGCTCGATCTCGGAGATCAACTCCTCCATCAACTCGTCATCATAATCAGCGAGCTTCTCGAGCATCGCAAAGCGCGCTTCGCGCTCGCGCAGGCTTTCGCCGTCGGGCATCTCCACCACTTCGCTCGGCGCATGCTCGCGATAGATGAAAGCGCGTTCCAGCGCGAGATCGATGAAGCCCACCGCAATGCCGTCTTTCCAGAGCGGGATCTGGCGCAGCAGCAAGGGCGTACGTGATGCCTGCTGCAGGAGGCTCAAGGTCTCGCGCACACGCTGCGTCGCCGTGTCGATTTTGTTGATGAAAAGGAAACGCGGAATGTCCGCTTCCTCCAGCTCCCGCAGGATCACTTCAAGCGCGGGGACCTTACGTTCGTCGGACTCGCACACCACGATGGCCGCATCGCAAACCGGCGTGACATTGCGCATCTCGTGCAGGAATTCCGTGGAGCCGGGGCAATCGATGAAGGTCATCGTCTCGCCGAGGAATTGAACGGTCGCCACATTCGGCTCGATGCTCATGCCGTGGGCACGGGCCTCTCCACTCGCATCGCCGACACTGTCGCCATTGGCCACGCGGCCTGCACGCGAGATCGTGCCGGTGCGCTCCAGGATCGCTTCGAGGAGCGTGGTCTTGCCGCTCTGAAATGGGCCAACGATGGCAATGCATCGCGGGCCCGCAGGTCCTCTGCCGTTGGGTGCCATGGTAGTCTCCTCCCTGCCCCCGTCAGCGCGCTCTTAGCGGTCGCGTTGAGGGGAATGCTCTGCCTGTCGGGAGGAGTTGGCAAGGGGTCTTTTGCGCAAAAAGAAACGGTCAAGCTCTGGCTTGACCGTTCGGAGGAGGCCCAGACGTGATGCTTATCGGATGGCCCGCAGTTCGAAATCGCCAACGCCCAAGGCAAAGTTCAAGCCTGTTTGGCCGCTGACGGACAGAGGCTGGAGAGCGATGGACCGGTTCGATCCGCCCACCAGAACGTTTGCGCCAAGGCCTGCGCCGATTGTTGCCTCGGCGGAAGCTCCGGCATAGCTCCCTGCCAGGGCACCGGGCATAACGCTGCCTCCAGAGAAGACAGCCCAGGTCAGAATACCTCGGTTGGTTGCCCCGATATCCAGACCGAACCGCCGGATCACGCCGACATAATGTTCGTTCCTGCCACGCCGAGGATTGAAGACACAGGCCGTGGTCTTCTGTGATGTGAGGATGAGGCCCACGCTGCCGGAGACATTGCAGGTCAGAACGCCAACCCGGGACCTTGTTTGCGCCTGCGCATCGGAAGAACCGAGCAGGGACGTCACAGCAAGTGCGGCAACGGGGAGAGCTACGCGAAGCATGGTGATCTCCTAAGCTTGTCGAAGCTTAGCGATCAACGGCACAGGACGGCGTGCCGTTCCGGGGAACGGTATGGGCTACCTCAACGGAGCCGGCACGGTATCCTGGTGCTCGCCGCGACGCACAATCGTCATGGAAAAGATCGTCACTGGCCCGGCCCGGAGGAGGTTCATGGCCGAGACGATCATCTTGGCCAGACGCTCAGGCGAGACGCTGTCGCCCTCGATATCGAGGAGGAAATCCCTCGCCTCGACATAGCCGCCATTGGTGAAGTCGACCCGGAAATCCGACTTCACTCGATAGGCGGATTGCTGGTCGAGCCGATAAGGCTCCGCTTCGGGATCCGGGTGGAATGTCCGAGGCAGATCCATCAGCGTAAGCTGCCGCAGAACCGCTGGATGCGGTGGCAGGCATCCTCCAGGGCCGCGTTAGACGTGGCGTAGGAGATTCGGAAGTTCGGGCCAAGGCCGAAGGACGAGCCATGCACGGCGGCCACGCCCTCAGTCTCCAGAAGCTCGGAGACGAAGTCCTCGTCCGTCTTGATGACCTTGCCTGACGGGGTGGTCTTGCCGATGGCCTCGGCGCAGGACGGGTAGACGTAGAAGGCGCCTTCCGGCATCGGGCACTTCAGGTACTTCGTCTGGTTCAGCATGGAAACCACGAGGTCGCGGCGCTCCTCGAAGGCTCGTCTGAAGCGCGTCAGGTGATCCTGCGGACCATCGAGCGCCTCGACGGCTGCCCACTGGGAGATCGCGCTCGTGCCGGAGGTCTGCTGCCCCTGCACGAAGTCCATGGCCTTGATGAGGTGCTCGGGGCCAGCAGCGTAGCCGATACGCCAGCCGGTCATGGCATAGGCCTTGGAGACACCGTTCATGGTGAGCGTGCGCTCATAGAGGTTCGGCTCGACCTGGGCCGGCGTCGCGAATTCGAAATCGCCGTAGGTCAGATGCTCGTACATGTCGTCGGTGAGCACCCATACATGCGGATGGCGCATCAGCACGTCGGTGATCGCCTTCATCTCGGCGTAAGAATAGGCCGCACCGGTCGGGTTCGACGGCGAGTTGAGGATGATCCACTTGGTTTTGGGCGTGATGGCGCGCTCGAGCGGCTCCGGCTGGAGCTTGAAATTGTGCTCCATCGTGCAATCCACGAACACCGGCGTGCCGCCGCAGAGCGCCACCATCTCAGGGTAGGACACCCAGTACGGGGCCGGGACGATGACCTCGTCGCCCGGATTCAGGGTCGCGAGCAGCGCGTTGTAGATCACGTGCTTGCCGCCGGTGGAGACGATGGTCTGCGAGGGCTTGTAGTCCAGGCCGTTCTCGCGCTTGAACTTGCGGGCAATGGCCTCGCGCAGAGGGACGATGCCGGAGACGGGGGTGTACTTGGTCTCGCCGCGGCGGATGGCGGCAATAGCCGCCTCCTTGATGTTGTCGGGGGTATCGAAGTCAGGCTCGCCGACCGAAAGGCTGATCACATCCCGGCCCTGGGCTTTGAGATCCCGCGCTTTCTGCGTGATGACGATCGTGGCAGACGGCTTGATGCGCGAGAGGGCGTCAGACAAAAAGCCCATGGGAAACCTCCAGTCGGGGCGTTAGGTAGGGAATGTGACGGGGGCGGACCCTAATCCGCTCAAGCTGTCCAAGCAAGCAAAACAGCCCCTTTAGACTGGGTTTTTCAGGAGACGCCTTTTCATGACCTTTTCCCTCACCCGCCGCATGGCTCTCGGCCTCGTCGCCGGAGCCACCCTCCTCTCCCAGGCGGCCGCTGCCCAGCCCTATCCTAACCATGTGATCAAGATGGTGGTGCCCTATCCGGCGGGCGGCCCGACCGACGTGATCGCCCGGATCGTGGCGGAGGAGATGGGCAAGGACCTCGGCCAGAACGTGATCGTCGAGAACGTGGCGGGCGCCTCGGGCGCCATCGGCACCCGGGCCGTCGCCCGCGCCGAGCCCGACGGCTACACCATCGTCTTCGGCAACAACCAGACCCACGGGAACAACATGTTCCTGCTCAAGGAGCCGGGCTATGACGCGGTCAAGGATTTCGCACCTCTCGCAGGCGCCGGCGCCTTTGAGCACGTCTTCGTGGTGAAGAACGACCTGCCGGTGAAGTCCATCCCGGAACTGATCGAACTGGCGAAGAAAGACCCCGGCAAGCTCAATTACGGCTCGACCGGCATCGGCTCCGGCTCGCATCTGGCGACCGAGCTGTTCATGACCCGTACAGGCATCAAGATGACCCACGTGCCTTTCCGGGGCGCGGCCCCTCTGGTGACGGAGCTCATGGCAGGGCGCATCGACGTGTCGAATTCGACCCTGCCGAGCGTGCTTTCCCAGTTCCAGGCCGGCCAGATGCGCGCCATCGGCTTGGCAAGCCCGCAGCGCAATCCTCTGGCTCCCGACGTGCCCACCTTGCGCGAACAGGGAATCACCAATGCAGATGCGGAATCCTGGGCTGCCTTCTTTGCCCCTGTGAACACGCCCAAGCCCGTCCTCGACAAGCTCTCTGGCACAATCATCGCAATCCTCAACAAGCCGGATGTGAAAGAGCGCATCACGAAGCTCGGCTTTACTTTGAACGTGCGCGATCCGGAGACCTTCAAACCTTATCTGGCCAAGGAAATTCAGACTTGGGCCGAGATCATCAAAGCCGCCAATATTGCGGCAGAATAACTCTGACAGGCCTTAGTTTTCGCCAGATGGCCGGGTTTTGTCCCGGCCATTTTATTGCTCTGTCTTCTACCGCACTCCACTCGCCGATGCGTTAATATTGGTTAACGATATGCTAACGACAGCACTTGGAAAGATCTTCGAAAGAAAGACATCAGCACCCGGCGGAACTTTCCTGAAATGGAAGGGTTTTTTCTCCAAACCCACCTTGGCCCTCCTGGGGAAAGTACCCATGAAGACCTACCGTCCCAGAAATCATGTCGCGTCCCGGGCTTATCGGATGGATCTTCGCCAGCAAAGCCGCTGCTCACTGGCATTGATCATGCTGATGGGGCTCGCCACACTTTCTGTATTGGCGACCACGAAGACTTTGTCGGCACGGGATACCAATACTGTCCACGTCTATTCCGTCAGGTAACACGTGAGTGAACGGCAGCGAGGTTGACGCCCCGTGCCGAGAGGTTAGCTCTTCGGCCTTGAACTGACGGAGAGCCTTCCATGAAAAACCTTCGCCTTGCTCTTGCCTGCGCTCTGACTCTTGCCGCAGCTCCGGTTGCTCTCGCGCAGGACACGCAGCGCCTTCGCACCGACAGGGTCGAGGTGATCGTCGAGACTGTCGCCCGCAATCTCCAGAACCCGTGGGGCCTCGCCTTCCTCCCCGACAACCGCATGCTGGTGACGGAAAGGTCCGGGCGGCTGCGCATCGTCGATGCGGACGGCAAGCTCTCCGAGCCGATCAAGGGTCTTCCCGGCATTTCAGCCCGTGGTCAGGGCGGCCTTCTCGATGTGGCGCTCGATCCGAATTTTGCGCAAAATCGCCTCGTCTACCTGAGCTTTGCCGAGGACAGGGGCGAAGGCCGGAACGGCACGAGCGTGGCGCGCGCACGCCTCAGCCAGGACGGAGCGGCTCTCGAGGACACCCAGATCATCTTCCGCCAGGAACCCTCCTATGCAGGCACCTATCATTTCGGCTCACGCCTGATCTTCGGTCGCGACGGCAACCTCTTCGTGACCTTGGGCGAACGTAACGATCTGCGCGATCAGGCGCAGAGCCTCAGCAATCATCTCGGCAAGATCGTCCACATCAAGCCGACGGGCGGCCCGGCGCCCGACAACCCCTTCCTTAACCGCGAGGATGCGCGTGCCGAGATCTGGTCTCTCGGCCACCGCAATATTCAATCGGCTGCGCTGCATCCGACGTCAGGAGAACTCTGGATCGTCGAGCACGGCGCACGCGGTGGTGACGAGGTCAACATTCCGCAGAAGGGCAAGAACTACGGCTGGCCCGTGATCTCCTACGGCGTGCATTATTCCGGCCAGAAGATCGGCGAAGGCACGCGAAAGCCCGGGATGGAACAGCCCATCTATTACTGGGACCCGTCCATCGCCCCCTCCGGCATGGCCTTCTACACGGGAGACAAGTTCCCGGCCTGGCGCGGCAGCATCCTCGTAGGGGCGCTCGCCGGCAAGCTCGTCTCGCGGCTCGAAACCAACGGAAACAGGGTGACCGGTGAGGAGCGCATGCTGCAGAACTTGGGCGAACGCATCCGCGACGTGCGCCAGGGTCCAGACGGCCTGGTCTATCTCCTGACGGATTCCCGGCAGGGCCGCATTCTCCGCATGAGGCCCGCGGAATAGGCGCGAGCTTACCGCCCGTGGAAGATGAAGGCTGCGCCTGAAGCAATCAGCACGAAACCGATGAGGTGGTTCCAGCTCAGCGGCTCCTTCAGGTAGAGCACCGAAAAGCCTGCGAAGACCACCAGCGTGATGACCTCCTGGATGGTCTTCAGCTCGGCCGCCGAATAGACCGCCGAGCCGATGCGATTGGCCGGCACGGCGAACCAGTATTCGATGAAGGCGATGCACCAGGACGCCATCACCGCGATCCAGAGAGGTGAAGTCTTGAACTTCAAATGCCCATACCAGGCAAAGGTCATGAAGACGTTCGAGGCAATGAGAAGAAGAACAGGTGCGGTCTGAGGATTCATGAGGATCACGAGGCAGGACGATTGGGAGATACTGTTCTCTGCCCTATTCTTCTGAGGCGAGGTGTCAAGCGATCAAGGCCGAGGCATGGCGAAGAAGACAGCTGTCCATCCCTTAAGCCTTTCCCCTGGCGTGCCTGGGAGGCAGGTCTCGATCGCTTCTGGCAATCGATCTTCGGCTCCCCCGATCTCGGCGCGGTCGACTTCAAGACGCTCACACGGCGAAAGACCCCGAACGACGCCCTCACCTGCCCACAGGACTTCTGCCCGAACGCGAAGCCTGACGATGAGCCGCCGGTGTTTTCCCTGCCGGCCACCCGCCTTCGCGTCATCGTTTCCGAAGTGGTCTTATCACAACCCAACACGTCGCTGTTGGAAACGAGCGCGGAGCAGGATCGCTTTCTCGTGCGCACGAAGCTCATGCGCTATCCTGACACCGTTGTGGCGCAGGTGATCGCGCTGGATGAAGGGCATTCCACTCTGGCGCTCTACTCCCGCAGCCAGATCGGCCGCTCGGATTTCGGAGTCAACAGGCGGCGGATTGAGCGTTGGCTCGCGGCACTCGGCATGGTTGCTGCGAGGGAGCAGTCTCACGCTCGCTGAGCCGCGCCAGCACTTCGGAACCGCCTGCGATCTGCGGATTGGAAGGATCGAACCCTTCACGCTGCTCACGCCGGGTGACGAGGAGACGCGCCTTCTCGAAAGCGATATCGAGGCGTCTCTCGCCGCGCATGGCCTTGTTGAAGAAAGCATCGCCGAAATAGGTCCAGGTCGCCCCATCCCTGCATCCGAACGAAGACCTGTCGGCAGATGCCGCCGTGATGACGAGCGTGCGCTCATCCGCGAGCTTCCTCGCAAAGACGCCAGAATAGCAGGCGGAGACGATCACGACGCGATAACGCGCGCGGCTTTCCTGCAGCAGGTGCTGAACGTTGTCGGGAGTAATCACATTATGATCGTCTCGAGTCACAATGGCAGCACCATCCGTACTGCCATGGGACGTGAGAAAGAACACCAGCACGTCGTCAGGGTCGATCACCCGACCGACGGTCTGTATGGCATTGCGGATCGTCTGCGGCGTCGCGCCTGCGCTGCGCTTGCTGTTGAAGCCCACAATGGTGCGGCCTTTGCTCTTCAGGCTCGCCTCAAGCACGCGGGCTGCCCCTTTTGCTTCACTCTCGAAAACGCTCTGCGGCCCCCATAGGCCAAAGGAGAGAATGTAAACATCAGTCCCTGGCTGGGACGGGGCAAGGCGGCTGGCGGAGGAAGGCTGAGCCAGGCCAGCGCTGGAGAGCCCGATGGCCAATGCCATGGAGGCAATCAATGCCTTCAGGCCTCGCGTTTCAAAACTCATCTCTCTCTCCTTGAGAACCCGTCTCCATCTGGACCATGAAATAATGTTCTTCTTGCCGTGGCAAGTGCGTCTGGGTGGGGCTGAGTGCGTTTTCACCCCTGCCCCTCTGCTGAACGATACGGTTGGCTTCCGTAGCGCCGAAAGCCTGGCCGCTCACCGAACCGAAAGCCGTCTTGAGGGTTTTCCTGTCACAGAATTCAGCAAAGATGCTCAAGAGGACTTCGATGGATATCGCGCTCGACAAGGTCTGCGAACTCATTCTCCGTGTCAGGGCCATTGACGTGAAAGAGGGCCCCACCGATCCGGCCTCGGGCTCGAACCCCATCGACGATGGCGCTATCGACGCTCTCACCTCCTCGCCTGATGATGCCACGGAAGCGGAGCTTCGAGACGTGATTGCAGGCCTCAACGATGATGAGCGCGCGGATCTGATCGCTCTCGTCTATATCGGCCGGGGCGATATGGAACCCGAGGAATGGGGGGATGCCGTCCGCCTGGCCCGCGAGCGGGAGGAAGCCAGCTCGCTCTCCACCGCCGACTGGCTCATCGGCATCCCGAACCTTGCGGATCTTCTCGATGAGGGCCTCAACGCCATGGGTCGCAGTTGCGCCTGAGCGGCGATTTGCAGGTTCCAACACACCTACTCCATCCAGGTCTGGGCGTTTCCGAACCCGGCCGGCGCGCCTGTTTCCGTGGGCATGATCCACGCTGCCAGGACAGTTCTGCTCAATATGCAGAACATGCCCCACCCGCATTCGGATCAACTCTTTGCGATCTCCGTCGGGCCCCTGATTGGTTCGCCGAGAGGAATGTCGACGGATCCTGTCGTCATGAAAGGCACAGCATCGATGGCACTGTGACGGTGCCCTATTTGCGACACGGATTGAGCAAACACTCCCGCCGACTGCCTAAGGAGGACACCATGACTCCGCGCAATCCTGACGAAAGCCCTGAAGAGAAGAAGCAGGACAAGGCTCTGCAGACCATCCGCGAAGTGCTCAATCATGACACGGAGGCTCCGGTCGTTTCTGTGCCGGAGAGCACACCGGTTTTGAATGTGCAGCCAGAAGAGACACCTGACACCAAGGTTGAGCTTGATCGCGTCGAACTTTACCTGAGAGGGCCGACGGTCTTCTCAGCTTGACCCTCCTAGAACCTTTTCCTGAAAATTTTTTCTCCTCTCCTGCATCCGGTCATGGTCCCTCCGACAACGGGCTGAGCATCCAAAACAGGAAGGACCGACGTCTGTGATCATGATCTCCGACGTCATGCAGTCGAACGGCGTGATCCATGTGATGGACACGGTGCTGCTGCCAGGCTGATCCTTAGACCCTTACGCTTCATGCGTTGCTTTCCTCAGGCGGCGGCTTTCCACGGCGAAAGCCGCCCCTTTCATGCGTCGGTTCTACAAAGGCCAATGAGTGCCTTATGCACGCAGGCTCAAGAACGAAGCCCTGATTGTCTTTGCACCGAAATTGCACCTCGGGCGTTGTCGAAACCGGGAGAAGCGGTTTAGCTGTTCCCGAACATTCTGACCCTCTTCCGCTTCCCTTTCGACAGGAGCCCTCATGAGCATCGGCCTGATCGCCCTCTTGGACGACATTGTCGGTTTGGCCAAGGTGGCCGCAGCCTCCCTGGATGACGTGGGGGCTCAGGCGGCCAAGGCGGGTGCAAAGGCAGCGGGGGTGGTGATCGACGATGCGGCGGTCACGCCGCGCTACGTGGTGGGCTTTGCGGCCGCGCGCGAATTGCCGATCGTCGGCAGGATCGCTTGGGGCTCTCTCAAGAACAAGCTGATCTATCTGCTGCCGGCAGCACTGCTCCTGAGTTTCCTCGCGCCCTGGGCCATCACGCCGCTGCTGATGATCGGCGGTGCCTATCTTTGCTATGAGGGTTCGGAGAAGGTCTTCGAGGCGCTCTTCCCTCACCGTGCGCATCAGCATGAGGCCGCTCTCGGCGAAGCGGTGCAGACGGCCCAGAGTGTTGAGGACGAGAAGGTCAACGGCGCGATCAAGACCGACTTCATTCTCTCCGCCGAGATCATGGCAATCACGCTCGGTACCGTCTCCGGGGCCTCGACGACGATGCAGGCCTTTGTGCTCGCAGCAGTCGGCATCGGCATCACGGGGCTGGTCTATGGTGGCGTGGCGCTGATCGTGAAGGCGGACGACGCGGGCGTCGCACTGGCTACCAATGACCGCCCCATCTCAAGGCTCATGCGGCGCAATGGGATTGTCCCCTCCTCGGCCGACAGGGCTCTGGCTCCCCTCACGCGCGGCTTCGGGCGCGGCCTCGTGCGCGCCATGCCGGTGCTCCTGCGCATCCTCGGGATCGTAGGCACGGCTGCGATGATCTGGGTCGGCGGCGGCATCATCATTCATGGGCTCGAAGGCTACGGCTTCAGCTGGCTCGGTCACGCAATCCACGATATTGCGGTTGCAGCAGCTCATGCTGTCCCCGCCTTGAGCGGCGCCGTGGAATGGCTGGTCACGGCAGCAGGTTCGGGCGTCTTCGGTCTCGTCCTGGGCGCTGTGCTGATCCCGCTCATCCACTTCGTGGCCGTGCCATTGGTGAAGGCGCTGCGGGGTATTAAGAGGGCTCAGAAGCACACGGCCTAAAACGAACAAGGGCTGCTCGGGAGCAGCCCTTTCGCATTCTTTCAAGCCGTTACAGCAGTCGCTCAGAGCTTTCCGAGCCTGATGAACTGCGTCTCGCCGGACGAGTTGTCCACGCCATCATTGTCCGTGATGATGTAGGCATCTCCCGCAGCGTCGATGGCGAAGCTCTCCACCTTGTCGAGCACGTAGCCTTTCGCCGCTTTAAGATCGCTCAGCAGGTCGCGCAGTTCGGTCTTTTTCACCAGCGGCAGCTCCCCACCGAGGGCCACCGGCTTCATGTCGGA
The DNA here is from genome assembly GCF_003075415.1 of Microvirga sp. KLBC 81. GTDB lineage: Bacteria > Pseudomonadota > Alphaproteobacteria > Rhizobiales > Beijerinckiaceae > Microvirga. The sequence continues at coordinate 30,359 of NZ_QDAH01000038.1, forward strand.
AGCCGCAACCGAGTAGAGCTTCTTCACCTTCGCCCTCCCGGCGATCTGGTTGTCGCGCTCGATGATGATCACACGATCGCCCGCGGCCGTGATCTCGGAAAGGCCGATCCAGCCCGTCTCCGTCTTGTCGAGAGGATAGCGCACAGCGCCCCAGCTCTTGTCGGAAGGCTTATAGGCCAGGAGCTTCACCGCGCCCTTGCCGTCATTCGCCCATTCACGCTGCACGGCAAGCCACACGATCTCGCTGTTGCCGGAGCCCATGACGGTGACGCCCTCATATCCATAGTTCTTGGCGCCTTCTTCAATGTTTGCCGGAAGGGCGATCTCCTCCTGGACCACGCCTTTAGCATCAACCTTGACCAGGAGGTTCTTGAGTCCCTTCTCGGGATTGCCTTCGGAGGCGAGCCAGAAGCCGCCGTCGCTGGAAACGGCGATGCCTTCCAGGTCGAGCTTTTCCGCAGCCTGTCCGCTGCGCGTCACGAGCACTTCACCGGTAATCAGCGCGGGCCTCTTCGTCGCATCGATAGTGAGGATGCGGGGTGCACCGGCATAGGCACTATCGGTCACGGCATAGAGCTTGCCAGCCTGCGCCTTGTCAGCCGCGATGCCGGACAACGCACCCCAAGCAATCGGCAGGCCATCATTGTTCTTGATCGAGCGGATGGTCGGATAAGCAGGAGCCGCACGCTCCGCGCGCTGATAGATCATCACGTGCGGGGCGGCGCCGCCGTCGCCGTGCAGATCGGTTTCGCTCGTCGCGACGAACAGGTTGCGGGAGGAAATGGCGAGCAAGCCTTCGGGTCCGATGCCCGTCGGCAGGACCTGCAGCAGTTCAGGTGCCGCGCCCGTGTCACGATAAACGGCCACGACGGAAGCGCGCTCGGAGCCGACGAAGATCAGCCGGTCGTTGCCGTAGCGGGCCGTTTCCACGCCTTCGATTTCTGCGCCCTTCTTGTTGCGTTTCTCAGGATAGTGGCCGAGCGACACGATCTCGTGCTCCAGGCTCGCGCCGGATTCGTAGGCGACCGAGCCATCCTTGTTGAAGATGGTGAAGCCGCGCGAGCCGCCCTTCCAGTCGCCTTCGTTGGCTGTCACGAAACGGTTCGCGTCGAGCCAGCGCACAGTGTCGGGCTCACGAGGAGCGCTGTCCTGCGAGCCGCCCAGATCGATCTTGCCATCCTTCTTGGTGTCGATGTTCTTCAGATCCACCTTGCCTGCGGAGAAGTGCGTCTCGACCCTACCGGTCTTTCCGTCCACCACAACGAGGTGGTTGTTCTCCTGCAGGGTCACGACGACCTTGCCTTCGCTCGACACGTCGACGAATTCGGGCTCCGGGTCCTCGCCCGCAACAGTCGCAAGGCCGGTCATATCGACGGTCCTGAGAGCCGCGCATTCCAGCTTGTCGCCATTGAGCGAGGCAACCACCAGCGCCCCGGCCGGCAGTTGCGGCAGCGCCCCTTCATTGACCTCCTCGTTGCGCTCGTTCTCGATGGCGATGGCGAGGATCCCGGCATTCTCTGCAACCGAGTCCGGCTGTCCGGGGAGCGCACATTCGGCGGAAACCTTCCGGCTCGCCAGATCAACCGACACGAGCTTGCCGCTGGGATTGGTGAAGCTCTCGGAGGTGTTCACAGCCACGTAGGCGGTTCCACCCACCACCTTCACCGAAGTCGGCTCGCCGCCAACGGGAATCGATCCGCCCGCCTTAAGCTGGGCAGGATCGGCGATGTCGATGAAGCCCAGCGCCTTGCGCGGGCTATCGGTATAAATCAGGAGCTTGCCGTCCTCGCTCGCTGAGACGATCTCGGCCACGGTCTCGGCCTTCTGATCGGCATCGGCCGGCGGCAGATTGGCTGTGATCGGGAAGCTGGCGATGCGATCGAAATATTCGGCGGCTGATGCGTTAAGAGCAGTACCCGACAGAAGGATGGCGGCAAGCGAGCCGACAACGAGAGAACGGTTCATGATATCCCCGCGACATGGTTGAGCCTGGCGGGGCTGTTCTGCGTCAGTCTCATGACGGGTGGATGACGGTCAGGAAGAGATCCCCGACCCTTTCAATCTTCACTCTTTTGTACCATATTCGTTCTATGGCCAAGTCACCCAAGAAGCCCAAGCTTTCCACCGGGAAGGCGTCCAAACCTGAGCTCAAGCCGCTGGATCCGTATCTGGCCGATCTCTTGAATCCCGCCGTCAACCGGGAACGGGAGGCGGCCGAGGGTTTTGCCGAGCGCGCTCAGGAAACCTTCATCCACGGCGACATTACGGATGTCGATCCGGCGCTGGCCAAGAAGCTAGGCCTCAAAGGGCCTGACGATGGGCCGGATGTGGCGGACGAGCTGGGAGACCTCGCGCCTGGCTCCGGCGTCACGGCCACGGTCGATGCGCTCACGAAGCTGCTGACCGAAGGCGATCCGCGCTTCAAGAACGGCAAGCCCTGGGTGCCTCATCGCCCGCCCCGCCCCGAGAAATCGGAAGGCGGCATTCCGTTCAAGATCAAGTCCGATTTCACGCCTTCCGGCGACCAGCCGCAGGCGATCCGCGAACTCGTGGACGGCGTGCGGCGCGCCGAGCGCGACCAAGTGCTGCTCGGCGTCACCGGCTCGGGCAAGACCTTTACCATGGCGAAGGTGATCGAGGAGACGCAGCGCCCCGCGCTCATCCTCGCGCCCAACAAGACGCTGGCCGCTCAGCTCTACGGCGAGTTCAAGTCGTTCTTCCCCGACAACGCGGTGGAATATTTCGTCTCGTACTACGACTACTACCAGCCGGAAGCCTACGTTCCACGTTCGGACACCTTCATCGAGAAGGAAAGCTCCATCAACGAGCAGATCGACCGCATGCGCCACTCGGCGACGCGTGCGTTGCTCGAACGCGACGACGTGATCATCGTGGCGTCGGTATCGTGCATCTACGGTATCGGCTCGGTGGAAACCTATACCGCCATGACCTTCTCCGTGAAGGTGGGCGAGCGCATCGAACAGCGCCAGCTCATCGCGGATCTCGTGGCGTTGCAGTACAAGCGCATCCAGAGCGATTTCGCGCGCGGCACGTTCCGTGTGCGCGGCGATGTCATTGAACTCTTCCCGGCCCACTTGGAAGACTGCGCCTGGCGCATCGGCCTCTTCGGCGATGAGATCGAGAGCATCGTCGAGTTCGATCCGCTCACCGGCAAGAAGACCAACGATCTTTCCTTTGTGAAGGTCTACGCGAACTCGCACTATGTCACGCCGCGCCCGACCTTGCAGCAGGCCGTGAAGGGTATTCAGGAAGAGCTGCAGCACCGTCTGCAGGAGCTTGCCCGCATGGGCCGCCTGCTCGAAGCGCAGCGGCTGGAGCAGCGCACGCAGTTCGACCTCGAGATGATCGAGGCCACCGGCGTGTGCAACGGCATCGAGAACTATTCGCGCTATCTCACCGGCCGCAAGCCCGGCGAGCCCCCGCCGACCCTGTTCGAATATCTTCCCGACAACGCGCTTGTCTTCACCGACGAGAGTCACGTCACCGTGCCGCAGATTGGCGGCATGTATCGCGGCGACTTCCGCCGCAAGGCGACGCTCGCTGAATACGGCTTCCGCCTCCCCTCCTGCCTCGACAACCGCCCCCTGCGCTTCGAGGAGTGGGATGCCATGCGCCCGCAATCGATCCATGTGTCGGCGACCCCCGGCAAATGGGAGATGGAGCAGACCGGCGGCGTCTTCGTCGAGCAGGTCATTCGCCCGACGGGCCTCGTCGACCCGGTGGTGGAGATCCGCCCCGCCCGTTCGCAGGTGGACGATCTGCTGCACGAGGTGAAGGAGCTCTCCGCGAAAGGCTACCGCACCCTCGTCACCACGCTCACCAAGCGCATGGCGGAAGACCTCACGGAATATCTCCACGAGAACGGCGTGCGCGTGCGCTACATGCACTCGGACATCGACACGCTGGAGCGCATCGAGATCATCCGCGACCTGCGCCTTGGCGCCTTCGACGTGCTCATCGGCATCAACCTGCTGCGCGAAGGTTTGGACATTCCGGAATGCGCGCTCGTCGCTATTCTCGATGCGGACAAGGAAGGCTTCCTGCGATCTGAGACCTCGCTCGTGCAGACCATCGGCCGCGCAGCGCGCAACGTGGAAGGCAAGGCGATCCTTTACGCGGATCAGATTACGGGCTCCATGGAGCGCGCGATTGCGGAAACCAACCGCCGCCGCGAGAAGCAACTCGCCTATAACGCCGAGCACGGCATCACGCCGCAGAGTGTGAAGAAGAACATCGCGGACATTCTGGAAAGCGTCTATGAGCGCGATCATGTTTCCGTCGATACAGGTCTCGCTGACAAGACCGTGGGCCACAACCTCAAGGCCGTGATCGCGGATATGGAAAAGCGCATGCGCGAAGCCGCCGCGAACCTGGAGTTCGAGGAAGCCGCGCGCCTGCGCGACGAACTCAAGCGCCTGCAGGCCACGGAGCTTGCCATCAGCGACGACCCCATGGCGCGCCAGAGCGATGTGGAGCGCGATGCCGGCAAGTATGGCGGCTCGCGCAAATATGGCCGCAATGCCAACCTGCCACCGAAGGGACTGCCGCCTTCAGGGGAAGGCGCGAGCGAAGGTGACGAGGATTCGGATGCTTACGGCCCGCTCGGCAAGGGTCGCTCGGATGAAGGCACGCGCATCCGCAAGCCTGGCCTCGACGAGATGGGCCCAGGCACGGATCGCGAAATACCGCTGAACTTCCGCGAACGTCCGACGGGCCGTTCGACACAGGGCTTTGCGGGACAGAAGCCGAAATACAAGGGTGGACGGAAGGGACGTTGAGGAGCTTCCCCCGTCATTCGCTAAGGGGATAACAGATGACGGGGGGCTTTCTCAGCACAATGGCTTGATGAAAGTCGGCCGTGCCATTCAAGGGGCCTGCATCCCTCAAGAGGCAAGCTCCTGAATGCCAGCGACGGCAATGAAACTATGATGCATTTGCCGACGAGGATGTGCGGATGCGCACGAGCTGAGCAGCAACCCTGACGCCAGAGCAGATCTTAGCGCATCGTGCGGAACCGAAGGTCCGCGTCAGCGAAAAGTGGATCCGGTTTTCCGCACTCAACGATGCGCGATTCCAAAAAGGGAGCATCGGATCAATCCCAGAAGTGCATCCCACTTTTGGATCCGATGCTCTAGCCCAAAGGCAAAGGGCGGCTTGAAGGCCGCCTTTCCTTTTTCACCGTGTCCGGTTCCCGTCAGAGCCTTCCCATCAGCAGCAGGATGATCAGGATCAGCAGGATTACGCCGAGAAGACCGCTTGGACCGTAGCCCCAGCCGCGGCTGTAGGGCCACGCCGGCACAGCGCCGATGAGCAGGAGAATGACAAGGATAAGCAAGATGGTGCTGACGGCCATGAGTGCCTCCATTTTGGCTTCGGCTGGAGGAGCACTTCTTCCTGCATGGACGATCCACAAGACAGGATCAGCATTCCTCAGCCGGAACTGAGCTGTTGCAGGGAAACTTGGCTGTAACAATTTGGTTCCCAAACGCCTTATGAAAGCGTCCGGAATGAATCTTTGCCGTAACGGAACGATCAAGATGGCTTGGCGTTACCCTCACGGCGATTGGGTGCCGCCGTGTAGCGCGACCCCTGCGGGAGGTCGCCGCTCTCTACGGACCAGGACGACCCGATGCAGAAAAAGAATCCAAATCACATGCCTCATTACGATCCAGAGCCTGTTCCGGGCCTCAGAAAATCTTCGTCACCAGCGCTTAGCCGTTCGGTTCAGGCCCAGCTCGGTCAGCGTCTGCGTCAATTTTACGAAACGCTGGCGCTCGGCGAGCAGCCGGTTCCGGATCGCTTCATCGAGATCATCAATCGTTTGGACGAGCGGAAGCCGGAGAAACAGCAATCATGAGCATCGATACCGATCTTCGCGATTCCATGCTCAAGGCAACGCCCAACCTGCGCGCCTTCGCCATTTCTCTGACGAACAACGTGGACCGCGCGGACGATCTCGTGCAGGAAACATTGATGCGGGCAATCGCCAATATCGATCGCTTCCAACCCGGCACCAACATGCAGGCATGGCTCTTCACCATCCTGCGCAATCTCTTCCACTCCGAGTACCGCAAGCGGCGGCGCGAGGTGGAGGATGCGGACGGAAAGTACGCAGCCGCCCTCTCGGTGCAGCCGGATCAGATACCCCACCTCGATTTCGAGGATCTGCAGAAGGCTCTCGCGCGTCTGCCGCATGATCAACGCGAGGCGCTGCTGCTGGTCGGCGCATCGGGATTCTCCTACGAGCAGGCGGCGGAGATCTGCGGCTGCGCGGTGGGTACGATCAAGAGCCGCGTGAACCGTGCGCGCAATCGCCTCGCAGAGCTCATGCACTTCGAAGACATGGATGAGGATATCGGCCCCGATCGCGTCACTCTCTCGGTCATGCACGCGGTCGCCTGATCACCGTCGACCTCAAACGCCAAAGCCCGGCGAAGCGGAAGACCGCTCCCGGGCTTTCATTCATCGAATGATGGACAGGAATTGCGCCGCTTAAAGTACGCGCAATCGGCTTACCGGCGCCGGAACTGCTGGCCGCCACGCTGCGGCGGACGCGGGCCGGACGATGCACCCGAATCCTTGTGGCGGAAGATGAGCCGGCCCTTTTCGAGATCGTAGGGCGACATCTCGACCGTGACGCGGTCACCCGCGAGGGTCTTGATGCGGTTCTTCTTCATCTTGCCGGCCGTGTAAGCGATGACCTCATGGCCATTGTCGAGCTGCACGCGGTAGCGCGCATCCGGCAGAATTTCGGTCACAAGTCCTTCGAAGGTGATCAGTTCTTCCTTTGCCATGCAAAGCCTTTCTCATAACAAAAAAGCCGCCCCTCAAGCGGAACGGCCGATAGGCAAGAGAGCGTGCCCGGCACGCTCTCAAGTATCAAACCTTACGCGTTCTGCAGATTCACTGCAGAGGTACGGCCGGTGCGCTGGTCAGTCTGAAGCTCGTAGGAGATCTTCTGACCTTCGCGCAGACCGCGCATACCGGCGCGCTCAAGCGCCGTCGCATGCACGAACACGTCCTTGCCGCCGTTGTCGGGCTGGATGAAACCATAACCCTTGGTTTCATTATACCACTTCACGGTTCCCTGTTCCATGGGAAATCCTTTCACTGTCGCTTGCACGTGGGCGGGGGCTCGAGGCCAATTCGCCCGTTAGTCGATATTGGTAGAGAGAAGGAACGTGCGCCCGGCAGTGCCAAAGCGAAGTAGCCCAGTCGTCCGGCCAAATGTCGATGACGGAAAGGTAGGGTAAGGATAGGGCAATTGCAAGGCAGGACGGCAAAGCCATGTTAGGTAGTCCCCGCGCCCCTGAAGCCTGAGACAAGAGCTTGGAGGACCTTTTCCCCCTCGCTCGTGAAGCGGATCTCTTCTCAGTCGGCCTCGATGAGGCCTCTGCCCTGCAACTCGGAAACGGCCTTGTCGCTGGCCTTGTGACCTGCTCCGTCGCGCCGGACCACGCTTCTCACCATCTGGCCGCTGGAGAGCTGGTGATAGGCCGCAAAGGCGAAAACCGCCAAAGCCTCGTCGCTCAAACCTGATAGATCCGCCATGGGAACCTCGGCTTCGGATGATTGAACCACCCCGTCAATGCGATCCCGGCGAAGGCGTTCAAGCGCGGCCTTTCAGGATGCACCGAGAGGAACGGCTCGTGCGGCCTCACGTTGATGGAGCAAGGCTTTCGCCCAATGGCGGGCCTATCCCCAAAACAATGGAAGGAGCGCTCCCATGGCTAATAATCGCTATCGCGACGATGATGGTTACATTGCCCGTCGAGGCTTCGGCAATGAACGCGCCGGCTACGACCCCGACCGCAGCCGTGATCCCGGCTACGAAAGGACGCCCAGGCGCGATTACGGGGATTCTGCGGGCTATGGCACGGGCGGCTCGGCCCGCGACTGGCGGGATGTCGTCGGCGGGGACCGTGACTACGATCCTTCATCCATCTTCAGCTCCGACAGAACCTGGGACCGTGACCGGGGCTATCGTCCCCGCGCCGTCGGCTCCTATGGCCGCGACCAAGACCGCTTCAGCTCCGCCAGCTTCGGCCGGGGCTCTCGGGATTACAATGAGGACAGAGGCTTCTTCGAGCGCGCCGGAGACGAGGTTCGCTCCTGGTTCGGCGATGAGGAAGCCGAACGCCGCCGCGAGCAGGATGTGCGCCGGGCGAGCCACCATCGCGGCCGCGGCCCGAAAGGCTATCAGCGCTCCGACGCGCGGATCATGGAAGACGTGAACGATCGCCTGACCGACGATCCCCATATCGATGCTTCCGAGATCGAGGTGTCGGTGTCCAATCGCGAGGTTACCTTGAGCGGTACGGTGAACAGCCGCTTCGAGAAGCGTCATGCGGAGGACATCGCGGAAACCGTCTCGGGCGTCACGCATGTGCAGAACAACCTGCGCGTCCAGCAATATGCCGACATGGGCATGGGCGGCAGCATACTTTCCGGCACGGGCGCAGCAGGGGCCGGAACGGTCGGGCGGCCTGAAATGAGCACGACAGGAACAGGTGAAGGCGGGTCCTCGGGGCGCAAGAGCAGCACCTGACTTCCAGCTTTTCAGGGGAGGATTTCCCCTGAAAAGCTGACCGCTGCCAACATAGATGCGCCTCTACCTCTTGGGGACGGGGCGCATCTGTCGTACCAAGACCTTACCTTTTCCCGAATGCGCGCGACCCCATATGCCATTGGGAAGGATGAGGACAAGCAATGGCAGGTATTTCCGTTACGCTCGAGGGCGACAACATCCAGCTCGCCTTCCAGAAGGGCGAACAATCAACCGCGGTCGTCATGGACCCGCATGCCGCCCGCTCGCTCGTCAAGGCCCTGAGCCAACTCCTCATTGCTATCGGCGAAGGCGGCGAGACAGGCGATGACGCCCCGGAAGAACTGGTGGAGGTCACGTCCTCAACCATCGATGTCGGCACGGATGAGCATGGACTGGCGGTGGTGGGTCTGCAGGCCGGTATGCTGCCGCCTTTCTTATTGCGTCTCAAGGATGACGAGGCCCGGCACATCGCCACAAGCCTGCTGGAGATCCTCAACAGCCCGAGGGACGTCCGCACTTCTCACGGGGATCATTAGCCACATCGATGTCCATCGTGATGCGGGCATGCTCACGGGAACATCCGAGCTCTCTCAGCTTAAGCTGAGCCGCTGCGGAACTTCATTACGGCCATACGGTTGTCGAACGCGGGTCATCATCGGCTCCGCTTTGGACAAAGCCTATGGCAGCTCACGACCCAAACCTTACCTCCCATCCTCCCCAGAGCGTCCCGATCATGGATGCCAAGGCAGAGCCGACGCTGAAATACCCGGAGTCCGAGGCGTTCTACGCCGAGGCTCTGCGGGAGCTGAACCAACTCGGCCTACCCTTCCTGCTCGCCGGCACCTATGCTCTCTCGGCCTATACCGGCATCACGCGCCCGACGAAGGATCTCGACATTTTCTGCAAGGCGGGCGACTACACGCGCGTGCTATCGCATTTCAAGAATCTTGGATATTCCGTCGAGATCGAGGATGACCGCTGGCTCGGCAAAGTTTTCAAGGGGCAGTATTTCTTCGATGTGATCTTCGCCTCCTCGAACGGCACGATGCCCATTGGCGATCAATGGTTCGAGCACGCGCGGCAAATCGAAGTGTTCGGCTCGTCTGTCCGCATCGTAGGACCGACGGAACTCGTCTGGTCCAAGTGCTTCATTCAGCTTCGTCACCGCTATGATGGTGCAGATGTGGCGCACACCATCCTCAAGGCTCATGATCAGATCGACTGGCATGGCCTGCTCGCCTACATGGAAGTGCATTGGGAAGTGCTGCTTATGCACCTGCTCAACTTCCGTTGGATCTATCCGTCCGAGCGTGACAAGGTTCCGCGCTGGGTCATGGACGAACTGCTCGACAGGCTTGCAAAGCAGCTCGACCTCCCGCCGCCGCAGATGAAGGTGTGCCGCGGGCGGATGTTCTCCCGCATCGACTATGAAATTGACGTGAAGCAATGGGGCTTCGCCGATGTCGGCGGCGAAGGTGAATGGCGGAATGAGTGAAATTGAGAAGACCTTGAAGATCGCGGCCATGGGCGATCTTCACGTGCGTGAAGACAATGCGGAATGCTACCGCGAATTGTTTGGCGAAATCTCGCGAGAGGCGGATGTCCTCGTCCTTGCCGGCGACCTGACGGATCTCGGCAAGCCGAAGGAAGCGGAGCTCCTCGCGCAGGACCTCAAGGCTTGCTCGATCCCCGTTGTCGGCGTGCTCGGCAACCACGATTACGAGTGCGGAGCCCATGAACAGGTGGCGCATATTCTTCGCGACGCGGGCATGAAACTGCTCGACGGGCAATCCGTCGAGATCGACGGCGTCGGCTTCGTCGGCGTGAAGGGATTTGCCGGCGGTTTCGGACGACGCATGCTGGGCTACTTCGGCGAGCCTGCCATGAAGCAGTTCGTCAACGAGACCATGAACGAGACATTGCGACTCGAGAATGCCATGCGGCATGTCAAAGCCAAGCGATCCGTCGTCATTCTCCACTATGCGCCTGTCGTTGACACCATTGAAAGCGAGCCGCTTGAGATCTATCCCTTCCTCGGCTCCTCACGGCTGGCCGAGACCATCGACCGCTTCAAGGTGAGCGCCATCGTGCACGGCCACGCGCATCGCGGCCGCTTCGAAGGACGCACGCCTGGAGGGCAGCCGGTCTACAACGTGGCCAAGCACATCGAGAAGCCAGGAGGGAAATCCTACGCCATTCTCGAAATCTAACTCCGCTAGCGCACGTGCGGACAAGTGGACGCGGTTATTCGCTACAGCATCGGACGTGAAAAGTGGATTTGAACTTTTGGGTCCGATGCTCAAGGATCAGAACCGTGTTCCCGGACCTGTCGGATTGCCGGGCAGGTAATCAGGTTCGGAGCCGGGTCCTCTCGGATCGGTGATCCCCGGATCGTTTACGGGGTAAGGCGTGCGCGGACCTGTCGGCCCCGTATCCGGCAGATCGTCAGGATCCGTGCCGGGCGGCACCTCGCTCGGAATGTTTCCGCCGGGCAGTGGTTCGTTCGTGGGAGCGCCTGGATTGGCCATCCTTTGCATCCTTCTTGAATTGTTCGTGATTGGGTCAACAAGGCCATGCAGGTCAGGTTCCGCATGCGAATGGCTTTCGGAACCCCTGCCCTCTTCACCCGTTCCACCGGCGTCCGCTACAAAACGATGGAGAGCGTCATGCCTGACATACAACAGGCCAAGATCCTCATTATGGCGACGGATGGTTTCGAGCAGTCAGAGCTCATGGTGCCGCAGAAAAAGCTCTCGGAAGCAGGGGCAACGGTTGAAGTCGCAGCGCCTCGGTCACGCATGAAGCCGGATGAGATCCGCGGGTGGGACGAGAAGGATTGGGGCAAGAGCGTGACGGTCGACAAAGATATCGAGACGATCGATGCGTCCGCCTACGATGCGCTCGTGCTGCCCGGTGGACAGATCAACCCCGACAAGCTGCGCGTTGAGCCGAAAGCCATCGAGATCATCCGCGCCTTCTACTCATCCGGCAAAGTGATTGCCGCCATCTGCCACGCGCCGTGGCTGCTTGTCGAAGCAGGCATCATCAAGGGCAAGCAATGCACCTCCTATCACTCCATCAAGACGGACGTGATGAACGCCGGCGGCCAGTGGCGCGATGAGACAGTCGTGACAGATCAAGGCGTGATCACGAGCCGCAATCCAGGCGATCTCGACGCCTTCGTGAGCAAGATCGTCGAGGAGATCCGCGAAGGGTCTCACGCCGGTCGCCGCCAGGCGGCAGAATGATCGTCTCGCGATCGTGAAACGAAAAGCGGCCGGTTCGCACCGGCCGCTTTGATGTCGATCAGTATCAAAGCTTACGCCTGCTGGATCGCGGAGATCTTCCACGGACCGCCCTGGACGCGACGGAAGGTCCACACCTCCCGGGCTTCCTCAGGTTTCGTGGGATCACCCTCCAACACCCGGCCAGTCGCCTTGTCGGTCAGGACGTCGATTAGCGAGAAGCGCATGGCAACGGTCGCATATTCCGTCGCGCCCTCACGCCAGGCTTCGGAGAGATCACCCTGAAGCAGGCGTACGTTCGAGACCTTGTTCACGACACCGCGCGCAGCGTTGTCGTTGAGCTCCTCCTGGATGTAGCCCGCCATTTCAGGCGTGGCCAATGTCCAGAGTTTTTCGATATCCTGACGCGAATAGGCATCCTGCAACTCGACAAGCGAGCGCTCGAAGCCTGCGTAATCCTGCTCGCCGATGCCGATCTCATCGCGCACATCGGTGCGGCGACGATATTGGTTCATGCCGCCCAATGCACCGCCAAGAGCGCCACCAGCCAAACCGCCTAAGCCACTCGCCATAGGGCGACCGCCGCTCGGAGGCACGCTGCCGCCTGCCGTAGTTCGCTGATAGCCCTGCGGACCCGCATAGGACGGTGCCTCACGCCGGCGGAACCACTTCATGGCGAACGAGATCAGCAGCACGATCAGGCCGATCTGGAGCAGAAGCCCCACGACCGAGGCCAGACCTGCGAGACCGCCGAAGAAGCCGTTGCCCATGAGCAGGCCGAGCAGGCCCGCGCCGAAGAGGCCGGCCATCAGGCCCGTACCGAAGCCGAAGCGGCGCGGCTGCGCCACGTTCGGGCCCTGCAGACCCGGATTGTTGTAGGTCGGGCCCTGGTTCGGAGTCTGCGAGCGCTGAATGGGCGCAGCAGCCTCAGGCGCCGTTCGGGTTGCCGGAGGAGGCGTATAGGTGCGCGCGCCGCGCGATCCGAAGCTGCCTCGTCCGCCGCCGACGCGTGCTTCGGCGGCGCTGCCGGCCAGAACCAAGGCGGCAGCCAGAGCGACCATGACGCGGCTTCGGCGAGAAGCAAATTTCATCATCGTTTCGTTTTCATCCCAAAGGAGCACGACGCTCCAGACCTTTATGTGGTAATGGCCCGGCCTTTTCAAAGGGCCGGGCCTGCAAATCGCGACGCCATGCGGGTCAGATTGGTCCGGAGAAGCTCAGTGGCCCTTGCCCTTCTTGAGCTGATCGATGCGCTTCGACGCCTCGGCCTTGTCGAGGTCAGGGTCGAAGGCCTTCGGATCATGCGCCTGCTCGGAGAGGGTTTTAAGGTAGGACGCTTGGGCCTCCGTCATGGGTTCGTGACCCGTCACCCAATCTTCCGGATCTTTGACCCGGTTGCCCGTGGCATCTGGATTGACCTTTGGATTATCAGTCTCTGCCGCGTGCTTACGCTTATGAGGGCCGTGGTGGGAGGCTGGGTTTCTCGACGACATGTGAGACTCCTATTGTTCGCTTTTTGTTCTGAAATGAGAACATCGGAATCAGGCCCTTGGTTCCCATACGGAAAGACGGGCTACCCCCGGCGACTCGTCCCCATTATCCACAGGTTGAGTGCTCGACTTATGGCTAGGCTTATGTTCTCTGTTCGTTCGCCCCACAGAAAGACCGGTGAGCAACCATACGCAGGCCAGCGGGCCTGGAGCGGCTTTATGTCGATTTCGATACCTTCTTTGCCAGTGCTGAGTAGCACCTACAGCCGCATCTTCGCGGCCGGCCTATCGGAGTTATTCCGGTCGATTCCGAACATACGGGACTGATTGCCGTCAGTCGCAAGGCGAAGGCGCTCGGCATCAAGCATGGAATATCTGTCCGTCATCGCCGACCGGCTCAACACCAGCCATGGGCAGACGCTTCTGCACTTCGGGCCCTGGGTCGACATCCCTGGCGGCTATGCGGGAGCGAAGATCGCCTTCAACCGCATTCCCGACGCTGAGGATTTTTGAGGAAGAACATAGCCTTCCACCGTCATCCCCGGGTTTGTCCCGGGGATCCACGTCTTAGGAGGCACTGAGGCTTAAAAACGTGGATGCCCGGCACAAGGCCGGGCATGACGAGACGCATGGATATGAGAGGCTTCAAGCGGCCCTGGCCTTGGGCTGCACCTCGGCCGTGTAGTCGTCCATCAGCGTCTTGGTGATGCTGCCCGGCGTGTAGGTGTAGGGGCCGACCTCGGACACGGGCGTGACTTCCGCCGCCGTGCCGGTGATGAAGCATTCCTGGAAGCTCGAGAGCTCCTCCGGCATGATCCGGCGCTCGGCCACTTCGAGGCCCCGGCGCTTGGCGAGTTCGATCACCGTCTTGCGGGTGATGCCATCGAGGAAGCAATCGGCGATGGGAGTATGGACCACACCGTCCTTCACGAAGAACACATTGGCGCCGGTGCATTCGGCAACGCGGCCCTGCCAGTCGAGCATGAGGGAATCGGCATAGCCGTTGCGTTCCGCCTTATGCTTCGAGATGGTGCAGATCATGTAGAGACCCGCAGCCTTCGCGGCCGACGGAGCAGTCGCCGGATCGGGACGGCGGTATTCCGCGATGTCGATGCGGATGCCCTTCATCTTCTGGGCCGGATCGAAATAGCTCGGCCATTCCCAGGAGGCGATGGCGAGATGGATCTTGTTGGTCTGAGCGGCCACGCCCATCATCTCCGAGCCGCGCCAGGCAACCGGACGCAGATAGGCATCCGTCTGGCCGTTCTTCTCCAAAACGAGGCGCTTGGCGGCATCGATCTCGGCCACCGTATAGGGGATCTCGAAATCGAGAATCTGGGCGGACTTCTTCAGGCGCTCGGAATGCTCAGTCGACTTGAAGATCTCGCCCCCATAGGCGCGCTCGCCCTCGAACACGCTCGAGCCGTAGTGGAGGCCGTGCGAGAGGACGTGGAGCTTGGCATCCTTCCAGGGTACGAGTTGCCCGTCGTACCAAATCCAACCATCACGTTGATCGAAAGGGGTCGCGGACATCGTTTTCTCCTTTACTGTCGACCTCTGTGGCAACCGGGGCCGTGTAATTTCCGGTCGCTTCCGTGCCATTTCAGTTTCATTCATTTCACGAAAGCCGCTTGACGAGTAACAATCGTCCTGAGATATGTCAACAAGGCTGACATAAAATTGGATAAGGACGGTGCCAGACGCGATCCCGGCTTTCAAACCCCAGGCCCCCGAACAGAGCCTCGACAGGGACATCCTGGCCGAGATGCCGGCCTATGACCTGATCGAGCTGTTTTTCTTCGCCTATCGCGACTTCGTCAGCGATCCGGACAGGATCCTGGACGAATATGGCTTTGGCCGGGCGCATCACCGGGTCCTGCATTTCGTCAGCCGCCAGCCAGGCCTGACGATTGCCGAGCTTCTGGATATCTTGAGGATCACGAAACAGAGCCTCAACCGCGTCCTCAAGGAGCTGATCGAGAAGAACTTCATCGAGAGCCGGATGGGGACCGCCGACCGGCGTCAGCGGCTGCTCCATGCCACGCCCCAAGGTCATGATCTCGCCTTGAAGCTCGCCAAGCTCCAGACCCGCCGCATCATGCGCGCGCTGTCGGGTGCGGAACCGCAGGCCAAGGAGGCGATCAGCCAATACCTCCTGTGCCTCATCGACCCCGACGACCGTGAGCATGTGAAGCACCTCGTATTCGGGCCGGACAAAACCTGATAAAGCAGGGGGCCCTTGAACAAGCGCCCCGGAGCCCATGGAAGCACCCCGCATCGACATTCCCGACCACGCCCCCCACGTTCTCGTGGTGGATGACGACCGGCGCCTGCGCGACCTCCTCACCCGATTCCTGACCGAGAATGGCTATCGCGTGACGGCGGCGGCCAGCGCGGCGGAAGCTCGGTCCAAAGCCGAGAGCTTCCTGTTCGACGCCTTCGTGCTCGACGTGATGATGCCCGGCGAGTCCGGCTTCGACTACGCGCGCAGCATCCGGGAAAACTCGCAGGTTCCAATTCTCATGCTCACGGCCCGGTCCGATACGTCCGACCGGGTCAAAGGCCTCGAGATCGGCGCGGACGATTACCTGCCCAAGCCCTTCGAGCCGCGCGAGCTGCTTTTGCGTCTTGGCAACATCCTCAAGCGCGCCTTGCCCGCGGCGGGTGCACCGAGCGGCGATGTGCCTGAAGTCATCTATTTCGGCCCTTTCTCGTATCGCTTCGATCGTGGCGAGCTGCGGCGCGGCGATGACATCGTGCGCATCACCGAGCGCGAGCGCGAGATCCTGACGATCTTGGGATCAGCAACAGGCGACAACGTTCCACGCGAGGCATTGGCCGGCAATGGTGCAGCCGCGAACGAGCGCACTGTGGACGTGCAGATCAATCGCCTACGCCGCAAGATCGAGAACGATCCGGCCAATCCGATCTTCCTGCAGACCGTGCGCGGCATCGGCTATCGCCTCGTGATTGACCGATGAAGATTGGCGCGGTCCTTCACTACACGCCGCTCGATCGCGCGGCACGCTGGTTCAGCCGATTTCTGCCAAAGGGGCTTTATGCGCGCGCGCTTATCATCATCATCGCGCCGGTGATCCTGCTGCAATCCGTCGTCGCTTACGTGTTCATGGAGCGGCATTACGAGCTGGTGACGCGCCGTCTCTCCTCGGCCGTCACAGCAGATATCGCAGCCCTCATCCAGATCTACGAAAGCTATCCGCAGGACAGGGAAGCAACGACGCTTACGCGCATCGCATCCGACAGCCTGCAGCTCGACGTGGACATCCTGCACAACACCGATCTGCCGCCACCTGGCCCGAAGCCATTCTTCTCGATTCTGGACGAGACCCTCTCCAACGAGCTGCGCCGCCAGATCGACCGGCCCTATTGGCTGGATACCGTCGGACGCTCGAACTACGTGGAGATTCGCGTCAAGCTCAACCAGAACACCGTCATGCGGGTGCTCGCACGGCGCAGCCAGGCCTATGCCTCGAACTCGCACATTTTCCTCGTATGGATGGGCGGCTCATCCTTCGTTTTGCTCGGCATCGCCATCCTGTTCCTGCGCAATCAGATCAGGCCGATCCTGCGCCTTGCAGAAGCGGCGGAAGCGCTCGGCATGGGACGTGAGATCGAGTTCCGCCCGCGCGGCGCACGCGAGGTGCGCCAGGCCGGATACTCCTTCCTCGAAATGAAGCGGCGCATCGAGCGCAACATCGAACAACGCACGACGATGCTCAACGGCGTCAGCCACGATCTGCGCACCATCCTCACCCGCTTCAAGCTATCGCTTGCGCTCATGCAGCCAACACCCGAGGTCGAGGATCTCAAGCGAGATGTCGACGAGATGAGCCGCATGCTCGAGGGTTATCTTGCCTTTGCGCGTGGCGAAGGAGGCGATGCGGGCGAGCAGGCCAGCGAGACGGATCTGCGCCAGCTTCTCGAAGAGGCGCAATCCGATGCCGAGCGCCAGGGTCATGTGACGGAACTCGATATCGTCGGCGATCCGATCATCATCGTTCGTCCTGATGCGTTCCGCCGCCTTCTCTTCAATCTCGTCTCCAACGCCGCACGCCATGGAGAGCGGATTGCGATCACCGCCAATCACGAAACGCGCTGGCTTATTCTGCATGTGGACGATGACGGCCCAGGCATTCCGCCCGACATGCGCGAGGAAGTATTCAAACCTTTCGTGCGTCTCGACGAAGCGCGCAACCAGGATGAGGGCGGCTCAGGCCTGGGCCTCGCAATCGCGCGTGATATCGCCCGCTCTCATGGCGGCGATATCACGCTAGGCGACAGCCCGCTCGGCGGTTTGCGCGCAACAGTGCGGTTGCCGGCCTGACGACACTCACCTTGTCATAGCCGTCCCCGGACTTGATCCGGGAATCAGTCCCGGCCATCCCGATGCGGAAAAGCGCGGCGCCTTTCCCAATCGAGATCACCGGCATAAGGCCGGTGATGACGTGGAGGTGGGACAGGACGAACTTTCAATAAAGCCGCCCACCGATCGGCACGTCCCGATCAGGACGAATAAGCATGACGTCGCCGTTCGCATCCGGCACGCCGAGCGTCAGAACCTCCGACATGAAGGGGCCGATCTGGCGCGGCGGGAAATTGACCACTGCGAGCACCAGCGAGCCGACGAGTCCCTCGCTCGTGTGATTCACCGTGATCTGCGCGGACGAGCGCTTGGTGCCGATCTCGGGGCCGAAATCGATAGTGAGCTTGAAGGCAGGCTTGCGAGCCTGCGGGAACGGCTCGGCAGCGACGATGCGGCCAACACGGATATCGACTTTCAGAAAGTCGTCGAACGTAATCGTTGGTGTCAGCGATTGTGCCTGGTCCATGATACCCCCGTTTTCGATTAGATTGCTGCTGCGGGATTGTCCGCATCGCCCTCGTCGGTTTCCTGCCGCTCACGGCGCGGCGAGCGGCGACCTTCCATGAGGGCCCGTCCAAGTGCGCGCAAAGGTGCCGTGAGACGACGCAGATCATCGGCTCTCTCCAGCACGCGCTCGCCGCGCCGCAACTCGCGATCGAGACGCGCCATTGTTTTGGCGAGAGCCGGATCGTCGTCCTCAAGCCATGTGCGCATCGTGTTGGCGTAAACGAGCACCGCGCCCTGGAGTTTGAGCGCGCCGAGCGGCCCTTCCGTACTGATGCCTGCGGCAGCCAGCATGAAACGCATGGAATTGACGGCAACCTGACGGAGCGCCGCAAGCGAGACCGGATCGTATTGCAGATCGCGATTGATCCGCCGGAGCGCCGCCTTGTAAGGCTCCAGCGCATCGAAGCGGCGCATGATCACGTCGAAGATACGCTCGCGCGCGGGTTCTCCGGCAAGATCGTCGGTCGTCTCCTCCAGCACCTTGCGATCGATCTGGCGCGAGAGGCCACCAAGAACCGCTCCCTTGGAAGGGAAGAGGTCGCGGAATTCCGCGAGCGACACGCCAGCTTCCCGCGCGATATCGGTGATCTCGATCTCGCTCCAGGCGCGCGTGGCGGCGAGCCTCATCAACGCATCGATGATGGCCTTGCGCTTATCGACCGGGGCGTCCGTCGTCATGGCACTCTCCTGAACTGCGATCTGCCGATTGATCTAGGCCTCCTACCTGATCTGTCAGCCCGCGAGTTCCTCCGCACGGCGCTTCGCCGCAGCCACGGCCTCGCGCATGAGGGCCTTGAGGCCGTCGGGATCCCGCATGAGCACTTCGACCGCCGCGGCCGTAGTACCGCCGGGCGAGGTCACATTCTGGCGCAGCGTTGCGGGAGGCAAATCGCTCTGGAACAGCAACTCGCCGGCTCCCGTCACCGTGGCGCGTGCAAGACGCTGCGCGAGTTCGAGCGGCAAGCCGGCCGCGGCACCCGCTTCTGCGAGGCACTCCACGAGGTGGAACACATATGCCGGGCCCGAACCGGACACGGCGGTCACGGCATCGATCAGATCCTCGGACGGCAGCCATTCGACGATGCCGTTGCTGGACAACAGCGCATCGGCCATCAGGCGCTGCTTCTCGCTCACTTCTGCATTGGTAGCCGCCCCCGTTGCGCCACGCCCGATGCTGGCGGGCAGGTTCGGCATGGCGCGCACGATTGCCGAGGCAGCGGGCAACCTTGCCTTCAGATTCCCGATCGTCTTGCCCGCGAGAATGGAAATGATGAGCGTCTGGGGCCCAAGATAGCCGTTGAGCGCAGGTGCGGCGTCTTCCAGCATCTGCGGCTTGATGGCGAGCACGAGCACATCGGCAGGCGACGGATTGGCGGGGTTGAGCGCAATGCCCTTCTCCGAGCAGAAGCGCGTCATCTCCTCCGAGGGCCGCGGATCGATGACCGTCACGCCGGAAGGCTTCATGCCTACTTTAAGCCAGCCCTCCAACATGGAGCCGCCCATCTTGCCGGCACCGACGAGAATGAGGGACGAGGGCAGGTGCTGATGATTGGCGGGCATAGGAATCTTCCGGCATGTGAATGAAGCGAAGGCCGCTACTATTCACAAGGCCCCCTGCCCTGTCGAGGCCGGTCTATTGTTTAAGGTTTAAGCTTCGCCTTCGGTCTCGAACAGAACACTGTCGAGAGCTTCACGTGCTGACTTGCCGGCCCAGATCACGAACTGGAAGGCCTGGAAGTACCGCTCGCAGGCTTCCACCGCCACGCGCAGCATGGTCTCGCACTGGCCCTGCGTCGGGTCCGCGCCGCCTGCCAATAGCAGGGAGTGGCGGAACATCACGACGTTCTCCGTGCTCCACAGATCGAAATGGCCGACCCAGAGCTGCTCGTTGATAAGGGAGATGAGCTGCAGCACATCCTGGCGCCGACGCTCCGGCACCTTCAGGTCGAAGGCACAGGCAACGTGGAGCGCCTCCACATCCTCGATCCAGGTGAAGGCGATGTCGTAATCGGCCCAGCGCCCGGCGACGGAGACCGACATTTCGTCAGCATCCGCACGATCGAAGATCCAGTGGCGCAGCGAAGCGAGCCGCTCGACCACGTCGAGAGGATGTTCCAGACGATCGATTTCGATGTGATGCTGAGACATGTTGACCCAAAAAAAGCTCGAACGCCTGAATTACAGTAAACACATCCAGGCAATATCATTGCATCAACTCGAGCAATATTTGAGAAGAGCTTCCTGAATACACAAAAGCATCCAGGCTTCTTATCACGGCAGGCCCGAATCAACTCATGAATCACAGTCTTAGATTTTGACCCTTGTCACAATGCGCCTTCCAACCCTGTCCACAACAGGAGGGATGCGCCTGAAGCAGGGGTGTCTACCCACAAAGGCTAGGAGGCAGAAGGGGTGCCTGCGGCGGATTGGGCAAGTTTTTCTTCCAGGACCTTCAGGCGGGCTTCCAGGCGCTCGTTCTCGGCGCGTGCAGCCAGCACCATCTCACGCAGCACCTCCACCTCCTCACGGGTGGCGACGTCCATGTCCTTGATCAGGCGCTCGAATTGGCTGCGAACCACGGTTTCGACCTCTCGCCGGACGCCCTGCGCAGCCCCTGCGGCATCGGTAGCCAGACGGGCGAGTTCATCGAAAATCCGATTGGAGGATTGAGCCATGATTGGAAGTCCACACCTTTCGAGAGGCTTATAAGCCCGGGAAAGCCAGATGTGGGCGCATTCAGGCAAAACTGCAACAGGGTTGACGATCCGTCCCCACAAGGTCCAATGGCGAACCGCTAATCCAAGGCCTGCCATGCCTCTGTCATTTCCTCTTCTCGACCCCGTCGCCTTCAGCATCGGCCCCTTCGCGATCCGCTGGTATGCGCTTGCCTATGTGGCGGGCCTTCTCGGCGGCTGGTTCTACGCCAAGCGCCTGGCCGCCAAGGCGGAACTTTGGGGTTCTTCACCTCAGCCGAAGCCCACGGACATCGATGACCTCATCGTCTGGGTCGCGCTCGGCGTCGTCCTGGGCGGCCGCATGGGCTATGTCCTGTTCTACAATTTCGACGCCTATCTCCAGAACCCGCTCGAGATGTTCGCCATCTGGCGCGGCGGCATGTCGTTCCACGGCGGCTTCCTCGGCGCGGTCCTCGCCCTCGTGCTCTTTGCCCGCTCGCGCGGGCTCAACGCCCTGGCGCTGCTCGACATGGCCGCCGTGGTGACGCCCATCGGCCTGTTCTTCGGGCGCATCGCCAATTTCATCAACGGCGAATTATGGGGCCGCCCCGCCCCCGATTTTCCTTATGCGGTGGTGTTTCCCCATGCAGGCCCCGAACCCCGGCACCCCAGCCAGCTCTATGAAGCTCTCGGCGAGGGCCTGATCCTGTTCATCGTGATGGCGGTCGCCGCGCGCAAGTTCGGCTTCAAGCGCCCGGGCCTGCTCGGCGGCATCTTCGTGCTGGGTTATGCCATTGCCCGCATTGTCTGCGAGTTCTTCCGCGAGCCCGATGCGCAGCTCGGCTTCCTCTTCGGCTCGTCCGTTGAGGGCCTGGGCGGCGGCATCACCATGGGCATGCTGCTGTCTGTTCCGATGGCGGTTGTCGGCGCAGCCTTCATCGTCATGGCAGCGCGTGGCTATACCCGGCCTGCCAAGGCCGCCGAAGCCGCATGAAGTCACTCAGCCAACATGTGCGCGAGCTGATCGCCCTTGAGGGGCCGATCACGGTCGAGCGCTACATGAGCCTGTGCCTGCAGCATTACTATGCCACGCGCGATCCGCTGGGACCGGCAGGCGACTTTACGACGGCGCCCGAGATCAGCCAGATGTTCGGGGAACTGATCGGCCTCTGGATGCTGGAGGTGTGGAATGCCATGGGCCGGCCCAATCCCGTTCACCTCGTGGAGTTGGGACCGGGGCGCGGCACTCTCATGGCCGATCTTCTTCGCGCCACAAAGCTGCTGCCGGATTTTGGAAGCGCCGCGCAAGTGCACCTCGTGGAGATGAGCCCCGTCCTGAAGCAGCGGCAGCAAGCGACGCTCGCTTCATCAAGCCTGCCCGTCCATTGGCATGAGCGCTTGGAGGATGTGCCCGAAGGCCCGATGCTCCTCATCGCCAACGAGTTCTTCGACGCGCTTCCCATCCGCCAGTTCATCGCGACGGAACGCGGCTGGAGCGAGCGCCTCGTTGGGCTGGAAGATGACCACCTGATTTTCGGTCTTCGCGCCGAGGCCGAGCAATCGCTCGGCAAGCCGTTGCGCATCGGGGACGTGCTCGAATGGCCTGCCCTGTCCATCGACATCATGCAGGATCTCTCCCGCAGGCTCGCGCGCGATAACGGCGCCGCGCTCGTCATCGATTACGGCTATTGGGGCCCTGCCTTCGGCGACACATTGCAGGCGCTGAAACGGCACACCTATGTCGATCCGCTGGAGGAACCGGGTGAGGCCGACCTGACGACCCATGTGGATTTTCACCGGCTGGCGCAGGCAGCCTCGGCCCAAGGCCTTCAGGTGCACGGCCTCAGCACTCAAGGAGAATTCCTTCAGGCGCTCGGCATCGATGCACGCGCCTCTTCGCTGAAAAAGCGCGCGACGCCAGCCCAAGCCGTCGCCATCGACGCAGCACTCTCGCGCCTGACCGAACGCGGCGATAAAGGCATGGGTGAGCTCTTTAAGGTTTTCGCTATTACCCATATGAGCCTTCAAGCCGTTCCCGGATTGCCGCCCCTGTCGTCAGCGCCCTGAAGTTTTGCATCATGTTCATTCAAGCCCCCGCCCTCTCTACGTTTTCTAAAATCCGCCATGCGTTCTTTACGCGGCAAGGAGGCGTGTCGGAGGGCATCTATGCCTCGCTCAACGGCGGCATCGGCTCATCGGACAAGCCTGAACGGGTGAAGGAAAACCGCCGCCGCATGGCGGACACGCTGAATATGGCACCCGATGCACTGATCAGCGTGTATCAGGTGCATTCGCCGGATGCGGTGCTCGTGGAGGGCCCTTGGGGATCCGAGCGTCCGAAAGCCGATGCCATGGTGACGAAGGTGCCGGGACTGGCGCTTGCCATCACCACGGCGGATTGCGGCCCGGTGCTGTTTGCCGATAGCGAGAGCGGCGTTATCGGCGCAGCTCATGCGGGCTGGCGCGGAGCGGTGACCGGCATCCTTGAGTCCACCATCCAAGCGATGGAACGCCTGGGCGCGGAGCGTAGCCGGATCGTCGCGGTGCTGGGCCCCACGATCAGTCAGGCGGCTTACGAGGTCGGCCCGGAATTCGTGCAGCGATTCGCGGAAGTAGCGCCTGGGCATGAACACTTCTTCCGCCCCTCCGAGAAGCCGGATCACGCGATGTTCGATCTTCCCGGCTTCATCGGCGCCCGCTTGAACGCAGCCGGGATCGGCGGCTTCACCAATCTCGGGCTCTGCACCTATTCCGATGAAGAGCGGTTCTTCAGCTACCGCCGCACCACGCATCGCAAGGAGCCCGATTACGGACGCCTGATCTCGGCGATTGCGCTCACTCCTTGATGCCCGTCACGTCCGGCGTTTCCCAGGCGAGATGCTGGCCGCCATCGACGGCGATCATCTGGCCCGTCACGCTGCGCGCTCCTGCAAGATAGACGACAGCGTCCGCAATCTCTTCCGGCGTGCCGCCGTGGCCGAGAGGCACGGCGCCGGCCTGCTTGGCGAAGTCCTCATCCCCCTGACGCTCATTGGCGAGGGTCGGGCCGGGACCGATGGCGTTCACGCGGATGCGCGGTGCAAGGGCCTGCGCCATCGTCTGCGTGGCGGTGAACAGAGCAGCCTTCGTCAGCGTGTAGGAGAAGAATTGGGGCGTCAGCTTCCAGACCCGCTGATCGACGATATTGACGATGGAGCCTTGCGCGTCCGGCGGCAATTGTCGCGCGAAATCACGAGTAAGAAAGGCGGGCGCGCGAAGGTTCACAGCGAAATGCCGATCCCACCGATCCTGCGAGAGGGTTTCGACATTGTCGGGCTCGAATTCCGAGGCATTGTTGACGAGAAGGGTCAGCGGGGAGCCGAGCGCCTTCACGGCATCGTTTACCAAGCGTTCGACGGCTGAAGCATCTGCAAGATCGCCTCGCACTACCGCAGCCTTTCCTCCGGTCGATTTGATCCGTGCGGCAATCTCGTCGGCAGCATCGGTTGATCTCCGGCAGTGAATGGCAACCCCATAACCCTCCCGCGCGAGGCGCTCGACAATGCTCCGGCCGATTCTCTGCGCACCGCCAGTGACGAGGACATTCTTAATCATCATTCACCTCTTGAAACGGTAGGACGTAGCGTTAGTTGAGATCATTGCCAAGAAAAAGACATTTTTTGACCGCTGCCGTGAACAAACAGCCTAGTTGTATGTTGTGGAGTGCAGCGAGGCCATAAGGGGAAGCTCAAGTTCAACGCCACATTGCTGCCACAGTACCTTTGGGTCGCTGTGGTTGTCATGTCACAGCCCTCGTCCGGTTGTCGCTCTATAAATGGATAGTGCTCAGTTCGATTCAGGGGATCCTTGGTTCGGGCGGAGCATGACATCGATAAGGAAAGAGAAACCATGAAGAAGATTCTTCTCGCCAGCGTCGCTCTCTTCGGCTTCGCCGGCGCTGCCTCGGCCGCGGACCTCCCTGCCCGTGCTGCTCCTCCGGCTCCGATCGTGGCGGCGGCCCCGCTCTTCACCTGGACCGGGTTCTACGCCGGTGTGAACGCCGGCTGGGGCTGGAACAACAACGACGACTCCACCGCTGTT
>NZ_QDAH01000039.1 GCF_003075415.1 Microvirga sp. KLBC 81
ATGATCAACGAGCAGTGTTCGCATGTCATCTCCTATCATGGCACGCCCAGACCATTGGGCACATCACTGCCAACTATGAGGCCCGAGCGAGATGAGCGAGTGCGCCTGCGTCGGAAGGATGATCATCCCGTACCCACAGTCGCGCAGCTCGTCGCGTCCTTACAACTCCTCTTCGCTTAGGGTCACGCCAGCCACTCAAACGCAGCAAGTTCAGTCAGGAGGCGAAGTGCCGCCGTCCGTCCCTCTCCGGAGCATTTGAAGCGAGAACCTTGTCCGGGACGACGAGAGGTTCGACTTCCGGTGCACCATCTTCCACTGGCACCCGCTGGAGCCCGAGACAGCTGGATATAGCGACGGTGGCGGCAAGGAACGCGAGGTCCCACTGCGGTGAGCACCATCAAGCAGTTTCCGGTGACGCGCCGGATCCAGTTTTCCACTTGCAACAGCGGGGAGGCATAGGACCATGTCACAAGCAGCAACATGCAAGAAGGAATCGCCCTGCTGATGGAGCCGAATATCGGCGGTCGGCCAACCAAAAGTGCCACGAACAACTCCGACCTCAATTCGCATCGGTCCCCCAACACTCAGTTACGGTGCATCCAAAGTTTGTTTGGAAGTATTGCCGGCACCCGGCTGGGCTTGTCCTGTGTTCACGAATGTATTCTCTCGGGTATCCGGATCAAAGGAGCGCCCCATCCTGGTGTCGCGCCGTTCGAAAATGTTGCCGCCGATATACTTGATTTCAGTCAGATCACATTGTCCTAATGCATCGTTCCCTTAGCTTGGTAAAATTGATTGTTTGGATGACGTCCATTTACCCTATGGATACAATGAAGACGTGCGTTTCAAGGGCCTTGATCTCAATCTCCTCGTCGCGCTCGATGCTCTGATGACCGAGCGGAACCTCACGGCGGCGGCACGCAGCATCAACCTGAGCCAGCCGGCCATGAGCGCGGCCGTCGGCCGGTTACGCGCCTATTTCCGCGATGAGCTATTCACGATGAGGGGCCGTGAACTTGTCATAACACCGCGTGCGGCAGGACTCGCCCCCGCAGTCCGCGAGGCTCTGCTGGTACTGTCATTTTGATGTCGGGATGACCAGGCTTCCGCAAGGAAGCATCCATGTCAGTCCAAATCGGCTCACCAAGGCAGCACCGGTCCCATCACGCCAAGTGGTGAATGCGCGGTTGCGGGCAGTTCGATACGCATTGGTGGAGAGGCGGTGACGCCCCAGTTCGACGTGGTTGTGGATCGGCGTGGGGCAGGAAAAAAGCTGTAGGGCATGGCGCTGATTTGAAACGCTTCGTGTGGCGCTCCTGAGGTAGGGCCGTTTGATGTGAGACCTCGCAGCGGTTGTCAAGATTCCGACTCTGTCTATGTTCGACACCCGAGTAGATCTCGCGTTTGGCCGCCCAGGGTTTATGTAGCGAGCAGGAGGAATTGCTCCTCGGGTTAGGACTGCGGATTGCGGGCGTAGTTTGCCTGCTGTTTCCGCATCATGTGCACCATTTCAATCCCGCCCAGGATGGCGCGAGCGCATCTGATGGACCTGATGCCGAGCATCGGCCGGATCCGCCGCTTGATCACCCGATGATCCTGCTCGATGCGATTGTTCAGATAAGCACTTTGCCGGATGCGAATGGGTTTCAAGTCACGCTGCGAACTGTTCTCGAGCCTGTCCGCGGTATCACAGGACAGGATCGCCTCGCGGTTCGTCCGGCTGCCATCAATGACGATCCTCTCAGGTCTGCCATGCCGCTTCAGCGCTCGCGTCAGAAAGCGCTTAGCAGCAGTGAGGTTTCTTCGCTCGCTAAACCAGAACTCGACGGTGTCGCCGTTACTGTCAATGGCACGGTACAAATACATCCACCGCCCACGCATCTTGATATAGATACCGTCTGATCGGCCAACTCTATTGGGCAACTGGTAAGCGATAGCTGTCTCGGCTTTTGAGCGCACCGGAGCAAATGTGAACCAGCTTGCGCATGGCAGCCCCTAAGCTCGACATCGTGGCCTTCCCTCGCCCAAGCAGCCGCTGCTGCTGGGCTTTGATGTCCGGGTTCAGCTTTGTCGCAACGATAGCTGCCGTATAGAGCGCGGCGCGCAGCCGGGAGTTGCCGGCTTTCGACAGCCGCGGTCTCCCTCGAACGCTCCGCCTGGACTGTCGTTCAATTGGTACCAGACCCAGGAAGGCGGCAGCTTGACGAGCTGTCTCGAATGGATGGCTACGCAGCAGCGCGAGCATTTGCATCGCTGTCTTCGGACCCACTGCCGGGATCGTGCGCAGTCTCTTCAGATCGGCTTGCAGATCCTCGTGAGCGGCAAAGTGTTCGGTAATTGCCTCCTGCAGCAGTTTACACTGAGCTTTGAGCGCCCTGATGCTCGAGACAAAGGAACGCTTGATGGCACTGGAGCAGCCACGAACACACGCCTGCTCATATCGGTTCTGCTCCCGGCGCAGATCGCCCTCCAGATCATCCAGCCGTGCGAGAAGAGCTTGGAGTTCGACCAGGGGCTCGGCGGGAGGGGTCCACGCTTTCGGCCGGGTCAGGCAGCCGTAGCGCGCCAGAAGCACTGCGTCGATCCGATCGGTCTTGCTGAGAACAGCCATATCTCTACCAAAACTGCGGATTTGGGCAGGGTTGACGAGGGAAACTGTCATACCTTTAGCAGCAAGGAGGCGAGCAGCGAGCTCGTGATAGGCCGCTGTCGGCTCGAGAACCGCATGAACCTCTACGAGCTCAGTCTTAGAAGTTTTTGCCACCCAAGCGACCGCTCTCTCGATTCCGTCCAGGGTATTAGGAAAAGCCTTCTGGCCGATGGGACGCTCGCGGCCTTGAACGACCACCGCGCAATTCAGTCTCTCCTTTGCGACATCAATGCCGTAGAACACCGTCATAGAGCTCGCTCTCACTGAGAATGCCCCTTGCGCTGATCAACCTTGTGAATGCAGGCTTACCCATCTTCGGGATGACCTTTGATACCGTCCAATCTCAGCTGGGGCGCGTGGTGAGGCCGGGTGCCCCATCTATATCGCAGATTTCTGTCTTACGTCTCATTCGGGCTATCCCGGCCTCATGCTGTGGGAATAACCCGCAACGCCCATCAAATACAAGGTCTCATCCACATGCCATTTCCGGCTGACGGGTCGCTTGCATCGATTGAACCGCTCGAGAAGCTCGGGTGAGTAACGGACCACCCAGCGACCCACCGTGGCGTGATCAACAGAGATGCCGCGCTCGGCCATCATCTCTTCGAGATCCCGCAGGCTCAGGCTGTCAGCGAGATACCACCGCACGCCAAGCAGGATTACCGGCCGATCGAATTGCCAGCCCTTGAACATCCCGCGTCACTCTCTCTCTCGCCTGCGCAGACCATAGCCCCGCGATAGGAAAGAAAGAGTTGCGACAGAACCAGCATCTCCTCGACCATCCGAAGGCTGAGCGGAAACCGGAAGTACAACCAGACGGCATGGCTGATCACTTCAGCCGGAAAACGGTGGCGGGAGTAACGAGGGGCGTGGGTCGGTTCCATCCCTCACGGATAGCTCACCCCGGGTCACTCTTTGGTTAAGTTGACGGTGCCGAAATTGGATGCCCTTTCAAAAAGACCACAATCAAAGTGTTGCTTTGCACGAGTATCACCAGATTGACAGCCTCTTGCAATTGAAGGCTCGCTTCACGGCTCAAGTCCGCGCTCTCCGAGCACCTTGTGCATGAGCGCGCCTTTGATCTCGCGGGCGATTTCGTTGAGGATCTGGGCTCCGACTACCCGCTGGGCATCGACGTCGTCTGTCAGGCCGTCCCTCGCGAGGCGCTCGTTCAGGCGAGTTGGAAACTGCTCTTCCATCGCATCGGCGAGCCGCTCCTGCATCACTGCATGATCTTCGGGGGCGATCCGCCCCACCACCGTCTCCCAAGGTTGCCAGCGCGTTGCCAGATAGTCCGCGAAGCCCGTCGCCTCCTGCTCCCGCACCGACGCCGCGGCCCTGGCAACGTCGTCCTCGGTGACGTGAGAGACATTCAAGAAGCGCATGCCCGGGGCGATGTGCTGCAGCTCCAGCGGCTCGCGCAACTGGTTTTGGTAGGCAAGATAGACCTCGATCTCGTCGACGTTGGCGTCCGGATCGGCACGGCGGAGCGAGCTGACCGTCTCGCGCGCGATCCCCTCCAGCGCGTCCAAGCGGAACATGACACGGCCCTGCTGGAGCAGTTCGTCGAGCCGCCCGTCATAGGTCCCGGCCTCGACATCAGCGTTCACGCGTGCGGTCTGCATGCCGTTCCAGGTCAAAGTGATGCGATCCTCGCAGCTCTCGCTCGCTCCGGCAGCCTGTTGGAAATACTGCTCGCGCAATCGCGGCCTGACCGCTGCCTCCCGCAGATCCTCGGCCACCGCCTGCCGGAACGCATCACTGCCAGAATTCACAGTGCCACGGAGCCGGTCGAGGAAGCGTGCGTAGTCCTGGGCACCAGGCTCCTCGGCAAAGCCCTGCCAGGCGGCCACGGTCGCCGGGTCGCCCTCGAGCCAGTCCGCGACAAACTCGTGCAAGGGCCGTGGCTGAACTTCCACCGCTACCGGGTCCATAAGCAAGAAGATCTGCGGACCGGCATAGTCACCGGCATGCATGGCTGTCGCCACGTTGGTCAGCAACCACTCGGGCAGCGGGTTGTTCTCCAGATCAACGGAGGAGTTACGGCCTAGCTGCGTCAGCAGGGTCTCGGGTACTCTGGTCAGCTGGTTGTTGCTGGCGCCGAGCCATAGGAGCTCCGCCGGGATCGTCTCGGGCAGGCTGGTCAGCTGGTTATTGCTGGCGCTGAGCCACTCGAGCCCGGCCGGGAGCGGGTCGGGCAGATTGGTCAGCTGATTGTAGTCGAGGTTCAGGCGCTCGAGCCCAGCTGGAAGATCGGGCAGGCTGGTCAGCCGGTTGCCGCTGGCGTCCAGCTCCTGAAGCGTTGCCGGAAGGGTGTCGGGCAGACTGGTCAGTTGGTTATTGTTGACATTCAGGCGCCGAAGCCCCGGCGGCAGGTCTGCTGGCAGGCTCGTCAGCCTGTTGCTGTTCACGTAGAGCCGCTGGAGTCCGGCTGGAAGATCGGGCAAGCTGGTCAGTCGATTGTCGCTGGCGTAGAGCCGCTGAAGATCGGCTGGAAGGTTAGGTAGGCCGCTGAGTTGATTGCTATTGACATTCAGGCGCCGGAGCTCGGGTGGGAGGGCGGCGGACAAGACGGTCAGGGACCGGGACGAGAGATCGAGCGGCTCATCGAGATCGGCCGCCTGTCGCCAAGCGCTCGTTCGAAGTACCGCCTCTTGCCGGTTCTCGTCTTCGCCCTGCGCCTCTTCCGCAGCCCAGCCCGCCAGGACGTGGTCCTGCGACGAGGTGGGGTCGGCGGCGGACGCCCCCGCCTCGGTCAAGGCTGCGGCCCACTGCGCCGCGGCGGGAGACCCTGGTTCGGAGCTTTCGAATTCGGAAGTTGCGGAAGGAGTGCCAGCGCCAAGCTGGGCCCGTTCTGGATTCATCGATGCCTCCTCTTCAGTAGCCAAATGCAGGAAATTCCCATCTACGAGGCTCAGCTGTCGCCAAGCTGACAAGCCGCATTATTTCTTGAAAAACGACCGGGTCCTTACAGGGGAGCGCGCAAGGTTTGTGCAATAAGGTATCGTCAACTTAACAAGTTGAGTTAGGTCTGCCCGTCCCGGATCGTCAGATCAGATGCCGGCAGCGACACCAGTCACCTCCGCCCAAGTCATAAATGCCTGTGCTCGGGATTTGCGATGATCGGCGGCATGGATATTGGCGGGACGACGGAAGAGGTTTGCAACCTGACCGTGAGCGGAGAGGAAGCGCTGGGCCTGACCGGCTGACTTGAAGCGCTTCATGATCCGCTCCCGTCGTCGCGTCGGCTGATGACTGTTCTCTGCGCGGTTGTTCAAGCCTTTGTGCTGTCGGTGCTCAACGCTTGGCATCACAACTCTCTTTGCGGCGGCGTAGCTGGCCAGCTTGTCTGTGATCATCACCCGCGGCGCGATGCCCTGCTTCTTGAGTAGCTTGCGCAGCAGGCGCTCGGCTGCCCTCGCATCGCGCCGGCTCTTCTCTATTCGGCCGCCTTCAGTCAAGCGCTTTTGGACTCCTCGACCTCATAGCTATAGCTGTCCCGCGGGTTCTCGCTTCTCTCCGGAATCGGCCTAACGGCCCTTCCACTATGGGATCAGAAGAATGAAGTGGAACAATCTGGATCGCGTCCTTCCGATCTTCGATCGGAGGAACATCCGATTGTGCGGACTCACCTCATTCATCGTCCCGCGAGGGACAGGCATCCGCCTGAGGGCGGAAGCTTGGGCTTCGGCCTGAAGGTCCTTGCTCAGTCAGACCTGGTCAGGCTGCCTGAACCTCTCTGGTCCAGCGGAACTCGGTTCCATCCAACCAGATGCGGTGCAGAATGGTCGCCAATCGGCGGGCGAGTGCGACAACCGCTTTTCGTCCGCCACGCCGCTGGGCCACCTTCATGGTCCAGGCTTTCAGCCAGGACCAGCGGGTGATCCGGGTGAGCATGGCTTGGGCCGCCTCGAACAACAGGGTTCGCATCATGCCGTCGCCACACAAAGAGATCCTGCCGACCCGGTTGCTTTCTCCCGATTGATGCAAGACTGGCGTCAGACCCAAGGCAGCTCCCACTGCCTTGGAGGTTCGGAAGCGGGCTGGTGTGTCGATCGTCGCTACAAAAGCCAGAGACACCACGGGTCCGACGCCCGGAACCGTCATCAGGCGCCGGCACACCTCATCATTCCGGACCAAAGCCAATAGTTTGCGGTGGAGAACGGCAAAGTGCTCGCGCAGTTCGCGACGGGCCTCAAGGAGCGGCTCAATGATGTCGATCAGATCGGGCATGCTCTCAACGAGCTCGCGGATGCGCGCCTCGAACCGAGTTGCTCCCACGACGCCAACCTTGAGCCCGAAGTTGCGCAACAGACCACGGACGTCGTTCTCGATGGCGATCGCCTTCTCCTGCAGCAGCTTGCGCGCCGTCAGCAGTGCCCGCCGTTTCTGGCTGGAGAGGGTCTTCACATGCACCGGCCGGAACAGGTTGACCCGCATCATCTGGGCGATGCCACGGGCATCATTGCGATCAGTTTTGTTCACTTGAGCTTTGAGAAAGGCCCTGGTGTGGCGCGCCTCAATGCACACCACAGGCAGCCCTACGGTGGAGAGCCCTTCAAAGAGCCATTGTGAGAGCGGCCCTGCCTCGAGTCCGATCCGCCCAAAGTCCCAAGCAGGATTTTGCAGGATCTGGAGAAGGTCGTCGGGATGGCTGACAATCTTGATCTCGCGGCAGATTTTCCCCATCTCATCAACGATACACACCGCCGTCTCTTTGACTGAGACATCCAGACCCGCATAGTGCTTCATGCTCCGCTCCTCCCACTGAGGCCACTCCCTATCAGCCTCGATGCCGCTCAGCCTGAAGCGCAACTTTGCCGGTGGAATGGCAGGTTCCGCCGCCAGGCCGAATACACCATCTGGACCTCCCAAAGAACGTTTTCGTGCGACCTGCAAGTCGCGTGAGTTTCTGTTTCACAGGAGGGATATAGCCTGCAGAAACCGGCTGTTCCATCAGCCGTTCTCTACCCGGACATGCGGAGCCGGTAACAGCTCGGTATGAAGCTCTGGGGACAAAGTAGCCGCCGGATATCCGGTACGCCGAGCCGCGAGGCGAGGCGGAATCTGCCAGCACGAAGGCGGAGAGGCGCAAGGGATGAGCGGATACGACCAACGCATGTGAACTTCCGATAAACGTTGTGATCTTTGACAAGCCAAACGTGCTGACAGGCTTGAACCAAACGGTACGCGATGAGGTGTGGTCTTTGAATACTGGGCCGCCATGGACGATCAGCCGCCGGCGAAGAGGAAGGGTCCGCCCCGCTCGGAGATTCATGCGGAACAGGGTAAGCCCATAGTGCTGCCGGTAACGGCAGGCCAACCGCAAGGAAGGCTGTTGGCGCTGTGGGTCAAGGAGTGCGGAAGAAGCGAACGCCCGGCTGTAATGGACGGGATACGGGCTGAAACATCGCCTGACGCGAAAGCGGGCAGACTTCCGCGCGGTCATTCCTGGCGAGAGAACTTTGACCAATCGTGATACGAGGGAAGGCAGATGATGGCGATCGGCGCGAAGGCGAGCGAGGCTGGGGCGTCCTCGCGCACTGCTCAGATGTGGGATCAGGCGAACTGGGCGCACATTGAGGCAGAGGTGAAACGACTTCAGGTGCGTATCGCCAAGGCAACTCAGGAAGGCCGATGGAGCAAGGTGCAAGCCTTGCAACGTCTGCTGACCCGCTCGCATAGCGGCAAGATGTTGGCCGTGAAACGGGTGACGGAGAATCGCGGTAAGAGAACGCCGGGAGTGGACGGTAAGATCTGGTCGTCCCCGGCAGCCAGATGGAACGGGATGAGGTCACTTCGCCATCGCGGCTATCGTGCGAGGCCGCTGCGACGTGTTTACATCCCCAAGAGTAACGGCAAGAAACGTCCGCTGGGAATTCCCTGTATGCGGTGCCGGGCGATGCAGGCGTTATGGAAGCTCGCTCTGGACCCGGTGGCAGAGACACTGGCAGACCCGAATTCCTCTGGATTCTGGCTCGAACGCTCGACAGCCGACGCCATCGAGCAGTGCTTCATCACGCGGGCCAAACGAGCTTCGCCAGCGTGGATTCTGGAAGGTGACATCAGAGGCTGCTTTGATAGCTTCAGCCACCCCTGGCTTCTGGAGCACGTCACGATGGACAAGGCGGTGGACCGCGAGGCCAAACGCTTTTTTCAATTGTGTTCAGACTATCGACGCGGAGAAGCTCCGGCCTTTCCATCCGCGCCCATTGGGCGTCGAGAACGGCCTGCACTGGGTGCTCGACGTGCAGTTCCGCGACGACTGCCGCATCCGCAGAAAAATCGCCCCGCCAACTTCTCCGCCGTCAAGCGCGCCGCCCTCGACGCGCTGCGCACGGCGTCCGGCAAGCACAGCCTCAAAGCCAAGCGCCTTCATCAGCAGCTGGGACGAGGACTACCTCGCCGCCCTATGACCTCAACTCATTTGTTTTCCCCTGAGAGTGGTGGTAATGTTCGTTGCATGCGGGCCGGATCTCAATTATATATTTCATTTCCGGATCCAGTCATTTGGCGCGCCTCTTGCTCCGGCCCCTGGGTAAATTTAAACGATAATATCAGAGGGATTTCTCATGAATCTCAGAACCGTGCTCATGCTCGCATGCGCCGCAGTCGTCGGCATATCGCTCTTCGACTCGCAGGACGTGCGGGCTGACGAGATTGAGGGCTATTGTTATCATTTTTGCTCCCAGGGGCAGGATGACGAGTGGTGTATATTTTGCTCCTCATCTGCCTCCCCTTCGCTTCCAACGAACCCTCATGGTAAATGCGGAAGCGAGGTCGAGGGGCAAAGTCCGACTCGGGCCACAACGCTGCGAGCGGAATGTCTAGAGCATCGGCTGTTCAGACGAATCCATAGCCTGCGGCAGTGAAGTAGTTGCTGCATACCTCGGGCTCGAGCAGGTGGCGCCGAGGGCGCGCCAGAGCGCGTCAAAGGTTCGAGCTTCCGCTTTGCGCAAGTGCGCTTGGATCTGGAAAAGGCCTGCTCGATCGTTTTGTCATGATGCCTCTCAATGGTTGCTTCCTGTTGAAGTTCAGTCTGATGGCTTGATGCGACCTACGGGGCTATCCGCGAGTTTCACCAGCCAAATGCGTTGTGTCCCCACCTGAGCCAGCCGGCCCTTGAGGGTGCCCCGCCGCAGCCAGCCATAGACCTTCTGGCATGCGCCCCGAGCTGCTCGGCCACTTCCTGCAAGGTCATTTCCTCGTCATCCGCACGCGGCACTTTCCCGGACCAGATCGGCCGCGTCGTGCCATGTCTGTGCCGCTGCAGCAGGCGCCGGATCATCGGAGCGTTGAAGGCTCTCCGCTTGGCAGGCCGAAAGCCCTCCGCGTTCAGGCGGGCTGCGATTAGCTCTGCCGTCTCGCCGGCCGTCCGCAACTCCACCGCCCGCGCTAGCTGTCCGGATGTGCGACCTCCTTGGCGTGAGCGACGACTTGAAGGGCATCCGGCAAAGCGTGTGGATCGGGCGGCCTGGAGCTTGGGATCCTCTCTGGCCAACTGGCTGCTTTAGACGCGCCAAAGACGCGGAATTACCTAGTGTATGCAGGGTCGCGGGGCGTTCTCCTCCCCAGCGATCGCAGCCGGGCGGGGCTGCGTCCGAAAGGTTTTAGGCGTCGGTAGCATTCCTTTCCTGGCTCGTCAGTTTCTCGAAAGCTACCCCTACGAAGATAAAGCCTGAAAAACCTATACTCGAGGGAACAGAATGAATATTGATCCACGGAACACCGCAGGAGCTTCCATTGAAGCTTACGATCTCCTGCAACAACATCAACGGGCGCAGCAACAGCCTGGCAGCCTGAGCGCACAAACCAGCTCACCAGCACACCCGTCCACGGATCAACTGATCTTTAATCTACAGCTAAGTGAGTTGCGGCCAATCCACCAAACATCAGCCGCCGCCTTGACAGATTCCGGAATTGGATCACCCTCGACTATGACGAAGGGCAATCAGAGAGCACGCGCTATCCAGAAAAACGAACGGTGCCCGGCCCCATCCTTCATTCGAGGTCGCGCCGAACTTGCCGCATCGCTGGCCGGAGCGAACATTGAGGCGCTGAAGAAGGAGATCAGGCTGGCTGAGCAGCGGTCAGCACAGTGGCCAAGAACGAGCGGATCTTCCGC
Organism: Microvirga sp. KLBC 81; assembly: GCF_003075415.1. GTDB lineage: Bacteria > Pseudomonadota > Alphaproteobacteria > Rhizobiales > Beijerinckiaceae > Microvirga. Next base: position 10,776 of record NZ_QDAH01000039.1, read on the forward strand.
CGGAAGTGTCGATAGCCGCAGCGTTCTGAACGACGTGATGGCATCGTCGTATCTAAGACTGCATCGTTTTCAGAACGAGGCCATCGATTGCGAGCCGCGCCTAGATGAGGATGTGAGTGCCATCGCGCATGTGCGTTCGTTAGCGGACTTACGTTGTCACGCTAGCCCGAATGTTTCTAAAGCTGCTATCTGCTCGGACAACGAAAGGGAGGATGAAATTGATATGGCGCGCCTCGCTGCATGGCACACGCAAGGCCTTACAGATAGTGCTTTTGTGTCATTGTCCCAGGACCCCTCACGACTGCTCCTTTCAAAGGACGACAGTGAGCATGGCGCGAAGGCAATAGCAGAGAATGCTAAGGCGCTGCACATCTACACGGTACCGAGTGTTACCGCTTGGCCGACCGGAAAAATCAAAGACATTTTGGAGCGCGGGCGTGCTCCCGGAGATAAGGAGTTGCTAGATTGGGTGAGGGAAATACCCACCGAGGAGACCGAGGTCTTGTTTCTGGGCGGCAATTTGGATGACTATCGGACGGCGGTCATCGACCCGAACCCGTACAGGGCTGACGCACCGGAAAATGCTCGGTCCATCAAGAAAGCAAGGGTCAGCTCCGATGCGACGCCGAGATGATCGCGGACTGGCCCCTCTGAGGAAGCGAGCTCGCATTCGATTGTCTCAACGGGCGCCTGATCGGCCGGCTCATGGCAGGAGCTTCCCGCGACGGCGGTTAATTTAATAGGCCTTCAATTATTAGGTCTTCAAGAAGTCGTCCGTTAGGAAGCCAATCTGATTGCCGGTTGGACGATGAGTAGGCGCCAGAGGGCGATCGGGATTAGGCGCAACAGCATCCTCAACCAGGCGAGGGCGAGGCGGAGGTTGTGGCCGACGGCGGAGAGGACGATGTTGCCAGCATCCCCATCGCGGCCTTTGAGCTGACAGCGGCCGAGATGGCCGTCGGTCTTCATGTGACCGATCACGGCTTCGATGGCGGATTGGCGGCGGAGCTCGCGTTTGATCACCCCGAGGACCCCGCGCTTCTGGCCGGAGATGAAGATGCGTCATGGGTGGTTCTGTTGCAAATCCGGATCAGAGACGAGAAAGGATCAGGTGCTTGTGGAGAGCTCATGCGGCGAGCAGATCGAGTTGCTCCGCGAGTGACGGCTGCAGATTATGGGCAGACTTCGCCTGTTCTTTCCGCATCATGTGCTCCATTTCAATCCCGCCCAGGATGGCGCGAGCGCTGCTCAGAGACTTGAAGCCGAGCATCGGCCGGATCCGCTGCTTGATCGCCCGATAATCCTACTCGATGCGATTATTATCGGGCATGCTTTTCCTCGGCACCATCGGCGCGTTGGCGCAACCAACTCGGCGGCTGTATCCTGGTACGACCGGGACAGGGTGTCGGGAGCACGTGATGTGGGCAGGCCGAGCTACTTGATGAGCTGCGAGCTCGATTTGTCATCTGGCCGCCCCTGCGACCAGCCCGGTTGCGCCGTGAGCGCGGATCCGTAAGTGTCGTGTGGCCCGCAGGCTCCCTGACGTGATGCAAGCACACAGGAGGTCCCATGCGTGTGATCGGACTGGATGTGCACCGCACGTTTGCCGTTGTGGCGGTGCTGGACAACACCAAGCTCTCGCATCTCGGTCGGGTGGACCTGACCCGGGATGCCGTTCTGGCCTTTGGCCGCAAACTGCAGCCCGATGATGAGGTCGTGATCGAGGCGACCGTCAAATCCGCGATGATTGTGCGCCTTCTTCGCCCCGGCTCTGTTGCAGTAACTTTGAAAGGGCATAACGAGCCCTGCCCGGGAGCTGCGTTCAAGCGGCGAGTCCGAAGAGCTGCTTGACGAGGCGGACTTCGCCCGTCGCTCCTGGTTGTTGCAGGATGCAGTGACCTCGGCGGATCATGCGCATCACCTCGAAGCCTTTGATGGTGGCGTAGGCTGTTGTCATCCTCTGGAAGCCGCGCGTCGGTCGGATCACGCGCTTGAGCGCCCCATGGTCCGCCTCAATGATGTTGTTCAAATATTTTGATGTCCGGTGCTCCACATGAGGTGCCAGATGGCCTTCCTTCTGCAGGCGCCGGATTGCCTTGGGATACGAGGCCAGCTTGTCGGTTGTGATTGAGGAGGGCGGATGGTCGCCCGTCGTATTCAGGGTTTTGCGCAAGAAGCGATAAGCCGCTCGGGTGTTTCGGCAGTCGGACAGCATGAAGTCGATCAACTCACCGTACTTATCGACAGCCCGAAACAGGTATTTCCATTGTCCACCGACCCGCACATAGGTCTCGTCCACCCGCCACGATCCTGAGCGGGGTCCCTGGTAAGGTCGGATCCGCTTCTCGATCTCTGGCGCATAGCGTTGGACCCAACGGAAAATGGTACTTGGGTCGACCGCAACACCACGCTCGGACATCATTTCAGCCAGATCACGATAGCTGATTCCGTACTTGCAGTACCAGCGCACGCACAGCAGGATGATCTCAACTGGAAAGCGACGGCGCTTGAACAGAGACACGGGAGCAGATCCTTGATGAACCGCTCCTCGTTATACGACCGAGGTTAATGCAACAGACCCGTCGTGGTCGCTCCCGCTGCCCTCTCACGACTGCTGTGCCGGCACGGCTTCACGTATAAAATCTATGGACCGGCCGTGCGTTGCAAGAGGGCTGTTTTTGGTTGGATGAGAGTCGGTTCGCATCAATCTATCCGGCCTCGATGTGGAGCCGAAGCTCCGGGCCATCATGGGAATCCGCGCGCACCGGGCTTGCTTAAAACCAAGACCTCTGCGGGCCATTTTTATACTCAGGCTTCCAGTGCGCCGGGCAACCGTTCATCCATCCTGTTACATCCTTCTCGCGAACCACCGGGGGAACTTAGTCGTCGGAATCACAGAGATCGCAGTCCGTTCAGGCCGTGCGGGTCGCAAACTCCGCTTCATACCCGCATCTGCGGAACAGCACACTCCAGGCCATGCGAGCGAGTTTGTTGGCTAAAGCCGCCGCGAGCACATTGCGATGCAGCCGAGCGGCGGCCGTCATCACCCAACGGCCGAAGCAGTGGTTCTGCCAGCGTCCTGGATACCGCAGGAGGGCTTGGGCGCCGCTGACAAACAAGGTGCGCAAGTAGCGGTTTCCACGCTTGGAGAGACCGCCCAGGATCGTCCGATCCCCGGTCGAGATCTGCTTAGGCACCAACCCGAGCCAAGCCGCAAAGTCGCGGCCCTTAGCAAAGGCAGCTCCCGTTCCGACCGCCGCCACTATGGCGCTGGCGGTGATCACGCCAACTCCCGGGATGCCCATCAGCCGCTGGCAGCCGGCATCCTGACGAGCCAAGGCCGCAATGTCCCGCGTGATGGCGGCAATGCGCTCATCGAGTTGTCGCCAGTCTGCCGCGAGATCCTCAAGCAGGTGGATCATGCGCGGCGAGAGCACGTCCGTGCGCTGGGCGAGAAGCGACGGGAGGGCTTCCCGCAAACCAGCCGGTCCCTGGTGCACTGGAATGCCGCGCTCGAGCAGAAAGCCGCGGATCTGGTTGATGATGGCCGTGCGCTGCCCGATCCGTCGGCTTCGCACCCGGTGCAGCGCCTGCAGATCGAGCTGCTCGGCCGACTTCAGCGGTACAGGCTGCATGGTTGGACGCTGCGCGGCCTCGGCAATGGCTTCGGCATCGCGGTAGTCGTTTTTGTGTCCTTTGAGAAAGGGTTTGACGTATCGAGCTGGCAGCAGGCGAACGTCATGGCCAAGAGCGGCGAGCTGGCGCCCAACATGGTGAGCTCCGGTACAGGCCTCCAGGCCGATAAGACAGACCGGCACGTTGGCCAGACAGGACTGCAGCTGTCCACGCGCGATCTTCCGGCGCAGCACAATCTTGCCGCGCGCATCCATGCCAATGAGGTGAAGGTGTTCTTGCCCAGATCGATGCCAATGGTGGCGATGGCCTCAATCGCGGTCTGTTGTGTCATGGCATGGCTCCTTCGCTGCGGGATGATCCCGTTCTCCCATGCTCCGCCCGGGAGCACGGCCGGTCCATGCCATTAAAGCCCAGATGGCCGCGGAATGCGCATGCGCCGACGTGCGTGACGAGCGCCGGGTCTGGCCGACCCAACGTCAGCCGCGCATGCGCCAGCAGCCATGCCGGTTGGTGTTCTTGGACGAGACGTACGTCAACACCAAGATGACCCGGCTGCGTGGGCGTTCTCGCCAGGGAGAGCGGTTACGCGCCAGCACGCCCTTCGGCCACTGGAAGACCCACACCTTCCTGGCCGCGCTGCGGGGTCATGAGTTGAGCGCGCCGTGGATCATCGATGGCCCGATCACCCGCTTGGCATTTGACATCTATATCGAGACACAGCTGGCGCCCACGCTGTCGAAAGGCGATGTGGTCATTCTCGACAACCTCGCGGTCCACAAGAGTGCGAGAGCTGCGGAATGTCTGAAGCAACGAGGCGCCTGGTTCCTGTTCCTGCCGGCTCATTCGCCCGATCTCAACCCGATCGAGCAGGCCTTCGCCGAGATCAAGGCGCACCTGCGCAAGGCCGAAGCCCGCACCTTTGATGCGCTCTGGCGCGCCCTCGGCGACATCTGCAACTTGTTCGAGCCGCAGGAATGCTGGAACTTCCTCAAAGCAGCCGGATATGCGTCCGAGTAATCGTCCGATGCTCTAGTCATTGAATCATCGGGCCTGCCAAAGCAGTAGCAGTGCGAGAGGTTGCTTCCACCTGTTGGTCCGAGGGTCTTAGTCACGATGACTTATTCTGGGCGATCGGCAGGCTGAAGTGAAACACCGCGCCCCGAGGCTCCTTGGCGCTCGCCCACAAGCGTCCGCCGTGCGCCTCAATGATCAAGCGGCAGATGGCCAGGCCCATGCCCGTGCCCGTCGCCTTCGTCGTGTAAAAGGCCTCGAACATCCGTTCCGCATTCTGTGGGTCCAGCCCGACGCCGGCGTCCTGCACGGACACCAGCACTCCGGCTTCCTCGCGCCGGGACCGGATCAGCAGCTCGCGCGGCCGCTCCACCACATCCTCCATGGCCTCAATGCCGTTCAGCACCAAGTTCAGTAATACCTGCTGCAGTTGCACCTGGTCGCCCATCACGGGCGATAGGTCGGGCGCCAGCTCGGTGCGCAGCAGGATTCGGTGCTGAACCACCTCCCCATGGACGAGGACTGCTACATTCTGGATGAGATCATTCAGGTTCACCTGCTCCGCGACGGCAGCTTTCTTCCGGAGGAGCGCGCGTACCCGCCCGATTACCTCGCTGGCCCGGTGCCCGTCCCGCGCGATGCGCTCCAGTGCCTCGCGGGCCTCGCCGAGCTCGGGCGGCTCGTGGGCGAGCCAGCGCAAGGCCGCGTTGGCATTGGTGACGATAGCACCCAGCGGCTGGTTGACCTCATGTGCGATGGAAGTGGTCAGCGCGCTCATCGTCGTCACACGTGAGACATGCGCGAGTTCGGCCTCTGCCTTGTGCAGCGCCTCCTCGGCGCGCCTGCGCTCGGTCATATCCATCACGGTCCCGACGTATTCAATCACGGCTCCGGTGTCGTCGAACACCGGATGCCCGCTCACGTGGAGGTGCTTGATCGTTCCGTCGGGAAGCACAATCCCGTGCTCGACCGTATACTTTGCCTTCTCGCGGATTGCGGTCCTGACGAGTTCGAGAACTCGGTCGCGGTCGTCCGGGGGCCAAAAGCGAGCGAGCTCATTTATGTTGGGGGGGCTGCTCCGCTGCGAATCCAAGCCATAGATCCGGAACATCTCCTCGGACCAGTAAATGGCTTGCTCGGTGGCTGGGTCGTAGGCGCAACTGCCAGTATGGCTCAGCCTTTGCGCCTCGGCGAGATAATGCTCGCTGCGCCGCAGGGCGTCCTCGGCCCGCTTGTGATCTTCAATGTCGGTTAGGATACCATACCATTTGAGGATGGTGCCGTGCTCATCGCGCAGCGGCACGGCACGGTCCAGGAACCAGCGATAAGCCCCGTCCGCCGCCCGGCGATAACGCGACTCGTTCTCGTACGGCTCGCCCGCCGCCGCGCACACCCGCCATTTCTCCAAATTGCGGTCCAGATCGGCCGGATGAACCACACTTTGCCAGCCAGATCCGGCCGTGTCCTCCTGGGACAAGCCTGAGTATTCGCGCCATCCCCGACTGGCAAAGGCAGCGAAGGGCCCGAAGGGCCCCGGCAAAGCGATGTAGGCCATCGCGGGAAGGTGTTCGATTAGATCGCGCAGCTCTTGTTCGCTCCGCCGGGCTGCCTCTTCGGCGCGCTTGCGCTCGGTGATATCCTCGCACGCGACCAGGATGACCGGGCACTTTCTCAGCAGCACGGACCGAGCGGTTTCGCGCACCCAGAGCACTGTGCCATCCTTGCGCACCTTGCGGACTTCCCAGCTCATCGCCTGGTTGGGGTGAGCAAAGCAACTGGCGACGTTCCTCTGCACGACCTCCCGGTCGGGCTCGTAGAACACGTTCAGCACCGGGGTGCCGACCAGTTCATCGACCGTATAACTGAGCTGCTCGGCGCCGAAGGGGTTGACGGACAGGATGATGCCGGCCGCGTCGACCATGAAGTACATCGTCGGGTTGCTCTCAAAGACCGCCTTCCATTGTTCCTCGCTCTCCCGCAGCGCCTCTTCTGCCTGCTTGCGCTCGGTAATGTGCCGCCCGACGCCGCGGTAGCCGATGAAGCACCCTGCCTGGTCAAATACCGGCAGCCCCGAGACGGACACGTAGCGCTTGCCGCCCTCCGGCGTAGGCCGCGCGAGCTCGAAGTCGCGAAACGGCAGGTGAGCATCAAGCGTCTCCCGGTGCTTGCGCCAGGCCTCTGCATCAGGCTCCAGGTAGGGCACTTCCCAACGTGTCTTTCCGATCTCAGAGCCCGGTGCAGGCGCGTCGGCAAGGCCTTCGGCGAACTCCTGGCGGATGAAGCGATGCTGCGTGTCGGTCTCCCAGTATACATCAAAGGAGAATTGCACGAGCGTGCGAAAGCGCTCCTCGCTTTCCCGCAACGCTTCTTCCGCCCGCTTGCGCTCGGTGATGTCCATAGCCGCTCCGATGATTTCGAGCAGGTCGCCGGACTCGCTGAAAACAGGATGGCCTATTCCGTGAAGGTGCTTGATCTCGCCGTCCGGAAGGACGATCCGGAACTCTGTTTCGGAATCCCCCTTCTTACGAATTGCGGTTTCCGTGTTTGCCAGCCACTTTCCCCGATCCTCCGGATGGATGCGCTGGAGCAGCGCCTCGAAGGACGGGATACCAGCTTCCGGATCGAAGCCAAACAAATGGTAGCGTTCCTGCGACCAGTAGGTGATCACCTGCGTGGCGGGGTTCCACGCCCAGCTGCCGCTTTTGCTCAACGCCTCTGCCTCCGCCAAGTAGGCCTCGCTGCGTCGCAATTCCTCCTCCGCCCGCTTGCGCTCAGTGATGTCGTTGTTGGTCTCCAGGATCGCCACGGGACGGCCTCGTGCATCCCGTTGCATCGACCATCGACTCGTCACTACGGCTTGTGTGCCATCCTTCCTCGTGTGGACGAGCTCACCGTCCCAGCGGCCGGTGCGGAGCATCTCGGCCATGATCTCGTCGAGCGGCTTGGGGAAAATTGTCTGTATGAGTTGGTGGGAGATCTTGCCGACAGCTTCCCCTTTTTGCCACCCGTACAGCTCCTCGGCGCCGCGGTTCCAGTAGATGATGACGTCATTCATGTCGCGCACGAAGACGGTGTCGTGGGTGAGGTCGAGGAGTCCGGCCTGCTCGCGCAGCACCATTTCCCTCGATCGGTTTTGCACGGCGAGGACAGCCGTAACGCCAATCACCGCAAGGCTGAGGAGGCGGTTTGAAAGGGCAATGTCCGGCGATGCGTCATGCTGCGACAGTAAGTAGCTTAGCATCGTCAGTGCCATGCATCCCAAGGACGCGAGCACGACACCCCGCGCCTGAAGAACCTTGGCCGATAGAAGCACAACACCCACGTACAGCACGGCGATGGCGACCTCTGCGGGGGTCATCGTGTCGAGAATGAAGATCCCGATCGTGATAACAGCGCTAATAGCTGGAAGGACACGCGACGCGACGATTGGCGACGTCGCACGATCTTGTCCTTGGTTCCGCTCCATTCGAATGTTGCGCCTCGCCAGGGACATGCCGGGGATCCCAGTTCCAGAGCGACGGAGCCAAACCGCTGGCCCCTATCGCCAGTCGCTCCATTTGCAGTGTTGTTAGTTTGTCTCGATCGGCCTTGCGGGTAAAGCGGAAGCATCGAAGGCGTTGACGAAGCGTAACAACATAGCGCCGACCCAGAAGACGACCAACAGCTGACACGGCATTGCCACGTTAACGTGAGCATGAGGGAGCGCCGAGCAGATCGACTGGCAGTCCATGCCCGTCAGCTACAAACGCCACGGGTCCGGCCCTAAATCATCGCTCGCGGGGTCTCGTGGCGCCGCCAACTTGTCGGGAGAGTTGTGCTTACCCCGGGTTCAGTTCAAAATTATCGTACAAAAAGGGCTGCGCCTGGAGGAGAAATGGATCCAGTGCCGCAGCCCTAAGTTCGCTAATATGCGGGAGGGAAGTTCAAGTAGTATTCGATGTCACTCGGAGATGATCAACCTGAAAATTTGTTTCAGGTTTGAAGCTTTAAGAAATGAGATCTTTATACGGAAGTTTACCTCGGATCAGTAGCCGCGCGAGAGCGGAGAAAGCGGCAGGCGGACTATGTTCATCTCTTGATAGGTGTCGGAACTAAGGCCGGATCCGACAGTGGACCCACCTTTGGAAACCTGCCTGTGCTTCCTTTCTCGAAGGGCCTCATTCCGTGTGAACCGGAGGGCCACGCCAGAGGATAACCAAGGTCACATTTTAGGCATGATGCGCTGATGCACAGCCATACTCACGTATGATTTCCTTCTTCGTGACCGAGTCGTACTTATCTTAGCGAGGCCTATGGTCCTAGACCTCTTATTTCTCGCACGCAGGAGGACGAGCCGCGTGCAAAAGTCCCCGATTATTGCAATCATCGACGATGACGAATCCGTTCGAACCGCGATCAAGGGGCTTCTAAGGGCGATTGGATACACGGTATACACGTTTGCATCCGCCGAAGATTACCTGGGCTCGCCTCGTGTGAACGACACGTCGTGTCTTATCACGGATGTTCAGATGCCGAGCATGAACGGATTCGAGCTGCAACGCCACTTGGTAGGCAAAGGTCAGCGCACGCCCATAATTTTCATAACGGCTTTCCCCGAAGAGCCAATCCGGGCGCGTGCACTGGATATCAGAGCGATCTGCTTCCTGAGCAAACCGTTCGATCCACAAGTCTTGATCAACTGTCTTGATCGAGCGCTGAGAGAAGCCTGACAGTGCTACTGAGGGCCAGTTCCGAACATAGACTGGACAGCGATGGACAAGCTCAGCCGTACGGCGAGCCACTATCCACCCAAGGTTGATTGTTTCCTCCGCCGGAATCGCCAGCCACCCGGTTCGCTTTTGCTGAATATACAGCCGAGCTTAATTATGCCAGGGTACCACGGCCACAGGCATTTCCTTGCGTGAAATCAAGCTGTTCCGTTCTCCACTTTCACCGCTCAAGGTGCTAATTTAGTTGCGATCGTCTGGTAGTTGGAGAGATGCCTCATGTCGCGCCGTTCAGCTCCATTGCCTGCGAACGCCGAAGAGCCGGTCATCTTTATCGTGGATGATGACGAAGCCCTATGCGATGCACTCGGAAGCCTGTTTCGCTCTGTCGGGCTCAAAGTCGAGATGTTCGGCTCGGCAACCGAATTGCTGCAGTTCAGATTTCCGGACGTGCCGAGTTGTTTGGTGCTCGACATCCGATTGCCACGGCTGAGTGGCCTCGATTTTCAGGCGGAAATGGCTAAAGCGAACATCAGAATCCCTGTCATTTTCATGACCGGTCATGGTGACATTCCAATGTCGGTGAAGGCCATGAAGGCTGGAGCGATCGATTTTCTGGCCAAGCCGTTCCGCGATCAGGATATGTTGGATGCGGTGGCTGTAGCGCTTGACCGTGACCGTCAACGGCGGCTTGCTGAGAAGCAATTGTCGAGCCTGCGGGCGAGCTTCGACGCCCTCACGCAGCGCGAGCGAGAGGTGATGGGCCTCGTTGCCACCGGTTTGATGAACAAGCAAATCGCGGGCGAACTAGGGGTCAGCGAAATTACCGTCAAGATTCATCGCGGTCACGTTATGCGGAAAATGGGAGCGCGGTCGCTTGCCGATCTGGTGAGAATGGTTGAGATGCTCGGAGCCAACTCGTCATTGTCCAAGTAAGCTCGGTCCAAGTAAGCTCGCAATCCACCGGATGCAGAGCAGGATCACCGTGCGGTCGATACCCCTGCCCTCGAACACGCCGCCCTCCGCTGCTGAGACTTCCGGCCGAGATTGCCTGGTCACGCCGACCGGCTCGGGCCGGACCCGGTGATAGGTGAACTCGGTGGTGTCGTGGAGGATGAGGATTGGCCGCTCGGTTGCGGTCACGCGGCTGGCCGTCGCCGCGAAGTGGCCAGCCAAGATCTCAGCTTCGCTGCCCTGATCATTGTCGAAAAAGCGATAAGCGGCCTTGGTGGCGGCCCAGTCCTGGCAGGCCTGCGGAAGGCTTGCTCCCATTACCCCGCCGAGCTGCTCCGAGAGCCGCCGCAGCCGCTGGCCCAGCCGCGAATCGGCAAAGGTTGATCCGGCCAGCTCCTCATCGAGCCACGAGGCGCCCTCGAGCATCGGATCCATGGCGCCACTCCATCCGAACGGATGCCTGGCAAGGAATCACGCCCGAGTCATGTCTCGCAAGCTGAAGCGACGCTCGCTCTGGAGATGTGGGTAAATGAAAGCAATCTGCCCCGCTTACCCTAAGGGCGTAACCGGGGCATTTTGGGGGCGAGGGATTCCTCCGACTGGACATTCATGATTCAATGCCGGCATGACCTCGCCGCCTGGTGGTCCCAACAAGCCGCTGTCTCAGATGGCCCTGCGCGAGCTGGTCTCGGATCTGGCCGGCAAGATCGATCGACTGGAGCACGAGCTCGAGCAGCTGCGCCTCGACAACAGCAACCTGCGCATCGACAACCAAGCCCTGAAGGATGAGATCGCAAGGCTCAAGAACCTGCCACCGCGCCCACCGTTCAAATCCTCCGGCATAGAGAAAGCCACTCAGCCGCAGCCCAACAGTCCGGGCCGCCGCCCAGGCCGCGGCGCCAAACGGGATCGAGTGACCCGCGAGGTGATGATCCGGGCCGAGGAGCCAGCCGGCTCGCGCTTCAAAGGCTACAAGACGGTCGTGCGGCGGGATCTCGTCATCGTCGCTGAGGTGGTGCGCTACAAGCGCGAGCGCTGGCTCAGGCCAGAGGGCAAACCATCATCGCGCCGCTGCCAGTCGGGGTCGCCGGCGGGTTCGGTCCCGGTGTGCGCCGATTCTGCTTCGCCCTGCACACGCAGGGCAGGTGACCACCGAATGGCTGACCGATCTTCTGAACGGCATCGGTCTTGCGATCTCCAAGCGGGAGGTGGTGCGCCTGCTCACCACCGATCTGGAGATGTTCGAACAGGAGGACCACGCGGTCCTGGAAGCCGGCCTGGTCTCCTCGCCTTACCTCACCGTCGACGATACCGGTGCGCGGCATGCCCGCCGCCCTGGGGTCACCACGCAGATCGGCGGCGAGCGCTTTTGTGTTTTCCGAACCAGCCGGTCGAAATCGCGTTTGAACTTCCTGACGCTGTTGCGGGCAGGCCGTGAGGATTACGTCGTCAACGAAGCCACACTGGACTATTTGCGTCGGCAGCCTATCGAGGTGCCGTGATCGCTGGTTTGAGGAAGCTCCAGGGCAGAGTGTTCAGCTCACAGTTGGAATGGCTGGAGCATCTGGCGTGGTGCTCGATCAACATCTTCGACCGGCCCCTACTCCAGACGCTGAACGAAGCCGCCACCTGGGGCGCGCTCCGGCAGCACGGGCTGATGGAGAACACCGTCATTGTCTCCGACGATGCTGGCCAGTTCTGGGCTGCCACGCATGCGCTGTGCTGGATCCGTGCGGAGCGGCACCTGCAGAAGCTGAGCCGGCCTCGCCCAAGCAGGCCAAAGCGGTGGAGCTGGACCGCCAGGCGATTTGGTGCTTTTACCGCAGTCTGAAGCTGTGGAAGCAGAGTCCTTCACCGGTAGGGAAGCGGGTGTTCCGGCGCCGGTTCGACAAGATCTTTGGCTTGCGCACGGGCTACAAGGAGCTCGACGCGCTGCTGGCCCGTCTGGCGCGGCGCAAGGACGAGCTGCTGCGGGTGCTCGAGCGGACAGAGATCCCGCTGCACACCAATGCATCGGAGGACGACCTGCGGGCCTGGGCGATCAAGCGCAAGATCTCCGGCGGCACGATGAGCGCCAATGGCCGCGTGGCGCGCGACGTGATGCTGGGGTTGCTGAAGACCTGCCGGAAGCTCGGGCTGTCGTTCTTCACCTATTTCGGGGACCGGCTTGGGCTCAACGGAGATCAGCCGAGAATTCCGCCACTCACCATTCTCGTGGCCCGAGCAGCCTGAGGCTTGGCCCCCCAAACTGCCCCGATTACCCCAAAGGCTACGCTACCGGGCAACTGCCAAGTTGTTGAGATAAAATGTGAGAACTCGAATGGTAGAAGCTAAACCCCAATTGACTATGGTCTGATGGACGGCTGCCCCCTGTTTTGCCGGGCTTCGTCGCGAGCCCCACCTGAGATCTCATCACGGGCGCTCAGGTACGACCTTGAGTGGCCGAAGCGGCTCAGAAGTCCTTGTTTTAGGCCATTTTAGCAGGCCAGAGGGAAGCGCTGCCCTCTTTGAGTGGTAAACGAAATCCCTCACCGGTCGTTTGCAAACGTGCTGCACATTGGCACTGGATTTGTCATCGAATGATGTTATTTTTGATGATAAGGAGACAGGCCCGAATGAGAACAACCGTTGCTCTTGACGATGATCTCGTCGCGAAAGCGCAAGCATTCACCGGCGTACAGGAGAAGTCTGCGTTGCTTCGCGAAGCGCTGAAAGCCTTGATCCAGCGCGAAAGTGCTCGCAGGCTCGCCCGGCTTGGCGGCAGTGAGCCTGATCTGAAGCCCATTCCGCGTCGGCAGACCGACAGCCAGTGATCATTGTCGACACCTCCGTTTGGATCGATCACCTGAGGGCCGGAGATCTTGGATTGACCGAACTGCTGGAGAACGGGCGTGTTCTGGCCCATCCGTTCGTCACAGGCGAAATCGCCCTCGGCAGTCTTCGCCAGCGCAGCGCTGTATTGGAGGCATTGCGTAGCCTCCCACAAGCCACGGTGGCCAGTGATGATGAGGCTCTAATGTTCATCGAGACGAGAAAGTTGTACGGCATCGGCATCGGCTATGTTGACGCCCACCTTCTCACGGCGGCGCAACTTACACCCGGGGTCACACTCTGGACTAGGGATCGGCGCCTGCGGGAGGCATCGATGCAGCTGCGGTTGTCTGCGGATCTCACGTGATGGCGCAGCGATGGTCCCCTCCCCTTCTGCCAAACGACGTCTGATCGGCTACGCCCGTGTTTCAACCGAAAACCAAGCAACAGACGCCCAGACGCTCGAGCTAAAGGCTGCCGGCTGCGCTGTGGTCACCAAGAGCAGGGATGCGGCGCCTCTCGGTCCCGCCCCGTCCTGGCATGCCTTCTCAAAGATATCCGCCCCGGAGACATCCTAACGGTGGTCCGTCTCGACCGCTTGGCCCGATCAGTGAGACACCTTCTGGAGGTCATCGAGACCTTGGAAGGACGCGGAGCGCACTTTCGATCCCTGCGCGACCCGATCGACACCTCGGCGCCTCAGGGCGTGTTCTCGCTGCAGGTCCTCGGCGCCGTGGCCCAGCTGGAACGATCGCTAATCTCCGAGCGCACGAAGGCTGGTCTGAGTGCGGCCAAGGCTCGGGGGGAAGATCCTCGGGAGCCCGGGTGTGCGGGAGCGTCGGCCTGACACCATCCGGCGTCTGGCTGGTGCGCGTGAGAAGCGTTACGTCGAACCCCTCATTGCGTCGTCCGGCCAGTGGATGCCGACGGTGAAACGGACGCGACCAGTTCACACATGGGACGACTTTGTCCGCGTCCTGAATGCCCGTGGCCCGGAGTGGAAGGTGGAGCGCCTTCGCCGGGCGGTCCGAGAGCTTGTGTCGCAGCGCATGGCCGATTCGGTGCTTCGAAAAAAGTCCCCTCCTCGCTCGCCAGATGGTCGCCTCATGACGTTGATTGCTGGCATTGCGATGGCCGACCCGGATCTCTCCCTCCGAGGCATCGCAGCCCAGATCCAGCAATTGCGGGAGCGAACACCCCGCGGGGGGCAAAATGGAATGCCTCATCGGTCAAGCAGCAGCTCGATAATGCGAAACGGTTGGGTCTAGCCTAATTCGCTCCCCTTCCCCAAAGAGTAGACAGCAAGTGATGGCGGCGGATTAGAGTAGGAGCCTGTAATACCACTGTTGATGGAGGCTCTTGTGGAACGGCCCTCTCCTCTTTCAGAGAAGCTCTCGGTTCGTGTCCCACCCAGGACCAAGAGGCGGCTTGAGGCACTCTGTGTTGATGAGAGCCAGGCGGAGTTCTTGCGTCGGATCGTTCTGGATTCTCGACAGGGTTGAAGAGTCAGCTCCGATCGAGGAATGGGACGACTATGGTGTGGTCCAAAGGCAACTCATCAGCGCCTTGGCCGACATTGATCTCCATCCCAATGCGAGGCCGGCAGGGATCGCACCGGCGGTGAAGCAGCGGCGCGATAAGGGAAGATTGTAAGAATATATCCCTCCGGTGGCTTAGCTTTGGCGCGAGCCCATAGTGCTGCGGGTCTGCCTCTTTGGCAGTTGTCTCACCGGTATATGGCGGCTCTCCGCAGGCTTTTATGACATCAACGCCGTTGTTCATCCATTGACGTTATTCGTGGTGTCCTGTGAGCTAAACGATCAACGCCACTGCAAGGTAACGATATGACGACTTTCCCCTGAAGAGATCATCGCAGCCGCCGTCTCCCACCTCGCGAACTTGGCCGAGTGCCTGCGTTCGCTCGATCTCAGCGATCAGGTGGTTGCTGATGTTGTTTGCCGCAGCAACGAAGGGCTCGGCGGGTATGGTCCTCTCTGGCTCGTCGAATACAGTCAGGCCCTCTGGGCTGTCCCACTCGATCTTGTGCTCTCCGGCCAAGTCTTGCTCGTGCTCAATGTTCATGGGCGCTTAGAACACGGTACTGGCATCTTATCAGATCTCGACGACCTTCACCGCAACTCGATCCCGGCGTGGAGTCATCGGATACCGAAGCGGTTTGCGCCGGACCCGGATCAAGTGCCCGTCGCGGGCCGGAACAACGTAGCCGAATGGAGTGGGTACTTGACCATGGATCCAGAGGGTAGTCTTTGGAAAGCGGTTCGGATCGAGGTTGTTCACGAAGAACGGGTTCAACACGTCGTGCTAAAAATCCTCGTGAACCGAACCTGAGAATGGCTCAGATACGTGATGATGACGTCCGCCCTCGCGTGTTCGAAGACGCAGAGATGGTCTAGGTGGAGATTATTCCACCTCTCTACGGTCGCACCTTCAATCTTGATGAAGTCAGGAAATCGGGAGGCCTCTCGGATCGTGCTGCTAAACAAGTGGGGCGAGAGTGTTGCCGCGGCAAACAGCACGCCCTGCATCGCGACTACGGCACCACCATTTTTGGCGAGCCCGAACCGTGGAAGTCGTGGTTTCCGTTCACATGGATGACGGAGAGGCCGAATTGCCGCTCGATGCGCGCGGTACTTCTAAGCGGACAACTTGACTCTGGTGCGAATCGCTAGCCATGACGAGCACGTCGATTGGAAGGACCTGTGATAGAGACAGACCACCATAGACCGGGAACATCGTTTTGGGTTGATTGGGCGGCCGTCGTTGTGCTCGTCGAGAAGAGGGTCGGCGTTGCAGGCGATGCGGTTTACCAGACGAGGGAGGTTTGCAACTCACCTCACGGATGAGAATGGCACTTGATTGAGGGTTTGCCGCGGCAAACCTTTCAAGCCGTGTTCCATCCTTCGGGTGGTGATTCTTCAGTTCGGATACGGTTTTCGTCGCCCAACCCTACTGGTAGACCGCCGATTCGGGGATTCACGACCGTTTCGCAGCCCAAGGCTTGGAACGGCCACAAGCAAGCTCGCGCCGGTGTCGAAGCTGAAAGTTTGCCGCGGCAAACTTTTTAACGGTGTATCAGGACATCGATTTGGTCGGGTAGGGGTTTTCAGGCTCAAATAGCCTCCCTGAACCTATACTCACGCGTCAGCAAGACGAGGCCCAAGACTTTGCTGCGGCAAGCGCCACGAGATAGGCCCACCAGCTTTCGGTCCTAGCTTGGCTACAATAAACACCCACCTTGTCCACTTGCGGATGGATGCCCATCGATTGCAGAAAAGCAAAAACCGGCAGCCCCAGGAATATCAAAAGCCTCTTGTGCCGTACTCGTAACCGTTCTGACCGGACTATCATCGGTAGGCAGGAGCGCGGAGATAACCGCCGCTCAAAGGCCAGGCTCAGTAACTCTCATCATCAAAGTCAAAGGGAGGATCGCCGCGGGTGATGAGATTAAGTTTCGAACAGCGATGCATGGAAAGACGCGCGGGGTAGTCCTATTTGCGAGCCGGTCGGAAATCTGCTCGCCGGCCTCCGGATAGGGAATGAGATTCCGAACGCTAGATACTCAACCGGCGTATTGGCGGACGCTGGATGTGCCTCAGTCTGTGCTCTTGTCTCGCTCGCCGGTTTGCCGCGGCAAATTCAGGCAGAAGGGAAGATCGGTTTCCATGCTGCGTTCGTCGCGGGGCCCGACGGCAGCTGAGAGACCGGAGCAGGAAACGCATTGATTGGAGCATACCTCGAGCGTTTGAAAATAAATGAATCGATGGTGGTCTATCTCACCAGCGCTCCGCCAGAGGGAATGCAGTGGCCAACAATAGAAGACGGCGAACGCGTCGGTATCGAATTCGCAATTCTCGGAAAGGGCGTTGGTCTCGAACGCCGGTCGCAGGTCAGCCAAGCCCCGTCAATTCAGCCACGTCCCGAAGCGCCACCAAAATTCAGCCCAGACCAGGTCACGCCAGCCTCGGCGCGCGCGTCAGTCTAAGGCGTGAACAGTCCAAAACCGCGCTGCAGCATAGCCCGATCGGTGCCGCGCTCGAAGTGGTCCGACCGAAAGACTTCCACCGAGCGGTCCAGATCTTGTTCGACGGATACACGAGGGGTGACTCGCTGAAGACCATAAGGCCGCAACTCTTCTAAATCGCAGCGCCATACATCTGGAAAAAGCCGGCTTAGGCCGACGAGGCTGTCCTCGTTGAGTGGCATGGCTATCATTATCGCGATTTTGTACGCCGGGGACCCCGAGAACTGAAGAGGTGCGCGAGGAATGATTACCACCAATTGGTTCAGCTAACCATGAGCGATGAACAAATGACTGCGTTCATGCAGAAGCTCCTCCGACCGCAGGTTGGCAGGACGAGTTCGATGTCAGAGGAGCAGGCGAAAAAGCTCATTACAAGTGTCATGTCGTCTGTGATCAATCGAAACCGAGAACGCATCCTCGCAAGGGCGCCGCTGTACAACGACGCCTGGTCGTGTATATCGCAGTCGTTGGAAAACCCGACAACACTCGACGAGCTCCGCCTCCTTTGCGATCTCAAATTAAGGGCAGAGAGAGCGCTGCTCTCCCGCCCTGATACCGTCCGGGCTGCCCTGGCACGGCTTATTCTACAGATCGCAAACTCCAACAGGCGTGACCCCAGGCGCTGAAATTTGTGCCGGCAAACATAGTGTGCTCAACCGCTTCCGACGTTAACCTTTTGTTAGCACAAAACGAATTGCTCCTGCTACTCGAATCGACGTAGCTTGCCATCTGCGGAAAAATGCGCAATCTGCCCTCAATTCCGCAGATGCGAGCAAAGGGGAAAAACAGCGTGCCAAGCACAAAGAGCACCGAAAGTCCAAAGCCGACAGAGCTTCGCACCGTCGTCCAGGCTCATGCTGCTGATCTGTCACGGCAACTGCAGCTCCATATTCGGAATTCGTTTCCTCCATCGTCCGACAAGACGATCCGCAACTTTTCCCCGTCCGAGGTCGCAAAGCTGCTGGGCATTCACGAGGGATATCTGCGCCAAGTCGCTTCAGAGGGGAGGGGACCTGTCCCTGTAACTGTGAACGGTCGCCGTTCGTATTCGGTGCAGGACATCCACGAGCTTCGCAAGGTTCTCGATCAAGGGTCACGCGGCACGCGTCGATATCTGCCTTACCGCACTGGCAGCGAACACCTGCAAGTCATCTCAGTAATGAACTTCAAGGGTGGCAGTGGGAAAACAACTACAACGGCGCACCTAGCCCAATATCTTGCTCTCCGCGGCTACCGCGTGCTCGCGATTGACCTTGATCCGCAGGCAAGTTTGACGGCGCTGTTCGGTGTTCAGCCTGAACTGGACGTCGGATCCAACGAAACGCTTTACGGTGCGCTCCGATACGACGATGAGCGCCGGCCGATCTCGGAAATCGTGCAGGCGTCGTACATTCCTGATCTCCATTTTATCCCGGGCAACCTGGAGCTCATGGAGTTCGAGCATGACACACCTCGCGCTCTTATGACCCGCAAAGCGGGCGATACTCTTTTCTTCGCGCGCATCGGCCAAGCGCTGGCAGAGGTGCAGGATCTCTATGATGTCGTTGTAATCGACTGCCCGCCGCAGCTCGGCTACCTAACGCTCTCCGCACTCAGCGCTGCAACGGGTGTAATCATCACCGTGCATCCGCAAATGCTCGACGTCATGTCGATGAACCAGTTCCTGATCATGACCGGCGACCTCCTCGAGGAAATCGGAAAAGCTGGCGGCTCAGGCAGCTTCGACTTCATGAACTATCTCATCACCCGGTTCGAGCCTGGTGATGGGCCGCAGAACCAGATGGTTGCATTCCTGCGCTCTATCTTCGGATCGGCCGTACTCAACCATCCGATGCTCAAGAGCACGGCGGTGTCTGATGCGGGCATCACGAACCAAACTCTGTTTGAAGTGGACCGTCAGCAGTTCACTCGCACGACATACGATCGCGCCATTGAATCCGTCACGAGCGTGAATGCTGAGATCGAAGCGCTCATCAATAAGGCCTGGGGGAGGGCTGCGGCATGAGAAAAGGAATTCTGATTGCACGTACCGCATCCGAAGACACTCCGGTCGAGCCGGCTGGTGATACCGAAGCACGCGCTCCGAGAAACCGTCTGCGACCGCTGTTGAATGCGCCAGGCCTTGTCACTGATCCCGCAGCGCGTCCTGTAGGTGCCCTAGGCCAATCGCTCAATGAGTTTCAGGCCAAGGCACAGCGTGCGGAGGAGATTGAGCAAAAGCTCGCGCAGGGGCAATCTGTCGTTGATCTCGACCCCATGTTGGTCGACCCCTCGTTTGTTACTGATCGCCTTCCGAATACAGACGACGCTCATCAGCGTCTCGTTGAGGCGATCCGCGAAAACGGTCAGCTCATCCCCATTCTCGTGCGGCCTCATCCGGAGAAGGATGGCCACTATCAGGTCGCATTTGGACACCGGCGCCTACGGGCTGTTAAGGAGCTGGGGCGCCAGGTTCGTGCGATCGTCCGTAATCTGAGTGACGAAGAGCTCGTCATTGCTCAGGGCCAGGAAAACAACGAGCGAGAGGACTTGTCGTTCATTGAGCGAGCGCTCTTTGCACACCATCTCGAACGCAAGGGTTTCAGCCGCGCAACAATCACAGCGGCTTTGTCCGTTCACAAGACGGACCTCTCGACGATGCTGTCTATTGTCGCGCGAATTCCGTCTGCTCTCATCGATGCAATTGGGCCCGCTTCCAAGACCGGGCGGCGCTCGTGGATGGCGCTCGCAGATGCGCTGAAAGGAAAGTCTGAGATCAAGAAAGCGGAGGCAGCCGCCTCATCTGACAACTTCAATGCGCTCGATAGCGATGCCCGCTTCGCCGCTATCGCGAAGGCTCTCACAACACCTAAGGCGATAGGTGCCCCTATCACCATCAAGGACCCGAAAGGCCGTCAATTCGCACGCGCTGAGCGGACGAGTTCAGCCACCGTCTTGAAGATCGATGAGAAGGCTGCACCTGCGTTCGGCCAATACCTGCTCGACAAGTTGCCAGAGCTGCTCGCAGCCTTCGAATCGGAGCGCCAGAGGACTGACGGTTAACAGGAAGTGAAGTTTTCCAGAGAAAAATGGTCCGATTCTGATTCAATCTTGCATTTTGACTCCACTGCAACTTCGAATCGTGCGTTCCTCGTTATGCACGAGAGAAGATGGTTGGCTGTGATGTCGGACACAAGAGCGATTGAACGGACAAAGCGCTTCCGCAAGCTGCGGCGAGAGAGGGGAGATCGGGAGATGAACGTCTGGGTCTCCACCGCTGTTGCTGCTGCTCTTGATGAGGCTGTTTTAGCGGGTCAGTTCAAGACGCGGCAGGACGCCATCCACGCAGCTCTCGCAGCTGCTTTTGTCCGTAAGGAGGTAAACCTCACCAGTTAGTCAATCAGGCAAAGCAAAAGGCCTCGAAGCTGGAAACTTCGAGGCCTTTGGAGTTACCGAGGGCCGGCAACAAGTGTCCTGAACAAGCACTTTATGCCATCCCGACAGTCCGTAGTCAATGAACATCGGCTTCCGGTGAACGCTCTTGCTTTGCCCTCAAAAGGAGGGTGCGGTGCTCGCAGCATCGTTCAAGAGCTGGGCTCTCCCAGCGCACAGCATAAGAGATAGCAGCAGTAACGCTGGCGGTTCTCCTAACAGATACACGGTCATCAGCCAGCGCCCCGCCAGGCTGAGCGTACCCGTGCATCCTTCTGCGAGCAAGATATCGAACCGGCCTCTCAGCAAATCTGAGAGCGGATGTATCTCCGGCCGAGACTGGTCCGGATTTTTGATTTCTCCGCTCGGAATTCCTGAGGAGTTTCAAAGGCTTTATTGTTCTTACCTCCCCGATAACTTTGTGGAGGCATGGACGAAGTCCTATCGGCCGATTCTCGTGCGCAGCAATGAGACAGCCGATCAGGTCACACGGGAAATCAACCAGAGGAGAAGCGCCACGGCGTGACGACGTAGGAAAAGCAAAGGCCTCCGAAGCGGCAACTCCGAAGGCCTTAGAAATCAGTGGGACAATGAAGCCCGACACAGCTTCAGAGTCCCATACAGCGAATCCGGTGTCAACGGAGAAACGGCAATTTCTCCGAACATCTGAGCTTTGCCTATCACCTCAAGAGCCTCACAGCTTTTGGGATCGGACACGCTTGGCCTGAAAAAGGTCAACGCCATGACGGTGCATCAATCGACAACACCCTTCGGCCGGCGGCCCTTGTCGCTGGCCATGGTGGCCGCGCGAGCGGTTTCAGAGGCCGGGCCCAAGGACGCCCTGGCTGAGAAGTGGAAGGTCTTCGACAACCTCCGGGAAGCCAAAACGGCCCTCGGCATCTCCGATCGGGCGCTGAGCGTGCTCAATGCGCTCCTGACATTCCACCAGGACACTACGCTGCAGCTTGGCTCGGATCTGATCGTCTTTCCATCCAACAAGGCCCTGACGTTCCGGGCCAATGGCATGTCGCCCTCTACGCTGCGGCGCCACCTGGCAGCTCTCGTTCAAGCTGGCCTGGTGATCCGTCGCGACAGCCCGAATGGAAAGCGGTATGCCCGAAAAGGGGAGGGGGGTTCGATCGAGCAGGCGTTTGGCTTCGATCTCTCGCCGCTCGTGGCCCGTGCTGCGGAATTCGAGAGTCTGGCTGAACAAGCACGAGCCGAGAGGAAGGCGCGATACCTGCTGCGGGAAGAGATCACGGTGCTCCGGCGGGACATCTCCAAAACGATTGCTGTTGCGCTCGAGGAGGACCTCGCCGGCCCGTGGAACGACCTTCTTGCGCGATTTGACGCTCTCAACGGGACACCGCCCCGCAGCGCAGAGATCGCTACTCTGGAAGCCATCGCTGCCAATTTGCGGGCTCTTTGGGCTGATGTGGACAACATCCTGAAAACTCAGCTCAAAATTAAAAGTATGAGCGCCAATGAGTCCCAAAATGGGCGTCACTATCATAGTTCAAAACCAAACCCCTTTTTAGATTCTGAACAAAGCCTTCAAAAAAGGCTGGAAGAAACGGCGGCGCCAGAACCTGAAGCCAAGAAGCCTCCCATCAGGGCTTTTTCTCTGAGCCTAGTCCTGCAGGCGTGTCCGGACATCGCGATGTACACGAAGGGAGGGCAGGGGATCTCGACCTGGCGTGAGCTCATCACCGCAGCCGGTTTGGCAAGAGGTGCCTTGGGGATCAGTCCCTCCGCCTGGGAGGATGCCTGTGCCGTCATGGGCGATGAAGACGCCGCGATCGTGATTGCCGCGATCCTGCAGCGGTCCGAGATGATCGTGAGCGCCGGCGGTTACCTGCGAAATCTGACCGAGCGGGCGCGAGAGGGGAAGTTCTCGGTCGGTCCTATGGTCATGGCTCTCCTTCGGGTCGCTGCGGGTGGTGGGAGAAAATCAGCATGACGCGAATGCAGCGCCTTGGAAGAGAGTGGCTGACATACGCCCGCGTCGTTCAGCAAGAGGGCACTTGCACAGCCCAACTCATTACGAACACTTATGCCGGAAGGTGATACTTCGTCGATGGACGAGAGCGAAAGGGAAAGCTCGCTGGAATCGGGCATGGCGCTTCAGGCAGGCTCGTCCAGTCGCGCGAACAAGCTCAAAGGACACGATGCATCACGGGTGTGAATCAGTTGGCCCGTGACTGATTCCAGCTTTTCATTAGACCTCGAGCCTGAGGATCACGACACTTGAGCTCATGTCAGACAAGCTCAATGTCCTTGTTTTGGAACGCTGTGATCCATCACAGAACGTGTCGCGCTTTTACGTTCTGCGCATCGAGCCGTCACTCTTTGGTGACCCCACCCTGGTTCGGGAGTGGGGTCGGATTGGCCAGCGCGGTCGCCAGCGGATTGAAATTCATCAAACAAACGATAGCGCAGTCGAAGCCTTAGAAACTTGGCTTCGCCGCAAGCAGCGCCGCGGCTACCAAGTGCGCGGGCTTGTAGATAATGGCGGAGGTGGCCCGCTCTCGACAGAATACCGTCTGGCACAAGCATTTGGAAATGGCTCGCCATTCCAGCCCTGATGGATCATCCTTTGATTTGGAGCACGAGTCCTATTGCGTACGTTTCTGGTCACAGCAGTTGCCTCGCCCCCTTGTACATTGATCGGGCTCCCTTAAACTGATCGTTTGGAGACGTTTCTCAAGTCATTCTGTTAACCAGCTGGAGAGCGCAGGGCTTTCACACAGTCGGCGAAAGTGCTTTGAAAACAAAGACTTTAGCGGCTCGGCTTGCGACGAGAGGCCTACATGGCCGCCCATAATTAGACCTCAGACAAAGTAGTTCACGATGCAGCCGCATAAAACGGCGCACATCCGTCTATTAGACCGTAGCCAGTTCCTGATTAACTTCATCTGCTGCACTCGCCTCTAGCGCTCTCAAAGGCTTAGCAGTACGCCAGAGCGTGGCCTTTAGGGGTAAGCGGGGTAAGCGGGGCAGATGGTTCTGTCGCAAATCCGGGGCAGGGATGAGAGAATGGTAGGTCTTCGCTACGCGCTCATGCAGCGAGCTGCTCGAATTGCTCGGCGAGTGACAGCTGCTGATTGCAGGCATATTTCGCCTGCTGTTTGCGCAGCATATGGATCAACTCGATGCCACCCAGGATCACGCGGGCGCTGTCAACGGACTTGAAGCCGAGCATCGATCGCACGCAGCGCTTGACGGCGCGGTGATCCTGCTCAATGCGGTTATTGAGGTATTGACTCTGCCTGATCCGGATCGGCTTGAGCCGACGCCTTGAATGGTCCTGCAGCCGGCTCTCGGCATCACACGAAAGGATGGCTTCCCGATTGGTCTGGCTGCCGTCGATCACGATCCTCTCGGGTCGGCCATGCCGTTTGAGCGCCTCGCGCAGGAACCGTCTGGCAGCAGTGAGGTTGCGCCGCTCGCTGAACCAGAACTCGACAGTATCGCCATTGCTGTCGATGGCCCGATAGAGATATTTCCATTGGCCTCAGACTTTGATGTAAGTCTCATCCACGTGCCACTTGGCAGTGACGGCTCGCTTGCGTGCATTGAAGCGCTTCAGAAGTTCAGGCGAGTAGCGGACAATCCGTCTGTGAATGGTCGCGTGATCGACGGAGATTCCTCGCTCGGCCATCATCTCCTCAAGATTGCGCAGGCTTAGGTTGTACGCCAGATACCACCGGACGCAGAGCAGGATCACCGATCGATCAAAATGCCTGCCCTTGAACACTGCGTCCTCCACTACCGTGACCACGGTCTCAGTAGCTGAAACTCTGAAACAAATTGTTGCGACAGATCCGACTGACGTGCTACCAGCCGAGGGGGGGTAATGTGCTTGATGACGTCGGGCGGCGTGGGAATGCCCTCCCGGTTGAGCTCGGCGAACGCCGGTTCGAGATAGAGCGTGTTCCAGTAGACGATGGCGTTGATCAGCAGGTTCAGCCCGGACGCTCGGTAGAACTGGCTCTCGAAGGTCCGGTCGCGCGAAGGTCCGGTCGCGCAATTCTCCGAGACGATTGAAGAACAGCGCGGGCCTCGCTCCTACTCTGTAGGCAAGCCCGCACCCGGTTCCGCAGATCAAAGGCCAGAGTCGAAAGAGGGCCTTATACGAATAAGCCCCTCTTCTCGGAATTCGGCAGTGTGAGGCACGCCCATCATCAAAAAGGTTGTTGTCGGCACCTCCGCGGTTGGCATAAGCCCCTTGGCTCTTAGCATGTTCATCTGGTCTTCTGAGGCCGTCTGAGGAGCTAAGACCCAGTGGTCCCACGCAGGAAGTCCGCAATTCGTAACGAAATCTTTAAGTTCAGCCGGCGCGGCCCCTGCGGATGAGGACGGCCCAGCCTGCGATGGCCCAGCCTGCGACGTTCCAGCTTGCGGTCCCGCGGCGTCCACATGCTGCCATATCAGATCTTGATCGTATTCGGGCACGTCCTGCAGCGCCCGAGCATGCGGTTGCTGCTCGCTAGGCTGGGGAGACCTTTCCCTGTCAGCGATCAATGGGGCGGGAGAGGCTGTAGACCGCGTATACAGGTCATCCTGCCAATCAAACGGTGATGGATAAGGATTCGCCGAATCCAAATACTGCGAGTAGGGATGCCCCGTGTCCAAATATGGCGAATAGGCTTCTCCCCGCGGCACTAGTGAGTCAGCAGCATGTGGCGGAGGGCTATGTTGAAATCCGCTCAGCTGGTGAGCAAATGCCCTTTCGTTGGCGGCTGGTGGAGAGCCGGGCTGTGGGCTAGCGTTTAATGGGTTGATTGAATTGATATTCATCCTGTTTCTCCTTTGAATATGGAGCGCCTCGAGCCTTTCCGATGCGATGGCGGCACAATCCCCCAGCAATGGTAAGAGAGATACCTGTCGAGAAGCTGACAATCAGATGGACCGAATGCCAATAAGACCGCACTGATGTCCGCGGGACGTCATGTCATATTGCCAAATTCATTCTGGACGGGCCGACGCTCGCGCACGAAGCTGTCCTGGCGCGGCGCGTCAAAAGAAGGGTCTCCTATCGCCCATCTTGAATGATCGTGGTCGCGGCGCCGTGAAACAACCTCAGCACCGAGTCCTCCGGCGGCTTGTCGGCGGCGTCACCTCCTAGCCTGAGTTTCTCAAAGTAAGAGGTGCATCGACCCCGCGACTCTGAAAAACCCTTTAGTTACCCAGGCTTACCGGATTCGCCAAGGAGGTCCGATGCAAACACACTGTGTGTCCACGCAGCTCGAATTTGAAGACTTCGATGGCCACAAAGTGGTCGGGTTCTTCTCTATTCGGCGATTTGAGGTCAAGCGCTTTTCAGGCCTTCCACGTTGCCGATGTTTGACGTCACTCGCGGGTCCTTGCTTCTCTTCGGGATCAGCTCTCGGGCTCTCCCATGATGGGATCAGAAGAACGAGGCAGTCCAATCTGTCGCGCGTTCTGATCGCGCCAGGCGCGACCGACACAAGAACCCTAGCGAACTCACCTCATCCATCGTCCCGCAAGGGGCGTCTCTCCATCGGCTGGCGGAAACTCGTCTAGCTTTCTGTTCGTGTGACAGGCTGTTCCAACGGGCCGATCAGGCGGTCGCCACGGCACTCTCCTTTGTCCAGCGGAACTCGGTGCCATCGCTCCAGAGGCGGTGCATGATCACGGCCAAGCGACGCGCCAGAGCCACGATGGCCTTTTGCAGGCCGCGCCGTCGGGCCACGGTCATGGCCCAGGCCTTCAGCCACGACCATTTCTGCACCCGGGTCAGCAGCACCTGAGCCGCCTCATAGAGAAGCGCTCGCATCATGGCATCGCCGCACAGTGAGACCCGCCCGATGCGACTGCTCTCGCCGGACTGGTTGAGAACCGGCGTCAGCCCCAGAGCGGGGCCAACCGCCTTGGAATTCTTGAACCGCGCCGGAATGTCGATCGTGGCGCTAAAGGCCAACGACACCACGGGGCCGACACCGGGAATGGTCATCAGGCGCCGGCAGACGTCATCCTCCCGGACCATTGCCAACACTTTGCGGAAAAGAGTAGCCAAGCGCTCCCGCAGGCTCTGACGGGCCTCGAGGAGGCAAGCCATGATGTCAGCCAGCTCCGGCAGGTCGGCCACGAGCTCGCGGATCCGGTCCTCGAATTTGACTTTGCCAATGATCCCAACCTTAAGCCCAAAGTTGCGCAGCAGACCGCGGATGTCGTTCTCGATGGCAATGGCTTTCTCCTGCAACAACGTGCGGGCCGTCAGCAGGGCGCGTCGGTTCTGGCTGGTGAGCGTCTTCACATGCACAGGTCGGAACAGGTTGACGCGCATCATCTGAGCAATGCCGCGAGCATCGTTGCGGTCGGTCTTGTTCACTGGCGCCTTCAGGAAGGCCTTGGTGTGGCGCGTCTCGATGCAGATGACCGGCAGCCCGGCCATGGCCAGCCCGCTATAGAGCCATTGTGACAGTGGGCCGGCTTCGAGCCCGACTCGCTCGAGCCGCCAGGCCGGATCCCGGAGCACCTGCACCAGGTCGTCTGGATGGCTGGTCACCTTCAGTTCGCGACAGACCCTGCCCGTCTCGTCCAGAATGCACAACGAAGTCTCTTTGACCGAGACGTCGAGGCCGGCATAATGCTTCATGCTGCGCTTCTCCCCCTGATGCTTGTGGCGGGTCCTACCCAGACCACGGTGTACCATCAGCCTGAAGCGCAGCACCTCCGACAGTCGATGAAGATGGCGCGAAGCCGAATACCCCATCTGTCGCAATTTCTGGCGATAGACACAGAACTGCCAGAGTGAACGGTAGGCGCTTATGCGGTGAGCCGCTCGAACTGCTCGGCGAGCGACAGTTGCTGGTTTTGGGCGTAGTGAGCCTGTCCTTTTCGCATCATGTGGACCATCTCGATCCCACTCAACACGGCCCGAGCGCTGTCTAATGACTTGAACCCAGGCATTGGGCGAACCCGCCTTTTGATGGCACGATGGTCCTGCTCAATGCGATTGTTATCGGGCATGAATAGGCGCGACACCTCGATCCGCTTTTCAGACAGCTGAAGGGTCGGTTACCCTCAGCAGACCGGGATAGGGGTGTCGGGAGCACGTAAGGTGGGCAGGCCGAAAGTACCTCTGAGCTGAGAGCTCGTGTTGTTATCTGGCCGCCCCTTCGACTGGCCCGGGTGCGCTGCGAGCGCGGATCCGTAGGTGTCGTGTGGCCCGCTGGCTCCCGAGGTTGTGCAACCGAACAGGAGCTGGAGATGAGGATCATTGCTCTCGATGTCCACCGGTCCTTCGCTCAGATGGCAATCCTAGAGAAGGGAGTTATCCGGGATGCCGGAAAGGTCAATCTCGAACGCAACCGCTTGCTGCGGTTTGCCCAGTCACTGAAGCCGGACGACGAGATCGTCCTGGAGGCGACCGGCAACACCAGCGCCATCGTGCGCCTGCTGTCGCCGTTCGTGGCACGCGTGGTGATTGCCAATCCCAACCTGGTGCGGGCAATCGCCTGGGCCAAGGTCAAGACCGATAAGATCGATGCCCGGGTGCTCGCAAAG
This sequence comes from Microvirga sp. KLBC 81, assembly GCF_003075415.1. Lineage (GTDB taxonomy): Bacteria > Pseudomonadota > Alphaproteobacteria > Rhizobiales > Beijerinckiaceae > Microvirga. The sequence continues at coordinate 38,880 of NZ_QDAH01000039.1, forward strand.
CTCCATGCGAGTGGGTTTTTACCCGAAGTCTGGATGCCGGACGAGGAGACCGAGACACGCCGGCGTGTCACGGCCGAACGCACTCAGCTGGTCACGCAGATGACCCGGCTCAAGAACCGGATCCACTCGGTTCTGCACGCCCACCTGATCCCACCCTACCCAGGAAACCTGTTCTCGCAGCGCGGGAGGGCCTGGTTGGAGGCCCTCCCGCTCGCCGAGGATCAGCGCCGTGTGATCCTGCGCCATGCCGGTGAGCTGGATCGGCTCAGCGCTGAACTTGTGGAACTGGACAAGAGCCTCGCCCAGAAGGCGCTCGACGATCCGCAGGTCAGGCGGTTGATGACGATCACAGGGGTGAATGCCACGGTGGCCATGAGCGTCCTGGCGGCGATCGGCGACATCAATCGCTTCTCCTCACCGCAAAAGCTCGTGAGCTACTTCGGTCTCAATCCGAAGGTGCGGCAGTCGGGCGACAAGCCCGCCTACCATGGCCGGATCAGCAAGCAGGGACGCGCTCATGCCCGCTCGATGCTGGTCGAGGCCGCTTGGGTGATCTCCGGCGTACCAGGCCCACTGCGGGCCTTCTTCGTGCGCATCAGGAACAAACGCGGCAAGTCAGTGGCTGCCGTGGCAACGGCACGCAAGCTGGCGGTGATCGTCTGGCATATGCTGAGCAAGACTGAAGACTACACCTGGAGCCGGCCGGCGCTGCTGCAGTGGAAATTGCGACACCTGGAACTGGCAGCGGGGTATCCATCGCACCGTGGTGGCAGGCAAAAAGGATCCGCTGCCGCGTACAGCAAGAAGGCAGTGCGGGAGGCGGAGCGGGAGATGGTCGGTGAGGCCGAAGAAGCCTACCGGCGCTTTGTGGCTGGCTGGAAACAGCGATTGCCGAAAGGGTGCTCGGGTGCCGCCAATGAGGTGCGACGATCCTAAGCTGCGCGGCAGGGTTGCAACCTCACGCCCTGCTCTTCGCTCCGGGGTCACCCGAGCCCGTTCAATGTAGCAGAACCAGCCCTGCCGATCCACTCGCCGGTAGGGGGCGAGTACCGCACGCACTCTCATCGCCCAGGTAGACCGGCGAGCCTCTCGTCGCGCCCAGACCCACTCCAATCAAACAGTGAATGGTTGGACGCAGACGACCGCAGGGCAGCGGCGAAAGACAAAAACTCTGTCTGGCGTCGAAAGCAGCTTGTCAAATACATCCGTAAGGTAGGGACTTTGTCGGATCCGGATTGGCTTCAGCTGGCGCCGAGATCGATCCCGAAGCCGGTCTGTTGTGTCACAGGACAGGACGGCTTCCCGGTTCGTCTGGCTGCCGTCGATCACGATCTGCTCGGGGCGACCGTGCCGCTTCAGCGCCTTGCGCCGGAACTGTTTCGCGGCAGCCAGATTGCGCCGCTCGCTGAACCAGAACTCCACCGTATCGCCATTGCTGTCGATGGCCCGGTACAGATACATCCATCGCCCGCGCACCTTGATATACGTCTCACCCACATGCCATTTCCGGCTGACGGGTCGCTTGCATCGATTGAACCGCTCGAGAAGCTCGGGTGAGTAACGGACCACCCAGCGACCCACCGTGGCGTGATCAACAGAGATGCCGCGCTCGGCCATCATCTCTTCGAGATCCCGCAGGCTCAGGCTGTCAGCGAGATACCACCGCACGCCAAGCAGGATTACCGACCGATCGAATTGCCGGCCCTTGAACATCCCGCGTCACTCTCTCTCTCTCGCCTGCGCAGACCATAGCCCCGCGATAGGAAAGAATGAGTTGCGGCAGTCCCCCCGCCGATCGACTTGTTTCTCGCCAGCTTGCCAACGATCTGAAGAGCGCGCATCTCGACCGCCGGACCGGCCTGATCCAAAAGCGGAGCGAGGTGTTGTCCTGATCCGCTCGCTCAGGCGAGCCCACGGTCTAGTGTCCGGGAGAGCCGCTCCAGCCAGCTCCATTAGCCCAAGCCGGGATGAGCCCGAAGTCGGTCTTGGAGGGACTGCCGATTGGCGCGGAGGTTGTCGAGGTGCAGCGGCTCATGCTCTGGCCGCTCTCCTTGCGCCAACCGACTAACCAGCGCTCGCGTGCCGTCCACGACAAAGACGCCGCAATCATAGTCGTTCTGCTGCTCGGCCATGTCGGCTGGCCTCAGGCTGAGGCCCAGCCGTTTTGCGAGCTGTGCTGCACGGTCTTCGTTGCATCCCAGGATGGAGTCGTAGTGATAGGCGACCGGCCGTTGCCGGTTTCTGCGATCAACGAACAGCAGCGACCAATGGGTGCCGTGTTGATCAGGACGATCGGCATTGTTCATTGGCAGAAACAGGAAGTCGGCTGTATCATTACCATTCCGATCGATGAGGCGCTGGAATCTGCGTTGCGCGTCGCTATCGACGGCCGCCAGGCGCACCTGATAATGGGCTACAAGAGGATCCACGAGCTGCGTCCGGGCGGCGAGATCCGGATGGTTCTCCTCCAACCACTGCTCCAGCAGCTGGTAATCCCTGTGGATATGCTCGTCGCCCAGCCATTCCGTGGCGCCGAGCTCTAGTCCGCTGCGGCCGTGGGAGGAGGCTGTCGGATCCAAAGCCCCGATCTGAGCATCGGCGGATGTGCGCGGGAAAGGCGCATAATGTGCATCATCACGCAGCTCCTGCGGTGTCGGCGCATTCAGATCAATCAATGGCTCAAGACCAGCGTAGGTGTCTGAGCGAGCTCTGGCAGGATGCGTTGGCGCAAAGTGAGCATCGTCGCGCAATTCGGACGGTGTCGGCGCATTCAGATCAACAAAAGACTCTAGGCCGCTGCAGGTGTCTGAACGAGCCCTGGCAGGATGCGCCGGCGCAAAGTGAGCATCGTCGCGCAATTCGGACGGTGTCGGCGCATTCAGATCAACAGATGGCTCCAGCCTGCCTTTAGCATGTGACGGGGGCCTGGATGGTGATGCTGGTTCTTGCAGCTGTTCACCCAACCAAGCCCAAGCTCCCGCGCTCGGGCTGGCTGGCGTTGAGGGAAGATCCTGCGCCGAGCCGGAATGCCGATCGCCCTGCGCGGCCGGCGAACTCGGCTGCTCACGGGCTCGCAGCCCCAGCTCTCGGTTCGCCTCGACGAGTTTTAAGTAGCTGCGAAGATGCGACAAATCGGGACCGACCACTCTGCCTCCAGTGCGTTGGAAGGCTACCACATCGTTGTCCAGCGTTAACTGCTCCTTGCTGGAGCCGTTAAGTCGCCCGGTTATGGTCCCCCTGCCATTTGCTTTAAGCCACGCACTCAGCGCACGAAGACGTGTAGCCCGCTGCTGCGCAGACTGCCTCAGCGCCGCAGTCGGGGTTCTAAGAGCTTTCAAGGCTTGGCCGAGCGCGCCCTCGATGAGGGGGGCGTCTTCGGGATGAGGAACCAGGTGACGGGGGCGACCAAGGACTCGGGGTTCGGGTGCTTCGGCTCCTTCACCCCCACGCAAGAGCCGCCGGAGATGATTCATAACCGATTTAAGGCGGTTCTGAGGGTCCCGCCCCGGGCTCCTGTAGGCCGAAATTTCCTCGTCCAGTGATGAACCGTCTCGCAACCGAGAAGCTAAAGGTCCCTTGTTATTTGCTTGGAGCCACCGAACAAACGCCCCAAGCCCGTAAACACTGTTATTGATCGCCCCTGGGGTGATCTTGCGCTGCTCGGCGTCTACCCGGAACTTTGCCAAGAGCTCCGCGTCTTCGGCAGGAAGCTGCTCAGGCGGCACCAAGACGGACCGTGATGGGCTGCCTTCCACCATCACCGAAAGCTGATTCTGAGCGTGACCCTTCGAGACGACCAATGGCCAACTGACGGCGTCACGCAATGCGTTGTGCTGCCTAGCGGTGTCTCGGACATGCCTCGCTACTGGATGTGCCGCTGGGGCGTATTCGTGCGCACGCGACGGCATCGGAGCTTGCCTCTGCGATGGTGACGCCCCCAGTTGATGGGATGGGGTCTGCATCAGCTGCCGCTCAACGGCGACGTCCTGCGGATTGCTTAGCGTCTTCTGCCTCTTCGCTGATCTCAACTCCCCTGTATCATGCTCATCGCTGATGCGAATCTGCGCGCCTGGCACGAGGGTGTTCCTGTGACGTTCATCCGTCAGTTCGTGGTCATGGTGGCGCCAGTTCGAGGGACGAAGGGACTCTGTAGGATCCAATGCCAGGCCATGCCGCGGTGGCTGAAGACACGACGATGCACCGGCTTCATCGACCGTCCCAAAAAACAAATCCTGATCGTCCCCCTCAGAGAGTACCGCTGGCCAACTGAAAGCTGGCTGCGACCTGCCCTGCTTAGCCGCGGCCTCAATGCCCCCTGCCCGGTCAGTGATTGACGCGACTCCGCCCGCCGACTGGGAGGCCCGGAGACGATCTAGTGCGGTAAGAACGGGCCGCCTCCGACTTTTATCGAACATCGCAGCGTCGCTGCCCAGCGACTCGTCGTTAAGCCGAGCCGCGATTCCTGGCTTGTTGTTTGCAACGAGCCACCGGCTGAATCTGCGAAGAGGACGAGCATAATTCGTCTCAGCGGTGATCTCCTTGTACCCCGCCTTAACGAGTGCGTCTTGAAGTCCGGAAATCAAGGGCGCGTCTTCGAAATAAAAAGGGGGACCGTTGAGTTTTCTCGCTCCCGCACGGAGATGATCAAGTGCCGCGCCGATACTTTTGTGACCACCGGCGTCCTTGTAGCGCTTGATCGCTTCATTCAGCGGTTCGTCCGCATTCCATGTCTCCTCGTGAAGCCGAGCAGCAATGCCCGGCTTGTTGTTTGCGCGCAGGTAGTGGCTGAAATCCGTGAGAACAGTTGCATAGGTTTTGGCGGTATTTGACGTTCCGGCCGTCACTGCTTGTTTTTTGTACTCTTTGATGAGAGTCCCGTCCTCGGGATAAGGAGTCAGGTCAGCGCGGCCTGCGATCGGTACGACTCCTCCCGTCGACTGAGAGGTCCGCAGATGAGCTAGTGCCCAACGAACGTTCGCCGTCCCACGTTGTGTTATGAACTCCTCGACATCCTTGTCCATCGACTCGTCATGAAGCCGATCAGCAATGCCCGGCTTGTCGTTTGCAAAGAGCCAGCGGCCCAAGCTGAGCAGATAACCGACGTTGCTCGTGGCGGTGCTCTCGGCGGCTCCACCCCTGAGGAGCGCCTCCTTAAGCCCGGAAATAAGGAGCGCATCTTTGGCATAAAGCGGCTCCTTGGTGCGACCTACCAACACCCCATTTGACTGAGCAGTCTGCAGCGCTGAGGCGCCCAGCACCGCCTCATCCTCTTGGGCATGCAGCGCTAGGATTTCTTCGTGCCCACTGGCCAGCATCATGGCCTGTGCGTCCAATGATGATGCACTAACCTCATTGGCCCAGGACTGCATTCGCACGCGGCTCCGCGAATTGCCGATTTCATTCGGCTGCCGCCCAATGGCAACGCCTCGCGTCGGTCTCGAATTGGCTGAGTCATGCTCATCGTTGAGGATCTCCTCGTCTGACAGGAAGTTGTTCCTGCCTGACGCACCCATCAGCCCGTCCGCAGCCCTGTGGTGGTCGTGCTGCCAGTTCACGTGATGAAAGCTCGCTTGTGCATCAGGCGCCTGGCGGCGCGCGGTTGGCTCCAGAGGTGACGAAGAGCGGGGTTCGTCCATGATCCCCCAAAGCTGATCCTGATCGTGACCTTCCGCAGGGAGAACCTCTGGCCAGCCGCCAGCTCTCTGCGAAGCGCTGTGCTGTGCAGCGCCATCCACGATACGGCTCGGCTCCATGAGCGCCGCATCTTTTGGATCAAGAGCAGGAGAAATATAGCGCCGAGGCTGCACCGCCGAGGCGCCCAGCATAGCGCCACCGCTTGGCGCGAGGTTGTCTTCGTGCTCTGCCTCCGATGGCGATACGCTCAGTTGATGGGTGGGGGCCAGCCTCGGCAGGCGACCGCCTAAGCTGCTGATTTCGCTAAGCTGCCGCTCAATGATAGCTCGCTGCGGATTGTTTAGGCCGCTCAGCCTTTTCGCTGGGCTCGCCTGCGCTGCGTCACGCTCCTCGTCGATGAGGACCCCGTCTGCGAGGAGATCGCTGCTAGCAAACGCACCGGTCAGCTCGTCCGGAACCCAATGGTCGTCGCGGGGCAAGTTCAAGTCACGAAAGGACCCTCCGGCATCCGCTGCCTGTTGATGGTGCGCGATTGTCTCGAGAGGTGGCGAGGAGCTGCGTCCGTCCATTGTCTCTAAAAGCAGATCATGCTGGTTCGCAGGCAGAGTCTCCGGCCAGCTGATAGCTCCGGTCGACCCGCTGTGCTGCGCAGTCGCGGCCCAGGTCCGTCTCGGCTCGGCGCGAACCGCGTCTTCGAGATCAGGAACGGGGCGAATATGACGCCGGAGTTCCATCGCTCTAGCACCCGCCGGCGACCTCAGGAGATGAGCCAGTGCGGCCCCGGCTTTGCTGCGGCCACGGGAGTCCGCCTCCTTATACCGGCTGACATCTTCATCCAGGGAGTCGTGGCCAAGTCGAGCAGCAATGCCGGGCTTATCGTTTTCACGGAGGTAATCACTGAAATCGGTAAGAAGAGTTGCATAGGTCCTGGCGGTGTTGGCGGTGTCTGGCGCTGCTTCTTCCTTGTACCTTTTGATGAGATCCGCATCCTGGGGATAGGGATTCAGCTCAACCCGGCTTGCAATTGGCGCGATGCCGCCCGGCGATTGGGAGGCTCGAAGATGATCCAGTGGCGTAGCGACGGCCTGCCCCTCCTGCTTGCCGAACTCCTGGGCATCCTTGTCCAGCGACTTGTCGTAAAGCCGGGCAGCAATGCCCGGCTTTACGTTCTTTACGAGCCAATGCCCCAATCTGAGAAGACAAAGTACATTGCGCCTGACGGTGCGCTCGGAGGCCCCAGCCTTGATGAGTGCCGGCCTCAGCCCCTCAATAAGAGACGCATCTTCGGAATAAACAGGATCCAGGCTGCGACCTGCGAAAACCAAATTTGCATAGCCGGGCGGCCGCGCCGACGCATTCAGCATCGTTCCACCGCCTTGACCGTGCGGAGCCGGCGTATATGGATGCCCGCTCGCCCGCATGATGGGCCGCGCCTCAGAACGCGATGCATCCGCTTGATGGGCGCGGACCTGCATGAGCACGGGAGCGGACGGGACAGCGACCTCGCTCAGCTGCCGCTGAAAGGTCGCCGCCTCTGCCGACGAGTCGGCCGGAGAGGCATCTTGCGCGTCCACGCTATCCGTTTGTTGACGCGCCCGATTCATTGAGACGAAGTTCATCTGTACTCACTTTCGAAGCTGAAGGGCCAGGAGCGCTGATCGTATGCGCCTGGACTTGAGCCGACCCATCGCCGGCATTTGACGGTTCAGCTGCCAAGTGGAAGGAAGTCGGGGTCACGACGCTCCCGATCGAATTTCGTCGGACCCCGTTGTCGATCTGTTCGAAGGAGCCCGCGCCGGCTTCGAGCTCATCGAGGATTTCCTCTCGGTGATAACGGTCTGCTTGATGGTGTCACCACAGCGACGCTCTGGCGCGAGACACTCAGGTAACTACATCCCGAGGCGCGCGAACTGCATCGACGCGTGCTCCGCCTCGGGAAGGGGGTACCACGGGGCGATGCTCAACAACGACTTACAGAATGCAGGCGTGAGCTTGCCACGGTGAATCACGACGTTCTCGTGACCCATTGCAGCCCGGGCGTTCTGCCACTGCCGATTGTGGCCGCGCTGGTCATTGGACTTGACGTGGCAAGCGGCGAAGTCGGCATCATCCAGCATCGCCAACTGCCCCGCATGTACCGGACGCTTCGTATGGATGTGCACCCACATCGGGCTTGGCATCGCCCCATTGCGCAGCGCTTTGGGCTGCAGCCTGATTTCGAACAGCGTCCCTGGCTCGCCCTTCAAGGCGCGCGGTCGATCCACAGGCGCCAGTTCCTCGGCCGCCCGGAGCTGTTCAATGTACTTCTGCGACGGAAAGGTGTAGGTCTTCGTGCAATCGATCATGATCGCCGTCTTTCGCGCGTTCAAAGAGTTCGCCTGTCCCTGCACCTCGGACAACATCGCCTTGAGCCGGACTGTTTTGTCGTGCACTTCGCGCACTTGCGCAGGCGTGAGTAGGCCGCGTCGGCGAGGCTCCTCCAGCGCGGCTACACAGGCCTCAATCTCGGCGGCCTGCGTCTGCAGGCGCTTAACGACGAGATCCACGACGTGGTCGGCGTCCTCGGGCTTCATCTGGCGCGCTTGCGAGACGGCGCTTTGCTGAGCCGGCAGATCGAACTGCAGCAGCTCGTCCAAGCGCTTGAGTAATCCGGTCAGTGCTTTCCTGGAGGGCGGAGCCTGCCACATCTCCAGATGCCCGGTTGCCGACGATGACGCCCTCGCGTGTGCCTCCTCCGCGCTCGCGAGTTTCTTCGTACCCAGATCCGAGAGTACAATAAGCTTGGCTGTCGGGGCAGTGTCGGCGTCGCGCCTGGCGAGCTGCGGCTCGGGCAGCCCGGCCGTCGAACTCCCCTCGCCTGCGGCCGGTGTGCGCTTGCCTTTCCCCTTCCTGCGCGCCGCGTGGCCCTCAGCCACTACGGCAGTATTTTCCAGTATCGCAGCCCGGGCCGGCGGTTCAATCACGGCTGGCATCTTTGGCTGCACTGCCAGGAGTTGCGTGACTTCGTGGGCGGTGACCCATGCACCTTCCACGATCTGGTCCAACAGTTCCAATGGAAGTTCGGCACCCGTTCCCGCATCCCTTAACCTTGCAACAATGCCGTGCACCCCTGACGCAAATTCCGAAAGCCGCTCCATGACTCCTTCTAGAACGGCGCAGTGCTCTGCGTCGAGTGCGCGCCCTTTGCTGTACAGAACAGCGTCGGACGTCGAGAGGAATGCCGGGAAAACGTCCTCGATGAAGGTTCCCAGCAGATGCACCCGCCCGTTCGCACCCATGAGGATTTCCCTCACGGCTGGTCCGACCGTGCTCGCCTGAGACTCGATCATAAGTCGCGCGAGAGCGATCCGCGAGTGCAGATACATGCACTTCGTATGAAGTGCCCAGCCGGTATGCAGGCGTAGTGCCGCCTCTTCGGCCTTCCGCATCTCGGGCGTGGCGCTTGGCAAGTTGGCGGTGGTCGCGCAGACGGACTGCATCCGTTCCGAGCGCAAGACCTTCTTTCCCCACCACTCCATGCAGGCCAGGTAGTGCTTCGCCACACTGGATACCGCTCGGCTCAGCTGGTCGGGCGGAGCGTTGTCAGCTCGCATCTTGTCGAGCACGTCTGCTGCTTTCTTCCTGCGCGGCTCCAACTCGTAGATAGTCGCGGTAGCCAGTTTGTTGCATTGGTCCGCCGCATCGAGCGTCTCATCGCGGAGTCGGCGAGCCTGCTTGTCGGACAGAATGCTACGCGCGGTATCTCGGGGCAGGCTCGCGTAGTAGGCCAGAACTTCCGAGCCTGCCTTGACGACTTGATCGATCAGCTCTTGCGCCTCCGACGGGTTCCGGGCTTGCGTGGCCGCATTACGACAAGCATCAAGGTCCTCACGCAGACTGCGCATTTTTCGGTTCGCTGCCTTGATCTCGTCGCCTCTTGGGGCTGCCACACCCGAAGTTGGTGGCTGGCTCACGAGCGGCGCCGTTCTATCGTGAGGCCCAGAGCCCATCCGCTCCACGACGGAATCGAACGATTGGCTGCCTTCCCCAGGGGCGGGACCGGGCTCCGGGCCCGAACTGCTCGATCCCCACGTGCTGTCGGCTCCTGCAGCCCCAACGTGCGATTTCCCAGCTCGGCCAATGCCCGTCATATTCCACCTCCAATCAGGTCGAGAATGCTCAGTCTGCCTGGATAGACTGGCTGGCTGACGAGTAGCTGACGAAGAGCGTTTTTTCCGGATGCACAAGAAAACCCAGATCACCGTGGGTTGCAATTCGGATCTGTCGCAACTCTTTCTTTCCTAGCGCGGGGCTATGGCCCGCACTGGCGGAAGAGGGTGAGGCAGGATGTTCAAAGGTAGGCAATTTGATCGGTCAGTGATCCTGCTCTGCGTCCGATGGTACCTGGCTTACAATCTGAGCCTGCAAAATCTTGAGGAGATGATGGCGGAGCGCGGTGTTGAGGTCGACCATGCGACGATCCATCGGTGGACGGTGCGCTACGCCCCGCTCCTTCTCGAACAATTCAACCTCCGCAAGCGGGTCGTCACTCGGAGGTGGCACATCGATGAAACCTATATTAAGGTCCGCGGACGGTGGACCTTTCTCTACCGCGCCATTGACAGCCACGGTGACACCATTGAGTTCTGGTTCAGCGAGCGACGCAATCTCGCTGCCGCCAAACGCTTCCTGAATAAGGCTCCCAAGCGACATGGCCGTCACGAGAGGATTGTCATCGACGGCAGCCAGACCAATCGTGAAGCGATCCTGTCCTGTGATACGACAGACAGGCTGCCGGATCGATCACGACATCAGCTGAAGCCGATCCGGATTCTCCAGAATCGCTACCTCAATAACCGCATTGAGCAGGATCATCGTGCCATCAAGCGGCGGGTGCGTCCGATGCTTGGGTTCAAGTCCGTGGACAACGCCCGTGCGATCTTGGGCGGGATCGAGATGGTTCACATGATGCGCAAGGGACAGGCGAAGTATGCCCATAATTGGCAACCATCGCTCACCGATCAGTTCGAGCAGCTTGTCGCATAAACATTTCATGCGGCTTTGGTATCTTTCTGTTCTCAGCCATAACTTACGACAAAACCAGGCAATAGACCAGTGAACGCCATCTTGGTTGGAATCGTATCAACTGGGGACGATTGTGGAACGCCGCTGAAGTACGGTGTGTATACGCGTGTGTCGTCTGAGCGCGCGTGGATCATGAATGTGATGTCAAAATCCGGTAACTGAGGCGGCGAGTCGGGATGCGGGCAGGGTGGAAAGTTCACGTGGCCGCGTCTATCCGGCATCGAACATGTCCTCGGTAATCCGGATGCCCCGCGGATGGAGGTGGCCCTGGTGCGGCAGCCATCGGTGACTGCGGTCATCCTTGGCCAGCACGCCCTGCCGGTTGAGGTTCTTGCCGCTTCCGGGAGGGTTGATCTCGACGAGTATGTTGAGATCCTGTTCTTCGACGACGTCGTTGATCGCGCGAGGAAACGGATAGCCGTTTACGAAGATCGGCTGCGGGTCGACCTGAGTGGGAGTTAAGAGCGATGGAGATGCACGACATCCCAATCTACGTGGACAGGCTGATGCCCAAGAACACCTCTGGCCCTCAATCGAAGGCGGCCAACGCAATTTCATCGGCGGCTTGGCGGCCGTGCGAGACCAATTGAGAGACGAGCACACGAACTTGCTACACGAACTTGTCACTCGCATAGCTCGCCGCGACCAAACGCAACCTGAGGCTGAAGTTCAGTCAGACTTGCGACAGTTCCTTCTCACAGCGCCTTTCGAGCTCGACGAGGGGAGCGTCTTGGCAGCATAATGCCGATGAGGCGGCCGCGGTCAAGAAGGTCGAGGCCGTAGTTGCGAGCGGGGGTCGTTGACCGCCCTCTCAAACCGCTTCATCCGAAGCCTCTAATCGGGAACCAACCTGCGGCACGGTACGGTAGTCACCGAGATCCGCCTCCTTCAACAACTTCCAATAATCCACCAGACGCCAAGGGCTATTTGTTACGATTCGCCCTCGATCGTTGCGGAAAAAAGTGGACATGCCGGCATGGCTCCAGATCATCTGCTGGTGCATTTGTTGGATCTTTCGGTTGTAACGTTCATATACATCTTGCCGGCATTCTACTTCGACAAGCGTATTCTCGCCCATCTGGCGCAGAACACTCAGCACGTAATCGATTTGGCTCTCGATTGTGAAGATGAAGCTGCCGCGATGGCCAAGCGCCGTATTGGGGCCGTAGAGCATGAAGAAATTCGGGAACCCCGGTACAACGGTGCCAAGGTACGCCTGACAGTCATCATCGTTCCAGACCTCACGTACCGTCCGACCATTGCGTCCGATCACCTGAATCGGAAGTAGATAGCGTGTGGTATCGTAGCCCGAGGCGACGATGACAACGTCTGCCCCATGCGTTTCACCATGAATCGTATGGATCGACCTGCCCTCAACACGCGCAGCGGCTTCGTCTACCAGCGTAACATGTGGCTTCAGTAGGGTTCTGTACCAGCCGTTGTCTAGGAGCATCCGCTTGCCGAACGGCGGGTACGACGGGATGACCTTGGCGACAAGGTCAGGGCGCCCCGCCAGCTGTCCCTCGATGTATCGTGTGTAAGTCTCGCGGTCGCCGTCGTTGACCGCATTCACGGAACGGTCCGGATGCGGCCAGGCCGGATCCTTCTGCAGGGCCTCGTGCACTTCACTGTCGAAAATCCAACTCAGCCGGAGCCTGTACAGCCATTCGTAGTGTGGCACCTCGCGGAACAAGAACTGCACCGGTTCCGGAACCGGCTTTTGAAATTTCGGGAAGGGCGCCGCCCATTGGCGTGAGCGCTGGAAGATTGTCAAGGCACCCACCCGATCTGCAATGGCGGGAACAACCTGCATTGCCGAAGCCCCATTGCCAATCACGGCCACGCGTTTACCGTCGAGCGCGACTTCTGGATCCCATTCCGAGGTGTGTACCACCGGGCCGTCGAAGTCGCGCAGGCCCAAAACGTTCGGCCATTTCGGCGTGGTGAAACCCCCCACGGCCGAGAGGACAACATTGGTCACGAGGTTTTCTTCCGTACCGTCGGGCAAGCGTAACCGGGAGTGCCAAGTTAGGCTCTCTTCGTCATAGCGGGTGACCAGGCACTCGGTGCCGTAGCGGATGGAGCTCTCGATCCCAAAGTCGCGGGCAACACGGTTGAAGTAGTCGTCGATTTCCTTTTGTAACGGGAAGAACTTGCTCCAGTCGCCACTGGCGAAAGTGTAGGAGTAGAGATGCCCGGGCGTGTCCACTCCGCAGCCAGGATAGTGATGTGAGTGCCAGACCCCGCCGGTGCTGTCTTGCTTTTCGATCTGGATGTAGGAGATGCCCAATTGTCTTAACCGAACCGCGGCTGCGACACCGGACATACCCGCCCCGATGATGAGCACACGAAATCCCTCCGGCAAGGACACCGGATCCGGAATGGCGCCTGAATATCTCCGCAGCTTATGAATCATCATGTCAGCGTATTCTGGCGGGATAGGCTCGGCCTCCGACACAGTCAGCATGCGGATCAACTCTTCTGCCGATAGGTCCTGCTTGGCGACTTGTGCGCCGCGGCGCCAAGAGATGATCGCGGCCAGTGCTGCATTGCGGATCTTTGTCTGCAATTCGGCCGCGAGCCCCCCTGAATCGTTGTCGCCCCAGCCACTCTTCACGGGAACAAACGGCGGGTTGAGCCAGTACTCCTTTCCTGTGAACTGGTACAGAAGGAGTAGTAAGGTTGGGATATTGGCCGAAGGGAGCGCATCGGCGATGCGTTGGCGGAACAGGTCGAGGTCCGCAGAGTTAGCCATGATTTAGGTTCCTACTGTTGCATGTATCCGGGGCCAGCCCCAGACGCTGCACTTCAATGCAAGTTTCTGCCTCGGCTTCGCTGTGGTTTCCGCAATCGGCATTAGGGAAGCTTCGGCAAGCCAGTTGCCGAAGCTCTGATCCAAATCGCGCTTGAGCGCGTCGGCATCGATCACTTCTCCCACGCTCGCGGCAAGATTGCAGCGCCCGAAACCGGCTTATGAAGCGAGCCGAAGGTCGTGACGGCGGGGGGTTTCTCGGCGCCCTCGTGCCGCTAGCCGGGGCACGACAGCGGAATATGGGCCTGTGCTGCCTCGACCAGGCGCGAACAGCCAGTTACTTCTGCATCTGAAACGATCCGCTCCTTGATGATCGGAAGTAGGGCTCGGCAGAAACCGTTGTGCTAGCATGTCGATATCTCCGCTCGATAAGTCGGTCCGTGGCGTGTCCTGCAAATGCCTGGTAGCAATATGCATGCCAAATGAAGAACTCTTTCTAATACAACGAAATGGCTCAAACAGGCGGTCTCGCATGTCCAGCATTGTCGTACATCGAACGAGCCTCAACGCGACATGACCTACCGCAGTCTGACGCACTCCGCGCCCAGGGCCCTGTTCGACAACGCCGATGTTGGCGGCGAGCGTCTCCACCGTGAACGAATCACGATTTTTGGGGCGCTGCAGCCTTGCGAGATAGGCCTGCGCGAAACTGTGGTTTTGGGGCTCCCAGTGGTCAGTGCCTGACAAAAGAATCCATTTGCGGATTCCCCTCGGCTGGCGCGCATGCGAGGCTAAGGGATGCGCACTGGCATCTCCATCGTCCTTACCTCCTCCGACCGGCAGCGACTTGAGGCGGTCATCGGCAACCGGAACACGGCCCGGAAGCACGTCTGGCGGGCGGCCATCGTGCTGCTGAGCGCCGATGGCGTCGGTACCGTCGAGATCATGCGCCGGACCGGCACCTCCAAGACCTGCGTCTGGCGCTGGCAGGAGCGCTTCATGCACGAGGGTGTCGAGGGGCTGCTGCGCGACAAGACCCGCCCGTCCCGGATCAAGCCGCTCGGGCCTGCCGTTGCCGAGCGGGTCGTCCGCCTCACGCTTTCTGACCCACCGGCCGAGGCCACCCACTGGACCGCCGCCATGATGGCCCAGGAGAGCGGCATCAGCGCCAGTGCGGTGCGCCGCATCTGGCGAGCGCATGGCCTCCAGCCGGATCGCTATCGCCAGTTCAAGCTCTCCAACGATCCCAAGTTTGCCGATAAGCTCAGAGACGTGGTCGGGCTCTACGTCGACCTACCCGCTCATGCCATCGTGCTCTCGGTTGATGAGAAGAGCCAGATCCAGGCGCTCGACCGCACCCAGCCCGGACTGCCGCTGAAGAAGGGCCGGCTCGGAACCATGACCCATGACGACAAGCGTCATGGCACCACCACGTTGTTTGCGGCCCTGAATGTCTTGGACGGCACCGTGATTGGCCGCAACATGCAGCGTCACCGGCATCAGGAGTTTATCCGCTTCCTGAACACCATCGAGGCCCAGGTGCCGGCGGGTCAGGCGGTGCACGTGATCCTCGACAACTACGCGGCGCACAAGCATGCAAAGGTGCGATCTTGGCTGGATCGCCACGAGCGCTTCACCTTCCACTTCATCCCGACCTCATGCTCGTGGCTCAATGCGGTGGAGGGCTTCTTCGCCAAGCTGACCCGCCAGCGGCTCAAGCGCGGCGTGTTCCGTTCGGTGGTCGATCTTCAGGAGGCCATCAACCGCTACGTTGCTGAAACCAATGCGCGTCCCAAGCCCTTCACTTGGACGGCCAACCCAGATGAGATCATCGCCGCCGTCCGGCGCGGGCATCAAGTGTTAGATTCCATCCATTCTCTCATGATTGCGGACAAGGGGTTTATGAGACCTGTGCGCGGGTGGCCTCGACCAGGAGCCTTTTGGGTGGTCCAATAGGGCGGATGCGTATGACGGGAGCA
>NZ_QDAH01000040.1 GCF_003075415.1 Microvirga sp. KLBC 81
CTTCAACGAAACGCTTCATCCGGCCCTCCGCTGATCAACATCAGCTTAGCAGATCAACGCGTTTCCACACAGGCTGGACCCATAACTGCCCTAGATGACGTGACCAGCAAACGTTTCGGGTGGGAAGCAGACGTTTCAACTGCTCAGATCACACTAGCCGTATAGATAACTTGATGGTGAAGTGCTGAGCTGTTGTGTGCCGTGCGAGGGAAATATTCAGATTTCATGCACAAAGTGGTCATCCATAAGGCTGGCGGTTACGAGCAACTGAGGCTCGAAGCCCGTCCGGTGCCAAAGCCTGGCCATCGTCAGGTTCTGATCCGCACCCGCGCAGTCGGAGTGAATTATTCTGATATCTGTGTCCGGTGGGGCGTCTATGAGTCGGCGCGCCGGTTCGTAGGCTGGCCGATCACCCCAGGTTTCGAGTATTCCGGCTGGGTGGAAGAAGCTGGCCGTGAGGTCAGGCATCTGAAGCTCGGTGATCCGGTGTTCGGGGTTACCTTCTTCAACGGCTACTCCACTCATGTTTGCGTCCCGGCCGATCTTGTCTGGCCAAAGCCTCAAGCATTGGACTTTGAGGCGGCCGCAGGTTTCCTGGTTAGCCATCTGACAGCCTATCATGGATTGTTGCAGAACGTGGTGATCCGGCCCGGCATGAAGGTCCTCGTGCATTCGGCAGGCGGTGGAGTGGGCTCGGCGCTGATTCAACTGTGTCGATTGCACGGCCTGCACGTGACTGGAGTGGTGGGAGCAAGCCATAAGGTCGAGTATGTGCGCCAGCTCGGTGCAAACGCGGTGATCGACAAATCTACTCAACCGCTCTGGGATGAGGCTCGGCGTCTCTGCCCCGACGGCTACGATCTGGCTTTTGATGCGAACGGCCCGGAAACCTTGGCCCAGAGCTATGCGCACCTGAAACCCACTGGCAAGCTGCTGGTCTATGGCTTTCATACATTGCTGCCCAAGCAGGGTGGACGCATCAAATACCTCAAGGCCGCCCTCGGCATGCTGAGAATGCCACGCTTCAGTCCCTTGTCGATGACGAGTGAGAACAAGGGCGTTGTGGCGTTCAATCTATCCTTTCTCTTTAACCGCATCGACCTTCTACAGGCTGCCGTGAATGATCTCACGACGTGGGTGGAGGCAGGCCGCATTCAGAAGCCGAGTGTCCAGTCCTTTGCGTTGACGGACGTGGCGAAAGCACACCAAGCCCTGGAGTCGGGTGAGACCACAGGCAAGCTGGTCTTGCGGACAACACCACCATCTCCGAGCGAAATGTTTGATTGATAGCCAGACTGGAACTCGTGCACGGAACCTCGGATATCTGAAGGGGTGTTTGCGGACGCCGCCATCTGCACGCACACCAAGTCTCACGATGCGGCTACAGCCTCGGACGTGAAAAGTGGATTTGCACTTTTGGGTCCGATGCTTTCTCCTTGAATGAGAGCATCGTTCAGGCGACCCGAAGGGCCGCGCTAGCGAATAACCGGATCCACTTTTCCGCACGATGCGCTAATGTGAACGACCATACCGTTTGGATTTCCCGTAGGCTTTGCAATGCGACCCGGCGGTGTTCAGTGGCATGCGCATGTTCTTGCCGTGTATTCCGATCGTTACAGTGTGCCGTCGGCGCTTGTCAGTAGGGTGTCCCACGTCTTCTCGACTATGATGTCTTGCAAGATCAACTCAGCCCCTGTGCCAATGTTGAAAAATGCTCCGGACTGGGTTCGGTTCAGTTATCTTGCCGTCTTTGATCGCGGCCTGAGCACCGTCAGCCAGCCAGACGTGGGTCGCGCGTCCGGGGCCACCGTAATAGGTCGCGTCAACGCTGGTGACGTTCTCTATGGTTGCGGAGGTGGTCCAGAGGCGAAAGTCGTGGGTGGTGCCCTCGAAGGCCCGCACCAGCACCATATTCGACGACTCGATGTCATAGTCGCCGTCGGTGTTGTTCGTGGCGGTCACATTCTCGAAGCGCACGTTGTAGACGCCGCGCCCGGTCGTGAATCCGTCGCCCTTCCAGTATTCGGCATCGGTGGCATGGTCGCAGTTGTTCATCATCGACAGCTTGCGGAGGACGACGTTATGCGCGGTGCTGTTGACGTGGATGCCGGGCACGTCCTTTTCGCCCATGTGTTCTGACCATCGCCGACAAAATTTTCGACCAGCACGATGTTGGTGTCGTATTTGAGACTGATCGCGTCCAGAGTGTAGCCGATGACGCTGCTGTCCCTAATCGTCATGTCCGACAAGTGGCGGTCGTGCTTTCGCCATAAGCATCGTTCTGCACGAAGCGGGTGACATTGGTGCCGGTTGCCCGATCAGAAGGCTTCAGGATAGGCGACCTCTTCAGTGTCGACAGTCTTAAGGGTGAAGTGAAACGTAGTCCCTTCACCTGGATTCGAGACTGCCCAGATTTTTCCTCCGTGGGATTCCACGATCGTCCTGCAAATCGACAGGCCGACCCCCATGCCACTTTTCTTCGTCGTTGTGAACGGCTTGAAAAGCTTGCTCAAGACTTCAGGCGCAATGCCTGAGCCTGTGTCCTGCACACTGATCTGAACCATCGTTCCATCATGCACCGGCATAGCGCGGATACTTAAGTTGCGATTATGGACGTCATGCATGGCCTCAACCGCATTGCGGAGAAGATTGATCAAGACCTGCTGGATTTGTACGCGATTGACGATAACATGAAGACCATTCGGTGAAAAGTCGAACTCAGCCTGAACGCCTTTCTCCTTGGCGCCAACCAGCCCCAGGGCGCTTGCCTCCTCGATCAGCCGCTGCAATTCCTCGACCCGGTGCTCGCTTTCGCCGTGCGCAACGAACTCCCGCAGCTGTCGTATGACCTCGCCCGCGCGCAGGGCTTCCTCAGCCGCCTCGTCGACGGCCATCCTGACCATGTCAACCTGTTCGCCTTCCATGCGATCCAGGATGAGGCCACACCCCTTCAGATAACTGGCAATGGCTGTCAATGGCTGGTTGATCTCATGCGCCAGTGTTGAACCCATCTCGCCCATAGCCGTAAGACGGGACATATAGGCGAGTTCGGACTGCAATTCCTGCATCCGCATCTCGGTGTATTGGCGCTCCGTTAGATCCCGGATGAAAGCAGTGAAGATGCGCTCACCCTCCCAGCGCATCTCCCCGACCTGAACTTCCATTGGGAATGTTGATCCATCCTTGCGCTGTGCCATGGCCACGCGGCAGCTGCCGATAATTCTGCGCTCGCCGCTCGCACGATAGCGGCTGATATAAGCATCATGCTGCTCGCGATATGGCAGAGGCATGAGGAACTTGACGTTGGTACCGATCACCTCATCGGGCTGGTAGCCGAAAACATGCTCAGCCGTGACGCTGAATGAGCGAATGATCCCTTTCTCGTCCGCCACGATCATGGCATCAGGCACGGTTTCGAGAATGGAACGCAGTTGGGCTTCACTTCGGCTCAACCGCTCCTCGCTCGATTTAAGAGCGAACTCCGCCAGCTTGCGGCTAGTGATATCGTGCGTCGTGCCGATTTTACGAATTGGTTGCCCATCCTCGTCCAGCACGGTTCGGCCTGTCACCAAGATCCAACGCTCTTCACCGGTGTCTGCGCGAAGAATACGGAAGGTGGCGCTGTATGTAAGATCGCTATTGACCGGATCTGCGAACAACTTGCGTTCGATACGGTCTCGATCCTCGGGATGAACGAGGGCAAGAATAGCATCCTTGTTGATCGTTGTGTCTGGGTTCAGACCGAGAAGCTTGTATGCTTCGGGCGTCCATTGATGCTCACCCCTCAGGATGTTGAAATCCCAGATGCCCAAACCTGTGGTTTCAATAGCCAAGCGCAGGCGTTCTTCGCTGTCGCGCAGCTTGTCTTCGGCCATCCTGCGGTCGTGAATGTCAGAAATCGTGCCAGCCCATTGCTGAACTTTTCCCGCTTCGTCCAGAAGCGGGACGGCTCTGCAGGATACCCATCGGTAATCGCCGTCATGTCCGAGGATCCGGTGAACAATCTTCGCGGGTTGGGCCGCATGAACGGTTTCCTGCCAGGCGGAGATGGTGCGGTCGCGATCCTCGGGATGAATGATGTCTATCCAACCAAGCAGTGTGTCAACCACCGGCTCTCGACCGCAGAACTCCTGCCAGCCCCAGCCCTCGGTGTATGAGCCTTCCGAATCCGAGCGCCAGACGATAGCAGTGTTGGTTTCAATCAAAGCGCGGTACCGTTGCTCGCTCATGTGCAGATGATCCGCTGCAGCTTTCTGCGGATTAATGCCGGTGTTTGCATCAGTCTGCTGCTCAACATTGCCCGGATCCCTGCGGTCAGCATCAGCAAGGCCCATTTGCCTGAGCTTGAGCTCGTGGGCCACGAAGCGCGAAAGGGCAAGCAGTGCCCGTGACTGTTCTGGCGATAGCCCGGCAGGACGGGGAGTGTAGTCAAAGATGCAGAGGGAACCGAGAATGGCGCCGTTTTCTGATGCAATGGGAACAGCAGCATAAAACCGCAGGTGCGGTTCACCTGCGACATAGGGATTCTCGCTGAACTCGGGATGGTGAGAGAGATCCCCTATGCTGATTGATCCTGCTGGCTCAAGAGCACGTACACAGATCGAGTCCGCTAAAGGGATCTCGCTCGGGATATTGCCGAGCTTGGCTTTGAGCCAATATCGTTTTTCGTCGAAAAAGCCTATTGCGGCAACCGGACACCCACAATTATTGGCGGCGAGTTGGACGATGTCGTCAAAGGCCGCTTCAGGCGTCGTATCCAGAATTTGCAGTTGACGCAGAATAGAAGAGCGCGGTGCTTCTTTCCCTTCGGACAAACCGTCTCTGGTTGTGTTGGAGGTCATAAATGGCCGGCCGAGGCGTGCTGTTGTTTTCGTCAGATTTGCTGGCCCGGCTACCAAAGTGAAATGTAAAATTCAATATAAACATTGTTATGGACAAGCTCATTCGGCTAGGGGGTTGGAGACAACGGTCTTTGCACGTTATATTATTACTCAATTTGTATATCTTCGTGGTAAGTCGGAATGCCACTCTCTTGGGAGGACGGCAACGTGCGCTCTCTGGTGTCAAGTGGCGATAGCGCTCGACGCTCAATGTGCTCGGAGAAATGCTCTTCTCACGGGCCTGCGGCGAATGACTTTTTGGTTCCACTCGGCCAGCAGGGCGGGAATCTCACAAGCCGGAATGGGCTTTGCATAAAAGTAGCCCTGGACATGATCGCAGCCGAGATTGTGCAGACGTTGTGCTTGTCCGAATGTCTCGACACCCTCCGCTGTCACCTGCAGCTTCAAGCTCTTTCCAAGGCTGATGACGGCAGCAATGATTGCTTCGTCATCAGGATCGTTTTCAAGGTTTTGAACGAAGCTGCGGTCGATCTTGATGTGATTGACCGGGAACTGCTTCAAGTGTGTCAAGGATGCATAGCCAGTGCCGAAGTCATCCAAGGCTATATGGATATCGTGCTGACGGAACTCGTGGAGCAGCTTGGAAACGTTGTCGGAGTTTCTGCCGAGAAGAACGGTTTCCGTGACTTCAACCTCAAGAAATTTGGGTGACACCTTTATCCAGTCGAGTGTTCTGAGCATGTTGTCGACCATGCTAGGCTGGATGAACTCTGCAGGTGAGAGATTCAGCGCGACACGACCGAAGGGCACGTCGTCATCAAGCCATTGGCGCATGTCCGTGGCGACGGTCGACATCAGCAGCTTGCCGATCTCCGACGCGAGCTCGTGATCTTCGAATGCGGCGCCAAAGGTTGCCGGTGTCAACATACCCCGAGTAGGATGACGCCAACGCGCGAGAGCCTCGAAACCCACGATCTTGCCCGTGCTGAGGCAGACCTTCGGTTGATAGAAGGGGAGGATCTCATGGTTGAAGATCGCTTCACGCAGGCTTCTTCCAAGAGCTACTCGCTGCTCGGTCACCCGGCGCATGTGCGGTGAATACGTGACGACCTGATTCTTCCCTTGGGACTTGGCCTGATAGAGAGCGATGTCGGCGTCCTTCATCAGTTCTGCTGGTTCACCATCATGATCCGGGAAAGCGGCAACTCCGATGCTTACGCGACTGATCAAGGTGCGCTTTTGATAGATGAAGGGCTGACGCAGTGTCTCCAGGATGAGAGAGCCGAGCCGGGCGGAATTTTCCAACTTTAAGGGCTCGACCACGAGGAGGGCGAACTCGTCGCCTCCAAGCCTCGCAACCGTATCGCAATCGCGCACCATGCTTGAGAGGCGTGTGGCCGTCTCTTTCAACAGAGCGTCGCCGGCATCATGTCCCAAGGTGTCGTTGATGTCCTTGAATTCATCAAGGTCGATCATCAGCAAGCTGACACTGGTGTCATTCTGACGGGCATTAAGCAGTGCCATTTCGAGGCGACGTAGAAACAGGCTGCGATTGGCCAGGCCGGTGAGAGGGTCATGATTGGCAGCGCGCCAGATCTCCTCTTCGGCTTCCTTATGGTCGGTTATATCGAATGTAACCCCGACAATTCTATCGAGCCCGGCTTTCTCGGCGCGCGCTCTCACCCATCGGAAGTCGCCGCCTGGCTGTACGATACGGCACTCGACGGAGTCTGCCCCATATATCTCGATCCGTTCAAAGAAGTGCTTGATCTTCGGTTGATCCGCCGGATGGACAGTACCAAAGAGTTCCACATTATTTCGAGTGGCAATTCCAAATAAGGAAAGGGAATTCTCCGAGCGGTTGATCAATTTCGTTGTGGGATTGAACTCCCATGCCATCATATGGGCGGCCTTGAGCGCAAGTTGAAGGCGCTCTTCGCTATCACGATGGGCTTCCTCCGACTGCTTGCGCTCGTGAATATCCATTGCGACTCCGAACCATTGTTCGATCTCGCCCGCTTCATTCTTGAGCGGCTGACCTCGAACAATAAACCACCTGGAGGTGTCATCGGACGAACGACGAATGGGGATCTCGACCTCGAAGGAGTTCTCCTTCGAGAATGCCTCCATCAAGAGATTGAGAGCATGGTCACGCCGGCTCGGATGGACGATGGATGCCCATCCATGGCCTTCGCGCTTGTCGCGCTCTAAGCCCGTGTAATCGTACCAGTACTCGTTGCAGTAGGTGAAGGCACCATTTCTGTCGCTGAACCAGACAGCCTGTGGCGAGAGAAATGAGAGCGGCATCA
This sequence comes from Microvirga sp. KLBC 81, assembly GCF_003075415.1. Lineage (GTDB taxonomy): Bacteria > Pseudomonadota > Alphaproteobacteria > Rhizobiales > Beijerinckiaceae > Microvirga. Next base: position 7,151 of record NZ_QDAH01000040.1, read on the forward strand.
CATCCACGAGCGTTCGGAACCGGCCTTCGCTCTCACGGAGGCTTTCTTCGGTACGCTGGATCTCCGTTATGTCACGCGAAACACACAAGAGTGTTTGAGGTTCCCCGGCGTCGTTCATGATAGGCGTGACGACGATGTCCCACCACTTCAGCGTTCCAGAATCGGTAGGGCAGAAGCCCTTGTAGCGTCCGACACCCCCGGCCCTCGCGCTTTCCATGGCCTGAGCCGCCTCCTCAGCGCCTTGGACGGCAAAGAGGTCGGTCCAGCTTCGTCCCTGGACGGAGGCGAGGCTCTTCACTTCCATGGCACGCATGCCATTTTCATTCATATAGAGGAGACGGAGATCGAGATCTAAAACAGCAATGCAATCCCTGCAACTCGCGAGAAGATGCTGCTTGAATTTCTCAGCTTCAGCCAGCGCCCGATCTGAGTGCTTGAGGTGGAGCTGGCTCAGGACAGCTTGAGCAAGACCTCGGAGGGCTTCTGTTTGTTGTTCTGTGAGACCTCGCCGGCGCGCCTTGTAATCCAGCACGCACAATGTGCCGAGAGGAAGGTCATCCTTCGTTCTAAGAGGTATGCCGGCGTAGAATAAAATGCGAGGATCGATATCCAGAAGAGGATTGTTTTTGAAACGTGCATCTTTCCTCAGGTCTGGAATCACAAGAAGGCCTGACTGACACATCGTATGCGTACAGATCGATAACTCGCGTGGAGTTTCGCTCAGTTCAGTGCCATGGGCTGCCTTAAACCACTGTCTGTGCTCATCGACAAAGCTAATGAATCCAATCGGAGCATTGCAGATACGGGCCGCGATCCCCGCAATTTCGTCGAAGAAGCTCTCCGGCTCAGTGTCCAGGATCCGGAAGCTCCGAAGCGCAGCAAGCCGGTCGGCTTCGCGCCGCTCCGGATAGAGATCATTGTAGGAACTCTCCGACATGCGAAATACGCCCGGGCTGGGATAATATGATTTGCTCAAGCGATGTCGGAATCCAACCGACCCAACAAGAATGGCATCATGCCTCAAGCAGTAGAGCTCGATCTGTTGTTCAGGATTCATCCGGGCTCAGACCGGTAAAATGGCAGGGCATCATGCCGGACCTTCAGTAGAAGGTATGCCATAGTGCATCAATGACTTTATGCCTAAAGGCAGAAATAAATAGTCATTGTTTTAAATTGTACGTGCCACTCCAGAAGGAGTCAAGAATGGTGTAATAATTCCTTCCTTGGAGGCATTAACTATATTTTAAAAATACAACACAGAACTGCGCCAATGTCATTCGCGAAAGTTGAATGGTTGCCGAAAGGGGGAAGGACTGGGGCAAGATTGCGGCGCTAACACGGCCATCGCGCCAGCACGATTTGCGCAGCTTTGCGTACGGAATAGGGCGCGAATCACTTCCGAAAAGAGAGCGGATATAGTCCCGATAACCCCAATGGAGTACGTAGGCCTCTAGGCTAGATTACGTAGCACTCTATTTCGTGAAATACTGAGTTATTTAATATCGTAACATATATTTTTCGTAGGAACTCGAACTGGAAGTTCCTGAGGGAGGTGTTCCTAACTCGTTTCCGTTCAAGGAGCTTTCTAAACTCTGTCTTCTCTCCAACGAGGACAACGCTTTGGCAGCCACGACTCTAGGAGAAGATGTTGCTTCGTTAACAGCGATTAACCTTCCCCCTCTTGACCCTCTGTCCCAATACGTATTGCCCCTTCAAACGAACACGCATAGCTTCCAAGTGCCGAACAAAAAATATCCGTCGAATATGGCGAAGAAACGGCAAGGTATGATTTGAGTTAAGTAAGTAATTTATACTAATGGCTGGGGGCCAAAGATGTATATCGTTGTCGATGATCGACAGATAGTGACGTCAGGATATGTGGCAAGCTTCAAGCGGGAAGGTGTATCTTCCATTGGCTTGTATTCGACCGAATTCAGCGAATGGCTGGAGGCGGCTTCTGACACCGACATGGAAGCAATCCAGGGCTTCGTTCTCGGCAGTTTCGAACAGCGCGCAAGCTATGCTGAGAGCATTCGGCGGTATTCCAAAGCTCCCATCATTGCTTTGAGCGATGTGCGCTCTCTTGAGGAGACGCTCGAACTCTTCACCGCGAAGTTCGATGACGTTGTCCGCAAGCCCGTCCACGTAAGAGAGATCCTTGCTCGCTCGGAAGCCGTTTGGAGGCGCGTGAATGCCAGCTTGGGAAAAGCGAGCCCGAACGACAATGACCGATTGAAGGTCTTTTTCGATGGGCGCGATCCTGAGATAGACGGTATTCCCCTCACGCTTCCGCGTCGCGAGCGGCATATCCTCGAGTATCTCGTACGCAAGAAGGGGCACCGCCTGACGAAGAAGCAGATCTTCGATGCAGTCTATGGCCTCTATAGCGACGATGTCGAGGACAGCGTTGTGGAGGGGCATATCAGCAAGCTGCGCAAGAAATTGCGTCAGCGCCTGGGGTATGACCCCATCGATGCCAAGCGGTATATCGGCTACTCTTACACCGGCGCTGTCTCTTAAACACAGGGGTGACGACCTCTTCTTCGGAGCGGATGGATAGCATTCTGCTCCGGCGCTTATGCAAAGCCAGTTTCAGGCATATGGAAAAGTCCTCGTCGGGTTCGCCTGGCGAGGACAGTCATAAGATGACGCCCAGTTGTGAGGATGCGCATGAGAATTGCTCTGCGATGCCACAATCTCCGCTTTAGCCTCAGATTCTCCTGATGCGTTCTTCGAAATGGCCGGTTCTGAGCAAGCACCATAGCTGCCGGAAGCTGACCACAGGTGCGATGACGTTTGGCCTGAAAGCCCAAAGGACCTTATCCCGCACAAGTCCCTCCTTTCCTGCAGCGAAGCCAGCCTGACGCAAGGCAAGGCCACTAAGATCAATCACGCTGAAGTCCAACTCTAGTCCGTCATTATGTCCATCACGATCTCTCGTCGCCTCGGTCTGCTTGTCGCTGTTGCCGTCATCATCAGCGCGCTCGCGGTCATTGCGCAGCTCTTCGTCATGAACAATGCAATCGTTCGTGAAAGAAAGCTGTCCGTCCTCAGTCAAGTGGAAGCTGCTGCCTCTCTCGTAAAAGGCCTTGCCGAGCAGGCAGAAGCTGGACGGCTGACAAAGGAAGAGGCGCAGGAGCGTGCAAAGGCGGTTCTTCGAAGCATGCGCTACGGCAGCAACGAGTACTTTTTTGCTTATGACTCCTCAGGCCGGATGGTTGTTCACGGCAGCAAACCCGAGAACGAAGGAAAGGATTTGCGAGGGATAAAGGACGCGAATGGCGTCTACATGCATGCTGAGCTGGTCGACACCGGGCGGCGAGGCGGCGGCTATGTCAGCTATCAGTTCCCGCGCTTGGGTCAGGACAAGCCGGTGCCCAAGATCGGCTATGCTTACAACTTCGCTCCTTGGCAATGGATCATCTGCACGGGCGTCTACACGGACGACATCGACAAGGTCTTCTGGGCGAACGCCCTGAATGCCGCCCTCTGGTCGGCTCTCATGATCGTGGTGCTGATCGGAGCAGCCTGGTTCCTGTCTCGCGGTCTCGTGCGGCCCGTTCGATCCCTGACGTCGGCGATGGCTGCGCTCGCGGCTGGCGATACGAAGACGGCAGTTCCAGGAACCGGGCGGTTCGACGAAATTGGAACAATGGCAAAGGCCGTTCAGACGTTCAAAGCTGCCATGATTGCGAAAATCGAGGCTGACGAGGCAGCCCTGCAGGAGATGAGCGCAAGGGCGCGAAGAGCCCAGGTTCTGGACGAACTGACCCGGCAGTTCGAGCACAATGTGAGTGCAATGACTCAGTCCCTCTCCAGTGCCGTTTCTCAAATGGAAGCCTCGGCTCAATCCATGTCCGTGGTTGCAGACCAAACGAATCATCAGTCGGTCGGCGTTGCGTCGGCGGCTCAGCAGACAACTGCCAATGTTCAGACTGTTGCCGCGGCCACCGAAGAGTTGTCGATCTCGATCTGCGAAATTGCCAGTCAGGCGGCTGACTCGTCGCGAATTGCCAATGAGGCCGTGCAGGCGGCACAGCAGACTGACGAAACCGTTCAAGAGCTTGCGCTGGCTGCGGAACGGATTGGAACTGTTGTCCAGCTGATCAACTCGATTGCCAGCCAGACCAACCTACTTGCGCTCAATGCGACCATCGAAGCAGCACGTGCCGGTGAGGCCGGTAAGGGGTTTGCGGTGGTCGCCATGGAAGTGAAGGACCTCGCAAGCCAGACCAGTAAGGCAACGGAAGAGATTGGAGCACAGATCACAGCTATCCAGGAAGCAACCCAGCAATCCGTGAACGCTATTCAGAATGTTGCAAGGACAATTATCGAAATGTCCCGGATCTCGACCATGATCGCAGCTGCCATGGAAGAGCAAGGGGCGGCAACCGGTGAGATCTCCCGTAACATTCAGGAGGCCGCCCGGGGTACCGAGCAGGTGACAGGCAATATCGTCCTGGTGCAGCAGGGTGCTGGCGAAACGGGATCTGCAGCCAATCAGCTTCTTGGCGTAGCCCGTGAGCTTGCCCACCAAACATCCAGGCTTGGACAAGAGGTCTCTACCTTCATGTCCGGTATCAAGGCCGCATAGCGAGAGGCGTCGAGCAGTCGACTGCTAACCAGTTACTCCAAAGAGAGAAGAGATACGGCAATGGACGACCTCCTCCTTGAGTTCCTTACGGAGACCAGCGAACATCTTGAGACGGTCGACGTGGAGATGGTTCGTTTCGAGCGGGATCCGAACAACCAAGCGATCCTCAGCAACATTTTCCGCCTTGTGCATACCATCAAGGGAACTTGCGGGTTCCTCGGGCTTCCGCGACTTGAGGCGCTGGCTCATGCAGCAGAAACCCTCATGGGCAAGTTCCGCGATGGAATGCCGGTCACAACGTCGGCCGTGTCGCTGATCCTGACGACGCTTGATCGCATCAAAGACATCCTGGGCGAGCTGGAGCGTCATGGCGTCGAACCGGAAGGTGCCGATGACGATCTGATCGAGGCCCTCGACAGAATGGCGAATGCCGGGACTTATGTGCCTGAGCCCGTTGCGCCTTCCGCCAAGCCGAAGACGGTCGGAACGCTTGTCCATCAGGTGCTCGAACGCGAGTTGAAACCCGGTGAGGTCTCTCTTGATGAGCTGGAGCGCGCTTTCCAGGAGGCGCCTGGGCCTGACAGTGAGGCAACGAGCGGCACTCTCGTTTACCAAGTGCTGGAGAGAGCATTGAAGCCCGGAGAGGTTTCCCTCGACGAACTGGAACGCGCATTTCGGGAGGCTCCTGGTCCAAATCAAATCGCGCCCGCCAAGCCAACCGCGGTTGCGCCACCTGCACAAGCCAAGCCTCAGAAAACTCAAGGTGCCGCAGAAGCATCAGAGAATGGCGAGGGCGGAGAAGGTGTGGCCGGCAAGGTCCAGACGATCCGCGTCAATGTTGATACACTTGAGCACCTCATGACGATGGTGTCCGAGCTCGTCTTGACCCGTAACCAGCTGCTCGAGATCGCCCGCCGCAATTCCGAAGATTATGGGTACAAGGTGCCTCTGCAGCGGCTTTCTCAGGTTACGGCCGAGTTGCAGGATGGAGTGATGAAAACGCGCATGCAGCCCATCGGCAATGCTTGGCAGAAATTGCCCCGTGTTGTGCGCGATCTGTCGAACGAGCTCTCGAAGCAGATCGAGCTCGTTATGCAGGGAGCCGATACCGAACTCGATAGGCAGGTGCTTGAGGTTATTAAGGATCCCCTCACTCACATGGTTCGCAACTCTGCGGATCACGGGATCGAAAGCCCTGCTGAGCGCAGGGCTGCCGGAAAGCCGGAGAAAGGTATCATCCGCCTCAATGCCTATCATGAAGGTGGATCGATCACGATCGAGATCTCCGATGACGGCAAGGGTCTGAACTACGCCGCCATTCGCAAGAAGGCAGTCGAGAGAGCTATCGTCAGCGAGTCAGAGATCGAGCGGATGAGCGACGCTCAGGTCGGCAAATTCATCTTCCATCCGGGCTTCTCGACAGCCGCCGCGGTCACTTCCGTGTCCGGGCGTGGTGTCGGTATGGATGTGGTGAAGACGAATATCGAACTGATCGGCGGTACGGTCGATATCCGCTCCGAGTCAGGCAGGGGTACGACATTCACCATCAAAATTCCTCTGACACTGGCAATTGTCGCAGCACTGATCGTTTCGTCGAAGGACCAGCGGTTTGCCATTCCCCAAGTGGCGGTTTCGGAGCTTGTCAGAGTGTCGCCCGCATCAGAACACTCGATCGAGCGGATCAACGGGACGCCAATTTTACGTCTGCGTGAGCGCTTGCTGCCGATTGTTCCGCTATCTAAGGTGATGCGCCTCTCCGAAAGTGAGGATGTCGACACCGGATTTGTGGTTGTCACTCAGGTTGCACAGCAGCGTTTCGGCATTCTCGTCAACGGCGTCTTCCATACGGAAGAAATTGTGGTCAAGCCGATGTCATCTAAGCTTAGGCATATTCAGCTTTTCTCCGGGAACACCATTCTTGGCGACGGTGCCGTTGTCCTGATCGTGGACCCGAATGGCTTGGCCAGAATGGTCGGATCAGGGGTGCAGAACAACGAATTCCAGAACGATGCGACACTCGACCAGGCGATTGCGGCTGTGGAAGAGCTGACGAGCCTCCTTGTCTTCCGCGGTGGCGGAGACACCTTGAAGGCCGTGCCGCTGTCCTTGGTGACCCGCCTCGAAGAGATTGACGCATCAACGATCGAATGGGCCAGCGGCCGACCTGTGATGCAATATCGGGGCCGTCTGATGCCGATTGTTTCCTGTGACGAAGATCTTGAGATCAAGACGCAGGGCCTGCAGTCTCTTCTGGTGTTCTCGGACGGCGAGATATCGATGGGACTTGCTGTGGCCGAGATCGTAGACATCGTCGAAGACAAGCTCGAGGTCGAGCTGCTGGCTGAACGGTCCGATCTCGTAGGATCGGCCGTCGTGCGGGGTAAGACCACAGAGATCGTGAACATCGCCCATTACCTGCCTCTGGTTCTTGAGACATGGTCTCGCACGGATCAGAGAGCTAAGCAGAGCAACTCGCTACTCCTCGTCGACGGGTCTAACTTCTTCCGCGACATGCTGGTGCCTGTTCTCAAGGCGTCGGGATACCGTGTGCACACGGCAGCGACAGCACAGGATGCCGCTCGTTACCTCTCGAGCGGCGCTCAGACGGATTTCATCGTGACCGATCTTGAACTGCCGGGGAATTCTGGATTTGCGTTCATCGCAACGCTGAGGGCTGACGCCCAGTACCGGTCGATCCCCATCATTGGTCTGACGTTAAGGCCTGACCCTCAGCTGATCGCCTTGGCAAGGCGGTTCAAGATTACAGAAGTTGTTTCGAAAGTGGACCGTCGAGGATTGTTGTCTGCTCTGGCGGAACTCAGTGGATCGCTTGAGGAGGCTGCATGACCATGAAGGCCCTGAATACCGTTGCCATTGGCGCACCCAAAAGCCTCTCCCGAGAAATGGAGTTCATCACTGTTACCGTGGCGCGTCAGTTGCTCGGCCTTCCTATTGGCCGCGTCCATGACGTGTTCGTGGTCAGCGAAATGACCAAGGTGCCATTGGCGCAAGCTGAAATTGCCGGATTGCTCAATCTCCGCGGACGCGTCGTCACGGCTGTGTCGTTGCGCAGCCGTTTGGGCCTTGAGGATGATGGCAGGGCAGAGCGCCGGATGGCGGTCGGCCTCGAAAACCAGGGCGAGGCCTATGGCTTGCTCGTCGACGATGTTGGGGAAGTGCTCAAGCTCGATGCTGACGAGATGCAGCCTAACCCTGTTCACATGGACCGCCGTTGGGTGAACCTGTCTCAAGGGGTTCATCAACTCCAGGGCGAGCTGATGATCATCCTCGATGTGGATGCGGTTCTTGCCTTCGGGGCAGAGCGGGACCCGGTCCAATAAGTTCGTTCTGATCAATTCCATTCATCTCACTCAATAGGATACGTAACCGTGAGCCTAGATCTTTCTACCCCTGTTCTTGTCGTCGACGATTACCAGACGATGGTGCGAATTCTCCGAAACCTGCTCAAGCAGATCGGCTTCAATGATGTTGATGATGCCTCTGATGGACAGGCTGCGCTGGAGAAGCTCAGATCCAGGAAGTATGGCCTTGTCATTTCTGATTGGAACATGGCCCCGATGACAGGATACGAGTTGCTCCAGCAGGTCCGTGCGGATGCCGAACTGGGCTCTCTGCCCTTCATCATGGTGACTGCCGAAGCAAAGACTGAGAACGTCGTCGCGGCAAAGAAGGCCGGGGTCAACAATTACATTGTGAAACCCTTCAACGCCGAAACTCTCCGGTCCAAGATCAGCGCTGTCTTCGGCGCATGAGCATATCGCGGTAAGAGCCATGAACCCACGTAAGAGCTATCGTATCGAGGCTCATATGGCCTCCGCCCCTCCTGACGAGGGAGTTCTCGAGCGTCATAACGAAGTTATGTCCATGCTTGGGACGATCAAGGAAGCTATCGTCCCGGCAAAGGAGCTGTCTGCAGCGCTCATCGAAGAGCACCGCAAGGACATGCAGGAGGCTCTTCGTCTCAAGGTCGAACTAGACTCGATCTACGAGGCGATTGAGCGAACCAAGCGTGAGATCGCAACGCTCCGTTATGCTGGAGCCCAGGGGCAAGAGATCAACCGCGTCACGGATGAGCTTGGCGCCATTGTGCTCGGTACTGAGACTGCGACCAATGCGATCCTGGCGTCCGCGGAAAGGATCGATGAGTTGTCGGGCAACCTCGCTGCGCGTCTTGCGGGCGGGGATCAGGATTTTGCCCGTGAAATCTCCGATCAGGTCATCAGCATCTTTGAGGCTTGCAACTTTCAGGATATTACGGGTCAGCGCATCAGCAAGGTCGTGAATGCGATGAGGTTCGTCGAAGAGCGCGTCCATGAGATGATCGAGATCTGGGGCGGACTAGAGAGCTTCAAGGATATCGAGACCACGGACGTTACGCGCCAGGGTGATGAGGCGCTTCTCAACGGGCCAGCGCTTTCAACGGACAAGGGCATCACGTCACAGGATGCTATTGATGCTCTGTTTGGCTGAGCGCAGCATTACGAACGCGGATGCCCGTTCTAGTTGGGCATTCACGTTCCGTTGACGGATGTATTACAGCAGGAAGTTCACCGTTGAGGGGCTCCTGCTGCTCCGAAGGGTTTGGCTCGAGATCTAAAAGACTGCCGTAGACAGGCGCTGAAACAGGTTCTTGACAGACGTTGTTTTCAGCAGGTCTGCGAGAGTGCCGGCTGATCGCTCACTGGTGGCAAGCAAGACACCACCGCAGACAGTGCCGTGGCCAGAGAACCGATAGCGGAGGACGTTGGCTGGCTGCAGCCCTCCTGTTGCCTGTGCCACGAATCCCTGGAGCGCAGTCTGTCTATCGCTGCGGCCGTTATCTATACTCATGCCAGAGAACTGGCCTTTAAGCACACGTGGAATGATCTGTAGCCTGCCATCCTTACGATAGCCGATCCCTAGCCGCGAACTTGCAATGGCCGCAGTGACCCTGGGATCGAAGTGCAGAAAGCCATCGAAGGAGACGGGTCTTGCCTGGGTTGTGAAATGATCGAACAGGGCGATTGCGTGCAAGTCATCCAGGCACACAATGATGCGGCGGTGATCATAGTCATGACCGTGAACATTTGTGCCTATCTGGAATAGGTTAGCGCCTTCAAGCGTCTCATGTGCTTCAATCCAAGCCGTTCCGGCGGTTGGTTCACGTTCATCTGGAATGGCAAGATTGTGCGCTCTGGCGGAGATGAGATATTGACGAGCTGATCCTGCGTCGCAGAAGTCCGAGCCCTTCGGGTCGACAATCCAACTTGCACCACCCGTGGAGTAGACAAAGGATGTGCAATCGGAATGGCCATGTTCTGAGTGATGACCGTCCAATGACGCACAGAAATAACTCCAATGAGCATTCCGCTCGTAGTAACGCGCTGTGATTAACCCCGCATTTGGTAAGGAGAATATCTTTTTTCCTGTCGGATACGACAGCGCCGCGGCAAGTGCCGGATCGGAGAGCAAGGTAGTTCCATAAACAGACAGCAGCCGTCGCAGCCATGATGCATGATGCAATCCTTGCGGTGCATCGCCGAAAGGTGGAAGCGATCCGGAAGGATCAGTAGCAGAAACGACGTTCTGGAGCCCTTTCGTGAGGCGTGTGGTCAACTCGTCGCGAAACTCGCGTGTCTCCGGCACATCGCCAAGCATGCGAGCGAGAATGAGCCCTAGTGAGATAATCTCCAGGCGGAAGTGCAGGGATTGTTCAACAAACCCGCCCTCGCGGTCGATGAGGCGGTCAAAGCCTTCCTGGATTTGTGGGAGGGCAACAGAGCTCCAGTAAGAAGCTAAGGGAAACTTAGGGAGTGCCCGCGCTGCAGAAAGAAGAGCACAGGCAGCATGGATATGGACAACCGAATGCGCAAAGACATTCTGGCTTACAAGTTGGGCCAGAGCAAAGGCATGGCGCACGACCTCGGAAAAGAGAGTGAAGCTCTTTTCAAAGGCAGCTGATCGTTGCGATCTCACGTTTAGGGAAAGGAGAGTGAGCAGTGCTTCGGTGCGGGCGGACAGGGACAAGGGGTGAGCACTGATCGGATCCTGAGCATGCCCCCAAGGATTGGCCTGCGACCATAAAACCGCAAGATCGATTGCGCGTGTGAGACCTCCGGCTTCCGCCTCGTTTGCGAGATCGACAAGCCAGGATAGAGACTGAAACTCGAGTCTCCATGCCAATGACTGGAATGGATCTTCCATCCATTTCGGTGCCTCAGGAAGACGCCATGATGGGAAGTTGCTGAGAACAAGTTCACGCCCATTGATTGTCGTGGGCGCACCCCACTGCACAGATTTGAGCTTGTGGTGAAATGTGAGGGGAGACCGCAGTGCTTCTGGGTCGACAAACTGCTTGAAGATAGCAGAGTTGACTTTAGAGCCGCCGAACGGCAGCTCGAGGCCCAGCTTCGCTAAGGTCTGACGGAGGAAGGCCCAAGCATCGGGGAGATCGTCGCCTGAGATATTCTCAAGCAGAAGCTCGTCTCCAAGGGACACTTCGAGTGGGACGACCAATTCCATTCTGACTTCAGCATGCCAGGTCTGAAAGCCGATCTCGATGCTTGCTGCTCGCGGCGGAGGAAGGAGATCCAGCGTAAAGCGCCGAGCCTGTCGGTGGACGGGAATGTCGATGAAGGCTCCAATGGATGGCGCCACCGCTATATCAGGATAGGGAGGGGGCAGTTCCTCTCCTTCCGCATTGCGATAAACGATGCGGGCCAGGGCCCCTTCGCCACCCGGATTCTCATTGATGATCTGTCCGCGCACCAGGAGTTGGTGTTCCGGACGCACTCCATATTTATACCAGACAGGCTCGGCTGTGAGAGTTCGCCATGTTCGGCGCACGTCGGACAATTCATGGGCGCTCGTCTGATGAGCCTGATCGGCTTCGTTCAAGCCGCTGTCCTGCAAAGAAGTGGGACGAGCAGTCTGAAACAGCTTCGGATCGCGAATGGTGAAGGGGTGGGAATTGCGCCAGCTCCGAACAGATACGGCCAGTTTCCTGGCCGGGGAGGGGACAAAAAACGTACAAGATACCTTACCAGGATGCACAGGGCCGTTATGACGGCCGTTGCAATCCGGCCCACCAATGTGCCAGCTGTGAGGATCAATCTGACTTCTTGTCAGGCCGGGCACATAAGCGAAATCGATACTTGATCCATCCTCCATAAGGAAATCGAAACCGATGGCGGCAAGATCGTAGGCAGCCCTGTTTTCCTCTTGTGGATTCCAATCTATTTGAAAGCTCAGCTCGCACCAGCTGTCGCTATCGAGGCCCTCAAAGTTCAGGGTGATGCGTGACCAACGGTTGTTGTTTGAAACAACGTATCGGGAGCTGTCGACCGCCGACAGCGCATCGGCGCCAATGTCGGCCGGGATCGGAAAAATGCATCTGGCGGCGGGCATAAGGCGGCACAGCTCTTCTGGTTGAGGGAAAACTATTCACACTGACGCTGATGCAGCCCACGAGCCGGAACCATCTGCAAGGTCCGGGCTCTTTCCTCCTATCTCTAGTCAATTGCCTACTGTGGCTTCGATGAAAAGGGCCATCCGAATCAACTCGGAAAGGCTTCGAGCCTCCATCTTAGCCATGACATTGGATCGATGGATCTCGACCGTTCGGATGCTGATGTTGAGTTCATGGGCAATCACTTTATTGGCCTTGCCTGCGACCAAGCAGTCAAGGACTTGGCGCTCGCGCTGAGTCAGCGACTGGAGACGAGCTTGAGTTCTCAGGAGCTCCTGGCTCCGTCGAACGCTTTTCTCATCACAGACGAGGGCAAAGCGGACGACCTCAAGAAAACGGTCCTCGCGAAATGGCTTTTCCAAAAAGTCGATGGCGCCAGCCTTCATGGCTTCGACTGCAAGAGGGATGTCAGCGTGACCTGTCATGACGATGACAGGCACATTGAGCCCTCGCTCATTGAGACGCTGGATAAATTCCAGCCCATCGATCCCCGGCATCCTGACATCCGTTACAATGCAGCATCGGCCCGGATCCGCCACCTCTCGCAGAAAGGCGGTCGCAGACTCGTACAAGCGGACGTTCAAACCGGCAGAGACCAATAGGAAGGATAGCGCCTTGCGCACACCAAGATCATCATCCACCACATAAACGATTGCCCCGCTCGACATTGGGCATATTCTCCTGATCAGCAAATCCGAAGATGAAAGATAGAGAGTGCCTCTGGTCAGGTTGCCCGACAGCCCAGGAGCCTGCACCCATGCCGCTTCAGTCCGAGGTCGTAGACCGCTTGAACCGCTTCTTCAAGATCTGACAACAAGCGTGCATCATGCACTGCCCCCGGCTTAAGCGTCTTTAATGAGTGCTATGATCCTTCATGCTTGCATTGGAGCAAAAATCAATTGGCGGAAATGCGACATTGCACCGCTAGAACATCCCACTCAGGGGCGGTTTTGCTATCGATATAACGTTCAAAAGTCAGTCCACTATTTCTCTCAGCGGTTGTACTCTGTTCATTGCGTACCGAGAAATCCAGGCTGGCTCATCTCCACCTGCAACGTGTTGAACTGGCTAGGTCAGCCTCATGCAAGGTTGCATGGGTAAATGCATCTTTACCATGACAGCTTGGAGATCATCGTGACGTCACCCGTCTACCTCTTCGATTTGGCATCGCGGCAGGCGCAGTGGCTTGCAGCACGTCAGTCCACGATCTCGGGGAACATCGCGAATGCCAATACACCCGGATACCGCGCGAGGGACATCGAACCCTTTGGCGATGTTCTGGATAAGACCAAGCTGGCTGTGGTCGCCACGAACGGCGGCCACATCGGCCTGGATGCGACACGGCCCGAGGGAACGAAGATCAAGAAGGCTGATACTTGGGACACTGTTTATTCCAAGAACTCCGTCAGTCTGGAGCAGGAACTCATCAAGGCCGGTGAAATCGACCGGCAGCATTTATTGAACACCAGCATCGTCAAGGCATTCCACCGAATGCTGATGTCGAGCGTGAGGACTGCATGATGTTCGATCCTCTCATTGCATCAACAAAACTCTCGAGCTCAGGGCTGGAAGCACAATCGGCGCGCCTGAGGGTCATCTCCGAGAACGTCGCAAATGCGCAATCGACTGGGCGCACGCCGGGCTCAGATCCCTATACGCGTAAAACGGTTACCTTCAGATCGGAGCTCGACCGGGCTCTCGGCGCCTCTTCCGTGTCGGTGAAGGAAATCGGGACGGACGATGCGCCATATCCTGTCGAATACGATCCCGGCAATCCTGCTGCGGACGAGAACGGCATGGTCAAGAAGCCGAACGTGAACATGCTGATCGAGATGGCCGACATGCGTGAGGCCAACCGCTCATATCAGGCAAACCTGCAGATGATGAAGCAGGCGCGCGCCCTGATTTCCGCAACAATCGACCTAATGAGAGGCTGATATGATCAGTGCAGCATCTTCGATCTCTTCAATGATTGAACGGCCGGTTGCTGTTTCCTCCGCCCCGACAGCAGCAGTCAAATCCATTGCTGGAACAACTGCAGCCGGGAATCCCCAGGTGAGCTTTCTCGACACGATGGCTCAAGTTGCCTCGACTGCTATCGATACGCTGAAGACGGGTGAAGCCTCCTCCATCGCCGGCATTCAAGGAAAGGCATCGGTTCAGCAGGTAGCTGAAGCGGTCATGGCCGCCGAGCAAACACTTCAGACGGCGATTGCGATCCGCGACAAGGTGGTCGCAGCCTACCAAGAAATCGCTCGTATGGCGATCTAAGGAGAACACCATGAGAGCGCTTGCGATTGCTGCAACCGGCATGAATGCTCAACAGCTGAATGTTGAAGTCATCGCCAACAACATCTCAAACGTGAACACCACGGCGTTCAAGGGCGCTCGGGCCGAGTTCTCGGATCTCCTCTATCAAGCCGAGCGTGCTCAAGCCGTGCCCAATCAGGCCGGAGCGAGTCCGGTGCCGGAAGGAGCCATGCTGGGCCTTGGCGTGCGGACAGCAGCAATCCGCAATCTGCATCGTCAAGGATCTCTGACCGCCACGTCGAACCAGTACGATCTTGCGCTGAACGGACGCGGCTGGTTCCAGGTGGGAGCACCGAACGGTGACATCTTGTATACGCGCGCCGGCGCCTTCAACAAGGATGCTAACGGCCAACTCGTCACCCTCGATGGCTATACGCTCAATCCCGGCGGGCCGATCCTTATTCCAACCGAGGCTATCGAGGTCAGCATCAACGAGTCGGGTGAGGTCTTCGCCAAGATTGCTGGTGAGGAGCAACCCCGGGCTCTCGGCCAGATCATGCTCGCAAACTTCGCCAATGATGCGGGATTGGAGCCGATCGGGAACAATCTGTTCCGTGAGACGCTTGCGTCCGGCGCTCCGAACCCCGGAGCGCCTTCGGATCCTGGTTACGGAAAAATTCACCAGGGTTACCTCGAAGCGTCGAACGTGGATGCGATCAAGGAGATCACCAATCTCATCACTGCGCAGCGCGCATTTGAGATGAACTCCAAGGTGATTCAAGCGGTCGATGATATGGCCGGAACCGTGTCCAAGGGCATCCGCTGAGTAATTGAGGGTCGGGGTCTGTTCATGAATCTATTGCTTCGCTTCGCAATGGCTGCCGCCATCATTGCTGCCACGTGCCACACGGCTGCGGGTGAAGAGCGTGTTCTCCCCGTCCCGACAGTCACGATCTACCCCGGTGACATGATCAATGAATCCATGCTCAAGGATAGGAAATTCCCTGAGAATTATCGCTTCCGGACGGCAGTCGTGGAGTCGCCCCGCGTTCTGGCCGGCAAGACGGCCCGTCGGACGCTGCTTCCAGGCGAACCTATTCCCCTGAATGCTATTGATGATCCAAAGCTCGTGACGCGTGGAGTTCAGACCGCGATCCTCTTCGAGGAGGGGGCTCTGTCAATCGTAGGTGTTGGCATTCCGCTGCAATCCGGTGCGCTGGGCGAAACGGTTCAGGTCAAGAATGTCGACAGCGGCAGGATCATTACAGGCCGTGTTCAGGCCGACGGCAAGATCAGGAT
Organism: Microvirga sp. KLBC 81; assembly: GCF_003075415.1. GTDB lineage: Bacteria > Pseudomonadota > Alphaproteobacteria > Rhizobiales > Beijerinckiaceae > Microvirga. The sequence continues at coordinate 22,762 of NZ_QDAH01000040.1, forward strand.
TGGCATCCAATGATCCTGCGCGCGCTCCTGCTGGCTTTCGGTATCCTTCTGTCAGCCCACGCTATGGCTGCCACGCGCATCAAGGATGTGGCCGGCGTCCAGGGTGTGCGCGATAACCAGCTGATCGGTTACGGGCTGGTCATGGGATTGCAGGGTACCGGCGATACTCTCCGGAATTCGCAGTTTACCGAGCAGGCTCTGCAATCGATGCTGGACCGGATGGGAGTGAACGTCCGGGACATCAACCTGCGGACCAGAAACGTCGCGGCCGTCATCGTGACCGCTGATCTGCCTCCCTTCGTCGGCGCAGGTTCCCGGATCGACGTGACGGTGACCTCGATGGGTGATGCGACGTCACTCAAAGGCGGCACTCTGATGCTGACAGCGCTGCAGGGTGGCGATGGTCAGATCTATGCGGTGGCTCAGGGCGCGATCGTCGTGTCGGGCTTTTCCGCTCAAGGGCAGGCGGAGACATTGACATCGGGAGTGGCGACCGCTGGCCGGATCGCCAACGGCGCTCTCGTCGAACGGGAGGTCCGGGGTGGCTTCGAGGCAGTCGGGTCGCTGGCTTTCGAACTCAAGAATCCTGATTATAAGACCGCCACTCTCGTGACAGACGCCATCAATCAATATGCACAGCGTCGATATGGAATGCGTGTCGCCGCTCCACGGGATTTTCGCACCGTCGTTCTGCAGAAGCCGAAGAGTATTGCAGCAACCCGATTCATCGCCGAACTGGGGGATCTCGAAATCCAACCTGACACGCCCGCTCGTATCGTCGTTGATCAGAGAACCGGGACGGTCGTCATCGGGAAGAACGTGCAGATTTCGACTGTTGCAATCACTCATGGAGCCTTGACGATCCGCGTCACCGAGGCTCCCGAAGTGTCACAGCCCGATCCGTTCTCATACGGGCAGACCGCCGTTGTTCCCCGCACTCAGGTCACAGCGGATGAGGAGCGGGTTCCTCTTGCAATCGTGAGAGGCTCGGATCTCCAGACCCTGGTCAGGGGACTTAATCAAATGGGCCTGAAGCCGTCGGATGTGATCGCAATTCTTCAGGCTGTCAAGACGGCCGGGGCTCTTCAGGCTGAGCTGGTAATCCAATGACGCAGTTTGAAAAATTCCTTGCAGTGAGGGCAGGTATATTGGGAGCAGTTGTCGTACTTTCCCTTTCCGGACCTGTCATGGCTCAAGACAAGGAAGGTGAGGCAAAGAGCAACGCATATTGCGTCAATATCGCAGATGCCGCCGCCGATGCACGCTTTGCATTGCAAAAAGAAGCGCTCGCCAAAATGGAAAAAGAGCTTGAGGGGCGGCTTAAGATCCTTGAGGCGAAGCGCGCCGAATATGAGGAATGGCTGCGCCGCCGCAATGAGGTTCTCCAGAAAGCCGACGAGACGATTGTGGCGATTTACTCGCGGATGCGCCCTGATGCCGCGGCTCTTCAGCTGACCAATATGGAAGATGAGATTGCCGCGGCAGTCATTGCCAAGCTCAACCCCCGCTCCGCCAGCGCCGTGCTGAACGAAATGGAGCCGGCAAGGGCAGCTCAACTGGCCAACATCATCACGGATGCTCCCAAGCGGGTTGCGGGCAACGGGAGGAAAGAGTGAAGTTCATCATTGCAGTCGCTAGCCTTTACCTCCTTGCGGCATGTGCGACCCGGCCTGAGGAAATCGGGCGGGAACCGACGATGACGCCGGTGGGAAGCGGCATTGCCGTCGAGCGTGAACCCCTTCCTCACGTGTTCAAGAGCACCACCAGCATTGCTCCAAATTCTACGTGGAGCAACGCGAGTGCTGATCTGTTCACCAGCCCCCGAGCCCGCCAGGTCGGCGATATCGTGACGGTCAATATTCAGATCGACGACAAGGCCCAGTTTGACAATGCGAGCGACAGATCTCGCTCGTCATCGGTTGACGCTGGACTCGGCTACGGCTTCAGCTTCGAGGGATGGCAAGCCGATGGCAGCGCTGATATCGGGATCGACTCCTCGTCCTCGTCGGCCGGTCAGGGCAAGATCGACCGGTCCGAGAAGCTGCGCCTCTCTGTAGCAGCGGTCGTGACCGAGGTTCTGCCTAACGGAAACGTCATCATCAGCGGGTCGCAGGAAGTCCGGGTGAATTACGAGCTGCGTATTCTCAATATCGCCGGCATCGTCCGCCCTCGTGACATTTCTCCCCGAAACACCATCAGCTATGACAAGATCGCCGAAGCGCGCGTCTCCTATGGCGGCCGCGGACGCCTGATGGAGGTCCAGCAGCCGGCCTATGGGCAGCAGATCTTTGACGCCGTGACGCCGTTCTAAGCAGGTCGAGAGGCGAGTCTCATGGCGACGAATCTGGCATTGCCGGCAGCTTCAGGGCAGGCGTCTGGGAAAGAGGGAGCCAAAAGCCTGATCCTGACGCTTGGACTTCTGACACTGCTCTCTGCTGTAGTAGGCGGAGGCTTTGGTCTCACCATTGTATCGAGCATCGAAAGGAGAGTTGAGGAGAAGTACAAAGACGCTCCGCAAAAGGTCCCGAATACGAGCCCATACACAGGCGACATAACGATCAAGAAAATGGCACCGGTGGTGACCAATCTCGCCAACTCTGAGAACGATTGGGTCCGGCTTGAGGCCTCTATTGTTTATAAGTCAGGCGACGTTTTGAATTCGGACGTCCTGGTTGCCGAGACCAGGCAGGACGTGCTGGCTTATCTTCGCACCGTATCGCTCTCTCAAGTTCAGGGGCCGAGTGGCTTGCTTCATGTGAGAGACGACCTGAATGAGCGCGCCAAGATAAGGTCAAAAGGGGTGATTCAGGAACTCGTCCTCGAAACCCTCGTCGTTCAGTGAGGCAAAGAGAGCGAGAGAGCCAGCCATCTCAGACCACATCATTTGAGTGCATCTTTACTACGGAAGACTTTTTCATGCCTGTTCGCCTTCTCGCTCAGAGCCTTTTCTTCCTGTTGATGACAGGTGCAGGCGCATATGCTCAAGTTCCTGGTCTCGATGCGCTGCTGCCGGCTGGAGATGGGGCTGCAAGCGGGAGGATCATTCAGCTCGTCGTCTTGCTGACAGTGCTTTCCCTTGCGCCGGGGCTTCTGATCATGGTGACGAGCTTTACCCGGTTTGTGGTTGCATTCTCCTTCTTGCGTTCCGGTCTGGGGCTTCAGAGCACACCGGCCAACATCTTCCTGATCAGCCTTTCTCTCTTCATGACATTCTTCGTGATGGGCCCAACTTTCGACCGGGCTTGGAACGATGGCGTACGCCCACTGACGGAGAATAGGATCACCGAGGCGGAGGCATTCACCAGAACGACGGATCCTTTCCGTGAGTTCATGCTGGCCCATGTTCGACCCAAGGATCTGCAAACATTTACGGATCTGGCGGCCGCGAGCTACCCGAAAGTCAATGAGGGAGAGAAGATCGACCTGCGCGTTCTTATTCCGGCTTTCATGATCTCCGAGTTGAGGAGAGGGTTCGAGATCGGATTTCTCATCGCCCTTCCTTTCCTGGTCATTGACATGATCGTGGCGACCTTGGTGATGTCGATGGGCATGATGATGATGCCGCCGACAGTCCTTGCCCTCCCGTTCAAGATCCTTTTCTTCGTCCTGATAGATGGTTGGAATATCCTGGTCAGCGGACTTGTCAGGTCATACTTCTGATGCCCTCTCTCGGAAAGGCATTTCCTTGACATTGCGCCTGCCCGTCTAGGTGCAACCTTCACACAAGGTTGACCGAGCAAAAAGGTATCTCGACACAATTCATTTTTCGCCGAGATCCTTTATGCCCGGTCGTCAGCATGCCGAAAGATTGTGGACTAGCCTGATGCAGCTCGGGGCCCGCCGGTTGGGGGCTCTGGCCGCAATCGGTCTTGCCGTGTTCCTGATGGTAGGTATCGGCGCCTATTATCTGAGCCGTCCTGCGCAGGAGCCTCTCTATACCGGACTGGACCGCGAAGATGTGAGCCGCATGGGCGCCGCCCTCAAGGATGCGGGAATTCCATTCGACGTCAGTTCCGACGGAACCGCACTGCTTGTTAGCTATGGAAATACGGCTCAGGCGCGAATGCTTCTGGCCGAGAAGGGGCTCCCTCATAGCTCCAAATCGGGCTACGAGCTGTTCAACGATCTTGGCTCCCTCGGCCTGACCTCCTTCATGCAGGAGGTCACGAAAGTGCGCGCGCTTGAGGGTGAGCTTGCTCGTACTATCCAGGGGATGAAGGGCATCAAGGCTGCACGCGTTCACATCGTTCTGCCTGATCGGGGCTCTTTTCGCCGTGAGCAGCAGCCGCCTTCGGCATCGGTCGTCATCCGTACGTCCCCGTCCGATGATGCGTCTTCGGCTCAGGCCATTCGCCACCTCGTTGCGGCTGCTATCCCTGGAATGGCCGTTGACAAGGTCACGGTCATGAACACCGAGGGAACGCTCTTGGCTTCCGGAAACGATGCCGCCAACGCATCGACCGGTAAGATGGCCAACCTTGAAAAAACGATCGGCCTTGAAATCCAAGACAGCATTCGAAGAACCCTTTCTCCCTATCTCGGTATCGGAAACTTCGAAATCAGCGTCGCTGCTCGCCTCAATACAGACAAGGTGAGCACGAACGAGACTATCTTCAATCCGGAGTCCAAGGTCGAACGCTCGACGCGGACCGTGAAGGAAACCGAAGTTTCGCAGAACAGAAGCGGCCAGAAACCGACGACGGTCCAGCAAAATCTTCCGGATGAAAACGTGCGCGGAGATTCGAGCGATAGTTCAAGCGAAGATAGCCAGCGCCGTGAGGAGCTCACGAATTACGAGATTTCCTCCAAGACGATTCAGACCATCAGTGATGGCTACTCGATCAGAAATCTCTCCGTCGCTGTTCTCGTCAACAGGTCTCGAATCACTTCTCTTCTTGGCGAGGGTGCAACATCGGCAGATGTCGATGCGAAGGTCGCCGAGATCGAGCAGCTCGTCTCTTCTGCGGCTGGGTTCAACAAGTCCCGTGGTGACCAGATCAAGGTTGCGGCCGTGAGCTTCGTCGACGATGGCGGCGTGCTCCAGCCGGTTCCAGGACCCTCGGTTGCGGAAATCCTGATGCGCCAGTTCGGCACGGTTGTGAATGCGCTGACCGTTCTTGCGCTTTGTGCAATGTTGATTTGGTTCGGCTTGCGGCCAGCAGTCCGCATGCTCGTGGCCCGTCACCAGGCCGACCTCGAAATCCAACGGGAGCAGGTGGCGACATTGGTGGCGGTGGAGGCCAGTGAAGCATTCAACCAAGAGGTTGCGCGGGCCGAACCTGCCCCGCAGCCGGCGCTGCAAGACGATCCGATGCCAAATCTCCTTGGGACACAAAGGACACCGCAGCGCAAGCTCGAGCAGATTATCGAACTCAGTGAAGAACAGGCTGCGGCAATCCTCAGGCAATGGCTCAATCAGGAGGCTGCCTGATGTCGGGAGGAGTTGCGAGGCTCATTGCGGACTTCTCCATCCCGAGCGCCTCCGAAGGGTTCGGACTTGGGATGCTGCGTCGCGTAAAGGCCGTTGTCGAAGAGGAGCCGGTGCGGGTCCAAAGCGCGCCCGATCGGCAGGCCGAGCTGATACGGTCTGCCGAAGCCCAGGCCAGGGCCGAAGAGAGAGAAGCGGCGCGCCAACAGCTCAAGGAGGCGCTGGACGCCGAGCGTGAGAAGCACTGCGAAGAGCTGGCGGTTCAGCGGGAACTCTGGGTCGAGCAGGAAGCCGCGCAGCTCTCGGCCCAGATTGTTGACTCTCTTGGAAACCTCGAGCGAATTCTCTCGGACAGGGTCGCGCGTATCCTCGCTCCGATTATCCCTGAGGCTCTTCAGCAGAAGGCGCTTTTCGAGTTCAACGAGATTCTCGGAACAATATTATCCGGTGAGATCTCTACCGTCCTGAAAGTGACAGGGCCTGAGGACATGCTGAAGGCCATCCGGGCTCGCTTTGCACTCCGTGAAGGTATCATCGAGTTCGTGCCGAGCGACGATGTGGAAGTCACCCTCGTCGCCGGCGATACAACGATACAGACACAGCTCAGCTCCTGGTCGATCCGCCTGAAAGAGGCGCTCAAGGCAGAGTGACGATGCTCAGTTCAGACAAGCATGAAATCATCATCGTCCGCAGAGGCGATGGCGGTGAGGAGACCACCAAGGGTGGCGCCTGGAAGATCGCTCATGCGGATTTCATGACGGCGATGATGGCCTTCTTTCTTGTAATGTGGCTTGTTGGTTTGGCCGATGAGGAGACCAAGGCGGGGCTCGCCAACTACTTCAATCCGGTTCAACTGGCCCAGTCCACGTCGAACAAGAAGGGCTTGGATGACCCACAGAATGTTCGGCCTGACAACGAAGCCGAGGACGACAAGGAGGGAAGGGAAAAAGGAAGCGGCCCGGGAACAGGCGGCAAGTCGCAGCAACTGCAGAAGCCTCGTTTCAAAGAGGGCGCTCTCTTTCAGGATCCTTACGCAGTTTTGGCAAGAATCGCGGATGAGATCGAGGCCAATCCCCACGACACGCTGGGAGCAGACGTTACGCCTGGCGAAAGCGATGTTCCTGGTCTCAAAGGCGGTGAAGTCTTCAGAGACCCCTTCGATCCTCTCTACTGGCAGGTCGCCCCGGTTGAGGAGTTGAAGGCTGAAGCGGCTCCCAAGCCTGGAACCGCAAAACCTGCTCCGTCCAAGGCAGAGATCGATGCGCTGGCAGCGACTGCCCCTAAAGCTCAGCCCGATGCCAGCCATACAGCCAAGCCCGAAGACGCAAATGCATCTGCGGATGCGGTCGCTGCGTCGGGCACACAGATGTCACCGGCGGCCGCGGTCTCGACCGAGCCAGTGGACAAAGCTGCCGACCAGAAGGCCGCCGAGTTGAAGAAGGACATCATGGACGCAGCCCAGGAAACCAGAGATAGGTCCCCGAAGCCGCAGATCGAAGTGCGGCGGACAGGAGCTGGAACTCTGATCAGCCTGACCGATGATTTCGATTTCTCGATGTTCACTGTCGGCTCCGCGGAACCGCATGCGAAGGTCGTCCATGCGATGGCTAAAATCGCTGCGGTTCTACAGTTACGTCCGGGGAGGATCGTTATCCGCGGCCATACGGATAGCCGTCCGTTCAAGTCTGCAAACTACGACAACTGGCGTCTCTCACATGCCCGTGCTCAGATGGCGCTCTACATGCTTGTGCGCGGCGGCTTGGATGAAAATCGGATCGCGCGAGTTGAAGGACATGCAGATCGCGACCCGAAGGTTCCGTCTGATCCAAAGGCCGATCAGAACCGCCGCGTGGAAATCCTGCTGCAGGAGTAATGAAGTGAATAGTCTTCTGAAGACTGCTCTTGCTCTCGTCCTGACCATTGCGTCGGGCGCGGCCAATGCGGAAAGCGAGCAGCCATCCATTGTAAAGCCGTCGCATGATCTGCCGCGACCTCAACCAGCGAACGCCGCAAGCCCTGTTCAGATGCTGCGGACCCTTCAGCTCATGCAAGATCAGATCGCGGCTGGATCGACCGAGGCTCATATGGGCCAGCGTGGTCTTCTCACGATTCTTGACAACCGGTTCATGGATCTGCCTCCGGAGGTCTGGACAGATGGGAGGAACATTCGCGCCACCATCGCATTCGTCTTGAGTGGCGGCAATCCGCAGATCCTCAGGAAGCTCTTGGAAATGGGCGATCCTGCTATTCCGATTGAGGATAGGTCGCTCGTTGAGGGAACCCTCGCCTATGTCGAAGGACGTGAGGAGGAGGCAAAAGGAAAGCTCCTGTCGATCGATGTTCGGTCCCTTCCGCCCTCGTTGGGGGCTCAGCTAGCGCTGGTCCAGTCTGCTCTTGTGGTTCGGGCGGATGTGAAAAAGTCTTCCGACCTTCTCGATTTTGTCAGGCTTCAGGCCCCGGGCACACTTCTGGAAGAAGGGGCATTGCGGCGCCAAGTCTTCGTGGCAAGTCAAACCGGAGACATGAGGAAATTTCTGGCGCTGTCCTCAGGATATCTGCGCAGATACCGTCATTCGATCTATGCCGGCAATTTCAGACAGCGCCTCGCCTCAGCCTTGACCCGGATCGACTTCGGAAAGGATTCGGCGTTATTTGACGACGTTGTCGAGATGCTGATGGATCTTGAGCCTGATGCCAGGCGCGAAATCTACCTCATGGCAGCCCGTTCCTCGATCAACCAGGGGCAGACGCATTCAGCCCGAATGCTTGCCGAGAAAGCCAAGGAGCTATCCGAAGGTGATGTCGCGAGCACCGCAAGAGCGAAGCTTTATCGTGCGGCAGCAATGATCGTCTCGTCTGAGACGATTGGTATGGCTGTGGAAGATCTCAAGGGAATTGATAGAACGAAGCTCACGGCTGGCGACGCAACACTCCTGGATTCAGCCCTGTCAATGGCGGGGCATATTCGTGTCATGCCTGGAGACAAGATGGCAGACAATCTGGGCTGGACGTCTCCATCTCCTGCATCAGATGTTCCTAAGCAGCAAGCGCCAGAACAGCTTCAGGCGGTATTGAAGGCACAGGATGCTCTTAGTCGCATCGATAAGCTGATCAAGAACCAGGCGTCGACAGTTCAATGAGCCCAATTGACCTCCTGTCCAGGAGCCTTCCCAGGCCTGCCGATTCACAATCAATGCGGGATGGTTCGGCTACAAGTGAATCGGGTGATGCAAATGGAATGCTCCCTGAAGCGGACAGCTTCGACACATTGCTTGAGGGACTGTCCGGGAGGCACCGTCGCGACGGAAAGAATGCTCCACTTCCCGATGAGTGTGACGTCCTCAACCTCATAGCGGATCTCGATCCGCCCCATTCGGCAGGTTCTGAAACCAGCAACCCCGTTTTCGTGCTGCTGGAAGGGCTCTTACCGCGCGTTCTGCCGCAGGCTCCGTCGGCCGGTTCTGATGACAAGGCGCAATCGAGTGACGCCGCTTCCCAGCTGATGCCTTCCGAGACTCAGCAAATACAGGATAGCGGTGACCTTTTGGGCTCTCCTGTGCAGCAACGGGTTACGGTTGCCGTTCAGCACCAGGAGACACATTTCAAGCCCGTTATCGAAGCATCTGTCACTGAGGCGGACATTAAGGACGAGAGGCAGGAGAGCGCATCGGAATTTGCCTCCGTCGACAAGTTCATGGACAGGCCGTCCAAGGCAGTCCATCCGAGACATCAGGACCTGACGAGATATCCTCTGCCGCAGGAGGCAGCGACTCCCGTTGATGAAGAACAGGTTGAGGAACAAAATCTTGACAAAGACCAGTCGTTGAAAGCGGCTGCCGAGCGTCTGGAGGCGCGCAAGAGCGCACCATCAAGTGCGGCGCAAACCGAGGGTGCGAGCATTCCCCCAGCAACGCTTCAGCGTCTCGCCAGCTCGGTAAGGGCTGAGGTTCGTTCGATGGTCAATGAGGCTGCGCAGCACGCAGCATCGACTGACCGGACAATCCACATGTTCTCCATAAAGGCTTCCGATAGTGCTCTCCGGATCCTCAACCTGCAGCTTCACCCCGCCGATCTGGGCGTGGTGACCATCAAGATGAGACTAGCCGGCGACAGTCTCGAAATGGAGCTGCACACTGAGAAAGAAGATACGGCACAACTTCTCCGCAATGATTCCGAGAAGCTGTCCGCTCTTCTGCGTGGGTCAGGCTATCGTCCCGATGCAATCATCATTCAGGTGAACGGTATTGCTGACCAGGATCGCGTCTCCCCACAAAGGCAGCAATCTGACATGCAGTTTCAGGGGCAATCGTTCGAACAAGGTGGAGCCAGTCAAGAAGGTCATTCTCGGAATCGGGAAAAGCAATATGCCAGCACGAGAACAGAGCCTCTTAACAATCGGACGGAAGATGGTACCCTGGGCAGCCGCAATCCTGGCGGTGTGTACCTTTAATTTAGCGAACTCAAGCCAAGCCGAAGCTCAATCGGGCAGCCAGCTTTGTGAGAAAGAGATGCTGCGGGCCTCCGCGAAGTACGGAGTTCCCGTTGGAATGCTGTACTCAGTTGGTCTAACGGAGACCGGCCGACGTGGCTCTCTGCAGCCTTTCGCGATGAATGTTGAGGGGCGAGCAGTGTTCTCGAGCAGCCTCCCTGAAGCGGTTCAGCGGTTTGAGGAAGCTCGCCGGGCGGGAGCGAAGTTGATCGATCTCGGCTGCATGCAAATCAATCACCATTACCACCGGGAGAAGTTCGCGTCAGTGGAAAGCATGCTGAATCCCCGGGACAACGTCGAATATGCTGCGCGCTTTCTGAGTGAGCTCAAAGGCCGCCATGAGACCTGGACAATGGCCGTGGCTCGCTATCATGCTGGACCTGACAATGACCCGGCGCAAAAGCGTTATGTTTGCAGGGTCATCGCCAACATGGTTGCGACAGGTTTTGGGCAATGGACACCGAATGCCCGTACATTTTGTGCCGATGCTCCGGGCCTCAGGCCCGACCAGACCGCTTCTGACGGTTTATACACGAGGCCCTGAGAGATCCATTAGCGCAACATCTGGAGCGAGGTGCCTGCCTTGCTCAGAGACCCACTAAGGGCGGCTTCCGAACCCGTTAGCTGGGCTATTTCTACGCCACGAGAGAAAAGCACGATCCGGTTTTCGTTGAAACTCCAGGAGTTCACTTGCCGGAGAGCCTCGTCGGAGCATTTAGATGTTGATGCTTTATACAGATCCAAAGAGGCGACACTGGACAGCTGAATAAGGCAAGAATCTCCTTTGTGGTCCCTCGCTTTCCATGTCCCTGCATACGATGAAGTCCGACGTGGGGCGCTGAAGACACTGGGCGGCGATTCACTTGGGGCTGGCGCCAGATCGGTGGCGTGCGGTTGAGGATCCTTCGGCATCGAAGCTTGCTCAAACACAGTCGGTGGAGCCGGGATGACCACCGCCGCGGTAGGGATAGAGGGCTGTGGGTCTGCGGGCAACGCAATGAGGTGTTCATATGGTCTGGGTTCAGCCAAGGGCTTCACACTGCTCGAAGGAGCAATAACCTCAGCAGCATCATCCGGGTCTAGTACGGCGACGACACGGATATCCGGGCGCCATCGGCCCCAAGGTGATGCATATTGCGCGTAGCCGCGATGCGCGTCGGGTGTTCCCCAGTACCCATGCGCGTAGAGACTATCCCTTGAATTGCAGCCTGCAAGGATGGTGGCTGTCGAAAGTGCAAAGAGCATGGGAGCGGATCGTATCACGACTTCGGTCCGACATCATTTCTCAATGCCGCAGAGAAGCTGCAGGGCAGTAAGACGAGCGGAATCTCGGGGGAAGGGGTCTCAGCCGCGCCGATGAGACGATTTCCGCAAACGAACGAGGATCAAAGTCGCTGTCAGGACTCTTGGAGAGCAGGACTCTATTAATATGAATCCCGACAGAAAATTCGCCGAGGACGAGCTTGAAGTACACGCTTACTGTGTCATGTGCGAATTCCATATCAAGAACGATGCAGGGCGGTTGGCCCAGCGCTGTGCTGATATCGGCCGCGCGGGCATAAGAGAGTGTATCGCCTTTGAAGAAAAGCTCAGCGGAGGACGACACGATCTCATTCATGTTGCCGTGCAACTGTTTGCTCACATAAGACCGGATGATGTCTGCATCTGTCAGGCAGAAGTCCGCTATGACATCTTTGATGTTGCAGGCAAGAATTTCTTCAAATGCATTCACATCAAGTTCTTTGTCAAATGACTCTGCTGCGCTGATTGACGGAAGACTTTTCATTTGGATCTCGTCAGGATGTAGAATAGGATCTGAGCGACGGCCTTGTAGAAATCCGGCGGAATCATGCGATCCACTTCAACATGATCGTACATGGATCTTGCCAGGGGCTTGTCTTCGATAACCGGAATGTCATGTTTTTCTGCAGTCTCGCGGATTTTCAGGGCGATCAGGTCTTTACCCTTCGCAACAACGACAGGTGCACTTGCCTCGCTGCGTTCATAACGAAGTGCAATGGCATAATGCGTCGGGTTGGCGATCACGAAAGTTGCTTTGGGAACGGCTGCCAGCATTCGCTTGCGGGCGCGATCCTGAGCCAGAGAGCGCATGCGCGCCTTGACCATGGGATCGCCTTCCATCTGCTTGTACTCTTCCTTGACCTCCTGCGGCGTCATCTTGAGATCGTTCCGCCACTTGAGCCGGGCCCAGACCAGGTCAGCGGCTACAAGAGCGATCGTCGCAATAGCAATGGCCGAGACGAGCCGCATTGCCATGATCAGCATGAGTTCCGGAATAAGGATCGGGTCACTGAACATGGCATTGAAGACCTTGGTTTGCTCCGATTTCAGAAGCAGAAGGGACACAATCGTAATTGTCCCGAATTTGAAGAGAGACTTGGCGAATTCCACTAGACCTGAGCGGCCGAAGATTCGTTTCCAACCGCCCATCGGCGAAATTCTGTTCCATTGCGGCCGAATTCGCTCGGACACGAAAGATGGCATGTTCTGGAAGACAGATGCCGCCAGACTGCATCCAGCGAGGATTGCAATAATGGGCGTAAGAAACTGACCGAGCTCAAGAGCAAGTGCTTGAAACAAGACAGCCGCATCCGCACCCGAGTCCAAACGGAAATCTTGGGGGCGATCCACAAAAAGAGAGAGCTTCTCCGCCAGAACTTTCGTGTTGCTTCGCGTCACGAATGTCAAAACGACGAGAATGCTAAGGATCGACGCGAACATTGGCGCCTCTCTCGAGAAGGGGATATTCCCCTTCTCGATGGCATCTCTAACCTTCTTGTCAGAAGGCGCTTCTGTTTTACTTTCTTTATCTTCCGAATCAGACATCGGCTACCATCGGTACTCAGATAAAGGACTCGTCGTCAGGTTCTGAGTTGATGACGATTTCACCCCGTCCTGCCATATCCAAAGCGAGATCAGTAATGGAGCGGCGGGCTTCGGCGACGTCTCTTTGCGACGACGGCTCGTTGCTCCCCAACTCGTGCTCGATCATGCGGCGTACGCGTGAGGAGAGAGCAGTCAGAACGACCTTGCGGAAATCCTCGTTCGTGCCCTTGAGAGCCAAAACGACGCGATCCGGAGGAACTTGATCGAACAGAGTTGTACGATCCCGAGGCGTTAGCTTGACGATATCGTCGAACGTGAAGAGGAGACTTCTGAGAATCTCCGCCGATTTTGGCCTGACGGCAGACAGGCTGCTCAGAACGTCCTCCATGTGATCGCGTTCCATCTTGTTGATGATGTCGGCGATCTTGGCGTGAGTGTCAGCGCCAGCATTCTTCGAGAAGTTCGCCATGAAGTCTTCATGGAGAGTTTTCTCGATATTCTTCATCGTTGCGTCGACGATTGGCTTCATGCTCAGCATACGACGCATCAAATTATTGCGCAGGGGCTGAGGAAGTTGAGCCATGACCTTCGCTGCACAGGATGGCTTCACCTTGGACAAAATAAGTGCCGCCGTTTGGGGATGCTCCTTCATCAGGTAAGAAGCAATAGCACTTTCAGAGACCGTCGAGATGCGCTCCCAGATGCTCCTGTTCGCATTCCCGGCGACTTCGCTCAGGATCTCGGCGATCTGTTCAGGCGTTAAAATCCCGGCCAGGAGCTTCTCAATGTGAGCCACGCTGCCGACAACATCTGCTCCCGACGAGAAGTTCGAGGCAAACTCATCGATGAGGGTCTCTATCTGTGATGGCGATACGGGTCCAAGTTGAGCGGCAGATCTCGTGACAAGGCGAATCTCCTCATCACTGAAGTGCTTCAGAATTCTACTGGCTGCGGGCTTTCCCATCGCCAGCAGAAGCGTCGCGACACGTTCCGGCCCTTTCATGGGCCTGGTGCCACTGTTCGTCTTCACGGGAATGTTCGCAACCATGGTGAAAGTCGCTTCAGCCGTTCATATCGTTGCTGGGAGGGCCAACGATCTCAGTGAGAGAGATACCAAACCGGGAATTGTCGTCTTCCACGACGACAACTTCCCCGCGAGCGATCACGCGGCCGTTGACCACAACGTCGACCGGCTCGCCAACTCTGTGGTCGAGAGGCACGATAGCACCGCGTCCGAGCTTCATCAGGTTCGAAACCGGCATCGTGGCCGAGCCGAGAACGACCTGAATTGTAACGGGGATCCTCAGGATGGAGTCGAGATTGCGGCCAGCATCCCCTTTCGAGTCGCGCGATGCCGCGTTGTTGAGACTTTTGCCAAGCTCGCTTTCCTGCTGCCAAGCAACCTTGTCCTGAAAATTATTTTCAAATGGATTTGACATAGTACAGACCCTTACTGATTGGGATTGGGAGGACGGGACTGCATCAGCTCATGGGCCGATCGAGTGAGCTCTTCGAGGCGTTGAGCGGCAGTCCGGGCTTCTTCAATTCGCGAGCCGAGGAGAACGAGGGTCACTCGACCCTCAGAACCAAAATTGGTCACGGCGTTCTGAGCTCCCATCAAGACCTCTCCGGTCTTGTCGAAGATCCGCTTGTACTCTGCGTGGTATTGATCCAAACGCTTGAGCTTACGGTACATGACCGCAACCATGGCGCTCGTAGTGACGAGGGCTATGAAAAGGATCACATTAGCGAGCGAGGACATCATCGAGAAATTCTTTCTCTTGATCGATTGGCTCATCGATCTTTAGAACATACGAGCCGTCTGCCTGTCCGATGTGACACCAGAAGAGCCCTTGCTGGTTTCCTTCGAGCTTGACCCGACTCCGGGGTGTTGCCTGCAACTCGATGACCTGTCCAACCTTCAGATCAGCAATCTCGCCAAGTGACAGGAAACGTTCTTCGAGAACGGCCGTGAGGGTCACTTCTGTCTTTTGAACCTCGCTGGCCATTTGCTTCATCCAGCGCGGGTCACGACTGGTCGATTCACCGGATACAACGCGAGACAGCACTTTCCTCATCGGGTTCAGAGCCGATTGTGGGATGATGACGAACATCTCCCCACCGCGGTTGAGGGCCTGAAGGAGAAATTTGGCTGCAACGGCCTGATTGTTGCGACGACCGATGACGGCGAAGTCCATTCTGGTCTCGAGACGCTCCAGCTTGAACTTCGTATCCGACACAAGGGAGAAGGAGGCTTGAAGAGCCTTGGCAACCTGCTCAAAGAGCACCTGGGCCATCCGCAGCTCGATGTTCGAAAAGCCTCGCGCCTCCTCGACAGGAGGCTCGGAGCCATCGGACCCGAAGAGCACCTCCACCATCGTATAGATGAAGTCCCGATCGAAGCCGATCAGAATATGACTATCCCAGTCCGGAGCGTGAAAGATCGCGGCCACTGCATTGGCCTCGTACATCTCCAGAATTTCACTGATGCGACCACTCTCGATGCCACTCAGCGAGTAGTACATGGGTGAGGCGGCCATATGGCGCAGGTGCTCGGCGCAGCTCGTCGACATGCGATCGAAGATCACGTGGAGCATGGGCAGGCGGTCAATGGATAGACCGGCCGAGTCCAGGAGCATGTCTCTAATATCGTTGGCATTCTGCATGCCGCTCATGACTAAGCTGCCTCCTTCATGTCTTCGGAGCGGCCGCCCGTCGTGGTAGCCGTTTCGACTTCATCAATGGTGGGGCGGTATTCAACCGAGATTCCCTTGCGGCCATGCTCGACGGCAATCTGCGGCAAAGCTCCATTCATGTAGGCGATCAAAGCTTGCTTCACGATGATATAGACGCGCGTCTGCTTCTCTCGTGTCGCCTTCACCTTATTGGCGAGCGGCGAAAGAAAAGCATAAGAGATGAAGATGCCCCCGAACGTCCCGACGAGTGCGGATGCAATGAGCCCTCCAAGAATGGTGGGAGACTGGTCGATCGCACCTAGAGCCTTCACGATACCCAGCACGGCCGCCACGATGCCAAGCGCAGGTAGGGCTTCCGCTACGGTGGAGATGGAATAGTAGGGTTTCGTTCGGTCGCGCTTGAGCGCAGCGATCTCTTCTTCCATGAGGGCTTCGATCTCATGCGGGCGCGCATTGCCGATAATGATCAGGCGCGCGTAGTCACAGATGAAGAGGGTCAGGTCCTTGTCCTTCAGAACGCTCGGGAACGCCTTGAAAATTTCCGATTCCTCAGGGGTGTCGATGTGTGCCTCAACCTCATTACGTGGCTTGTTCTTCAGCTCTCTCAGCAGAGCATACAGAAGGCCGAGAATCGATAGATACTGTTCCCTCTTGGGAACAGTTCCCTTGATCGCTTCTAGGGACGCCCGTCCTGTGTCCTTCACAAGCGACATGGGGTTCGCAATGATGAATGTGCCGATCGCGATGCCGCAGATGATGACGTATTCCCAGGGCTGCCAGATCACGGACAGATGCCCACCCATGGCGACATAGCCGCTGACGAGAGATCCGATGGCAACGACCAATCCGATTAAGACACCCAACCTCGTAGTCCTTCGCGAGAGATCAATCCTTGGTAACTTCCTAATCATGGAGGCTTGCGCGAAGCTGGGATGGGGGTGGCAAGCCTCATGCAAGGCTGTGCTGGTACAGACGACTGGAAATTGACCAGGCGGCCCAGCCAACGCGTAGCGGAAGATCGATCAGAGCCACGGGCGGCCATCTGACTGGATGGAGTTTCCAGGTGCAATCCGCCCTCTATGTGTCACTGTCGGCCCAAGTCGCCATGGAGAAGCGTCTGGCGACCATTGCCAATAACGTCGCGAACATGGCAACCGGCGGTTTTCGCGCTGACGAAATCAAGTTCGAAGAAATTCTCTCTCTCGCCGCCAAGGACAATGTGTCGTTCGCGTCTCCAGGCCAGAGCTTCATCTCGCGCCGGGCCGGTCCTGTGACCAAGACAGACAATCCCCTTGATGTGGCGATCCAGGGCGAGGCATGGTTTGCCTACCAGGGGGCCAGTGGCCCGGTTTACACACGTGACGGACGCTTCTCCATGAATGAGAACGGCGACCTTGTGACTGTCGACGGCCATGCGGTTCTCGACTCCGGTGGGGCGCCCATCGTGCTTGATCCTCTGGCGGGCCCTCCAACCATCAGCCGTGATGGAACGATCACCCAAGGGGGCAATCAGGTCGGAGCCCTGGGCCTTTTCAACCTGAGCAGCGACAGCCGCCTGACCCGGCAGGGAAGCTCGGGGGTCCTGTCCAGCATCCCTGGTGAAGTCGTTCAGGATTTCACATCGAGAGGTGTACAGCAGGGCTACAGTGAAGGGTCGAACGTCAATCCTGTTCTGGAGATGACGAAGATGATCGCCCTGCAGCGGAATTTCGAAAGCGCCGCAACCACGATCCAGGAGAGTGAATCCACATTGATGGACGCCATTCGGACACTTGGTCCCAGCAGTTGATCGACGGCATGAATGCCCTTTGCGAGCTTGAGAACCTCCTTCTTGAAAGTGCTGGACGCCGCCTGGTGCGGATCGTTGGCACCATTCGTGAGGTGACCCCTAGTTATTACCGGGTCATCGGGCTCTCCCAATTCGTCAAGCTGGGTGACCAGGTCGGTTTCGACGCCAATGGAAAAACGCAGATCGGCGAGGTCGTTCGCATCGACACCAATGGGCTTACGATCAAGCCCTTCAATGGACGTATCGATGCCAGGATTGGCACGCCTGCGTTTCTGGTCAGTAATGCTGGCTTGAGCCCTGATCCGAGTTGGAAAGGGCGTGTCATCAATGCCCTTGGTGAGCCGCTCGACGGGCAGGGTCCCTTGGCGCCGGGACCGAGACCGGTGCATCACGACGCCGAGCCTCCCTCTGCGATGACGAGGGCGAGGGTTCATAAGCCGTTGCATACGGGCGTGAAGGCGATCGATCTTTTCACGCCTATCTGCCAGGGACAACGTATCGGCATCTTTGCCGGATCGGGTGTGGGAAAATCAACCCTATTGACGATGCTTGCAAAGTGCGAGGGCTTCGACACGATCGTAGTTGCTCTCGTGGGCGAGCGCGGACGAGAAGTGCGAGAGTTCCTGGAAGGGCCGATCCAAGCCAGCTTGCACAGAGCCGTGATGGTGGTCTCGACAGGCGATGAGAGCCCGATGATGCGGCGTCAGGCGCCGAGAACCGCTGTGTCGATCGCCGAGTATTTCCGGGATTGCGGCGAATCGGTTCTCCTGATCGTCGACTCCGTGACCCGCTATGCTCATGCCGCCCGGGACGTGGCGCTTGCAGCAGGGGAGCCGGCTGTCGCCCGCGGCTATACTCCAAGCGTCTTCAGCGATCTGCCCCGCTTGCTGGAGCGGGCTGGCCCCGGAGAGGAAGGGAAGGGGTCCATCACGGGCATCTTCTCCGTTCTGATCGATGGCGATGACCACAACGATCCGGTTGCCGACAATATCAGAGGCACCCTCGACGGCCATATCGTCCTTGACCGGTCGATCGCCGATCAGGGCCGCTACCCTGCAATCAATGTCCTAGGCTCCATATCGCGACTGGCGGACCATGTCTGGTCTCCGGACCAGAAGGAGCTGGTCCGGCGGTTACGTGGGTTGATCGCTCGCTATGAGGATACGCGCGATCTGCGCATGATGGGTGGATACCAGCCAGGTACGGATCAGGATCTTGATCAAGCTGTTGTTCTCGTTCCAAAAATTTATGAAGCCCTGCGGCAGGATCCATCCTCTCCCTTAAGCCGAGATGCCTTCTTGGACCTCGCACAGGCGCTCAAGCAGTGATGCCCTTATGGCATCCACGCGCGCTTCATCTCTCCTCCAGCTTCACACAAGCATCCTGGTGTTAGCTTCCTCTCGAATTCGCAGGAGTTGTACATGAGTCTTTATGGTGTCCTTCGCAGCGGCGTGTCCGGCATGAACGCTCAGTCGAACAAGCTGGGAACGGTTGCCGAGAATATTCAGAACTCGAGCACGACTGGCTACAAGCGTGCCTCGACTGAGTTCTCGTCTCTCATCCTTCCGTCCAGCGAGGGAAACTATAATTCGGGATCGGTCACAAGTAGGGTACGCTATACGATCGGCGATCAGGGGCCGATCGCTTACACGACCTCGACGACGGACCTGGCGATCTCCGGCAACGGCTTTTTCGTTGTGTCGGACCCGGGTGGAGCCAATTACCTGACCCGCGCCGGCAACTTCGTGCCCGATGGTCGAACCGGTAACCTCGTCAACGCAGCCGGCTTCACGCTCATGGGCTATAAGATCGGGGTCGACCCATCCTTGAACAGTCTCGACGACGTCGTCCCGGTCAACATGGCCGACTTCGGCATGCAGGCTGCCGGTTCGACTGCAGGCACATTCAAGGGGAATCTCCCATACGGCACGACGGAGGTGGCTGGTACTGCACATCCCGGAACATTGGCCCCCCCGGTGCCTGGATATGTTGATATCAAGATCTCGAATCTGACCCCCAGGGATATGATCCAGTTCTCTGTCGGCGGCGGACCTGCCCAGACCTTCAATGTGACGACCGAAGCGAATGTGGATGATCTGGTCACATCGATCAACGCAGCCGTCACCGCCGGTACGCTCAGCGGTGTTCAAGCGTCCAAGGATCCGGCCACCGGCAATCTCGTGCTGACGTCCGATGACCTGACCGGCGCCACGAACGTCACCGGCTCCTTTACGGATATGACACCGGCCAAGAAAACCTCGTCTCTCCAGGTGTTTGACAACGTCGGAAATCCGGTGAAGGTCGATATCCAGTTGGAGAGGACCGGAGAGAAGACCTGGGAAATCGCGGTCTATAACGGCTCCACTCTGCTGGATGGACCAACTACGATGACATTCAGTGATCTTGGGCAACTCATCAGTCCTGCATCGCTGAGTTTCGGCATTCCCAAGGGGCAAACCTTCACGCTTGACATGACCGGTATGACGCAACTCGCGGGTGAGTACTCAGTCACGGGCTCGGCTAACGGCAATGGGCCGTCCGCTGTGAAGAGCGCCGAATTCGCTTCCGACGGCACGGTTTATGCCGTCTATGAGGACGGATCGCGTGTCGCCGCCTACAAAATTCCGCTGGCAACCGTGCCCAGCCCGGACAACCTCTCTCCTCGTGCGGGCAATGTTTACGAGATGACCGCGAGTTCGGGCGGCTACCAGGTCGGTTTCCCGGAAACCGGTAGCTTTGGATCGGTTGCCTCGGGAGCGCTTGAAGGATCGAATGTTGATATCGGCACCGAGCTGACGGCCATGATCGAAGCCCAAACCAGTTACACGGCCAACTCGAAAGTGTTCCAAACCGGTTCCGAACTGCTCGATGTTCTCATGAATCTGAAGCGATAACGGTTTAGGTCATTCTCGAGAGCTCGAACATGTCACTTTCGGTCGCCTATAACACGGCCCGTTCCTCGTTGCAGGCATCTCAGTCGCAGATGGCGATTGTCTCCCGCAATACGGCTGGAGCGTCGGACCCCGCATATTCGCGCAAGATCGGCGCGCTCGTCACGACGGGCGGCGCCGCTCGCGTGACGGTGCTCAGAGCCAGCGACAGAGCGCTTCTGAACAAGATGCTGGAGACGACCTCGGATGCAGCCACTCAGAAGTCGCTGCTTGAGGGACTCCAGAGGCTGAGCCAGACAATCGGCGATCCGGAACTGGATGAGTCTCCTGCCGCCCGCATTGGTACCTTGAACAATGCCTTGAAGCAGTATGCGAACGCGCCTGACGATGCCGTACTTGCCCGCGGTTTCGTGAAGGCTGCTTCGGATCTCGCGGCAAGCCTGAATCAGGCGACGTCAAGCATCAACGCGATACGTCAGGAAACGCAGGTCCAGATTGCGGACTCGGTTTCCCGGATCAATGACATCCTGGCGAAGTTCAAGATCGCCAACGATGAGGTCGTAAGCGGAGCCGCTCTTGGGCGAGACGTGACGGATGCTCTCGATACGAGAGACAGTCTCATTGCGCAGCTTTCCGAAGAGATTGGAGTTACCGTCGTCCCGAGGGCCGACAATGACATTGCTCTCTATACCGATAGCGGGGTGGCGCTCTTCGACAGATTGCCGCGCAGCGTAAGATACGAATCAGCCGCTCTGACCGCTGGGAAACCCGGGGGAGCGATCCTCATCGATGAGATTCCGGTGACTGGAAGCTCATCTCCGATGCCCTTGAATTCCGGCAATCTTGTCGGGCTCGTCAGGCTGCGGGATGATGCGGCTGTCACGTATCAGAAACAGCTCGACGAGCTGGCTCGTGGTTTGATCGAGGCTTTTGCCGAGTATGACAAAAGCGGGGGTGGAAAGCCGGACCGGGCTGGTGTCTTCACCTATAGCGGTGGCCCGAGCATTCCAAAGCCGGCTCCGGAAGGTCTCGCCGGGCTGATCAAGGTAAGCGATGCCGTTGATCCGTCTAAAGCAGGCGGGAAATTCGAGCGAATCCGCGACGGTGGAATCAACGGTGCTGATTACACCTATGGTGACGGAACCGCATCGTTCTCCACGCGCCTTTATCAATTGGTCGATGCCATGCAGGCGGATCGTGCTTTTGATCCGAGCCTAGGACTTGGTAATGCGATGTCCTTGCAGGAATTCGCATCGTCTTCGGCAGGCTGGCTCGAGGCTCAACGCCAGGATGCATCCCAGCAGGTGGCCTACCAGGAGACTTTACTTGCACAGGCGTCCGAGGCGCTCTCGAACGCTACGGACGTCAACATGGACGATGAGACGGCTCTCATGCTGCAGCTTGAGAAATCCTACTCGGCGTCCGCAAAGCTGATCTCCGTCATTGATCAGATGCTCCAGACGCTTCTCAATGCGGTGGGTTAAGACATGAAGACAACGTTCATCTCCTCCACCACTCTCTGGAATTCGCCCAGATCGACGCTCGACAAGCTCCAGTCCGAACTTGTGAAGGCGAATAAGGAAGTCGTGACCGGGCGCCATATGGATGTTGGTCTGGCACTCGGACGCAAGACCGGGAAAACACTTTCTCTCCGTCAGGAAAGAGCCGCTCTTGATGCTTTGACCGACAGCAATACTTCGGCGACGCTCCGGCTCAAATCGACCTCGGCAGCACTCGACCAGGTTCGTACCGTGGCCGACAACTTCAAGAATGCCCTGGTCGGAATGCATGTGGGGTCGCAGGACGTTCCTCTCATTCAAAGCCAGGCCAGGGCCAGTTTGAACAAGCTGGTCTCGAACCTGAACGAGAATGTCGGAAACCAATTCCTGTTTGGTGGTGTGAACTCTAAAGTTCAGCCCCTCAAAGCCTATGATGCCGGTCCTCAGGCAGCCATCAACAAGGCGTTCCTGGACCACTTTACCTTCCCGCAAACCGATGCGCAGGTGGCGGATATCACGCCCGCCCAAATGCAGGCTTTCATTGAGGGGCCACTCGCTGATCTCTTCGAAACTCAATGGCACGGCACATGGTCCAACGCCTCGGATCAAAACATCCAAAGCCTGATTTCTCCTGCCGAGAGAGTTGAGACATCCGCCAACGCAAATGAGACCGCTTTCCGACAGCTGGCAATGGCTTACACGATGACCTTTGATCTTGGGATTGCAGGTCTCAACAATCAGACAAGATCATATCTCCTCGACAAGGTTATCGGGACGCTCGGTGAGGGCGTTTCCGGAGTGACCGAGCTCCAGGCCGACCTCGGAACGGCCCAGCGGAAGATCGATGACGCTAACGAGCGGATGGGTCTTCAGAAAACGTTCTTTGAGGAGAGGATCACGAACTACGAGGCCATTGATCCCGCTGAGGCGAAAGTTCGAGTCGATCAACTCTCGACTCAGATCCAGACATCTTACTCCCTGACTGCGCAACTCAATCAACTGAGCTTGATCAATTTCATTTAACGGCAGGAAAAGTGTAAATGTATCAGTTCTCCTACTCTGAAATCCTCGAGGATTCGTCGAAAGACTGCCGGCAACGCGAGTACGATCTCTTCGAACGAGCCATCACCCTCTTGCGCGCAGCAGAGGGATTTCCGTCTCAATCTCCGGAGATGCTCGGCGCAATCGTTTTTCTCCAGCGCCTTTGGACCTTTCTGATCAAGGATCTTGGACATCCCGAGAATGCATTGCCCGACAAGCTGAAAGGCCAGCTGATCTCGATCGGTCTTTGGGTGATGAAGGAATCTGATCTCGTCGTTCGTGGCGAGCACAATAATCTCAATGCTCTTATCGACATCAACGTCCTCATCAAGGATGGCCTGAAATGACTGCGAAGATGCGTTTCTCTCTCAAGGCCGGCGAACGGATTTTTATCAACGGCGCCGTTCTGACGGTCAGCCAGAAGGTCACCTTGAGCCTCCTCAACGACGCCCGATTCCTTCTGGAAAGCCACGTGCTCCAGCTGGCAGAGGCTACGACCCCGATGCGGCAGCTCTATTTCGTGGTGCAAGCTCTCCTCATCAATCCTCAGGAAGAGGAGCAGGGGATGATAGCCTTCCACAAGATCTATGACGCCCTGCTCGTGGTCACATCCGATGAAACCACAAAGGCTCAGTTGAGGAATATCGGAGGTCTTGTCGCCCGGAAGCGGACCTTCGAAGCGCTGAAAATGATCAGAGGGCTCTTCGAAAAACTAGAGTTCCAGCCTGCATCCACAAGCGTGGTAATGCCCGAGAAGGCTGCTTAGCCCGGAGTCGAGAAATGAATGTCAGTTCCGTTGCATCTGCGGCTTACAATCAGCAAACATCTGCCGGCGAGAAGACGTCTACCGTCAGCTACGACAATTTTTTGAAGCTGTTGATGACGCAGATGAGGAACCAGGATCCTACGGATCCGATGAAATCGACGGAGTACATGGCTCAATTGGCCACGTTCTCCCAGGTCGAGCAGACCGTGAAGAGCAACGAGAAGCTCGATGCCCTGCTTTCGTCCTTCGCCCTATCTCAGGCCGACAGCGTGATCGGGCGGACGATATCCTCGGCCGACGGTACCATTTCGGGCAAAGTGGAATCAGTGATGATCACCAGCGATGGCGCCGTTGCCAAACTGTCGAATGGAGACCGGGTCCTGCTCGGCCCCGGCATCGTGATCAGCTGACGATGAACGAAATTGATGCTCTCGAGCTGGTCCGTGCGGCGATTTGGACTGTCATCATCGGCTCCGGGCCAGCGGTCTTGGCCGCGATGGTGATTGGCATCGTGATCGCCCTGATCCAGGCTCTGACCCAGATTCAGGAAATCACTCTGACCTTTATTCCCAAGATTATTGCCATCCTGGTCGTCACGCTTCTCACAGGATCGCTGGTCGGATCCCAGATCTATGCCTTCACGGAGTTGGTTTATGGACGAATTGTTACAGGGTTCTAGAATAGCGAAGGCCCTGAGAAGCTGCTGCGAAGGAGCAAGAGCCTAGCAAGACGCGAGGCGACCTTCGCGCAAGCTTCATGGCGCATGTGTCAGACGGATGGTTGGCTCGCCGAAGGGAGAGACACATGGCGTCTAGCGACATGATGGTAAAGGACCGCGGCCGGGATGTGATGTTCGCCGCAGGCGTCGTCGTGATCCTTGCGATCCTGTTTCTGCCGATCCCGCCCCTGGCTATCGATATGGGGCTCGCTTTCTCGATCGCCCTGTCGGTCCTCATCCTGATGGTGGCCCTGTGGATTCAGAAGCCCCTCGAATTCTCTGCCTTCCCGACCGTGCTCCTGATAGCCACTCTCCTTCGCCTTGCCCTTAGTATCGCCTCGACGCGACTGATCCTGTCTAACGGTCATCATGGCGTTGAGGCTGCGGGCCATGTGATCAGCGGCTTCTCTCGCTTCGTCATGAGCGGCGACTTCGTCATCGGTATCGTGGTCTTCATCATTCTGATTACCGTCAACTTCTTGGTGATCACCAAGGGTGCCACACGTATCGCCGAGGTCGGAGCCCGCTTTACCCTCGATGCGATCCCTGGAAAGCAGATGGCTATCGATGCAGACCTCTCTGCGGGGCTCATCGATGAGAAGGAAGCCCAGAGACGGCGACGTGAACTGGAAGAGGAGAGCGCCTTCTTCGGTTCCATGGACGGCGCTTCCAAGTTCGTTCGCGGTGAGGCCGTCGCGAGCTTGATCACCATCGCAGTCAACATCTTCGGTGGGATCATCATCGGCGTGACACGCCATGGCATGCCGCTTTCAAAGGCCGCCGACGTTTTCACCCAGCTGTCAGTTGGCGACGGCCTCGTCAGCCAGATTCCGGCGCTCGTGGTTTCTTTGGCTGCTGGCCTCCTCGTTTCCAAGGGCGGCACGCGTGGGCAGGCCCAGCAGGCGGTGCTGGATCAGCTTGGCGCCTACCCGCGTGCTCTGATGGTCGCTTCCGGAATGATGTTCATCTTCGCCATCGTTCCCGGTCTGCCGATGATCCCCTTCATGATGCTGGGCGGATTCATGGGGTTCGTGGCCTACAGCATTCCAAAGGTCCGAGCCGAGCAGGCGGCGAAAGAAAAGCTGAACCAGGAGCAGGAGCAGCAGAAGAACCTTCTGGAGGCGAGTGATACCGTGAAGGAGTCGCTCAAGATCGCGGAGGTTGAACTCTGCCTCGGCAAGCACCTATCTTCTTATCTGGCGAGCTCCCATGGAGACCTCGCCCATCGCGTCAAGAAGATGAGGAAGAAATTCGCCCAGGACTTCGGCTTCGTCCTCCCGGACGTCAAACTCTCCGACAGCTTCATGATCCCGGCGAAGAGCTACCAGATCAAGATCCATGGCACGGTGGTCGCAACGCATGAGATCAGACCGGGTGACCTTCTTGTCGTCCTTGGCGACGGTCCGGTTCCAGATGTGCCGGGAGATGAAGTGCGCGAGCCTGCATTCGGCATGAAGGCCCTCTGGGTCTCGGATGCCTATGCCGGCGAGATCAAGCGTCAGGGCTTCACGGCCGTGGACGGGGCATCTGTCCTGCTCACCCACCTCAGCGAGGTTATTCGCAACAATCTGCCCCAGCTCCTTTCCTACAAAGATGTTCGCAATCTTCTGGACGGGCTCGAGCCTGAGTACAAGCGTCTTCTCGACGATATCTGCCCGTCCCAGATTTCTTACTCCGGATTGCAGGCGGTGCTGAAGCTGTTGCTGGCCGAGCGCGTCTCGATTCGTAACTTAAGCCTGATCCTCGAGGCGATTGCCGAGATCGCTCCCCATGCCCGGCGGGCCGAGCAGTTGGTGGAGCACGTGCGGGTGCGCATGGCGCAGCAGATTTGTGGTGATCTTGCCGAAGGAGGCGCCCTCAATGTGCTGCGTCTGGGCAATAAATGGGATATCGCGTTCCACCAGAGCCTGAAGCGCGATGCCAAGGGGGACGTCATCGAATTCGATATCGACCCGCGCCTCGTCGAGCAATTCGGGGCGGAGGCTTCGGAAGCCATCAAGACTCGGATGGGTCAGGTCAAGAACTTCGCCATCGTGACAGCGCCCGATGCGAGGCCATATGTGCGCATGATTATTGAGCGCATGTTCTCGTCCTTGCCGGTTCTGTCTCATCTGGAGATCGCGCGAGGCATCGAAGTCAATTCGCTTGGTACTGTCGCGTGAGCCAAGTCGCCTCCGACACACTCCTTGGGATCTTCCTTATCTTCTGCCGCATCGGCGGATGTATGCTGATCGCGCCGGCGTTCTCCAGCAACAGGATACCACCTCAGGTTCGGCTCTTCCTGGCTCTGACCGTGAGCCTCGCCCTTGCACCCGTCCTGATGGATAAGATCCGTACCGGTATCGCTGGGCAGGCGCCAACAGTGACACTCACTTGGATTGGCACTGAGATGCTGGTCGGATTGCTGATAGGACTGCTTGGAAGAGTTTACTTCCTCGCCCTCCAAACGATGCTGAGCGCCGTATCTATGGCCATCGGCTATGGTGGCATGCCCGGAACCCCAATCGACGAAGCGGAGCCACTTCCCGCAATCAGTTCCCTCATCATGATGGTGGCAACGGCCGTCATCTTCCTGTCCGACCTCCACTGGGAGCTCTTTCGTGGGCTGATCGCCTCATATTCGCGCGTGCCGGTCGGTCAGGGCTTTGCCGTGCAAACTTCCTTGACGGAGCTGGTCGACCAGGTTGGGGTTGCCTTCGTGCTGGCACTGCGGATCAGCAGTCCGTTTCTGATTTACTCCGTCATTGTAAACCTCGTGGCTGGACTCACGAACAAGCTGACGCCGCAGATACCTGTCTTCTTTATCGCAACCCCCTTCGTGATGTTCGGAGGGCTGTTCGTCATGTACTTCGCAGCGCAGGATTACGTTCTGCTCTTCATCGAGGCCTTTACGGCATGGCTGCGGGACTGAAGGCCGATGAAACAGAGACTCAAGAAGATCGATAGGCTGATCAAGGTTCAGCAGCACCTTCATGAGAGTGCAGAGCTGAAACTCGCCAATCTCCACCGCCAGGAGAGCGAACTCAAAGCGGCCCAAGAAGAGACGCTCCAAACGATGGGCGATTCCGATGTTCTGCACGGTCTCTTTGTGGACATGTTGGCCAAGAGACTAAGGACGTTGTCTTTAGAAGAGAGTCGAACGCAGGTCGCCATCATCGAGCAAAAGGCACTCACAGTTGAAAAAGCCCTGCAGGTGAAACGCACGGAGAAAGTTTACTCGCGTCTCAAAGAGGATAATCGACGAGGTGAGGAGAAGAAAGGGCTGATCGCCATCCTTGAGAGCATGGCCCAAAAGGACAGCGCAAGCCTCCCGTAAGCCTCGTGGGCTAAAGTCTGGCTCAAGTGAAAAAGGAGGATCGCAATGGCGATCAGCCCCCCGTCAGACATTCTCAGCGAGGTTGCCAGAGCAGCAGATCCTGCGCGGTATCAGGCGGCCGCACAGAGCCTTCTGCAAGGCGCTGCCCCTGTCTCTGGGCTAAGCTTCGAAGACACTGTGCGCTCTGTTTCCGCTCGTCCCATTGGCGGTGGGGCAGACGTTTATCAGATCCGAAATTCTCTTCGAAACGATGCCGAATCTGCGGCAGCAGTCAAATCGAAGCGTACCGCGCAAGAGTTCGAGGCCTTCATTCTCCAGAGCTTCGTTGAATCGATGCTTCCGAAGAATGCCGAAAATGTCTACGGAAAAGGTAATGCCGGCTCCATCTGGAAGTCCATGATGGCGGAGCGGATCGGCGCGCAGGTGGCGAGGACCGGCGGCATCGGGATTGCAGAGCAAATTCTGGGCGTGAAAAAATAAGGAAGGTCGCATGTTGATGAAGTCATTGGACCGGCTTGAGGAGACGCTGGACCTCGAGACGGCAGCCCTGCTGTCTCGTGACTTGAAGAATCTAGACGAGTTCAACCGCCGCAAAAGCCAGAGCCTTTTAGAGATCAGCCGGATGGTGAGAGCTGCCGAGACTCTCGCGTTTGATGGAATTGCAGCGAAGCGATTCGAGAGGTTGAAAGCTAAGCTGGAGCGAAACCAGGAAATTCTGCAGCGTCACATGCGGGCGGTGCAGGAAATTTCGAGCATTATCTCTGGCGCTATTCAGGCTGCAGAGTCAGATAGCACATACTCGGTTCACATGGTGCGCGGGGGCTATGGCGCATGATCAGGAATGTCATGGCTGGCTTCTGGGTTTGCGCTGTCACGCTCGTTTCGTGCTACGCAGCTGTAACCTGGATGGTCGGCAGGGCGCCAGCAGAGGAGCAGCCGCATTATGAAGGATTGCAGTACAAAAAGCTCCCGCCCATGAACATCCCGATCATCGCAGAAGGCGCGGTTCAAGGTTATGTGATCGCTAATCTTGTGTTCACGGCCGATGCAAAGACTTTGCGGGAGATCTCCGTACCGCCAGAAGCTTTCATTCAAGACGAAGTGTTTCGCTATGTCTACTCGGACGAGACAATCGATTTCAGGAGGTTGTCTCGGTACAATGTGAATGGGATGATCGGCAATGTTAGAGACAGAATCAACAAGCGCCTCGGCGCCGATATCATCAAAGAAATTCTAGTCGAGAATTTCAACTTCATCGATAAATCCGACATCCGATCCTGATCTGCCTGCTTTAGAGCGCGATTTGGGGCCTTGCTGCCAGGGATATTGCTTTCATGAGCTATTGCTTGATTGTTGACGACTCGCGGACGATCCGGAAAGTCTCTCGTGAGATCGTCGAAAGCCTCGCATTCGAAGTTGCGGAGGCTGAGAACGGGGAGGTTGGGCTCTCGATGTGTCAGGCCAGAATGCCCGATGTCATTCTGCTTGATTGGAACATGCCGATCATGGATGGCTACAGCTTCCTCAAAGAGCTGAGAAAGTCTCCAGGTGGCCAGGCTCCGAAAGTCGTATTCTGCACGACAGAAAATGACATGGGGCACATTACCCGAGCGCTGGAAGCCGGTGCGGACGAGTATATCATGAAGCCGTTCGACAAAGACATTTTAGTTGCAAAATTCCAGGAGCTGGGCCTCCTTTCGGAAGCATTCTCTGTGTGATTCCATGCCAGCGGATCGCCTCGCACAACCTACTCCTATGCAAGCTCAACCAACACGTGTCATGATCGTGGATGATAGTGCGGTCATTCGCGGGATGATCGCGCGGTGGGTGACGGAAGCGGGCGGCTTCGATGTCGTCTGCACCGCGTCCAACGGGCGGATGGCTGTCGGTCTTGCCGAGCGACATAAGCCAGAGATTGTTCTTCTCGATATCGAAATGCCTGAGATTGACGGCTTAGCGGCATTGCCGATGATCTTGAAGGCTCACCCTGCTAGCAAAGTCATTGTAATCTCCACTCTGACACAGCGAAACGCGCAGATTTCACTGAAGTGCCTCTCCCTGGGTGCTGTTGATTATCTTGCAAAGCCTGAAAGCGCGCGCGCTGTGGATGCTGCGGCAGAGTTCCGGCGCGACCTCGTCGAGAAACTGAGAGCCCTAAGCGCCATGAAGCCGAGACAATTCCGCCCGAGTATTGTCCCGGTGCCGAATGTCCCTGCACCCATGCAGTCTCCTCTGCCAAAGTCAGGCAATGTACGGCCGCAATGTCTTCTCATCGGCTCTTCGACCGGTGGCCCAAGGGCTGTTGAGCGAGTGCTGCAGGATCTCAGGCCTGTTCTTGCCTCCATTCCGGTTTTGATCGTTCAGCATATGCCTGCGATGTTCACGGCGGTTTTCGCCGAACACCTGCAGACTTTGCTTTCGTTTCCCTGCCGTGAAGCGAAAGACGGGGACGGGATCAATGCGGGCACAGTGCTTGTTGCCCCGGGCGGACGTCATATGGGCGTGGTCTCAACGTCAGGAAAGCCCACGATACGACTCAGCGACAGCCCTCCTGAAAATTTCTGCCGTCCTGCCGTGGACGTTCTGTTTCGGGAGGCCGCTTCTGTCTTTGGAGGGGCTGCAATCGCGACGGTGCTGACAGGAATGGGTTCCGACGGAACGAGTGGAGCCCGTCATCTGGTCAAGGCTGGTGCAACCGTTGTTGCCCAAGATGAGCCGACGAGCATTGTCTGGGGTATGCCTGGAAGCGTCGTGAAAGCCGGCCTTGCCCACGAGATCCTTCCCCTTGATGCCATTGGCCGCTCATTGAGAGGCCTGATTGCCGGAGCCTCACGATGACCGAGATTGAATTTGAAGCTCTGCGCGCTTTTCTCAAGACACGGTCAGGGTTGGCCCTTTCCCCCGATAAGCGATACCTCGTTGAGAGCCGGCTTGCTCCCGTTTGCACCCGCTTCAGGGTCGAGAGCTTGTCTCGACTCATTTGGGAAATCAAATCGAGCCGGTCTCCTGCCCTTGAGAATGCAACTATCGAGGCAATGACGACCAACGAGACTTTCTTCTTCCGGGATAAGGCGCCTTTCGATCTCTTCCAGGATGTTCTGCTGCCGAGATTCCTCAGGGAGCGATCCGTCAGCCGGCGCCTGCGCATCTGGTGCGCGGCTGCATCAACGGGGCAGGAACCTTACTCGCTTGCAATGCTTCTCAAGGAAGCATTTGCCCGCATGTCGGGCTGGCAGGTGGAGATCATTGCAACCGATATCTCGAATGAAGTGCTCGAGAAGGCAAGGGCGGGTGTCTATAACCAGTTCGAAGTGCAACGCGGTTTGCCAATCAGGCTCCTCGTCAAGTATTTCACGCAGAAGGGCGATCAATGGCAGGTCGCACCTGAAATCCGCTCCATGGTGGATTTTCGCTATTTGAATCTCATCGAGGATTTCAACCGACTTGGGCAGTTCGACATTGTCTATTGCCGCAACGTGCTGATCTATTTCGACGTCGCGACGAAGTCGAATGTGCTTCGCAGGATTGCGCAGTTGATGGCATCGGATGGAGCTCTGGTGCTCGGAGCATCGGAGACGATCCTTGGCATCAGTGATGCGCTGTCGCTCGATCCGGCATATCGCGGGCTCTATACAAAGGCCCTTCCTACCGGAGCCCCTCACAGAACGGCCTTGGCTGGAACGCGCTGAATGCGCTGGCCTGATCAGATCGCTCGCCATCTCCCATGGCGAGCCCGCATGCATTTGTGCTTCCGCGCGAGCGGGAGCCTTTTGTGCCGCCGATTACTATCCTTAAAAGACTTTTAATAATAAAAGTACGTCCAATACTTCATTTCTGTGCTTGACGATTAGGGATGATTCGTCCATACACAGATCTATGGATGCAACGGGCGGGATGTTGAAAGCGCGGTGCATCGAGCAAGCACTATGGAGGCTCTTTAAGAGGGCATGGCATGACGCCACTCCATTTTACCGGTTGAGCCCGGATGTCATGTGAGCAGCGGATCGAGCTTTGCTCGAGGCATGATGCCGCTCCGCTGGGCCGGTTC
>NZ_QDAH01000041.1 GCF_003075415.1 Microvirga sp. KLBC 81
CATGCCGGCCGGGGCTGCATACGCAAACAGCGGCCATCACGGACAGTCCGACATCGCGTTTTCACACGACCTCGGTCAAAGACCGTCTTCCAGCCGGCAATAGAATGGTCCGCTCGCCGGGCGAGTGCGGACCTTCGGTCTATGCCGCGCCATCAAGAGACATTCCAGTTCGCAGGTAGTATTTCGCGGAAGGCTGTTCACGAAACATAACCCAAGCGAGTTAGTAGCGAGCAGCGCGAGATCACCAGCCCACGGCAACAGGAACAAAGCGCCGTCGTTTGCAGTTCCCATCGGGACTCCTGATAGCCCCTCTGCCGAGAGCAACCGCATGTCCAGTTCTGCGCCCCGCATGGTGGTCCTCGTTGTCGAAGACGAACCCCTCGTGCGCATGTTTCTGACCGACTTCCTTGACGAGGCCGGGTTCAAGGTCTTCGAGGCTGTCAGTGCCGATGAGGCCTTAGCCCTCCTTCAAGCCCGACCCGACATCCAGGCAGTGGTCACAGATATTGAGATGCCCGGCTCGATGAACGGCTTGGAATTGGCGAAACTGATCCAAGAGCGCTGGCCTGGCGCAGGAGTGGTCCTCTCCTCCGGACGGGAGCGGCCCGGTTCGGATGATCTCTCAGAGAGAGTGGCGTTTGTGTCCAAGCCCTACCTCCCTGAGACGGTGATCCGGGTGGTTCAGCAGATGGCTACTCCTCAAGTGGTCGTGGCCTCCCCGGGTGCGGAATGAGCCAGCGCAGGTGCGAGCGGGAACGTAAGCGTAGCAATGGAGCGATTGGCCAGCTCACAATCGAGAAACAGATCTCACGGCTGCCCCATCAGCAAGACGTCCGCAATCGACGCGGCACAAGATGCCCGTGTAAGGGCCCATGTTCGGGGCATGCTCCTAGAGCCGTTTCCACTTGCGTGGAATCGGCTCTCTTCCTTGTTCTGCCGCATTTTCTGACGGCGAACCGGATCCACTTCGCCGGAAAATGCTCCTAAGGCTGAAACATTGTACTCACCTCCACGAGCAAAAGGCTGTGTAATTCGCAGAAGCCTATTCATTGAAGAGATCGTGGTATGGTGAACCACATCCCATCTCCACATCTGCCAAGATGGTAATCTTCCAAACATGTGGCTCCCACAGGAATTTGGTCCGCTTTCAAATGTGCCAAAAGACAACGTCTGCCAAAACAGCAGGGTTGCGCGACAGCATTATTCGTATCGTTGACCAATTGCCTTCACGTCCATTTCCTCGCGCCATTGCAGGAGGCTTCCCGATTGCGTTTAGGCGCACCACTGGTTACGGAGTCGGATAGAGAAGCTCACACAGGGGGCCAATCCGCCACTGATGGCGTCATTACGCTTCAATGTCTCGGTGTTTGAGGTGCAACAAGCGACGTATTGCCGGCCACGGGAATGGGTCCTGTTCCCGGCGCGGAACACAAGTTGGTCATCTGCACGAGACCGTACCCGAACGTGGAGTCACGCCCAGGAGCACCGAGATCCTGAGTGTTTTCCTGCAATCGTTTCTGCAGGTGCTCAACGTCCGTTTCAGGGTTCGTGGCTCGCAGCATCGCCATGGCGGCGGACACGAAGGGAACGGCATAGGACGTTCCGCTCTTTGCTGCGCTTTTGCCCTTCGGATGGGCCGTGCGGATCTCAACCCCCGGAGCCGCAAAGGCAACGTACGGGCCGCGGGTCGCGCGCTGGTAAGCGTTTCGCTGACGATCCACCGCCGTCACAGCAATGACGCCGGGATAAGCAGCCGGATAAGCCGGCTCGGCTCCTGCTCCATTGTTCCCGACTGCTGCAATCAGGACGATCCCCTGCCTGCGCGCGGCTTCTACCGCTATCCTGAGAACCTCGTTTGGCGGCCCTGACAGGCTGAGGTTGACCACCTTCACGCCACGATCTGCGAGAGCTTCCAGGGCACTGACAAGGGACACGACGTCTGCCCTGTCTGCCGTTCCGGGGCCCTTGGAGAAGGCATCAACAGCAATCAGTCTCGCCTGTGGGATTAGCCCGGGTGCCATACTCCCCGCCCGTCCGACGAGCAGCGCTGCGATAGCCGTGCCATGGTCGAGAGAGGAACTGCTGCCAGTGTCTTTGGAGACGTTCACCAACTCGATTGCCTGACCTTTGAGAGCCTCGTGATCAAGATCAATGCCAGTGTCGACAAGACCGATCAGCGGAGGCTCCCCACATGCCTCAACCACAGGCGGCGTCCAGCCGACGATAACGGAAGCCTCACAGCCAGGATCAGAACATGCAGGCACCTCTCCATCCGTATAATAGTACGAGTCCGTATCAGCCGACGCCTTGAGGTTGATTCTCCGTACGGTCCGCTGAGCCTCCCCGATGGACATGCCCTGGGGAACACTTATCCGAACGACTCGGGGAACGATTACTCCGCGCGTTTGGGATGTGATTTGGAGTCCGAACACCGCCAGTTGTGCCAAGTCCTGTTCAGAGAGGCCGGACGCTACGATCGAGTTTTGCGCTTGCCGGGGCTTGGACGGCGAACCGACCATCTCTACGCGATCTTTCGCAGTCGTGGCATTGGTGGGCTCTCCTGCGGATGACCGAGTTGCCGAGCCAGAGGCAATCTTTCCGTCACCACGGCTTACTCCAGCCTGCCTGGTTCGTCCGCTTCCGGCCATTGTGGGCGCTTTGCTCTTCTTGCCAGCTGCCGTGCTCCGTCCAGAAGCCGGAGGCTTAGCGCCTTTATTAGTACCAACGCGGGTCTTTCTCGCCTTATAGCCGCTCGAGGGCTTCCGCTCAGGCGCTAATCCGGCCTCTTTGCCCAGCCTGGTTGAAGCTCCCAATGCCTGCTCTTGTCTGCTCGAAACGCCCCCTGTGGAACTTCCACCAGTTCCACTATTGGAACCCGCGGAACCCGCACTGGCCTTTCCGGAATTCCCATTTCCGGCATTGCCACGGTTCCCGTTTTCGCTTCCAGCATTTCCCTGGGCGCCACCACCGCTGTTTCCGCCCTTACCACCCCCGTTCCCATTGCCGGAGGTGCCGTTGCCACCAGCGTTCCCATTGCCTCCCTTAGCGAAGGCGAGCGATGGCATAAGGTGAAGATCTGCAGATGAGCCATGGCCGAAGTGTAGTTGAACGGGTGCTGCAACAGCTACACCTCCGACGAGGATTAGAAGATATCGCCACCAACGTGTCATTATCCTTCCTCATGGCTCTTTCCGGCGTGCAGAGCCTTGATGAACTCGCATAAACCGGATGAGTTGAGATACATTGTTTCCCCACCATTCAATCGGATATCAGATGTCTCGCTCGCCGGGCATCCAAAAGGGCACCTCTCACGCGCGGTTACGCCAGTGCAGACCACTAAACCATAACGATACAATCCGATTTTATATCCGGTGTAGCGCCTCAATCAAAGTTGCCTTTCTACAATTGATGTAGATGTCGTCGGGAATAAAACGCTTCGAGATCCGTTCTTATGACCGAGAGGCGACGCGGAGCAGCAATGCCGACAGCCATTGGACAGCAACTTGTGGCACTTCTGCCACGGCTGAGGCGCTTTGCCTTGGTGCTCTGCCGTTCGCCGTCCTTGGCGGATGATCTCGTGCAGAGCGCTTGTGAACGCGCACTCGCCAACGCAGACAGCTGGACACCTGGGACGCGCTTCGATGCATGGGTTTTCCGTATCCTGCGCAACAATTGGATTGATCACCTGAGGCGATCGAGGACCGAGAGCATGAGTGAGGATGTAACGACCCAGACGGAAATCGTCGGCGATGCAGGTGAACAGCCGATCCTTAGCAAGCTGCTGCTGGCCGAGGTTCAGCAGATCATCAGCGCGATGCCGCCGGATCAGAGGGAGGTGCTGCTGCTCGTCTGCGTCGAGGATCTCGCCTACCGGGAAGCGGCCGAGGTTTTGGGTGTTCCGATTGGAACGGTGATGAGCCGCCTTGCGAGAGCGCGCAAGCGGCTTGTCGAAATGACGGCGGCGGCCTGACATTAACGGGAGCGATTGCGGATTAATGCCGATGGCACAACTTCACTTTAGCGATGAGATCCTTATGGCCTTCGCAGACGGAGAGCTTGACGAGCGGGTCTCTGCCACCGTCGAGCAGGCCATGGCGAGCGACCCGGCTATCGCCAAGCGGGTCGCCGAGTTTCTGCGCAGCCGACGGCTCATCAGGTCGGCATTTCCCGAGGAAACAGCCTTCGACGTTCCTCCTGAATTGAAGGCCGCCGTACAGGCTCAGATCGATCGCTTTGAAGAGCATGTCCACCCACAACCTCACCCTGAGTTCCGGGCCTTGCCGAATGCGCCTTTCTCGACAAGATGGCGGCGGCTCGGGATGGCGCTGGCGGCGAGCATCGCCTCGCTTGCACTCGCAACAGCCGGCTATCTGGCTGGGCGACAAAGTCTCCAGCCCCCCTCTCCCGGTCCAATCGCGCACCTTTCTACCCCTGAGATCAGCCATCTCCTCAGTGAGATCCAATCGGGGCAGGAGCAGGAATTATCCTTCGGACGGATACGCGTGATCTCGACATTCCGTATGGCCAATGGCTCCCTGTGCCGGGAGTTCAAGCTCAATGCTCCCTCTGGAACTTCGGATGCAGTCGCGTGTCACGCCAATGGCTGGATGATCACCTTTGCAGTCGCCTCGGCAGCAACGAGCGGTGCCTATCTTCCAAGCGGCGGAGCAGATCTCATGGCAAGCTACCTTCAGAATGCCGGCGCTGGCGAACCGCTTCTTGATGCGGCCGAGATTCAGGCGTTAAGCGAGACTCGGCCCCAGAGATGAGGCACGGCGATCATCCGCAATCGTGAAAATTACCAGAGCTATTGGAATAAGTCGGGCCGCCATCCGTTCTTCATACAGACAGCGAAGGAGGTCCACGATGCGGATACTACTCATCCTGATCATTGTCGCGTTTTCGCTGGGTGCAATGGCGACGTTTGAAGGGGCCAGCACGACTTCGCAAGCCTCCAGCGTCAAGGTGGCCTATGCACAGCCCGGGACTCTTACTGGAGCTGTCGCTGTGGTTCGAAAGATCAAGGCTCACCTGCCCGCCGACCGGAAAGCACAGGCATGGTCGGATCCTCCAGCGAACGGTCAGGGCATCCCACGTCTTGAAGTCGGTAACGTGCTTCCTGAAGGAGCCGAGCTGCACGTGGTCCCAAGGCACGAGTCCTACAGATACGCGATCGTCCAAGGACACCGGGTTATCGTTGACGCAGCTTCGCGCCAGATTGTCTATATCGTCAGATGATGAACCGCGCCGCATTACGCATACAATTGCTCTCTGAGAACTGCGCTATGGCCAGATTACTTGATCACGCCTATCAGGGACATGAGCTTGTTATGTCCACTGCAGAATCATGCATCACCAGAGTTCACATTTACGCCTCCTCCCTTCTTCGTACGGGAGTGGAGCAGATCCTCGATGGCACTCGCTTCATTGTGGTAGATCCTGCACTTCAGAGCCTTTCTCAGCCGTCGGCCTTACACAAACCGGCAGCGGAACTTTTCATCCTGGATGGGACAGATCGACCCAATGAAATCCTGGACCTGATCCCAGAGCTGAAGGCTCAGAATGCGGCGGCGCGGGTGATCGTTCTAGCTGATCACTTTGATATTCACGCCGTGGCGTTGGCTCGACACGCCGGAGCAAACGGCTTCTGTCTGACGACCAGCAGTCGTGACGTTCTGGTCCGTTCGATCGAGCTGGTCATGCTCGGAGAGATAGTTGTTCCGTCAGAGCTGGTCCTGGCGATGATCGAAGACAGCATACGCAGCATTAACTGCCCGCCCTGGCCAAGTCCTGAGAAGCTCATCAACGCTGCTCCGCGCAGCCCCCTTTCCAGTCGGGAACTTGAGGTGCTGGGCTGGCTGAGAGAAGGTGCACCAAACAAAGTTATCGCTCGCAGGCTTGATATGGCCGAAGCGACCGTGAAGGTCCACGTTAAGGCGATCCTCAGGAAGATAGGGGCCCACAATCGGGCCCAAGCGGCTATCTGGGCGGCTTATCACCTGCCGCTCGAGGCGGCCATCGAGTGAGTCGCGACGAGAACCTGACGACCAACTGCTTCAGAGCACTGCGCTGTATCGAGTGACTAAGACAAAAATCAACAAATCAACAGCACAACAGACTTAAGGGGCCCCATGCTTACTTACAACCTGTTCAAACATAAGGATGAAGCGGATTTGTATTGTGCCGTTCCAGAGGACAGGCCGGTACCAACGTTCCTGACAGCGGACAAGTGGGAATATGCAAGCTCGCTGGACATCAAGGCATTGTCTAACTTCGACCCCACCGCCAGCAGATCCGCAAGGGACAGTGACTTCTTCCTTTTCCAGTTAAGGACAGAAGCCGCCGCTTAATGACCGATACCGAGAATCCCTTCACCAGCATGCCGGCATAATACCGGCTC
The DNA here is from genome assembly GCF_003075415.1 of Microvirga sp. KLBC 81. Classification (GTDB taxonomy): domain Bacteria; phylum Pseudomonadota; class Alphaproteobacteria; order Rhizobiales; family Beijerinckiaceae; genus Microvirga. Next base: position 6,401 of record NZ_QDAH01000041.1, read on the forward strand.
CCTACATGAAAGGGGCGGCCGCACGACCGCCCCCTCTATTCTGCAAAAGGTCGCTTAGCGAATAACCTGCACGATCTTGCGGGTGCCCGGCTCAACCAGAACCGGAGTGTTGTTCACCACGGTGTAGCGATAGCCCTTCACTTTGTACTCGGCAGGCACATCATAGAACGTCACGCCGGTTTCCGGCAGAACTGCACCTACGCGCACCTCTTCCCGATAGGTGTAGGACGGTACTTTTTGCGTCGTCACGTATTGACGAAACTCTGACTGCTGCTGGTCTGCAATACCGCCGGCGATCGCACCTGTGACACCACCCACCGCAGCGCCAACCGGGCCACCGACGATCGCGCCAGCAGCCGCACCTGTTGCGCCACCAGCTGCAGCTCCACCCGACTGTGCGAAAGCGGCTGCGGGAATGAGCGCTGCAAGGACAACACCAGCAAGAACGATCTTCTTAGACATGGATGACTCCAATATTGCATATCCGGGCTTGCTGCCCACCGTTGAATTAACCCCGGCTTATAGAAGTAGTTTCACGAGTCACTTGTATTTCACGGGTAATCTTTCGCATAAATTTCAACGTGAACGCAGTGTTAATACGATATTCATTGCGCGTTCAAATTCTGCAACATCGATTTTATTTCAACCAAGTGGCATTACACTACTAAACATAATCTCCAAGCATCCAAGAAAAACAGTCGGCGAAGCGCCTTTTGAACGCTCCGTCGATTCCTGACGTCGAAGCGGTAGAACTCTGACCCCGGTCGGGAGCAGTCTCGGACCTATCGGGCGCATCGGACGAGGCAACTGGTCGGTTCCGGCCAGGAGCGCTCTCGGACTTTCCTGGCGTCTCGGAAGAGGTTGCGGGCGGCTTGATCTAGCCCGGAGCAGCACCCAAAGAGCCGGGGACGCTGGCAGAGAAAACACTATTCATCCGTACAAATTATAAGGTCCCAAAAGTGCTCGACTTCCAAGCCATTATCGCCGCCCCCAACAGAACATTGTTCATTGCACCGACCTGCTCAACCGGTCGGGATTATCGCACGTTAGCGATTGACGTAGGGTAATCGATCAGTAACGATCAGGCTTCCCTTGGGGCAGGAGACCAATGAAGCAGGTTAAGACCCGATTTCCGCACGAGCGACAGCAGCAGATCTACGATCTCCTCGCTGAGCGGAAGATGTTGGGAACTGCCGAGTTGGCCAAGCTGCTCAACATTTCACTGCCAACAGTCCGGCGTGATCTGGCAACAATGGTACAAGCGGGTCTTCTTGCGCGCACCCATGGTGGCGCCGTTGCCGTTGGGTCGAGTGGATCGATGTCCGAGCCGCTTTTTCTCGAGAAATTGCGGCTCCGCCAAAACCTGAAGCAGCGCGTCGGAGCTGCCGCCGCCGAACTTGTAGAGCTTAACAAGGTTATTGTTATCGACTCCGGCACAACAGGGCTGGCTTTGGCCAGAGCCCTCGCCGGGCGTCCCGTCACCATTGTTGCGCTGGATCTGAAGGTTGCGGAGGCCGCCGCCACTGGTCAGACCGAAGTGTTGATCCCAGGAGGGCGGGTGCGCAACGGCTACTACAGCCTGGTGGGCAGTTGGAGCAGCTCGCTCTTGAAGGACATCAGAGCCGACATCTTCTTCATGGCGGCCGATGCGATCGACGAGACCGGCGTGACCAACTCCACGTTGGACGAGGCCGATGTGAAGCGCGCTGCCATGGCACAGGCAAAACGCACGGTCCTGATCGCCGACCATAGCAAGATCGGCACCCGGAGCTTCGTTCACGTTTGTCCGCTGGACAGGATCGACATGCTCGTCACAGACCGAGGCGCAAAAGCCGCGCTCCAACCCTATCATTCGCTATTTCGTGAAATCCGCCTTGTCTGAAGGCAGCATATACTTTGAGGAGAGACGATCTTGAGTAATTTCAAAAAATTGTTCGGCGACACTAAGCCGGTAATCGCCATGGTTCACCTGAATGCGCTGCCCGGCTCCCCGCTTTATGACCAAGAGGGCGGCGTCGAGGCGATCGTCGAGGCGGCCCGCAAGGATCTGAAAGCCCTTCAGGACGCCGATGTCGACGCCGTCATGTTCGGCAATGAGAACGATCGCCCCTATGAGCTCAAGGTTGATACGGCCTCCACCGCCACAATGGCCTACGTCATCGGATGCCTGCGTTCAGAGATCGAAAAACCCTTCGGCGTTAACGTTCTATGGGATCCCATGAGTTCGGTTGCATTGGCAGCCGCCGTCGGAGCCTCATTCCTGCGTGAGATCCTGACGGGCACCTACGCGTCCGACATGGGACCTTGGACGCCAAATGCCGGCGAAGCGATGCGCTATCGCAACCGGCTGGGACGGCCGGACATCGCCATGCTCAATAACGTCAGTGCGGAATTCGCCTATTCGCTTGATCGGCGCGAGCTGTCGGAGCGAGCCCGCTCGGCTGTGTTCTCAAGCATCCCGGACGCGGTTCTCGTATCGGGCGCCATCACGGGAGAAGCCGCGAACATATCAGATCTTGAGGCGGTAAAACGCGTTCTGCCGACCACACCCGTCCTAGCCAATACCGGAGTCAAGCATGAGACGGTCGCTGACGTCCTCAAGGTCGCTGACGGCTGCATCGTCGGCTCATCGTTCAAGGTCGATGGACATACCTGGAATCCTGTAGACCCGGCGCGCGCAGCCGAATTCATGCAGATCGCCAAGCGCGTACGGAAAGCCTAGTCCATCCGAAGTCCGAAGGGAGAACACGATGACACCGCGCGAGGACACGACACGATCCTATCTTATCGGATTGGGTAGCCTGACAGTCGCGGTGTTCGTGATGCTCAGCATTGCTACACCGAATTTCCTCACATTCGGCAATTTGAACTCTATGGGTTTTCAGTTTCCGGAGTTCGGGCTGCTGGCCCTTGCGGTGCTGCCTACCATGATCTCGGGAGGCATTGACCTCTCGGTCGTCGCCATTGCCAATCTGGCAGCGATCATTGCTGCTGTTGTCATGAAATCAGGTGGCGACTGGGGATGGCTCGCTGTTCCGGCTGCATTGGTCGTCGGAGTCGCGTGTGGGGCACTTAACGGCTTCCTGGTTGCCGTGCTGCGGCTGCCGCCGATCCTGGCAACTCTCGGAACCCTTCAGCTGTTCTCCGGGATTGGCATCGTCATCACGCGCGGCCCCGCAATTACAGGGTTGCCATCATGGTATCCGGAGCTCGGCATTGTATCGGTCTTCGGCATCATTCCCCTCCCCCTCATCGTATTCGCCTTGGTGGCGCTCCTCCTCGGAACTTGGCTCAGGGCAACACCCACGGGCGTTCGCCTCAGGCTTTACGGCAGCAACCCGGTTGCAGCTCGCTTCGCCGGCATCCGCGAGTCCTCGCTGATCTTCAGTATCTATTCCGCGTCCGGAATCATTGCGGCGCTTGCGGGCCTCGTGGTGCTGGCGCGGGTGAATTCCGCCAATGCTGATTACGGTGCGTCGTATCTCCTGCTCGTCATTCTGATTAACATCCTGGCCGGCGTCAGCCCATTCGGGGGATTTGGAACGGTCACGGGCGTGGTCCTGGCCGTCGTCCTCCTTCAGCTTGTTTCCAGTGGCCTCAACTTTCTCGCATTCAGTGCCTTCGCGCGCGATCTCTTCTTCGGTGGAGTGCTCGTTATCGTGATGTCCGTGCGAGTGCTCGCGGAGAGAGGCCGGTTCTCACTGCTTTTCAGAAAGGCCAAGACAATATGAAAGATCGCCTTCGATCCATTCTCGAGGAGCTGATGCTGATCCCTGGCCTGTCCGGTCACGAGGACCGAGTGCGCCGGGTGTTGTCAAAGCGTCTCGGCGAAATCGGGATCTCATCCCGTTCGGACAGGCTCGGCAACCTCATAGCCACCCTGGAGGGCGATCGCGGCGCACCCTCGGTGATGCTGTTCGCCCATACGGATCAGCTCGGCTTCGTGGTACGAAAGATCGAAAGCAACGGACTGGTCCGGATCGAGCGCCTCGGTGGGATCCCGGAAAAAGCTCTGCCGTCCCTGCCGGTCTTGTTCTGTGTTGGTGAGGGTCGAGACGTGAGGGGCATCTTCGCCAACAAGAGCCACCACGCGACTCCGGCCGAGGAGAAGTACAAGGTCGTCCCCTACGCCGATCTCTACATCGATGTCGGCTGCGACACCGCTGAGGAGGTCCGGGCGCTCGGAATCGATATTGGTACCCCTGTCGTCTATGAGCCTCGCGTCCTGCACCTCAACGAGAACCGAATGGCCGGAACCTCGGTGGACGATCGGGCGGGTTGCGCAGCCGTGTTCGAAACCGCCAGGGCTCTCAAGGGCATCGGATCTCGTCCGACCATTCACTTCGTTTTTGCAGTGCTCGAGGAATTTAACCTTCGCGGCGCTATGGTGGCTGCCCAAGCGCTGCGCCCGGATATAGCAATCCAACTCGACCTCGCGCTGACGAGCGACACGCCTGACATGGCTCACCGCGGAGAGGTGCGGCTCGGCGGCGGCCCGGCGATAAGCCTCTACAGTTTTCACGGACGCGGCACGCTGAACGGCACCATTCCGCATCCGGCACTGACTGAGCTCTTCGAAAAGACTGCTGCCGCAGAGAGAATTCCGCTTCAACGCACGGCCCACACTGGCGCTCTGACGGACTCGTCCTATGTCCAGCTTGTTGGTGAAGGCGTTGCATGCATCGATTTGTGTTTCCCGAGCCGTTACACGCACACCTCCCTCGAAGTTTGTGATCTCAGAGATCTTGAAAGTCTCGTCCACCTGCTCGTCGCGGCCATTCGAACGATCGGCCCCGATTACAGCCTTGATAGGGACAAATACACCTGATGCGGTACTATCTTGGCATCGATATTGGGACCTACGAGTCCAAAGGCGCCCTCGTTGACAGCGATGGGCAGATCGTAGCGACAGCGAGTCAATCACATCGCATGCAAGTGCCCCGGCCGGGCTGGGCGGAACATGATGCCGATAGGGACTGGTGGGGAGATTTCGTGACGATCTCCCGCTCGCTCCTCAGCCAGAGCCGTGTCGACCCCGCGCATATTCGCGCTATTGGCCCGAGCGGCATCGGCCCTTGCATGCTCCCGGTCGATGAAGCCGGAACACCGCTGATGAACGCGGTTCTCTACGGTGTCGATACCCGCGCCGTACAGGAAATCGAAGAACTCACCAAGACAATCGGGATCGAGCGTCTTCTGTCGGAGTGCGGGAACTCGCTGACGTCGCAGTCGGTCGGCCCGAAGATCCTGTGGCTGAAGCGGAACAGGCCTGAACTGTTCGCACGCACACACAAGATTCTGAACTCGTCATCGTTCCTTGTTCATAAGCTCACCGGCCGTTTCACGACCGATCACTATACCGCCTGCGGATCGACCCCTCTCTACTCGGCCGAGCGGTTGACGTGGGATGATTCCTACGCCGACCTGATTACCGGCCCGGAACGGTTGCCTGATCTTCTATGGACGACGGACGTTGCGGGAACTGTTACTCCCGCCGCAGCAGAGGCCACCGGCCTCGCGGCAGGCACGCCGGTCATCACCGGCACTGTGGATGCGGCGGCCGAAGCCGTCAGCGTCGGCGTTCTCGGCCCCGGCGAGATGATGATTATGTATGGCTCGACCATCTTCATCATCATGCTCACGGCCGAGCGGGTACGAGATCCTCGTCTTTGGTATTCGCCGTGGCTGTTCGAAGGTCAGCATGCCTGCATGTCGGGCCTCGCGACCAGCGGGACATTGACCCATTGGTTCCGTGAACGCTTTGCTGGTGAGCTCGATCCTGCCTCCGCGGTGGAGACCCTGGCCCGGGAGGCCGCACAATCACCGGCCGGATCTCATGGACTGATCGTTCTGCCGTATTTTTCGGGCGAGCGCACACCAATTCACGACCCACACGCCAAGGGGGTGATCTTCGGTCTCGATCTCACTCACAGTCGGGCGGATATCTATCGTGCCTTCCTTGAGGGCATTGCCTACGGCGTCAATCATATCGTCGAGACTTATGCCGAGGCAGGACAAAAGCCCACTGCGATTGAGGCCGTCGGTGGCGGCACCAAGAACCAGGTCTGGTCGCAAGCCGTGTCGGACATCACGGGCGATGAACAAACAATTCGCTCGCGCACCATCGGTGCCTCCTACGGCAATGCCTTTCTGGCCGCGGTCGCCATCGGCGACGTCCAGCGCGAGGACATTCGTCGATGGAACCCGGTCGAAAGGACGATCGAGCCGGATCGATCACTTGCGTCCGTCTATTCCCGTCAGTTCAACATCTACAAACGCCTTTACGCTCAGACGAAAGATCTCATGGCCGAGATTTCCGGCTGAGCGTGGTCCGGCATCCGTCAGTCCGCAAACCAGTCGGGCGGGAGCCATCATAATGAGGGAGAAGGGAAGATGAGTTCGGTTGTCAAGAAGACTGCCTTGAGTGTCGCGCTTGGCGCGGCAATCATCGGCGGCACCATCATTGGCACGAATGCACAAGGCGCTAAGCACACCATCGTTACAGTGGTGAAGCTCTCAGGCATCGCATGGTTCAATCGGATGGAAGAGGGCGTAAAGCAGTTCGCCCAGGAAACCGGCCACAACGCGACGCAGGTTGGACCAGCGACGGCCGATGCCGCCCTGCAGGTGCAGATGATCGAGGATCTCATCGCCCGCGGCGTGAATGCCGTCACGGTCGTACCGAACTCACCCGAGGCCCTGGAACCGGTTCTGCAGAAGGCCCTGTCGCGAAACATTGTGGTCGTCGGCCACGAGGCATCGAGCCTGAAAAATGTCACCTATGATGTCGAAGCGTTCAACAACGCGGCGTATGGCGAGCATCTCATGGAAGCCCTGGCCAAGGGCATGGGTGGCAAGGGCGAATATGCCGTGTTCGTTGGTCACCTGACAGCCAAGACCCACAATGAATGGGTCGATGCAGCCGTCGCGCTCCAAAAGTCCAAATACCCGGACATGAAGCTCGTCACCACGAAGATCGAGAGCAACGAGAACCAGCAAACCGCATACCAGAAGACGAAGGAACTGCTGCGCACCTATCCCAACCTCAAGGGCATTCAGGGCAGCGCCGGCGAGGATGTCGTCGGTGCGGCCCTCGCGGTTGAGGAAGCAGGCCTGACCGGCAAGGTCACGATCGTGGGCACCAGCCTCGTATCGGTCTCCGGCCCGTATCTGGAGAGCGGAGAAATCAGCATGATCTCGTTCTGGGATCCGGCCAAGGCCGGCATCGTGATGAACAAGGTCGCGGCCATGGCTCTTGAAGGCAAGAAAGTCGAGGATGGCATGGACCTCGGTGTAGAAGGCTACAACAAGGTCAAGCTGGACGGTAAGGTGATCTACGGCCAGGCCTGGGTGGACGTCACCAAGGATAACATGAAGGACTACAAATTCTAAAAGGCGGATTTCTGCCCGCCGGGCACGGGTGCAATCCCGCGCCCGGCCCTTGATACGATGAGATTCGGAAAAGTTCTCGATGCCCGGTTTGACTCTCGAGATGCGCAATATCCGCAAGGCATATGGTCCCGTGCGGGTGCTGGAGGATGTCGGTCTGAGTCTGGTTCCAGGTGAGGTTCGATGCCTGGCAGGCGAGAACGGTTCCGGCAAGTCGACGCTGATCAAGATCCTGTCCGGCGTCGTGGAGGCCGATGCCGGCGAGGTTCGCATAGGGGGTAAACCGCTAGCGTCTCACCCCGATGCCGCCATCGCAGCGGGACTCTCTGTCATCTACCAGGATTTCTCTCTTTTCCCGAACCTGACCGTAAGCGAGAACATCACCTTTCTCCGATCGGTTGCGTCGGGCGAAAGGCTCTTTCATCCTCTCGCCCGACGAAGGCTCGCGGGCGAGATCATCCGGCGCATGGGAGTCGATCTCGATCCGGATCAACCGGTGGAGTTCCTACCGGTCGCATCCAAGCAGCTTGTCGCCATTGCGCGCGCGCTCGCGAACGATGCCCGCGTGATTGTCATGGATGAGCCGACGACGGCCCTCACCCGCTCCGAGGTCGCAAGCCTCGTGCGCATTATCCGCGCACTGAAGCAAAGCGGCGTCGCCTTCATCTTTGTCAGTCACAAGATGGAGGAAGTTTTCGAAATCTGCGACAGTGTCACCGTCCTGCGGGACGGCCGTGTGGTGGCCGAAGGGCCTGCCTCCGAATTCGACCACGACAGGCTGGTGGAGGCAATGACGGGTCGTAACATTGAGAACCAGCGTCTGCACCGCAAGCCGGCACCTCCAGCTCCTGCGTTCCTATCCGTTCGAAACCTCGGGCGGCGAGGTGAGTATGCAGCCATCAATCTCGATCTGTTTCCAGGCGAGATCGTCTCCATCGTCGGTCTGCTTGGCTCAGGCCGCACGGAGCTCGCGCTGACCCTGGCCGGCGGCCTCACGCCGGATTCGGGAGAGATCGCAATTGAAGGCAAGCCGGTCCACTTCACAGCGATCCAAGATGCAATGAAGGCTGGCATTGCGTATCTTCCAGAGGACCGTTTGACCGAAGGATTGTTTCTCAGCCAGCCGATCCGCGAGAACATCGTGGTGGCAAGTCTGAACAAGGACGCGAAAGCCGGATGGTTGAGCCGGATCGGCATGACCAAACGCGCGCGCCATGCCGTCCAGAACCTGCGCATCAAGGCTCCCCGGGTCGAAGCCCCGGTGGCAACGCTCTCGGGTGGCAACCAGCAGCGCGTGGCGCTCGCTCGCTGGATGGAGAGAAATCCTCGCCTGCTGATCCTGAACGGCCCCACCGTTGGCGTGGATGTGGGATCGAAGCGCGAGATCCATGAGTTGCTTGTAGGGCTCAGTCGAGCCGGCATGGCCGTCCTTGTAGTCACCGATGACATCGGCGAGGCTATCACGCTTTCCGACCGGATCGCCGTCATGGTGCGCGGTTCGATCACCGCCACCTTCGAGGGCGAGAGCGTCGATGAAGAAACCCTTTCTGCTGAAGTGATCCGCGAGGACGTCCGATGACCTCTGGCCCAATGCGCGTGTTCTCATCCCCACAAGGGGTGGTGACCATCACGGCGCTCGCCTTCGCCCTCATCCTTTCGCTCTCGAATCCAGCGTTCTTCTCCACGGCAACACTTGTGGATCTGGCTCGCAACAGCCTCGTGACCGGGATCTTCGCTATCGGCGTGGTGATGGTTCTCGCGTCCGGCGGCATCGATGTGTCGTTTACGGCCATTGGCGCATTCGCCATGTACGCGACGATCAAGCTCCTTACGGCCTATGGCATCAACATTCCGATCGTCGGCATTTTCGCCATCGGCGCGCTGATCGGCGCTGCTCTCGGCCTCATCAACGGCCTCCTTATAGGGGGTCTCGGCCTGCCGACACTGATTGTGACACTCGGAACCCTCAGCCTGTTTCGCGGCGCGCTGCTGACTTTTCTCGGTACAGTCTATATCACCACCGTACCACGGGAGATTATCTCGTTTTCGCGAACCGTCCTGGTGCGGGTGGAGAATGCCGCAGGCCAAATGGTGTCCCTGCCCTTCTCGTTTCTGGTTCTCGTCGGCGTGGCCGTCCTGGCGGCTGTCGTCATGAACGGCACCATGTTCGGTCGCAAGATCTACGCAATTGGTGGGTCCGAGGAGGCGGCCACCCGCATCGGCATCAACGTGCCGCACGTGAAGGTGATGATTTATGTGATCAGCGGCGCGATCGCAGGTCTTGCAGGGATCACTCAGGTCACTCTCGCCCGCATGGCCAATCCCTTCGACCTTGTCGGCATGGAGCTCAACGTCATTGCCGCCGTCGTGCTGGGCGGCGCGCGGATCACGGGTGGGCACGGCACCATCACCGGAACGCTCATGGGCGTGTTCGTTATTACGATGATCAACACATCGCTGCTGATGGCTGGTGTGCCATCCTATTGGCAGAAGGTCGTGATTGGCATTCTGATCGTCCTGGGCACCGGACTGCCCATCGCAATTGACCGCTACGTGCGTCATCGTGAGCGCCTCGCGCGCCCACTGTCGGCGTAAGTGCAACCATTTCCAGGGGAGAAGACCGATGAAGAAGATTCTGAACAATCCCGCCGATTACGTCGACGAGATGCTGGATGGCTTATGCGCCGCCCACCCTGAATTCTATGCGCAACCGGAACGGCGGGTCATCGTACGTGCCGGGGAAAAGAAGGCGGGCAAGGTCGGCATCGTCACCGGCGGCGGCTCCGGTCATCTTCCGATCTTCACAGGCTATGTCGGACCAGGTTTTCTTGACGGCGCCGCGATCGGCGATGTGTTTGCGAGCCCCTCGGCCGAGCAGATGGCCGCCTCCATGCGCCATGCCGATGCGGGTGCCGGCGTCCTTCGCCTCTACGGCAACTATGGCGGCGACATCATGAACTTCGACATGGCCGGCGAGATGCTGGAGTTGGAGGACGTCCGCTCCACCACTGTGCTGCTCACAGATGACGTCGCCTCCGCTCCGCCGAACGAAGCTGCGAAGCGTCGGGGCGTGGCTGGCATGGTCTATGCCTTCAAGATCGCCGGCTCCGCCGCCGAGACAATGGCGGATCTCGACGAGGTAACGCGGATTGCTCAGAAGGCTGCAGATTCATGCCGATCCATCGGCATGGCACTCTCGCCCTGCACCGTTCCCCAGGCGGGCAAGCCCACATTCCAGATCGGTGAGGACGAGATGGAAATGGGCATGGGCATCCACGGCGAGCCCGGCATCTGGCGCGACAAGCTCAAGCCTGCAGACGCCATCACCGACGAAATGTTGGACCGGCTCATTGCTGACCGTCCCCTACAGCGCGGCGAGCGGGTTTCAATCCTCGTCAATTCGTTGGGTGCAACCCCACTTGAGGAGCTCTACATCATGTATCGGCGCGCCCGTGCCCGTTTGAACGACATCGGTGTCGAGATCGTCATGCCGCTCGTCGGCCGCTATGCGACCTCCATGGAAATGACGGGCGCAACGATCACTCTCATAGCACTTGATGACGAGCTCGAGCGGCACCTCAAAGCCCCGGCTGCCTGTGCCTATTGGCGGGTTTGAGGAGGCCACGATGTCAATCGACAGCGCCGTGCTCGCCAGAGCAGTTTCCAGTATCGCCGCATCCGTGCAGAACAACGCCGAAGAGTTGAACGCAGCCGACGGCACACTTGGAGACGGAGACCTCGGCATCACTGTCTCACGTGGGTTCCAGGAGGCTGCCGCGGCAGCGACCCCCGCAGATATAGGGCTCGCCATGCTCGAATACGCGAAGGCGTTTCAGCGTGTCTCCTCCTCGTCCTATGGCACCCTTGTGGCAACCGCCTTCATGGCAGCTGCAAAAGCACTGAAAGGACGAGAGGAGTTCGACGCAGAGGAAATCCCCGACCTCCTCGAAGCAGCACTCACAGCGATGATCAACCGAGGGAAAGCGGCCCTTGGCGACAAGACCGTCCTGGACAGCTTGGCAGCCATCGTAGAAGCAACCCGCAATGCGTCGGCCGATACCATGGTCGCTGCGGCAAAAGCCGCAGCAGCAGACACGGTCGAAACCTTCCGGGGAAAACCTAACAAGATCGGACGCGCGCGCATGTTCGGCGACCAGAGCATCGGCTTGCCGGATCCTGGCCAGCTAGCGCTGCAGCGTATCGTGGAAGGTCTGCCAAGTTGAAGTGCTCCCACATGGTGGAGCAGCCATAATATACGCAGGAGATGAGAATGGCCGATCTTGCATTCCTCGGACTCGGGATCATGGGCAGAGGCATGGTTCGCAACCTCCTCAAGGCTGGACACAGGGTCTCCGTGTGGAACAGAACGCAACGGGATCTACCGGCTGATCTCGCCGAAGCAAAGACTGCGGCATCGATCCCAGACGTTGTGAGTGGCAAGCGCCTTGTCATGGCCTGTCTCACGGGTCCGGACGCTCAGCGGGAGACTCTCCTTGCACGAGGCGGAGTAATCGACAGCGCGAAGGCCGGAACCGTGATCGTAGATGCGACGACCACTGACCCGCGAGTAACGCTCGAAGTGGCGGAGGCGGCGGAAAAGCGCGGACTCCAGTATCTCGACACGCCGGTTTTCGGTTCGAAGAACGAAGCTTGGGAAGGACGGCTCGATTTCGTATGCGGCGGGGACCGTGCCGCGTTCGATGCAATCCGCCCCATTCTCGATACTATGGCGGCGACCGTGCACTATCTCGGACCATCGTCGAAGGGAGCCGCCGCGAAGCTCGTCGGCAACCTTCTCGTTGCGGCCCAGATGGTATCACTCGGCGAGGCCCTCTCCCTAGCTCGCAAAAGTGGTCTCGATCCCGAAGCGCTAATGGGCTACTTGGACGTGACCGATTTCTCGTCAGGTCTGATCAGAGGTGTGGGCCGGGCCACGCTTTCGGGCGATTTCACACCCCATTTCTATCTCAAGCACATGCTCAAGGATGCTCGTCTCATCGGCGATTACGCACGATCCGTCGGTGCGAGCCTGCCGAGCACTGCGGTCACAACCGAACTCTACCAAGCTGCGGCCAACAAAGGACTCGGCGATCTGAACGCATCTGCCCTTCACAAATTGCTGTTCGAAATGTCCAGTCTCGATTGAAGCGTTCGCTCGATGAATGGGGGCTGATGCGCTCAGCCCCTCTACCTTATGAAGGTTGGTGAACGTCTTCCCGGGTCAGAAGTGGAAGTCCCCTGTCCTTCACAGAGTCCGCTTACCGCTCGCAAGCTGATCACGGCGCCTGGTCCGAGAGTGCCCGAAGCGGCCATTTGACTTGCGTCATAGCTGGTTTCCAGGGGGTGAAAGGCGGATTGCGGGAGCACGACTCCCGATTGCGATCGCGAGAGCGAAGACGAGCAAGACTGTAGCGACTGCGAACGTGATTTCCATGCCGGTGGCAACGGCCTGAAGATGCGCAGCCGTGACATCGAAAGTCGCCGAGGCAAACGCAAATACCGCCCCCATGACGGACGCGCCCGTGATGAGGCCGAGATTGCGCGCAAGGTTCAGCATGCCCGAAGTAACACCCCGCTGGTCAGGTCGAATATCCTTCATCACGGCGGTGTTGTTGGCGGTCTGGAACAGCGCATAGCCGGCAGTGACGACAACGATGGGAGCGATGTAACCGGCGATGCCGGACGTCGCCGGCATTATGGCTAGCATGAGCGAGCCGGCCGTCATCCCGGCAAGCCCGGCGATGGTCATGGGTTCGGCACCGAACCTGTCGACGATGCGGCCAGCCGGTACGCCAGTGAATGCTGCGACAAGCGGACCAGCCGACATGATCAGTCCGATGAAAGCCGTATCGAGCCCGAGTGAGTCAGAGAGATAGAACGGCCCGACCACCAGCGTCGTCATCATCACCGTCGAGACGAGGGCACTCGTCGCAAGACCCGCGCTCAATGTCGGATTCCGGAATATCGCCAGACGGATCAGGGGTGACGCGGCCCTCGCCTCGGCGCGCACAAAGAGGCCAGCTCCGAAGACGGCGGCTCCCAGCAGAGCCACGTTCAGCAGGCCGAAATGCCCGCGCCCGATCGTCATAGCGAGCGCATAAGTCGCGAGCGTCAAAGCCAGCAGCACCGTGCCCGTTATGTCGAAGCCGGGGCGATCCGCCTTCGGGCGTCGGCCATCGACCGGCAGGGTGCGATGCGCGAGAAGGAATGTGAGAGCCCCAAGCGGCACGGTGACGAGGAAGATCGCCCGCCAGCCGAGGCCGGCGATCAGAACGCCGCCGAGCGAAGGACCAAGTGCGGTGCCAATGGCGGACATGGTTCCGAGCAGCCCCATGGCGCTGCCGGTCTTTGCTTTCGGAACTATTTCGCCGACAAAGGCCATCGTGAGGGCCATCATGATGGCTGCTCCTAATCCCTGCACGACCCTTGCGGCGATCAGCAGCCACAGAGTGGGGGCGGCGCCGCACAGGACCAAGCCGGCCGTGAAGAGGATGATACCGATGAGCAGCAGCCTTCGGCGGCCAGTGATGTCGCCGAGCCGTCCAACGTCCACACTCAGGGTGGTGATGGTGAGGAGGTAGGCGAGAACGACCCACTGGACCTGCTGAAAGGAGCCCGTGAACGCCTGTGCCACGGCCGGCAAGCCGACATTGGAGATGCTGGTGCCGAGCGATGGCAGCAGCATGGAGAGCGACAGGCCGACGAGCGCCACCCCAATCGAAGGTGGCCGTTCCGCATGTCCGAGCCTTGCCCGGTCCTGTTCGGCAACCATCAGCGTCATGATGAACTCCGTTTTCTGGCGGCTCCCGGAACGGAGCCGTCCGAACCGTAGTCCTCTGCCAGACATGGCGGAACGCGCATCGTTTGCACTTCACTCCTGCGCCTGACGCCACATCACGATCAGGCTGTGCTATGGTCGACGCATGCCAATCCCTGACCTCAACCTGCTCGTCACCCTTGATGTATTGCTCGCGGAAGGCAGCGTTGCGCGCGCAGCCGAACGGCTGCGGCTGAGTCCCTCGGCGATGAGCCGGGCGTTGGCGCGATTGCGCGAGACGACTGGCGATCCACTGCTGGTCAGGGCCGGGCGCGGTCTCGTTCCCACACCCCGAGCGCTCGAACTCCGCGAGCGGGTCGGCCAGCTCGTGCAGGACGCAGAAGCGGTTCTACGCCCCGCTGAGAGCCTCAATCTCAAGCAACTCGTCCGAACGTTCACGCTGCGGACCAGCGAAGGCTTCGCAGAGAACTTTGGGCCGGACCTCCTTGCGCGTGTCAGCGAGGAAGCTCCCGGCGTGCGGCTGCGCTTCATGCTGAAGTCAAACAAGGACAGCGCGTCGCTTCGCGACGGGACGGTCGACCTGGAAACGGGCGTCGTGGGGAAGGCGACTGGTCCGGAGGTGCGTGCGCAGGCATTGTTCCGAGACCGTTTCATTGGCGTCGTGCGAATGGGGCACCCACTGAGCCAGGGCGAGATCACTCCCTCCCGTTATGCAGCCGGCAGGCACATCTGCGTCTCGCGGCGGGGGCTCGACAGAGGACCGATTGATAAAGCCTTAGAACCGCTCGGGCTGGAACGGGACATCGTCACGATCGTCGGTGGTTTTTCGACTGCGCTGGCTCTCGCTCGGACCTCCGACCTGATCGCCACTGTTCCCGAACGACACACCGGAAGCTTGCGCGTCGGAATGGATAGTTTTCTCCTTCCTATTCCTATTCCGGAGGTCACGGTTTCGCTGCTCTGGCACCCACGGTTGGATGCTGATCCAGCGCATCGCTGGCTGCGCGCGTGCGTTCGGGACGTTTGCAGCACGCAACAGTTCAGTCCCTAAGGGTTAAATGACCACGCGGGCGATACTCTGATCGCCTACCGCAGGCGGTCCCAGACAAGTGCCGCCAGGGGCATGACGTGGTTGCGCCTCAGAGTAATGATCAGAACGCCGCAGAGCGCGATCCCGGTGCCGAGAGCCATTCGAGTGTCAAAACGATCCCCAGTCACCAAGATCCCCAACGCCACGGTCATCAAGGGATTCATAATCGTTAGAGGCGCGATCAGGTTGGCAGGATACTTGCCAATCAGGCCATAGTAGATGGTGTGGGCGAGCAGGGACACGATCAGGGCCGAAAACAGCAAGGCCGCTAGGAAGCCCCAACCCGCCTCCAGTGACCTCGGGATCTGATCGGTCTCAAAGCCTGCCGTCAGGAAAGCAAGCGGCACCACGGATGCAAGGCCGATCCAAGCCTGGAACCGCAGCGGCTGAACGCCTTCCATCTGCTTCATCATCACGGCTGCCAGAGACCCTGCGGCTGCAGACCCAAGGATCAGGACGAGCCCACTGGAGATTGGAAGCCCGTTATCGGGATTCCACATCACCAGCACGCCGCCCACAAAGGTCATGGCGATCCCGAGCCCTCTTCGCCAGTAGATTTTCTCCCCGAGCATGACGACAGACAGGAGAGTCGTGATCGGGAGTCCGAGTTGGGTTACGACGGCTGCGCTTGAGGGGCTCGCGGTCTTGATACCAAGGAAGAAGAGCGCAAAGCCACCGCCGCCCATGAGGAACCCGACCAGAAGGATGCGCCAGGTCGGCCGTGGAATAGGCAGGAGCCATGGCATGACCAACAGCGCGACGATGCCATATCGGGTCGCCGCATAGAACAAGGGCGGGATCTCCATTCCGGTCACGACGAGCTTGCTCACCACTGTGTGCATCGCCCACAAGAGGCACACCAGAAGCATCAGGGAAAAATCACGGAGATCCATGACCTTTGATAAACCGGCCCTGGAGAGCACCACAACTGCCAAGAGCGTTGAGCTGGCATGCGGAAACGCGGGGCCTGGAGCATCGCATCATTATGCGCGGAAAACCGGGGTCACTTTCAACAATGCGCGCATGAAAGGGAGTGACCATCGGCTAGATCCCAAAATTGAGATCATCCGGTGATCTAGCCGAAGCAAATGAGCGCCGCCCGTCCTGCTGACCCGAGATGCCATCACTGAAACGAGGTGGCGGATTAGACACGCACGCTATGGACGAGGGATGGACCGGAGGTAAGCGATCAGGTCCGCGCGTTCGGCTGGATCGTCGATCCCGTGGAACTGCATGCTGGTCCTCGGCGCCACGGTCTCAGGCTCCGCGGTGAACCTGTCGAGCAGCGCTTCCGACCAGACCCTTTCGCGAGCCGCGAGATCTCGCATCGCCAGTGAATAGTCGAAATCGTCCTGTGCGGCGATAGGCTGGCCGATAATGCCCGCGAGGTTGGGACCTTGCAGGTTCGTCTCGCCCGGCATGACCGAATGGCACGCGTAGCAGTACTGGAAAATCCGTTCGCCCCGTGCCGGATCGCCCGCGTTGGCAGGCGATCCTGCGCCCGGAAAGGCAGCACACGCAACGAGGACCGCGATCCGTGGCCTCACTGCGTGGTTCCGTTGCGGATCACCACGAGCCTGTCCGCACCCGACTCGGGCAGCCAGACCTCCCCTGGGCGGCCGAGGATCTGGCGGACATTCGCCCCCTCCTCTGATTTCGGGATCGTCGTGAAAGCCTCCGTCTTCGGATCGAAGGCATGGATTGCGTTGCCGCCGAAGTCGGACACCCAGACAATGTTGCGCTCATCGACATAGACTGCATAGGCCCGCGGCTGCCCGCCTGGCAGCTTCCAGGCCCTCCATTCACCGCTCCTGGGATCATGCATGGAAAGCTGGCCCGAGTTCCACTCGGAGATCCACAGACGACCCTGGCTGTCTGACCAGACCCGCCGCGCCCCCTGGTTCGGCGTCGGCGGCTCGATCACTTTCGCGTCTCCCGTCTCCAGATCGATCTTCGCCAGGTGACTTCCTGCCAAGGAGACGTAGTAGATCTCCCCGTCCGGGGTCGAGGCGATGCCGTAAGGTCCCCGTCCCTTCGGATCCTTAAACACCTTCATGTCGCCCGTCTTGGGATCGAGGCGGCCGTAGATGCCGTTCTGGCCCGTGAACCAGTGCACGCCGTTCCTGTCGAAGGCGCCGGTATTCAGATTGGTGTAGCCGGTGTCCTCGGGCAGCCGCCAGACCTTCACCCCCTCGGTCTTCGGATCGAAACGCACGATGGCGTTCTGCCCGCCGTCCGTGATCCAGGCAGCCCCGTCCGGTCCCTGGATCACACCGTGAGGCGCCGACCTCGGGCCGAGCGTCACCTCACGGACATTCCCTGTTTGAGGATCGAGAATGCCGAGAGCGCCCTTGCGCTGGGCGGTGTACCAGACCTTCCCGTCTGGAGCCGGTGCGACATCGTGCGGACGGGCACCTTGCGGGAGATGATAGACCTGCCGGTCGAGAGCAGATGCAGATGACACGGCAATGAACGCGGTGGTCGCCGCAAGGGCAAGGCGACGGAAAAGCGCGAGCATAGGGCTCTCCTGTTGTCAGAGCAGAGCATGGAGCCAGATTGTGTCAATCCTCCAAGGCGGCAAGATGGGAGACGTTCACACTGCCGCGAGAGCCCTAAGGGCACACGATCGCCATCAGCGCCCTTTCGATGGCATCTGGAAGGATAACACCGCGGCAGTGTTCGCCACCTAAGCAAGGGCAGGAATGCGCTCACCTGAAGTGGAGACGATGGCGTGCAGGAGGCGACCATTCCACCTGATTGTGGGGTCCGCGACGGGCCAGGAGGCTCAGGGACGAGCGATTTCGATCTGCTCCACCTGATTGAGACAGCCTAAGCAGGGCCCTAAGTGCTGTTCGGCACTGCATTCAGACCAAGGGGTTACCGTGCTGTCGCGCAGAAGATTCGTGCAACTGGTCGGACTTCTTCCCTTCCTTAGTACTGCGTCGCACGCTCGTGCCGCCCAGGGCAGCTTCTACTACAAAGGTCCGCGGAGCGACCACTTTGATGGGCAGCGCTTCTTCAACCCCGGCGGAGAACGCTCCCGCAGCTTTGTCGAGTTCCTCCATTGGCGGCTCACCAAGCGGGCAGTGCCCTGGCCTGAGGTTTACCCGAGCCCGTTCCAGGACACGCCTCCAGCACGCGTTGGGAGGCATGATCTGCGCATCAGCTTCGTCGGGCATGCGACCTTCCTGATCCAGATCGCGGGTCACAACATCCTCACGGATCCGATCTGGTCCGAGCGAGCCAGTCCTGTGCCGTTTGCCGGACCGCGGCGATACAACCGGCCGGGCATTCCGTTCGACCGCTTGCCCCGGATCGATACGGTGCTCATCTCGCACAACCACTACGATCACCTGGACTTGCCCACCCTCGTGCGTCTCTGGGAGCGGGATCGACCGAGGATCGTGGCCCCGCTCGGCAACGACACCATCATCCGGACTCACGATCCGAACCTCGCTGTGACGGCTCTGGATTGGGGGGATCGCATTGCACTCGCGCCTGATCTTCAGGTGTTCGGCGAGCCGGCCCATCACTGGTCCGCTCGGGCCACCAATGACCGCAACCATGCGCTCTGGGCGTCCTTCGTGGTGCGCGGCGGCGGTCATGCAATCTACTTTGCAGGCGATACCGGGTTTGGTGGTGGCCGGCACTTTCGCGCTATTGCGGCCCGACACCCTCGCCTTGATGTCGCTCTTCTGCCCATCGGCGCTTACGAACCCCGCTGGTTCATGGCGCCTCATCACATGAACCCCGAGGAGGCGGTTCACGCTTTCCGCATTCTTAAGGCCAAGTCCGCCTTGGGTTGTCACTGGGGAACCTTCAGGCTCACAGACGAAGGCGTTGACCAACCGCCTCAAGATCTTGCCACCGCTCTTCGGGCAGGAAGGATCTCTGCTCATCGCTTTATCGCGATGCGACCAGGGCAGGTCTGGACAACCTGATGCGGGCGTAATGTCTGCGTCGGGCCAAACTAGGAGGCAGAGCAGAGTTAAACCAACGTCTGCTCACGCCACCAATGCGGAAATCCGGATAAGGTCTGCACGTGTCACAGGCATTCGAAAACAGCTTTCGGAAGAACATTACTTATTCAGGCCGTCTGCCAGGCAGCCCTCCAGATCAACCACCCTTCACCGCACCAGCCGTCAAACCGGCAACGATCTGACGCTGAGCGATCACGGTGAGTACGAGCACCGGCAAGGTTACGATCAGAGCCGCCGCGGCCAAGGGCCCCCAACTCAGCTGCTCGAAGGACAGCATGTTGTAGACGGCCACTGGCAAGGTGCGGGTCTCTCGCCCAGCCAGCACCACCCCGAACACGAAGTTGTTCCAGGAGAAGATCACCGCGAGAATGAAAGCAACCGTGATGCCCGGTTTCGCGATTGGGAGCGCAACGTAGCGGAACACCTCCCAACGGCTGGCGCCATCAATGACAGCCGCTTCCTCAAGTTCGAGCGGGGTCGTCTCGAAATAGCCGATCATGATCCAGATGACGATCGGAACTGTAATGACCAGGTGGGCGATGATCTGCGGCACGAGCGTCCCCATAAGCCCCAGCCATTGAAACAGCAGAAAAAGCGGGATGAGATACGACAGGCCCGGAGTCATGCGGGCGATGAGCACGACGATGGCAGCCTTGGTGGCCCGCATGCGCGCGATGCCGTAACCAGCCGGAACGCCGATCAGGAGAGCAAGCCCGGTCGCGGCGCCGGTCACGATCAAGCTGTTGAGGAAGAACAGCCCGAAACGGTTCGCCTCGAACACACCAGTATAGTTTTTCCAGGCGAAGCGCTCAGGGATCAGGATGGGCGGATAGGCGGCGTTATCAACTTCATACTTGAGAGAGAGTGAGAGCATCCAAAGAAAGAACAGGATGGCTGGCGACACCAGCACTACGCCAGCGAACAACATGCCAAGCGAGTTCAGAAGCCTTCTTGACGTCATGCTCCCCCCTGCACGTCGGTCCACTTCGTCCTCTGACGGAGATGGAGCATCAGAAGCGACAGGGCGATAACGATCACGAAGAATACGACTGCAATGGCAGATCCGTAGCCCACGTCGTAGTAGGCGAATGCGACGCTGTACAGGTAGAGGTTGATCGTTTCCGACGCTGTTCCGGGCCCGCCCTGAGTGATGGCGTAGATGATGTCGAAGCTCTTCAGGGCATCGATGGTCCGGATGATCACGGCAACCATGAGAAACGGCGCGATCATCGGCAAGGTGATATAGCGGAATTTCTGAACCGCGCTGGCTCCGTCGATGGCAGCGCTCTCATACGGTTCCGATGGAATGGCCGCAAGGCCGCCAAGCACGATCAGCATCACGAGCGGTGTCCACTGCCATGTCTCGACGAGAACCAGGGACGGGATCACCGTCAAAGGATTGAAGACCCAAGCCTGAGGCCCGATCCCGACCAGCGACAGGAGATAGTTGAGCACCCCTAGTTGGGGATGGAACATCATCGTCCATACAAGTGCAATGGCCACGGGTGTCGCCATCATCGGCATGATGAACAACCCGCGCAGAATGCCTCTGAACGGCAAACGTGAATTGAAGACCAAGGCGGCCAAGGTTCCAAGGATCAACGGCAGGACGACGGCAAGAAACGTGTAGATGAACGTGTGGACAACCGATGTCAGGAAACGCTCATCCGATACCAGCCGCAGATAGTTGGTCAGGCCGGCAAAGCGGCGAGCCCCGCCAACCGTCCATTCGTGCAGGCTCATCCAGACTGTGAAGACCCAGGGAAAGACGATAACCGAGCCCACCACGGCAACCGCAGGCACGACGAATGGCCAGTACGAGCTTCGCGGGCGAGCGCCCCCAACGGGCGCTGCCTCCTTTATCTCTCCAGGCTGTCGCTCAACGATGGTCGCCATCAACGCGCTCCACCATGGCAGCCCTCCTCATGCAAGCGGTCATCAGGCCTTTTCGCTGCGCTCGAGAATCGGCTTGAATTGCTCCGTTGCTTTCTTCATCTCTGTGGCTGGATCAGCTCCCGCCAAGAGATTGGTGAGGCCAATGCCGATGATGTCGCGGAACTCGGTGACCGGCTGAACGACGGGGAGACCGAGCTTGCTGATCTTGCCGGATTCCACCACCGCGTCGATCCAGGCCGGTGGCATCTTCACGCCCTTGCGGACTTCCGGATCGTTGAGAATCGAGTTGCGGAACGGAACGCCGCCGCCGGCTTGCAGAAGACGAGCGCCCATCAGTTTCGAAACGGCCCATTGGCAGTAGAGATAGGCCGCCTCCTTGTTCTTGCTGGCGGCGGTAACGGCGATGCCATCCCCGAACGTTGCCGAGGCCTGCGCCTTCGGCCCGCGCGGCATGACCCCATAGCCAACCTTTCCGACGACCCGTGACTTGTCCGGGTCCTCAAGGGGCGGCGCAAAGCCGACGCCATCGAGCCACATGCCGATCTTTCCTTGTAGGAAGGCTGACTGACATTCCGACCAGTTAAAGCCGGAAACTCCCTGGGGGGCCGATTTCGAGAGGAGGCGCTGGTAAAGCCGCGCAGCTTCAATGGCCTCCGGCGTATCGGTCATCAGATTACCATTCGCATCGACAGGATCGACGCCATAGCCGAGCAGGAAGCTCGTCCAGACGGGAACGTTGGCGTTCTTCAAGCCACGGGCCACGAACCCGTAGGTCCCCTCCTTCGGGTCGGTCAGAGCTTCCGCCACTTTCACCATCTCGTCGAAGGTCTGAGGATAGGCGAGCCCTTTCTTCGCGAAGAGATCCTTGTTCCAATAAACCATCCAGTAGTCGACGGAGAACGGCAGTGACAGCATCTGGCCCTGCGGGTTCTTCGCATAGAGCAGCCCGGCCTGAGAGAAGTCGCTTTCGGTCAGGCTGGGATCCGTCAGTTCCGGGTTCTTCAGGAAAGCGCTGATGTCGGCCAGCCAGTTGGCTTTTTCGAACTGACGCTTCTGGACATGATAGCTGATGTGGATAACGTCGAAGCTCGGGCTGCCGGAGTTCAGCTCGATCACGGCCTTCTGCCGCTGCTGCTGTTCCGGCGTCTGCTCGGACGAAACCTGAATCCCCGTGAGATCGGTGAACTCCTTCTCATATTTCTGCAGGACCTCGCCGCGCGGACTCTTGACGAGATTCACGCCGATCTTGGTACCGGCATATTTCTTCCAGTTCACATCAGCAAAGGCAGGCCCCGTGCCGCCGAGGCCGTATGCGGTTGCGACCGCGCTGCTTGCCAGGAATGTGCGACGCGTGAGCGAGCCAAAGGTCTTGGCCATTGTCAGTTCCCTCCCTGTTTCACCGTAACGGCCCTTTGGGCTCTTTTCTGTGCTTGCAACAGATTAAGCACCGAGTAACATGTTAGTGTCAACACAACATTTGATCAGGCCTCATTTCAGGCCTCTGGAGGCTCTCTTGTCCCTCAGCTTCGGCATCAGTCCCGCTCTCGTCACCCCTTTTGCGGAGGGTAAAGTAGATGTTCAACGTCTCGCCCATCACGCGAAGGACTGCCTCGCCCGGGGCTGCCGAACAGCGACGATCTTCGGGACGACCGGCGAAGGCCCTTCCGTAGGTGCTGCTGAGCGGGAGCGTGTCGCCAACGACCTCATCAGCCTCGGCGTTCTGCCGGAACAACTGGTCGAGGGCGTCATCGCCTGCTCGCTGGAGGAGGCCGCTTACAGCACAAGCCAAGCCCTGCGCCGTGGCGCTCATGCCGTCCTTCTGGCGCCACCCTTCTATTTCAGGCCAGCTGCCGACGAGGCCGTCTTCGCTTGGTATGCGGCGGTTTTCGAAGCGGTCGGCAGCGATCTTCGGGATGTGATTCTTTATCACATCCCCGGCATGACCGGCGTGCCATTGTCGCACAATGTCATCGCTCGCCTCGTGGAGCGCTATCCTCACGCGATCAGGGGCGTGAAGGACAGCGCATGCGATCCCGAGGCGACATTCGCCTTGATCAAGGCATTTCCTCACCTCGATATTCTCGTTGGCGACGAAACATACTTGGGGCGTGCCTGTGCGGCTGGGGCCGCGGGCTCCATCTGCGGCGTTGCCAATATTCTTCCCGAGGCCGTGATCGCCTTGGCAGAGAATGGACGTGATGACCCTCGCATTGTCAGCCTTGTTCAGGAGATCACACGCCATTCCGTGGTTCCGATGGTGAAGGCGCTCGTGGCATATGCAAGAGGAGACGTCGTCTGGGCGGCAGTCAGACCGCCTCTCTCTACTCTGGACCAGCAGAGTATTGCCCAAGCCGTCGAGCTGCTCGAGCCTTTTGGGCTCTCAGCGAGTGCAATTGAATGACCATGGCCCGCCAAGCGCCTCGCACCGAACTCAAACTACGGGAGCGCGCCTATGACGCATTTACGGAACATCTGCTGCGCAGCGAGATCAAGCCCGGTCAGTTCGTCACCCAACGTGAGCTCGTGGTCCTTACAGGACAGCCGCTAGGAGCAATCCGGGAACTGATCCCGCGCCTTGAGGCCGAAGGGTTGATCATCACGGTCCCACAGCGTGGACTGCAGATCCTGCCTCTCGATATAGGCTTGATCCGCAATGCATTTCAGTTTCGAATGATTCTGGAACGGGAAGCCGTTGCATCCTTCACACAGAGCGCGAGCGACGCAGCAATCGAGCAGATCGAAGCCGCGCATCGCTCGATTGTTGCATCGGCGCAAAAAGGCATGACGGATGCGCTTGTGGCCGAGGCTCAGCGGGTTGACCGCGAATTTCACGAGAAAATCGTGGACGAACTCAACAATGATATCATCTCGAAAGCCTACCGCGTGAACTGGATCAAGGTGCGGCTCATCCGTCAGAGTGAAACGAGTCTCGACGAAGACCTTGTGATACCGGTGATGCATGAACACCTCGCCATCATCGCCGCAATGAAGCGGCGAGATCCTGCTGCTGCCGTGGAGGCTGCCGTCGCGCATATCATGAATGCCCGTTCGCGAGCCCTTAAGCTGGAGTGACGGTCTTCGTGCACTCCCTCACACTGTCGATGCAGTCGCCCTGCCCGACGACAGCTGTTGAAACGACCCGGACGGTATCGATGAACGAAAAGCCTGTAATCTGTCTCGGTTGCGCCTTCTGGGACACCATCTTCAAGGTCGATCATATCCCCGATCATGGCACCAAGATATTACCCGAGAAAGCCGTTCAGGCTGCATCCGGAATGGCGACGGCAGCCGCCATTACAATCGCTCGCCTTGGCGGACATGTCGAACTCTGGGCCCGCATCGGCGACGATCCAGTCGGCGACAGCTTCCTGCTCGACCTGTCACAAGAGGCTGTCCGGACCGATCATATTCGCCGGATCAAGGATGCCCGTACAGCATTCTCCACTATTCTCGTCGACAGTGCCGGCGAAAGGCTGGTCGTACCCTACACCGATTCATCACTGGAGAATGATCCGGGTTGGCTGCCTCTTGGTGAGATCGCGGAAGCGAGCGCCGTTCTTGTCGACATGCGGTGGCTGGAAGGAGCGAGAGCCGTTTTGCTGGAGGCACGCCGTCACGGCATCCCAACCATTCTTGATGCTGATATCGCGCCTCCGGAAGCGCTCCGGGAGATGATCTCGCTTGCAGATCACGTTCTGTTTTCGGAGCCCGCATTGCTTTCCCTCACAAGCAGAGGAACGCCCAGAGAGGCCTTGCTGGAGGTTGCAGGGAATCTTCGGGCGGAAGTCGTGGGTGTAACACTGGGCGCAGCTGGTGCATTGATATGGCAGCGCGAACAATCGGAGGGCACTTTATATGAGCTCCCATCCTTACCAATTCGCGCCATGGATACCTTGAATGCCGGCGACGTCTGGCACGGTGCATACGTCTATGGTCTGGTCAATAATTGGGGGGTCTTGCGGTCTGCGCAGATCGCCAACGTCGCGGCTGCCATCAAATGCGAGTCTTTCGGAGGCCGTCTCGGCTCTCCCCGGCTCCCTGAACTGCTCGAGCGAAGTCAGGCTCTCCAACCACCATTCGCAAATATCCAGGGTTTGCATCCTCAGTTCTAGAGCATCGTGCGGAACCGAAGGTCCGCTCTCAACGATGCTCTCATTGAAGGAGAAAGCATCGGATGGGTCCCAAAAGTGCAAATCCACTTTTCACGTCCGATGCTGTAGAACAGAGTGATACAGCGTCTCCAAACCTGTGAAGCAGCTTCCATAGAGGTCAGGATATCCCCAAACTCGCTGCGCTTTTACCCCACGGCCGCGTGTTAGGAACGATGCGAAGGCGTGACAGATGGGAAATTAGCAATGTCGCTGCTGTTGCGCTGTAAAGACAGCGACCACGTAAGATCGCTACAGCGGAAGCACACCATGAAATCGCAGGCGGTGTTACGCCGGTGTTATCCTGGATGAACAAGCCAAACTCGCGGGAACAAGCTAGCTTTATAAGATCCTGATTTTGCAAGGAGATAAATGGCGCGCCCGAAAGGATTCGAACCTCTGACCCCCAGATTCGTAGTCTGGTGCTCTATCCAGCTGAGCTACGGGCGCTTGGTCGGCCGGTCGTTGCGAGAAGCAACATCAGCCGAGGCGGGTGACTTAAAGGGTTCTGACGCGCTTGGCAAGCCTCCTTTGAAGAGATTTTGCACAAAGCTCATTTTGTCTCCTGGACGGAGGCTCGATCCGGGATCGTGATCCGGAAACAGGTGTGGCCCTCGCCCTCGTCGAGACTGATCGTGCCGCCATGAAGCTGGATCAGCTCCGCCGCAATCGTCAGGCCTAAGCCTGTGCCACCCTTGTGGGCGGAACTCTGGAAGGGTTTGAAGAGATCGGCCTTCACCCGCTCCGGGATTCCAGGGCCGTTATCCTCAACGAGAATGGTAACTGTATTCCTCTCTCGGCTGGCTTTGATGTCGATGCAGGGCTGGCCCTGGCTGGGTCCGGTCTGGCTCAGGGCATGCACCGCGTTGCGCACGAGATTGACGAGCACTCGTGAGAGCTGGTCCTTGTCCGCATCGACCATCAAACCCTCCGGCACATGGGCTTTGAAGGCGATGCCGACTTCCGGTGCAAGATCCGTCAGATTCGAGAGGTCCTCAATCAACGGCGCGAGGGGAATCAGGCGGCGCTGCGGCAGGGGCTCGGTGGCGCGGCCATAGGCAAGCGTCGTTTCGCAAAAGGCAATGGCGCGGTCGAGGGTGGCCACGAGCCGGGGCGCGACCCGCTGCGCGGTCTCGTCGTTCACCCGCTCGAGACGATCCGTCAGAAGCTGCGCCGTGGTCAGCATGTTACGCAGCTCGTGATTGATCTTGCTGACGGCAAGGCCCAGCTGCGCGAGACGCCGCTTCTGGCGAAGCTCATCGGCCAAGGCCGTTTCCATGCGCGCCAGGGCCTGCTCGGCAAGGCCGATCTCATCCGCCCGGTCCGTCGGCTGGATGACGCGGGAGGCGTCCTCGGGATTGCCGGAAAATTCCGCGATGTTGCCGGTCAATCTCCGCACAGGCCGCACGATGACCCACTGCAGCGTGAGATAGACGAGACTCGCCGTGATGAGGGAAATGAAGAGCGACAGAACCAGGATGTTGCGGGAAAAATCGAGCATGGCGGCGCGCAAGGGGCGCTGATCGAGAATGATCTCGACGAAATCGACCCCCATGCCGTGGCCGATCACCCGGATCGGCTTGTCTGCCGGATTGAACAGGACATCGAAAGCATCACTCACGAGATCGATCCATTTCGCATCCCGCAAATCGATGCTCTTGCTCACCTCGGGCGGCACATCGCTGATGGCCAGAAGGCTCCTGCGCCCTCCGCCGCGAAGGGCGATGGCCTGGGCCCCGACGCCTTGCAGGAGGCGCAGTTCGAGATCTTCCGGCAGGCTCTCTTCGGGCGCCGCATCGAGGACCATGGCGGCGATCTGCGCCGCCGCGATGCGGTCGTTCAGCCAGGTCTGGCGGAAATTGGCGATCGAAGGCACATAGATCAGCACCTCCGCGATCATCACGAAAAGGATGGTCAACAGCAGCAGGCGCGCGGAAAGCCCGAACTGGCTCAGGATCCGCCATGCCAACGATTGCGGCCGCTCGACGCTCATGTCCCCTATCCCAAGCGGCGAAGCAATCCGATCGCCCGCCGCACCCAAGGATTCTGAGCCGAAGGCTTCAGAAACTCCACCGCCGTGCTCTTCGTCACCTCGGAGAAGGTGGGGTACGGATAGACCAAGCCGGCAAGATCGGAAACCTTCAATCCTTCCGTCAAGGCGAGGACCCACGGCATGATCAGTTCGCCGGCATGAGCCCCGGCGATAGTGCATCCCAGGATTTTCCCGCGCGGCGTCACAACGGCCTTCACATGGCCCACTGTTGTCCCCTCGGTCCGAGCCCTGTCGTTCTCCGAAAAGCTCCAGCGCAGGGTCCGGATGGTCCCATGCCTCTCCCGGGCCTCGGTGGCCGCCACCGACAGGCCGGCCGATCCGGCCCCGATCATGCAGAGGCCGGGCCTTAACGTCTCATAGGGCTTCTCTTTCCTTGTCTTCATGGTTGCCCCCTGTCCGTCGATATCTGACCACAATGGGAGCCAATGCCAAAATTCCTAGGACCGCCAGGGCGATAATCAGCTCGAGCGTCAGCAGGCTCTTGGCGTCGAAGTCGATCGTGCAATCTGCCCCGCTGGCAGCGAGGCATTGCTGGCGGGCCCTTTCATGCTTGGCAATGACCTCGTCGAGCCCGGATCCGGCAAAGGCAAAGGCGAAGGAGACCGGAAGCATCCCGACATAGGTCGCCAAGATATAGCTTTTCAGCCGCATGCCGAAGAAAGCGGCTGCCAGGTTGGTCAGCCAGAAGGGCATGACCGGCATCAGTCTTAAGAACAGAAGATAGGAAAAGGCCCGCCTGTGGAAGCCTTCCGCCAGGCTCTGGATCCTGGAGCCCGCCCGCTTCAGGAGAGGCCTCCCGAGGGAGGTCCGAGCAATCAGGAAGATGCTCGTCGCCCCCAGGGTTGCCGCCATGGAAGCGACCGTGCCGCCCAGGAGCCAGCCGAAAAGATAGCCTCCGATGGTCGTGAGAAAGGCAGAAGCCGGCAGGGACAGGGTCACGGCGGACACATAGACGAGCACATAAAGCCCCAGCATCGGCAGGCGATGCTCTGCCACCATCTGCCGGAGCTGAACCTGGTAATGGACGAAGGTTTCGAAGCTCAGCGATCGGTGGAGGCCCGTGGCGAAGACCGTCCCGACGGCGATCAGGAGGATCGCAAGGGGCAGACATCTCCAGAGTTTAAGGCTCGTCACCTCCCCTTCGGGTATATCATGCTTGTCTGCCACGCTTCCTCCCGACCAGGAGCTTCTATATAGCGCCTCATCTTCTCAGGCCTACCGGGCTCTCTTTCAGGAAGAAGTGAGGGGCTTAGGCAGCCTGATTGCCGCATAAAGGCCAGAGCGGCGTTGACTTTGCCCCTCCGTTCCGTCATAAGCCCGCAAGCTGACAGCGCTCTTCTTGGGGCGCTGATCGTTTTTTCGAGACAGTTTCGGGGGCGACCCCTTATCTAACCAGACGGGCGCGAGCCTTCGAGCACCGCTGCCCCTTTCGACCGGAGATGTACCGTGAAGAGGACGTATCAACCGAGCAAGCTGGTTCGCAAGCGCCGCCACGGCTTCCGTGCGCGCATGGCGACCAAGGGCGGCCGTAAGGTCATTGCTGCTCGCCGCGCCCATGGCCGCAAGCGCCTGTCGGCGTAAGCAGCCTTAAGGACCCCCGATGCGCGAGCCTCGCGCACATGTGACCATCGGGCGTCTGACGAAAAGACCTGACTTCGTCGCGGCGGCCTCCGGCCGCCGCTTTCATACGGAGCGGATGACGGTGCAGGCGCGCCTGCGCGAGACTTCTGATCCCGACACCTCGGAAACAGGCCTTCGGGTCGGCCTGACCGTCACGAAACGGGTTGGCCACGCCACCGAGCGCAACCGGATCAAGCGTCGGCTCCGAGCTGCCGTTCCCGCGGCAGGACAGGACTACGCAACCATCAATGCGGATGTCGTCATCATCGGCCGGCGCGATATTCTGACCGCAGATTACGACGTGCTCATCGACGATCTTCGGCGTGCGCTGCGGGTTGTAACCAAGCCGAAAAGCGCCCACCTCTCTGATCGCCCCCTCCCCTCCTCACCTCCCCTTAAAGGCGAGCGTCGCGGACATTCCCATGCGTGAAGACAACAAAAACCTGATCCTCGCCATCGCCCTGTCGCTGGCGGTTCTGCTGGGCTGGCAATATTTCTTTGCAGCTCCCGAGGCTGAAAGGCAGCGCCAGGCTGCGCAGCAGCAGCAATCCACGCAGGTGAACCCCGCCGCACCGAACCCGCCTCCGAGCCCGAGCCAGGCCGGCGGCGTTTCGCCGACGGTGCCGGGAACGGTGCCGAGCACGCCGGCAGCCCCCACCATCGTGTCCCGCGAGGCTGCTCTTGCCAATTCGAAGCGCGTCACCATCGACACGCCCGCCATCGCAGGCTCGATCAATCTGCGCGGCGGCCGCATCGACGACGTGTCGCTGAAGAATTATCGCGAGACGGTCGATCCCAAGAGCCCCAACATCGTGCTCCTGTCTCCGGAAGGCACGCAGAACCCTTATTATGCGGAATTCGGCTGGCTCGGCGCTCAGGCAGGCAACCTGCCCAACGCCAGCACCGAGTGGACTGCCGACCGCGACCGGCTCACCCCCTCCACGCCCGTGACCCTGACCTGGGACAACGGCCAGGGTCTCGTCTTCCGCCGCACGATCTCGGTGGACGACAAGTTCATGTTCACGTTCAAGAGCACGGTCGAGAACCGTGGCTCCGCGGCCGTGGCTTTGCAGCCCTACGGCCTCGTGTCCCGTCACGGTAGGCCGACGACGCTGGGCTATTACGTGCTGCACGAGGGCATGATCGGCGTTCTGGGTGACAGCGGTCTCCAGGAGATCACATACGACACCCTGGACAAGGAAACGCCAGTTGCAGGCTCCAACGTGTCCCAGAAGACATGGGACGGCGTGCAGGGCGGCTTCCTCGGCATCACCGACAAGTATTGGGCTGCCACCGTCATTCCGGATCAGGCGATGACCTATCAGGGCGCCTTCACGTCCCAGCAGAGCCAGGTGGGCCGCACCTATAATGCGTTCCTGCAGGGCGCAGCGCAGACCATCCAGCCGGGCAGCACGGTCGAGTCCACGCAGCGTTTCTTCGCCGGCGCGAAGGAAGTGGGGACCGTCGATGCCTATCAGAGTTCGCTCGGCATCAAGAACTTCGACCTCATGATCGACTGGGGCTGGTTCTACTTCATCACGAAGCCCCTCTTTAAGGTGCTGGACTTCTTCTACCGACTGTTCGGCAATTTCGGCATTGCGATCCTTCTCGTGACCGTGATCCTGAAGATCCTGTTCTTCCCGCTCGCCAACAAGTCCTACGCCTCCATGGCGAAGATGAAGGCGGTGCAGCCGGAGATGGTCTCGATCCGCGAGCGCTATGCCGACGACAAGATGAAGCAGCAGCAGGCGCTGATGGAGCTTTACCGCAAGGAGAAGATCAATCCGGTCGCGGGCTGCTGGCCCGTGCTGATCCAGATCCCGGTGTTCTTCGCGCTCTATAAGGTGCTCTTCGTCACCATCGAAATGCGCCACGCGCCGTTCTTCGGCTGGATCCGCGACCTCGCGGCGCCCGACCCGACCTCCATCTTCAACCTGTTCGGTCTCATTCCCTACAACCCGGGCGCGGTGCCTGTGCTGGGGCCGTTCCTCATGCTCGGCGTGTGGCCGATCCTCATGGGCATCACCATGTGGCTGCAGATGAAGATGAACCCGGAGCCGCCGGACCCGGTGCAGAAGCAGGTCTTCGCCTGGATGCCGGTGATCTTCACCTTCATGCTCGGCTCGTTCCCGGCCGGCCTCGTGATCTACTGGGCTTGGAACAACCTGCTCTCGGTCACTCAGCAGGCCTTCATCATGAAGCGCAACGGCGTGAAGATCGAGCTGTGGGACAACCTGCGCAAGACTTTCTCGCGCAGAAGCGCGACCCAGAGCTGAGATCCAGCCATCCAGAAACGATCATCCCCGGGCCAGTCCCGGGGATTTTCTTTTGGGCATAGCAGTGAAGATGTTTGACAGGCCCGTTGTGCCTTTGTGGCATTGCACTATATCGGGGCAAGGACATTGCGACGGCTTTGACGCATGGACACTCTTCCACGCCACCAGCATGCGCGCGAGATCGAGCTGAAGCTTGAACTCACCTCAGGTGCTGCGGATGCCGTTCTCAGGCATCCCCTGCTGGCCAGGGCCAAGCCCTTGCCCGAGCAGAGCGGGCAATTGTACGCCACTTACTACGACACCACCGATCATGCCTTGCGCCGTACAGGCCTGACGTTGCGTGTGCGTCGCCGGAATGGACACTCCATCCAGACCATCAAGGCTGAAGGCGATACGCGCGGTCTTGCCCTTGATCGCGGGGAGTGGGAATGCCCAGTCGAGAATGGCATCGACTTTGCGGCGGCATCGGGCACACCTCTCGCTGCGATCATTTCCGACGAGGCAATTCGTTCGCGGATTGCCCCCGCCTTCATCATCGAGACGGAACGACAAGCTTTCCTGATCGAGCACGATAATGCCGTGATCGAGCTGTCCCTGGACCGCGCGAAGGCTTCGGCAGGATCTCAGAATGCGGGCTTCTGCGAAGTGGAACTCGAATTGAAGAAAGGTGACGCTTCAGCCCTCTTCTCCTTCGCATGCACTCTCGCAGAAAGTGCTCCTCTCAGGTTGTCGCCGATCACGAAATCAGAGCGTGGATACGACTTGATCGATGGCATGGCTGCACGCCCTGTCCTGGCAGGCAAAATCGACCTATCGCCGCGAACATCCTGCGCCGAGGCTTTTCAGATCATTGCCCGGTCGTGCCTGTCCCAAGTCGTTCGCAACGAAGAGATCTTTCGCCGGACCCACGATGCAGAGGCCCTTCACCAGATGCGTGTGGGATTTCGCCGGCTCAATGCGGCAATCTCCCTTTTCAAGCCCATGCTGACGAACCGGGAGAGCAGGGATGTCAGGGACGAATTGCGGTGGGCGGGAAAACAGCTCGGCCCCGCGCGCGACCTCGATGTGCTGATTGCCAGCGTGCACAAGCCCGCCGATGTGGGCGCACACGCAGCTGAGCTGAAGAGGGCCGAGCGGAAACGCGCAAAGGCTTATGACAAACTATTTGAGACACTGTCATCCCGGCGCTTTATGCGCATTGTCTTAAGAGCGGCTGCCTGGATCGAAGCGGGCCGCTGGCTGAAGCGCAAAAATCAATCTATCGCGGAGATGCGGCAGCACCCCATCGAGGGTCAAGCGGTGGAAGAGCTGACGCGCCGCTGGAAACCGATCCGCAAGCGCGTGAAGTGCATCGCCGAGATCGAGCCGCAGGACCTCCATGTACTTCGACTCCGCATCAAGAAGCTGCGCTATAGCTCCGAGTTCCTTGAAGGCGTCTTCCGGGATCGTGCGCAAAAGCCTGGCCGATCCTGGCTTGCCACCCTCAGGCGCCTTCAGGACATTCTGGGTGAGCTGAACGACATCTCCGTCGGCTCGAGCATCATGCCTGCCCTGGCAAAGTCGGATCCGGAGCGGGCCGAGCGCCGTGAGAAAAAGCTCCTCTCACAGGCCGAGAGAGCTGCTCGGAACTTGCGCAAATCTGATCCATTCTGGATCTGAAGAAGCCTGTCAGGCCTTGGACGGCGAAGTTTCACGCCTTGAAGAATATCCTCCGAGCGCCGATAAGAGATCCCATGACTGATACGGTACCTGACACCGACCCCTTTGTCGAAATTGGCCGCAAGCTCTTTGCGGGCGAGGCCGATTTCATCTGGGCTGCGAATTCCCTGAAGAGCCTGCCGCCCCAAAGCAAGGTCGAGATCGCCTTCGCCGGACGCTCCAACGTGGGCAAGTCGAGCCTCGTGAATGCGCTCACCGGGCGCAATACGCTCGCGCGCACCTCGCACACGCCGGGGCGCACGCAGCAGCTTAATTTCTTCAACATCAATGACCGCCTCCACCTCGTGGACATGCCCGGCTATGGCTATGCGGCCGTGGACAAGGAGAAGGTCCATGCCTGGACGCAGCTGATCCACGATTACCTGCGTGGCCGCGCCAGCCTCGCCCGCGTCTATGTGCTGATCGACGCCCGCCATGGCATCAAGCCGGTCGACGAAGGGGTTCTGGAAACGCTCGGCACTGCCGCCGTCTCATACCAGATCGTGCTGACGAAGGCGGATGAGCTGAAGAAAGGCGAACTCGAGAAGCGAATCGCCGACACCGCGGAGAAGATCTCGAAACGTGCGGCCGCCTACCCTGAGGTTTTGCCGACATCAAGCCGAACCGGCTTCGGCATCCCCGAGCTGCGCGCCGGGATTGCACGGCTGCTCAGTGAGAGAGGCGCTCTGTGACCTTGGCGACTCGCCTCCTCATCTCTCTGGCCGGCCTCTCCGGCGCCCTGGGCGTAGGCCTTTCCGCAGCGGCGGCGCACATGACGGGCGGCAATCTCACGACGGCGGCCCAGTTCCTCCTCTTCCATGCCCCCGGTCTTCTCGCCCTGGCGGCCCTGATCTCGGCGGGGGCCGTTCACCCGACCCTGGCTCAGGTCGCCGGCTATATCCTGGTCCTGGGCCTTGCCCTCTTCTGTGGCGACCTCGCTCGTCGTGCTTTCGCTGGGATCGCCCTCTTCCCCAGAGCCGCCCCCACGGGCGGCGTCCTGTTGATGCTCGGCTGGGTTCTGGTGGCGGCTTCCGCTCTTCTTCGCCTGCGAGGCTGAAGCCCTTGTTTGCATGAGGCTGCGCTTCAGCGCATCGTGCGGACCCGAAGGGCCGCGCCAGCGAAAAGTGGTCCCGGTTTTCCGCAAAGAACGATGCGCCACTCAAGAAATGAGCATCGGATGGATCCCAAAAGTGCATTCCACTTTTGGGTCCGATGCTCTAGAAGGCAGGCCGTTTCGTCCTCTTTCCACCCGCTGGAGCCGCCTATGTCCGATTCCAAACAGCTCCCCGACGTCCATGTGCAGGCCGAGGTGCTTGTCCAGGCCCTGCCGCACATGCAGCGCTATGACCAGCAGGTCGTGGTGATCAAGTACGGCGGCCATGCCATGGGTGACCGTGCGGCGGCCGAGGATTTCGCCGAGGACGTGGTGCTCCTCGAACAATCCGGCATCAAGCCCATCGTCGTTCATGGCGGCGGGCCGCAGATCGGCAAGATGCTCGACAAGCTCGGCATCAAATCCGAGTTCAAGGGCGGCCTGCGGGTGACTGACCAGGCAACGGTCGAAGTGGTCGAGATGGTCCTCGCGGGCTCCATCAACAAGCAGATCGTGGGCTGGATCGGCACCGAGGGCGGCAAGGCTGTCGGCCTTTCGGGCAAGGACGGCAACATGGTGGTCGCCCGCAAGGCGACCCGCACCGCTGTCGATCCCGATTCCAACATCGAGAAGGTGGTGGATCTCGGCTTTGTCGGCGAGCCGGAAAAGGTGAACCGCGAGGTTCTGGACCAGGTTCTGAGCGCCGAACTCATCCCGGTTCTCGCCCCCGTGGCCATCGGCCAGGACGGTCAGACCTACAACGTCAATGCCGATACCTTTGCAGGTGCCATCGCCGGTGCCATGACCGCCAAGCGCCTGCTCCTCCTCACGGACGTCCCGGGCGTTCTGGACAAGAACAAGAACCTGATCCCGGAGATGACCATCGAGGATTGCCGCCGCCTCATCGCCGACGGCACCATCACCGATGGCATGATCCCGAAGATCGAGACCTGCATCTACGCCCTGGAGCGGGGCGTGGAGGCCGTTGTCATCCTGGACGGGAAGGTGCCGCATGCGGTGCTGCTGGAGCTCTTCACCGATCACGGCGCAGGCACGCTGATCCGGCGTGGCTGAGCTGCCCCCTTTTCGGGCACTCCCAACATCCCTATATTGAAAGCAGTGGGGCCGCACGGCCCCATTGCCGTCTTTGGGATCCATGAACGCTAAACCGCCGGTCGAAAACCACCTGTCGTCTCCCGATTCCCGCGCCTTCTCGCACGTGGACACCTGGGTCTTCGACCTCGACAATACGCTCTATCCGCACACCTCGCGGGTCTGGCCGCAGATCGACGAGCGCATCACCCTCTATATTGCGGAGCTCTTCGGGTTGGACGGCATGTCGTCCCGAGCACTGCAGAAATATTTCTATCATAAGCACGGCACGACCCTGCGGGCTCTGATCAACGAATACGACATCGACCCGCACGACTTCCTCGATTTCGCGCATGATATCGACCACACGGATATCGAGCTGAATGCCAGCCTCGGCGAGGCGATCGAGAAACTGCCGGGCCGCAAGCTCATTCTGACCAATGGCTCGCGCAAGCACGCGGAGAACGTGGCGAAGAAGATCGGCATCCTCGATCATTTCGAGGACGTGTTCGACATCGCCGCATCGAACTTCGTGCCCAAGCCCGAAAGGCGTGCGTATGAGCGCTTTCTCGATAAGCACGGGGTCGAGCCTTCGCGCTCGGCCATGTTCGAGGATATCGCCAAGAATCTCACCGTGCCGCATGAGCTCGGCATGACGACGACATTGATCGTTCCGAAGACGATTGATCCCTTCCGGGAGAGCTTCGAGCAGGAGGCGGTGAAAACGCCGGAGATCGACTACATCACCAACGATCTCGCGGATTTTCTGCGTCAATACGCACTGCCGGTGAAGTAAACGTCTCCAAATGAGAATGGCCTCCCGAAGGAGGCCATTCCGCTTTCCGTCAGAAAACTCATGCAGCCTGCGTATTGATCTTGCTCTCGGCAATGCGATTGAGCTTCTGATCCGTCGCTTTTTCCTGATCCAGGATCTGATGCAGGACGCCTGCGCAGTCCTGACGGCCAAGCTGCTTGGCCCAGGCCACGAGCGTGCCGTAGCGGGTGATTTCATAGTGCTCCACGGCTTGAGCGGCGGCAAGCAAAGCGGCATCGAGAACCTGCGGATCATCGATGTCGCCGGCGATCTCCTGCGCTTCGTCGATGATGCCGTCGATGGCCGGGCAGGTCACGCCTTTCGGATCATGGCCGTGCATGCGGAAGACCTGTTCGACCATCTGAATCTGCTGCTGGGTTTCGCCCAAATGCGTCTGAAATGCCTGTTTCAGTTGCGGATCGGAAACCTGCTCGATCATCTGCGGCAGCGCCTTCGTGATCTGCTGTTCGGCGTAGTAGATGTCCTGCAGGGTGTGAACGAAGAGATCGTCCAGCGACTTGATGTCCTTCGACAAGAGACCCATAGCGCTTAATCCTTCCCGATGTGTGACGTCGTCCAACATGCAAGCGCCCGCATTCGCGTGGCGCCTCGGCTAGAGTTGGGAGAACGTCGCGATGGAAAGGCGGTTCCGGTCTATTCGACGATACGCAGGTCGCGTCCTTGAAGCCTCAACATCTCGGCGCGAGCTTGAGCATCCCCATCCTCGAATTCGAGCGTCTCGATCCTCTCGCCACGCTTGACGATCTTTTCCGTCGAGACGCGGATTTGCACTACATCGTCCTGCGCCTGCCGGAAGTGAGCATCGAGCTTGGCCACGCGGCTGTCGAGACGGCTCACATCTTCGAGAAGTTTTTGCACCTCGATCTGGATCACACGCGCTTCCTCGCGGATGCGCGCATCGCGCACGAGGGCCTGCATCACCTGAATGGCGAGCGTGAGAAGTGATGGCGAAACGATGACGATGCGAGAGCGGTGCGCCTTCTGCACCACATCGTCGAAATGCTCGGCGAGATCCGCATAGATCGACTCTGCCGGCACGAAGAGCATGGCGATATCCTGCGTCTCACCGGGAATGAGATATTTTTCCGCAATGTCCTTCACGTGCACGAGCATGTCGCTGCGCACCTTCGCGGCGGCACGGGCACGCGCCTCTTCCCCTCTTGCCGCACGGAAGGAAGTGAAGCCTTCCAGTGGAAATTTGGCATCAATGACGAGACCGCGCGTATCGCCCGGCAGACGCACGAGGCAATCGGGCCGCGTTCTATTGGAGAGGGTTGCTTGGAACTCGAAAGCATTTGGGGGCAGCCCATCGCGAATGATCGCCTCCATGCGCCCTTGGCCATAAGCGCCTCGGCTTTGCTTGTTGGCGAGGATGTCCTTCAGCCCGACAAGCTCGCCGGTGAGGCTGCTGAGGTTCTGCTGAGCCGCATCGATCACGGCGAGCCGCTCGTTGAGCTTCGACAGGTTCTCGCTCTGATGGCGCGTCGAAGCCTCCAATCCCTGCCCTACCCGATGTTGGAGCCCGTCAATCCGCTCCGAGATCATGCGTATGAAGTCGCTCTGGCGGGAGCCGAAAACCTCGGCCATGGTCTGCATGCGCCCCGTCATCTCCGCCTGGATGCGCGTGAGCTCGGCCACCTTGTCGTCCATTTCACGAGCGCGCTCCTCCGCAAGCGCTGCTTCCAGAGCCTTCTCCCGGCGCGTCTTCAGGAGCAGCACTGTCACGAGGGTGAGGAGCAGCAGGCTCAAAGCCGCCATTCCGATGACGATATGCCCCCAGGTCAGGGCGTGATTGCCGAGGATCAGGACAATATCGTTCATGGCCACCCTTCCCGTTGACGGCGGCATCCGAACATATCACGAACGATTTGACCATCCTTCTATAAGCCCTTATCTCCCGCGATCATGACCATCAGAGCCCTCGTTATCATCCCCGATCCCAAGCTCCGCCTGGTTTCCGAGCCCATTAAGGAAATCACGCAAGAGATCCGCCAGCTGGCAGACGACATGCTGGAAACCATGTACGACGCCCCCGGCGTGGGCCTTGCCGCGATCCAGATCGGTGTGCCCCTGCGCATGGTGACTATGGACGTGTCGAAATCCGAGGACGAGCGCCAGCCGATGGTGCTGATCAACCCGGAGATCACCTGGGCCTCGGAGGAAAAGCGGGTCTACGAGGAGGGCTGCCTGTCGATCCCCGAATACTACGAGGAGGTCGAGCGGCCTGACCGGGTGCGCTTCCGCTACATGAACCTCAATGGCGAGACAGTCGAGCAGGAGGCAGATGGCCTCCTCGCCACTTGCGTGCAGCATGAGATCGACCATCTGAACGGCGTTCTGTTCATCGACTATCTGTCCAAGCTCAAGCGGGACCGGGTCATGACCAAGTTCAAGAAGGCTGCAAGGCGCGAGGCCGGAGCATGAGTCTGCGCGTCGTCTTCATGGGCACGCCGGACTTCGCGGTGCCCACGCTTGCGGAGATCGTCGGCCAGGGTCACGAGGTCGTCGCCGTCTATACCCGCGAGCCGGCTGCCGCCGGGCGAGGCATGGAACTGAAGCCCTCTCCTGTCCACAAGATGGCAGACCGGTTCGGCCTTCCCGTCTTCACGCCCAAGACCCTGCGCAGCGAAGAGGCTGCTGAAGCGTTTCGCAGCCTCGATGCCGATGTGGCGGTCGTGGTGGCCTATGGCATGATCCTGCCGAAGACCATTCTGGAGGTGCCGGAACTCGGCTGCCTCAATCTCCACGCCTCCCTTCTTCCCCGCTGGCGCGGCGCAGCGCCGATCCAGCGCGCCATCATGGCGGGCGATAAGGAAACGGGCGTTGCCGTGATGAAGATGGAGGAAGGGCTCGATACCGGGCCTGTCGCCATGGTCGAGAAGGTGGCGATCGCTCCCGACATGAATGCAGGCGAGCTCCACGACAGACTGATGGTGCTGGGTGCCGACCTGATGGTCCGCGCACTCGCGGCCCTCTCCCGCGGCGGCTTGAGTTTTACACCACAGCCGGAAGAGGGCGTCACTTACGCCCACAAGATCAAGAACGAGGAAGCCAGGATCGACTGGTCCAGGCCTGCACAGGCCGTACATGACCATATCCGCGGTCTGTCCCCCTTCCCCGGTGCCTTCTTCACCGCTGATTTCGGTAAGGGTGAGGAGCGGGTGAAAGTTCTGAAAGCTGCGTTGGGGAAAGGCTCGGGTGACGTAGGGACACTTCTCGACAGCGAGGGTACGGTATCTTGTAGCGATGGGGCTGTTCGCCTGATTCAGGTTCAGCGCGCCGGCAAGGGCCCCGTTGCCTTCGATGAGTTCCTTCGTGGCGTGAGAATCAGTCCGAGCGCCCGCTTCTTATGAGGTTCGTCCATGGGTATCCGCGTAGAGGAAGCCGCCGATTGGTCCGCGGTTAATGCCGTCTACGAGGCTGCCTTTGGACAGCTGATCGAAGCCGACCTCGTCCGCCGCCTGCATCATGACGGCGATCTCATCCTCTCCCTTATGGCGTATGCGGATAAGCCTGTCGGCCACATCGCCTTCTCGCACTTGGCTCTTCATGAAACACCTTCCGTCAAAGGCTGCGTGCTGGCACCGCTGGCGGTTACGCCCGAGTTTCAGCAACAGGGCATCGGTTCGACCCTCGTCCGGAAAGGCCTTGAGAGGCTCACGGCCGCTGGATATGACTTGGCCGTCGTTCTCGGCGATCCGAATTATTACAGCCGTTTCGGGTTCACGCCCCAACTGGCAAGGCCATTGAAAACCCCTTATGACGGGCCTTATCTCCAGGCCCTTGCTCTTTCCGAGAAGGGAAAAGAGGCCCATGGCCCGGTGTCCTACGCCCGGGCCTTTGCAGAATTGAAGTGACATGCCCCGCTACAAGCTCGTCGTGGAATACGACGGCACGCCATTCACAGGCTGGCAGCATCAGACGAATGGACTCTCCGTCCAGCAGGCGGTGGAGGATGCGATTGCGCGCTTCGCCGGTGAGACGGTCCGCATCCATTGCGCCGGGCGCACGGATTCCGGTGTTCATGCGACCCATCAGGTCGTGCATGTGGATCTAACGAGGGAATGGCGGCCCGATACGGTGAGGGACGCCACCAACGCTCATTTGAGGCCCGCGCCCGTGGCAATCATCTCGGCGCAGATGGTCCCTGAGACCTTCAACGCACGCCTCTCGGCGATCAAGCGGCATTACGTCTACCGCATTCTCAATCGCCGCGCTCCGCCGACACTCGACGCCTCCCGCGTCTGGCATGTGGCCTGGCATCTCGATGCAGCCGTCATGCACGAAGCAGCCCAGATGCTCATTGGGCGGCATGATTTCACAACTTTCCGTGCCGCGGAGTGCCAGGCAAACAGCCCGATCCGCACTCTCGACCGGCTGGATGTGGAGCGCATCGGCGACGAGATCCGGATTTACGCCTCCGCCCGCTCGTTCCTGCACCATCAGGTGCGCTCGATGACCGGAACGCTGGAGCGTGCCGGAGCCGGACGCTGGCCGGTGGACGATGTGCGCGCGGCGCTCGAAGCGCGAGACCGCAGCCGCTGCGGTCCCATGGCACCTCCGACAGGACTTTATCTGATCGGCGTCGATTATCCGGTTTAACCGAGCAGGCTGCGGGTGATGCTGCCCACGCAGGAGTTGAGCACGATCCCGAGCAGCACGATGCCAATCGCCGGAAGGTTCGACAGCCCCAGTGTCGCCTTGGTGGCAAACCATTGCATCCGCACGATAATCACCGCGAAGGCAAGGCTGAAGACGCTAGCGAGCGCCGGCGTGGCCCATCCGAGCAGCAGGAGCATGGCGGGCACCGACAGCACGAGCAGGCCCATGGCCGTGATCCAGTTCGTCACGATGACGAAAGGCACATAGGCCTTCGTCAGGTTGAAGCGGCGAGCGATCCAGATCATGGCGAGGGGCAGCA
Source organism: Microvirga sp. KLBC 81 (assembly GCF_003075415.1). Classification (GTDB taxonomy): domain Bacteria; phylum Pseudomonadota; class Alphaproteobacteria; order Rhizobiales; family Beijerinckiaceae; genus Microvirga. The sequence goes on from NZ_QDAH01000041.1 coordinate 47,270, forward strand.
CCATGAAGCTCGCCACATGGCCGAGCGCCACCACGAGATCGATCCAGACATTGTCGAGCAGGGAGCGGTCTGGCTGCAGGAGGCCGAGGCGCAGGCGCTCAAATGCCAATGAGACGACGTAAGCGGGGAGCGTCAGCCAGATCGCGGTAAACGAGCGCCAGAATCCTCGCTCGCTCATGTCGAAGGATTTCAGTCCCTCGGCCCTGCTGTGGAGCAGGTCGAGCGTTCCCCTGAACGAGCGGTTGACCTCATCTGCCGTGACGATCATGAGCAGCCTCACATGGATTGGGATGCTCACGGGAAACCGGCTGGAGTCGCAAAACGTTCCGGCAGAACTCCGACTTTAGTACAATAAAGCCGCGCTTATCCCTAGGGATTAGGCGCGAAATAGGCGTTCAACACTTTGCGATAGATCGCAGCGAGCCGGTTGAGATCCTCCACTGCTACGCGCTCGTCGACCTGATGCATGGTCTGTCCGACGAGGCCGAACTCGACCACCGGGCACTCCTTCACGATGAAACGCGCATCCGATGTCCCGCCCGTGGTGGAGAGTTTCGGGCGGAAACCCGTCTCCGTTTCGATCGCATCGGCGATGAAGCCCACGAACTCGTTCGGTGGCGTGAGGAAGGCAATGGCATTCGTCGGCGCCATGTGCAGCCTGTATCGAACACTGTTACCGGCCGCTTCGCTCAGGCGGCTGGAGATTTCTGCTTCCAGGCTCTCGGGCGTCCAGAGATCATTGAAGCGAATGTTGAAGGTGGCTCTCGCCTCGGCAGGGATCACGTTGGAGGCGGGATTGCCCACATCCACCGTCGTCACCTCGAGGTTCGAAGCATCGAAATGATCCGTGCCATGATCGAGCGGCTCGCGCAGGAGCCCCTCCAGCAGGCGCAGCATGCCGGGGATCGGATTGTCCGCGAGGTGAGGATAGGCGACGTGCCCCTGCTTGCCCTCCACCACGATCTTGCCGGTGAGCGAACCACGCCGCCCGATCTTGATCATGTCCCCGAGCTGGTTGGGATTGGTCGGCTCGCCAAGGATACAATGATCGAACCGCTCGCCTCGCCCCTTCGCCCATTCGAGGAGCTTGACCGTGCCGTTGATGGCGGGTCCCTCTTCGTCGCCCGTGATGAGAAAGCCGATGGAGCCGCCGAAATCCGGATTGTCGCGGATGAAGCCGAGCGCCGCCGCCATCATGCACGCGATGCCGCCCTTCATGTCGACCGCGCCGCGCCCGTAAAGCTCGCCATCCTCGATCTCGGCGCTGAACGGATCATGCCGCCAGCGGCTGACCTCGCCCGGCGGCACCACGTCCGTATGACCAGCGAAGAGCAGGTAAGGCTCGCCCATGCCGTAGCGAGCGTAGAGGTTCTCCACGTCCGGCGTGCCCGGCTCGGAGAAGACCGGGCGATGCACCTCAAACCCCGCCTCCTTCAGCACGCGCTCGATGAAAGAGAGCGCACCGCCTTCCTCCGGTGTCACCGACGGGCAGCGAAGGAGCGATTGAGCGAGGGAGAGAGGCGAGGTGTCCATTAATCAATCCCGCAGCAACTCGTTGATGCCCGTCTTGGCGCGGGTCTGCGCGTCGACGCGCTTGACGATGACGGCGCAATAGAGCGAGGGGCCGGGGGTGCCGTCCGGCAGAGACTTGCCAGGAAGAGACCCAGGAACGACCACGGAATAGGGCGGCACACGACCAACAAAGACTTCGCCCGTGTTGCGGTCGATGATCTTGGTGGAGGCGGAGAGGAACACGCCCATGGAGAGCACCGAGCCTTCACCCACGATTACGCCTTCCACCACCTCGGAGCGGGCGCCGATGAAGCAGTTGTCCTCTATGATGGTGGGGTTGGCCTGAAGCGGCTCGAGCACACCACCGATGCCGACGCCGCCGGAAAGATGCACGTTCTTGCCGATCTGTGCGCAGGAGCCGACGGTCGCCCAGGTATCCACCATGGTGCCCTCGCCCACATAGGCACCGAGATTGACGAAGGAAGGCATCAGCACCACGCCAGGCGCAATATAGGCACCGCGCCTCACAGTGCAGTTCGGCACCGCGCGGAAACCTGCAGCCTTGAAACGGTTCTCGCCCCAGCCGTTGAACTTGGAGGGAACCTTGTCCCACCAGGTCGCCTCGTCCGGGCCGCCCTTAATGATTTCCATGTCGTTGAGGCGGAAGGACAGGAGCACGGCCTTCTTCAGCCATTGATGCACCTGCCATTCGCCGCCCTCGGCCTTTTCCGCCACGCGGGCCTTGCCGGAATCGAGCAGTTCCATGGCCTGCTCCACGGCATCGCGCACGGCGCCCGTGGTGGAGGGGCTGACATTGGCGCGGTCTTCCCAGGCAGCGTCGATGGTACGGGCGAGGTCGGTCATGGACATGGGTTCACTCGGAGCAAAAGGGTTGTTCGAGCCTTGCTTAGCAACGAGATCGGCCCCTGTCACCTGCACAAGAGAACAACAGCCTAAAGCATCGGACCCAAAAGTGGACGCCACTTTTGGGGCCAATCCGATGCTTTCTCCCATTAATGAGCGCATCGTTGATGCGGAAAACTGGGTCCACTTTTCGCTGGCGCGGCCCTTCGGGTCCGGACGATGCGCTAGCAGAGCGTTTTCACTGCCCGACCTTCCGAACGCGATACCGGAACCGAGCCATCTCCTGTCATGGTACCAGTGCGTGACATTCGGAGCGTTCTCTACGCCACGGCGTTCCTGTTCGCTGTTGCGGTGCTGGTGCTGCGTGGTGGGTTTCTATATCGAGTACCGGCCTGAGATCATCGATGCAGGTCAGAACGACGTGCGCTGACGAATGGCGGCGGAGAGCGTTCCTTCATCGAGGTAATCCAACTCACCGCCGACCGGCACGCCATGGGCGAGCTTCGTCACTTTTACCGGCAGGTGCCCGAGCAACTCGGTGATGTAATGCGCGGTGGTCTGTCCATCGACCGTGGCGTTGAGCGCGAGGATCACTTCCGTCACGCCGGGCTCGGAGGCGCGGGCGATGAGGCGATCGAGGTTCAGGTGTTCGGGGCGAACGCCATCGAGCGGCGAGAGCACGCCGCCGAGCACATGATATCTCGCGTTGATCGCACCGGAGCGCTCGAGCGCCCAGAGATCGGACACATCCTCTACCACGACAAGGATCGATGGATCGCGCTTGGGATCGCGGCAGACGGTGCAGGGATCGGACGTATCCACGTTGCCGCAGGACGAGCACACGACGATCCGTTCGTTGGCGATGCGCATGGCATCGCTCAACGGATTGAGCAGCGTGTCCCGCTTCTTGATGAGATGAAGCGCAGCGCGACGCGCCGAGCGCGGGCCGAGGCCCGGGAGACGCGCGAGAAGCTGGATCAGACGCTCGATCTCGGGACCGGCAACGTGCTGGGCCATCGATGCCTCAGAACAGCTTCAGGCCGGGCGGCAGGGGCAGGCCCTTGGTCAGGCTTTCCATGCGCTCCTGCGCCGCACGATCGGCTTTACCGCGCGCGTCGTTCATGGCGGCGACGATGAGATCTTCGAGGATCTCCTTCTCGTCCGGGTTCATGAGCGACGGATCGATGCTGATCGCCTTGAGGTTACCTTTTCCTGAGATCTTCACGGTGACAACACCGCCGCCGGCGCTGCCCTCGACTTCGAGGTTGTCCAGCTCGGCCTGGGCATCCTGCAGCTTCTGCTGCATTGCCTGAGCCTGCTTCATCAGTCCCATGATGTCCTTCATGACCGCGCTCCTCGATTAGAACATTTCGTCGTCGGCGTCCGCCTCATGCGCCGCCAGCACCTCGGCTTCGCTCATCTCAGTCTCAGTGTCTTCGCCCACCTTCTCCGCGCGCTCGATCACGTTGACGATCTGCGCACCAGGGAACTTGGACAGAACCGCCTGCACGAGAGGATGACTGGCCGCGCCTTCCTTGCGCTCGCGATCCGCAGCGATCGCCTGATCGCGCAATGTGGGCGCACCTTCCTCGGATGAAAGCGAGACCATCCAGCGCTGCCCGGTCCATTGCTGAAGCGCGCGCGCCAGATCGTTGGCGATGGTGCGGTTACCGGACTCGGCGAGGCTGAGTTCGATGTGGCCTTCCTCGAACCGCACGAGGCGCACGTCTCGCTCCAATGCGGCCTTCAGCACGATCTCGCGCTTCTCGCCCGCGAGCGCCACCACGTCCTCGAAGCGGCGCAACCGCATCGTCGGCTCGGCAGGTGCCGGTTGAGGGCGAGGCTGCGGCTGAGGCTGCGACGTCGCAAGTGCCATGCTGCCGGAAGTGGACGGACCACCCGATGGCCTTGACGGTGCAGGCGCAGGACCGCCGGACGGCAGCGGCGCGCCGTCCTTCAGCGCGCGCAAGGCTTCATCCGGCGTCGGCAGATCGGCGGCGTAAGCCAAGCGCACGAGCACCATCTCGGCCGCCGAGATCGGACGGTTGGAGGATTGCACTTCGGGAATGCCCTTCAAAAGCATCTGCCAAGCGCGCGAGAGCGTGCGCACCGAGAGCTTCTGCGCATAATCGAGACCGCGCGTGCGCTCGATCTCCGAAAGAGCCGGATCTCTCGCGGCTTCGGGGATCAGCTTCAGGCGCGTGACCACATGCGAGAACGCGGCGAGATCGGAGAGGATCACCGCCGGATCGGCACCGGCATCGTACTGCGAGCGAAGACCGGCAAAAGCGGCCGGCACATCGCCGCGCATCACGGCCTCGAAGAGATCGATGACCTGCGTGCGATCGGCCAATCCCAGCATGTCGCGCACCGTGTCGGGCGTCACCGCGCCCGCGCCATGGGCAATCGCCTGATCGAGCAGCGAGAGCGCGTCGCGGGCCGAGCCTTCCGCCGCACGGGCGATGGCTGCAAGCGCCTCCTGCTCCGCCTGCACGCCCTCGGCCGCGCAGATGCGGGCGAGATGCGCCACGAGCTTGTCCGCCTCGATGCGGCGCAGGTCGAAGCGCTGGCAGCGCGACAGGATCGTGACGGGGACTTTGCGGATTTCGGTGGTGGCGAAGATGAACTTCGCGTGGGGTGGCGGTTCCTCAAGCGTCTTCAGGAAGGCGTTGAACGCCTTCTCCGAGAGCATGTGGACCTCGTCGATGATATAGACCTTGTAGCGGGCCGAAACCGGCGAATAGCGGATGCCGTCGATGATCTGGCGCACATCGTCGATGCCGGTATGGGACGCGGCGTCCATCTCCAGCACGTCCACGTGCCGCGATTCCATGATCGCCTGGCAGTGCACGCCGAGTTCCGGCATGTGGATGGTGGGTGCGCCGGCGCCGTCGGTTTTCTGGTAGTTGAGGCCGCGGGCGAGAATGCGGGCCGTGGTGGTCTTGCCCACGCCGCGGACGCCGGTGAGCATCCATGCCTGGGGAATGCGCCCGGTCTCGAAGGCGTTCGAAAGGGTGCGGACCATCGCCTCCTGGCCGATCAGATCGTCGAAGGTGCGGGGGCGGTATTTGCGGGCAAGGACGCGATAGGGCGAAGACTGCGCCTCGGATACGGGCGCGGCCGGGAAACCCGGCAAGGCCGGCTCGTCGTTCAGGGGCGTGCCGGCTGTGGTGTCGTCCATCGGCTGCAAGGCTTTGGGAAACTCGAAGGTGGGAGGCTGGACGAAGACCCGTTCGGTCTCGTTAGGGCTGCTTCCTTCCGGACCTGACCCGGTTGGCGAGCGAGACGTCCCTCGCCAACCTCCCAATGGCTATATGGGCGTTTCGGGTCAGGAACGCAAGTTGGAAACTTTTTTCCTGTGAGTCATCCCAGGGCTACACAGCGGAACCCGGGATCGTTCTCACGCCCAGGGCCCCACCATCACCCGCCCTGTCCCGGTGATCCCGATCATGAGAAGCGCAGGGCCCATCGGATCGGGGGAATCCTGAGCGCAGCGCATGAAAATGATCCCCTTCCCTCGCTGCGCTCGCCTGGGAAGACGCGGGCGAGCGATGTCAAAGAGCCAAACGGAAGCGGCCTCGGCTGGCGAGCCTGCCGAGGGTGAATGGGTCGAGGGGGGCGCGAGGAGCGGTCCGGCTCGATCTGTGATGATGATGCTTGGAACCGAACGGCTCCTCGCGCACGGCTTCTTTAGGCGGACACCGCAGCGGTCGCTCGGGACCTGCGGGCGGCCTCCTGCCGGTGGGCTGGCGTTCAGCCTCCTCCGCAGGACCGTGCCCCGGCTCCACAACCTGCGACGCCTCGCGAGCGCGCCCCTCGGTGAGCCGGGACAAGACACGATATAGCCGAGCTTAGGACAGAAGTCAAGAACGAACAGAGAACATTCTGCGGCTGTCCAATCCAGTTCTCCGTCATCCCCGGGCTTGTGCCGGGGATCCCGCTTCGGTGAGGCGCGGCGTTCCTCC